>NZ_JABAIC010000004.1:0-488896 GCF_012641315.1 Novosphingobium sp. ERW19
GGGTTCATGCTCATCTTCACGTTCGCAAGATCAACCCCCGAACCATCCGCCTTCACACGAGGCTTCACGTTGTAGTCAATCACGCGCTTCACGCAGACCAGGGCTTTCATGGGCCTAAGCGTCCTTTCCTTGATTCCGTGGGTCTCGGCATAATTCGCGCTTACGTAAACGTCAACTGCACAAGTGGGCGACGGGACAGGCAAATGAAAAGGGGCGCCGGTTGCCCGACGCCCCTTGATCAAACCGCAGTCCGTCGAAGGATCAGGCGACCTTCCGGACTTCAGCGACGATCTTCTTGGCGGCATCGCCAAGGTCGTTTGCGGGGACGATGGGCAGGCCCGAATTGGCGAGGATGTCCTTGCCCTGCTGGACGTTGGTGCCTTCGAGGCGGACGACGAGGGGAACCTGCAGGTTCACTTCCTTGGCCGCGGCGACGATGCCGTCGGCGATGATGTCGCACTTCATGATCCCGCCGAAGATGTTGACGAGAATGCCCTTCACCGCCGGGTCCTTGAGGATGATCTTGAACGCCGCGGTGACCTTCTCGGTCGTCGCGCCGCCGCCCACGTCGAGGAAGTTCGCCGGGAATTCGCCGTTCAGCTTGATGATGTCCATCGTCGCCATGGCAAGGCCGGCGCCGTTGACCATGCAGCCGATGTTGCCGTCGAGCTTGATGTAGGCAAGGTCGTACTTGCTCGCTTCGATCTCGGCCGGGTCTTCCTCGGTCTCGTCGCGCAGCGCCATCACGTCGGGGTGGCGGTAGAGCGAGTTCGAATCGAAGCTCATCTTGGTGTCGAGGACGAGGAGGTTACCGTCCTTGGTTTCCACCAGCGGGTTGATCTCGAGCATGTCGCAATCCAGCGCGACGAAGGCGTTGTAGAGCTGCTCGGCGATCTTGCCGGCCTGCTTGTTGAGATCGCCGGTGAGCTTGAGCGCATAGCCGACAGCGCGGCCGTGGTGCGGCATGAAGCCTTCGGCCGGATCGATCGTGATCGTGGCGATCTTTTCCGGCGTCGAGTGAGCGACTTCTTCGATGTCCATGCCGCCCTCGGTCGAGACGATCATGGCAACGCGGCTCGACGCGCGGTCAACCACCATCGACAGGTAGTATTCCTTCGCGATATCAACGCCATCGGTGATGTAGAGGCGATTGACCTGCTTGCCCGCCTCGCCGGTCTGCACCGTCACGAGGGTGTTGCCGAGCATCTCCTTGGCAAAGGCTTCGACTTCCTCGATGCTCTTGGCCAGGCGCACGCCGCCCTTGGCATCAGCCGGCAGTTCCTTGAACTTGCCCTTGCCGCGACCGCCCGCATGGATCTGCGCCTTCACGACATAAAGCGGCCCGGGAAGCTGCTTGGCCGCAGCAACCGCTTCCTCAACCGTCAGCGCCGCAATCCCCGCCGGAATGCCGACACCAAACTTCGCAAGCAGTTCCTTCGCCTGGTACTCATGGACGTTCATGCGTTATCCCCGTTTCGAACAGGCGCGCCGCACTGGCGCAAAGGTATACGCCGCCATTGGCGCTTGACTCGGAATGCCTTAAGCACAGAGCGGGGAGCTTGAAAAGGAGCGTAAATGCGAGACTCGAAGCTATCTTTGATAACGTCTCGCAATTGCACGATACTATGCTCACCACTGTGCACGGAGGCGCGGAATGATCGACTATGACCGCCTCCACCAGATCGTCCGCGCTGCCGGGGACATGGCGCTGGGCCTATGGCCTGGACATGGCCACGCCCCCCAAGTGTGGGAAAAAACGCCGGGCAGCCCGGTATGCGATGCAGACCTTGCGGTCGATGCTTTCCTGAAGCGCGAACTGGGCGCCCTCCTCCCCTCGGCAGGCTGGCTATCCGAAGAAACGGTGGATCACCCCGAACGGCTGGAACGCGGCCTGTGCTGGCTGGTCGATCCGGTCGATGGCACGCGCGACTTCGTGCGCGGCCGGCCGGGCTGGTCGGTTTCGGTTGCGCTGGTGAGCGAGGGGCGGCCGCTGATCGGGGCGCTGAGCGCGCCCGCCCGGGGCGAGTACTGGTCCGCAGTGGCGGGCCAGGGAGCGGAGCGGAATGGCAGCAAGCTTTACGCCAGCACGCGCACCGTGCTGGCGGGATCGCGCGTTCCGGCCGACAGCCTGCCCAAGGCCGACGCCGATCTGGTGACCGTGGACAAGCCCAACTCGATCGCGCTGCGCATCGCGATGGTCGGCGCCAACGAGGCGGACCTGCTGGCAACGCTGCGCTGGGGTTTCGAGTGGGACATCGCGGCAGCCACGCTGATCGCGCGCGAAGCGGGGGCGGTCGTGTCCGATGCATTCGGCAAGCCGCTTGATTACAACAAGCGCGACCCCCGCGCCTTCGGCCTGCTGGTCACCGCGCCCGCCATCCACGCAGCTGCAGTCGAGCGGCTGGCCGACAGGGCGGCGAAACTGGCTTAGGCGAAGTCCTCGGTGTCAATTGTCGGGAGCATGACGCCGGCATAGCGATGGCCGGACACGGTCTGCTGGTTGATGAGATCATCGACCTCTGCGGCAACCGACGCGGGAATTTCCCAGTCCCAGCGCGCGATGTTTTCTTCAAGATGGGCGATCTTGCCGGTGCCGGGAATGGCGACGACATGGTCGCCACGCGAAAGCACCCACGCCAGCGACAGTTGTGCAGGGGTCACGCCTTCGCGGGCGGCAATGGCATTGAAGGCATCGACCAGCGCGAGGTTCTTTTCCCAATTCTCGCCGGTGAAACGCGGCATGGCTTTGCGAATATCGCCATCGGGCAAGCCTTGCGGATCGCGTACGCCATTGGCCAGCACCCCGCGTGCGACCGGGGAGAAGGCAACGAAGGTGGTGCCGAGTTCCTTGCATGCCTCGAGCACGGCGATTTCGGCTTGCCGGGTCCAAGGCGAGTATTCGGTCTGCATTGCGGCAATGGGGTGGACGGCCGCTGCCTTGCGCAAGGTTTCGGCCGACATCTCGGACAGGCCGATCCCGCCGATCTTGCCCTCTTTCACGAGGTCCGCCATCGCGCCCACCGAATCCTCGATCGGCACTTTGAAGTCCCGCCGGTGCATGTAGTAAAGATCGATGTGATCGGTCTTGAGCAGCTTGAGCGACACTTCGAGCTCGCTGCGGATCGTATCGGGATGGCAATCGATGCCGCGCCTCTCGCCGCTGGCGAAGATGCCCATCTTGGAGGCGAGGAAGACCTTGTCGCGGCGGCCCTCGAGCGCAATGCCGACCTGCGTTTCGTTATGGCCGAGGCCATAGAGGCGCGCAGTGTCGAAGTGATCGTAGCCGATGTCGACCGCGTGCTGAAGCAGGCGGATGCCATCCTCCTCACTGGGACGGCCCGCATAGGCCCAGCTCAATGACATGCAGCCCAGACCGATCGGGTTGGTTTCGCGGCCATTGATGGTGCGGCGCTGAATCGGCATCGAACTGGTCTCCTTTGCCAGAGCCGATGCCAGCCTCGGCCCGCACCGGTCAACGCCCAATCGTATGTTCCACATAGCAAACGGCGCCGCCCGTGTGGGCGACGCCGCTGGCTTGATTCTAAGCGTTTACTGGCCGGAGCGAGCGCGATTCACGTCATCCTGGCTGATCGGCACGATCTTGATTTCGACGCGGCGATTGGCCTGACGGCCCTGCTCGGTGTCGTTCGAAGCGATCGGCTGCGACTCACCGAAGCCTTGGCTGCGGATACGGGCATAGCCGACGCCGCGCGACGTCAGGTAATCCGCGACGGCACGGGCGCGGCGTTCGGACAGGGCCTGATTGTAGGCATCCGAACCGGTGGAATCGGTGTGACCATAGACGTCGATCAGCGAGTTCGGATACTGGACCAGCGACTGGGCGACGCGATCAAGCGTGGCGCCGAAAGCCGGCTTCACGGTCGAGCTGTCGACGTCGAACGTCACGCCATTGGGCAGGTTTACCAGAATGGCATTGCCGCCATCGGTTTCGGTCACATCCACCCCGGTGCCTGCGGTCTGTTCGCGCAGTTCCTTGATCTGCTTGTCCTTCTGGTAGCCGATCACGCCACCGGCGACGCCACCGATGCCTGCGCCGACGATACGGCCAGTCTTGCCGCCGATGAGGCCACCGAGCAGGGCGCCACCCAGCGCACCGCCGATGCCGCCGATGGCCGTGCGCGAAACCTTCTTTTCGCCGGTGTTGGGATCGGTGACGCAGGCCGACAAGCTGACCAGCGAAACCGCGCACAGGCTCGACATAAGAACACGACGGATTTTCATTTCCTGTCCCCTTTTACCAGCATCCGGACACGAGCTTAGCGCCGCAATGCCGCTTTGACAGGGTGAAATACGCCCACTTCGACTGAACGGTTCCCGAACGGGAACCCAGGCGAAGCGATCCTCAGGAACAATCCATGCGCTATTCGCCTTTTGTCCTAAATCTGTTAGGGGCCTTCGCGTGACACCTTTTCCATGGTCTGACGTCTTCGTGATCCTGGGCCTCGTTGTGCTCAACGGCCTGTTTTCCATGTCGGAACTGGCGATTGTCTCAGCACGTCCTGCCCGCCTGAAGGTGGCTGCGGAAGACGGCAGCAAGGGCGCGAAGGTTGCTCTTGCGCTGGCCGCCGACCCCGGAAAATTTTTATCGACCGTGCAGATCGGCATTACCCTGGTGGGCATCATCGCCGGTGCCTATTCGGGATCGAGCCTTGGCGGCCCGATGGCCGAGCGGCTGCAAGCATGGGGCTTTCCGGCGCAATATGCCGACGATGCCGGTTTCGTTGTCGTCATTGCGATCACCACATATCTCAGCCTCGTGGTTGGCGAACTGGTGCCCAAGCAACTGGCGCTGCGCGCGGCGGAGCCCATCGCCAAGCTGGCGGCGCCGGCCATGGCTCTGATGTCGAAGATCACCGCGCCGTTCGTGTGGCTGCTCGACAATTCCTCAAGCGCGATCATCCGCCTGCTCGGGCTGAAGCAAGGGACCGAGCAGGAGGTAACCGCCGAGGAACTCCACATGATCTTCGCCGAGGCCACCCGATCGGGCGTGATCGAGGAGGACGAGCGGGCGATCATGACCGGGATCATGCGCCTTGCCGAACGGCCGGTGCGCGAGGTGATGACGCCGCGCACCGAACTGCACTGGATCGAGCGCAAGGCGAGCGAAGCGGAACTGCGTGAAGCGATAGACGACAGTCCCCACTCGTTGCTGCTGGTGGCGGACGGGTCGGTCGATCGCATTGTCGGCGTGGTGAAGGTGCGCGACGTGTTCTCGACGTTGCTGCGCGGGCGCAAGGTGCAGCTCGGGCGCCTGATGAAGAAACCGGCGATCGTGCCCGATCAGCTCGACACGATGGATGCGCTCGGCATGATCCAGCAGGCCGAAGTGGCGATTGCGCTGGTCCATGACGAATATGGCCACCTTGAGGGCATCGTCACGCCCGCCGATCTGCTGGAGGCCATTGCAGGCAACTTTGTCGGCCATTCCGATGCCGGTGACGAACCGATGGTGGTCGAGCGCGAGGACGGGTCGTTGCTGATCTCGGGCGCCCTGCCCGCCGATGCACTGGCCGACCGGCTCGGGCTGGACCTGCCTGACGACCGCGAATTTGCAACCACGGCCGGGTACTGTCTGTCGGTGCTCAAGAAGCTACCCAACGAGGGCGAGCATTTCCACGATCAGGGCTGGCGATTCGAGGTTGTCGACATGGACGGTCGCAAGATCGACAAGCTGCTGGTGTGCCGCACAAAAGCCATGCCTGCGGTTGCGCCCGAAGGCGACGGCTGAAACCCAACGGAAAAGGGCGCCCTTGCGGACGCCCCTTCCCTTTTTCGGCAATGGCTTGCGATCAGCGCGGCAGTTCGCTCACGCCCATCAGCGCTTCGTCGACGGCGCGGGCGCACTGGCGACCTTCGCGGATTGCCCAGACGACGAGGCTCTGACCGCGGCGCATGTCGCCGCAGGCAAAGACGTTGTCGACGCTGGTCTTGTAATCAACGACGTTGCCCTTGACGTTGCCGCGCGGGTCCAGCTCTACGCCGGCCTGTTCGAGCAGGCCCTGCTTGCGCGGACCGACGAAGCCCATGGCGAGCAGGATAAGGTCGGCCTTGAGCACGAATTCGCTGCCCGGCACTTCCTGCATCTGGCCATTGACCCACTCGACGCGAACACATTCGAGGCCGGCAACGTCGTTTTCACCGACGACGCGCTTGGTCAGCACGGCAAACTCGCGTTCGCAGCCTTCCTCGTGGCTCGACGAAGTGCGCAGCTTGAGCGGCCAGTTCGGCCAGCTCAATGCCTTGTCTTCCTTCTCGGGCGGCTTGGGCATGATCTCGAGCTGGGTGACCGAAGCGGCGCCCTGGCGGTTCGAGGTGCCGACGCAGTCCGAGCCGGTGTCACCGCCGCCGATCACGACGACATGCTTGCCGGTGGCCGTGAGCGACCCGCGCGGCGCGGCACGCAATTCGTCGTCGCCGGCGTTGCGCTTGTTCTGCTGGGTCAGGAATTCCATTGCCATGCGCACGCTGGGAAGTTCGGCGCCGGGGATGTTGAGGCCGCGCGGATCTTCCGCACCGCCTGCGAGCACGACGGCATCGAAGTTTTCCTGCAAGCTCGCGAAGGAGACCGTCACGCCAACTTCCACGCTGGTGCGGAACTGGACGCCTTCGGCCTCCATCTGCATCGCGCGGCGATTGATGTGGGTCTTTTCCATCTTGAAGTCAGGAATACCGTAGCGCAGCAGGCCGCCGATACGGTCGTTCTTCTCGAACACCGTCACCGAGTGACCGGCGCGGGCCAGCTGCTGGGCAGCCGCCATGCCGGCCGGGCCGGAGCCGACGACAGCGACGGACTTGCCGGACTTCTTCGCAGGCACCTGCGGCTCGATCCAGCCTTCCTTCCATCCGCGATCGACGATGGCACATTCGATCGACTTGATGGTGACCGGCTGGTCCACGATGTTCAGCGTGCACGCCGCCTCGCACGGGGCGGGGCAGATGCGGCCGGTGAACTCGGGGAAGTTGTTGGTCGAATGGAGATTGGTCAGCGCTTCGCGCCAGTCGTTCTCGTAGACCAGGTGGTTCCAGTCGGGGATCTGGTTGTTCACCGGACAGCCATTGTGGCAGTACGGAATGCCGCAGTTCATGCACCGCGATGCCTGGCCCTTGAGGCCGGCATCGTCGTGCGGGATCACGAACTCGCGATAGTGCTTCAGGCGTTCGGCAGGCGCATCGTACTTGCGGTCCTGACGATCGATTTCGAGAAAGCCGGTTGCCTTACCCATTGTAATCTAACCCTTACTCAGCCGCGACCGAGGCGGCTTCGAGGCGCTCGGCCTCCATCTGACGGAGCGCCCGCGCATAGTCGCGCGGCATGACCTTGACGAACTTGCCCAAAGCCTCGGCCCAGTTGTCGAGGATTTCGCGAGCGCGCTTGCTGCCGGTGTAGAGGTGGTGCCGTTCCACCAGCACCCGCAGGCGTTCGGCATCGTGACGCAGCATGTCGCCCATGCCGTAGTCGTAGACGTCGACCCCGCGCTGTTGCGGACGGCCCGCACCGTCTTCCTCGTCACGCTCTGCCGAGATCGGCAGGACGTCGACCATCGCGCCGTTGACGAGCTGGGCGAAGTTGCCGTCGACGTCATAGACATAGGCAACACCGCCCGACATGCCTGCCGCGAAGTTGCGCCCGGTCTTGCCGAGAACGACGACGACACCGCCGGTCATGTATTCGCAACCGTGGTCACCGGTGCCTTCGACCACCGCGACGGCGCCCGAATTGCGCACCGCGAAGCGTTCACCGCCGACGCCGTTGAAATAGGCCTCACCAGCGATCGCACCGTAGAGCACGGTGTTGCCGACGATGATGTTCTCGGTGGGGTCACGATCGACATGGCTCGGCTGACGCACGATCACGCGACCGCCCGACAGGCCCTTGCCGACGTAGTCATTGGCATCGCCGACGAGATCGAGCGTTACGCCGTGGGCGAGGAACGCGCCGAACGACTGGCCTGCCACACCCTTGAACGAGATGTGGATGGTGTTGTCGGCCAGGCCCTTGTGCCCGTACTTCTTGGCCACTTCGCCCGAGAGCATCGCGCCGACCGTGCGGTTGACGTTGATGACCTTGCGCTCAAGCCGGACCGGCTCGCCCTTGTCGAGTGCCGGGGCACTGGCAGCGATCAGGTCCTTGTCGAGCGCGGCTTCGAGGCCGTGATCCTGCGTCTCGCTCCAGTTCAGGGTCGTGCCTTCGACCGGCTCGACCTTGTGCAGCAGCTTCGACAGATCGACGCCCTGCGCCTTCCAGTGCGAGACAGCCTTTTTCACGTCGAGGCGATCCACGCGGCCGACCATCTCGGCAACCGTGCGGAAGCCCATTTCGGCCATGATCGCGCGCAGCTCTTCGGCGACGAAGAAGAAGTAGTTGATCACGTGCTCGGGCTGGCCGGTGAAGCGCGCACGCAGGACCGGGTCCTGGGTGGCGACGCCTACCGGGCAGGTGTTGAGATGGCACTTGCGCATCATGATGCATCCGGCCGCGATCAGCGGCGCGGTAGCGAAGCCGAACTCGTCAGCGCCGAGCAGCGCGGCAACCGCGACGTCACGGCCCGTACGCAGGCCACCGTCGGCCTGCACGCAGATGCGGCTGCGCAGGTTGTTGAGCAGCAGGGTCTGCTGGGTTTCGGCAAGGCCGATTTCCCACGGAGAGCCGGCGTGCGTCAGCGAGGTCAGCGGCGAAGCGCCGGTGCCGCCTTCGTAGCCCGAGATCGTCACATGGTCGGCACGTGCCTTGGACACGCCCGCGGCCACGGTGCCGACACCCACTTCCGAGACCAGCTTGACCGAGATGCGCGCGCCGGTGTTCACGTTCTTGAGATCGTGAATGAGCTGGGCAAGGTCTTCGATCGAGTAGATGTCGTGGTGCGGCGGCGGCGAGATCAGGCCGACGCCCGGGGTCGAGTGACGGGTCTTGCCGATGGTCTTGTCGACCTTGTCACCCGGCAGCTGACCGCCTTCGCCGGGCTTTGCGCCCTGCGCCATCTTGATCTGCACGTCGTCGGCATTGACGAGGTATTCAGCGGTCACGCCGAAGCGGCCGGACGCCACCTGCTTGATCGCCGAACGCATCGAATCGCCATTGGCGAGCGGCTTGAAGCGCGCCGGGTCTTCGCCGCCCTCACCCGTGTTCGACTTGCCGCCAATGCGGTTCATCGCCACGGCGAGCGTGGTGTGCGCCTCCCACGAGATCGAGCCGTAGCTCATCGCGCCGGTGGCGAAGCGCTTGACGATCTCGCTCGCCGGTTCGACTTCATCGATGGAAATGGCCTGATCGGCCTTCTTCAGCTCCATCAGGCCACGGATGGTGAGCATCCGTTCCGACTGGTCGTTGATCGACTGGGCGAACTCGCGATACTTCTCAGGCGTGTTGCCCCGGACCGCGTGCTGCAGATTGGCGATGTTCGACGCCGTCCAGGCGTGCTCCTCGCCGCGCAGGCGCAGCTGGTACATGCCGCCCACATCGAGCATCTTCTTGTAGATCGGGTTGTCGCCATAAGCCGTGGCGTGACGGCGCACGGTTTCTTCCGCGATTTCCTTGAGCCCGACGCCTTCGATCGTCGTCGCGGTGCCGGTGAAATAGGCATTCACGAAGTCGGTCGACAGGCCGACAGCGTCGAAGATCTGGGCACCGCAATAGGACTGGTAGGTCGAGATGCCCATCTTGGACATGACCTTGAGGATGCCCTTGCCGATGGCCTTGATGTAGTTCTTCTTGACGTCCTTGGGCTCGAGCGGGAGCTCCTTGGCCACGCGGATCTGCTCCAGCGTTTCAAACGCCAGATAGGGGTTGATCGCTTCGGCGCCATAGCCCGCCAGCACGCAGAAGTGGTGCACTTCGCGCGCTTCACCAGTTTCGACGACAAGGCCGGTCTGCATGCGCAGGCCCTGACGGACGAGGTGCTGGTGCACCGCAGCCGTTGCCAGCGCAGCCGGCATCGGGATGCGCGATTCACACTGGGCACGGTCCGACAGGATCAGGATGTTCTTGTCGGCCAGCACCGCTTCGGTCGCCGCCCAGCACATTTCCTTGATGGCCATTTCGAGGCCATCGGCGCCGGTGGCGGCATCCCATGTCGTGTCGATGGTGCCGGTGCGGAAAGCGCCGTCGAGCGCGGCTTCGACCGAGCGGATCTTGGCGACGTCCTCGTTCGTCAGGATCGGCTGATCAACTTCCAGACGCTTGTGAGTGCCGGCATCGCGGCCGAGCAGGTTCGGGCGCGGCCCGATCATGCTGACCAGCGACATGACCAGTTCCTCGCGGATCGGGTCGATCGGCGGATTGGTGACCTGCGCGAAGTTCTGCTTGAAGTAATCAAACAGCAGGCGCGAGCGGTTCGAAAGCACCGCGATTGGCGTGTCGGTGCCCATCGATCCGATCGGATCATCGCCGGCAACGCCCATCGGTTCGAGGAACTTGGTGACGTCTTCCTGCGTGTAACCGAAGGCCTGCTGACGATCGAGCAGCGAGGTGGTTTCCACCGGCAGCGCAGCCAGCTCAGGCTCGATCACGTCGAGTTCCTTGAGCTTGTACTGCGCCTGGTCGAGCCATTCTTCGTATGGCTCGGCATTGGCCAGCTCGGCCTTGATTTCCTCGTCCTCGATGATCTTGCCCTGCTCCATGTCGATCAGGAGCATGCGGCCGGGCTGGAGGCGCCACTTGCGGACGATGTCTTCCTCGCGGAAGGGCAGCACGCCGCTTTCCGAAGCCATGCAGATCAGGTCGTCACGGGTGATCGAGAAACGTGCGGGACGCAGGCCGTTGCGATCGAGCGTTGCGCCGATCTGGCGACCATCGGTGAAGGCGACGGCAGCGGGTCCGTCCCAGGGTTCCATCAGGGCGGCGTGGTATTCGTAGAAGGCACGACGCTTGGAATCCATCAGCGGGTTGCCGGCCCACGCCTCGGGCACGAGCATCATCACCGCGTGGGCAAGGCTGTAGCCACCGGCGAGCAGCAGTTCGAGCGCGTTGTCGAGGCTGGCGGTGTCAGACTGGCCGTGCGGGATCAGCGGCCACATCTTGTCGAGATCCGGGCCGAGCAGCTCGGATTCCATGGTGCGGCGGCGCGCGTTCATCCAGTTCACATTGCCGCGAACAGTGTTGATCTCACCGTTGTGGGCGATGAAGCGGAACGGGTGTGCCAGCTTCCAGCTCGGGAAGGTGTTGGTCGAGAAGCGCTGGTGCACGAGGCCCAGAGCCGAAACGCAGTCCGGATCGCGCAGATCGTCGTAGAACGAGCCGACCTGCGTTGCCAGCAGCAGCCCTTTGTAGACGATCGTACGGGTCGAGAAGCTCGGCATATAGAGCTGCGTGACGCCCGGCAGGTTGTGCTTCTCGGCCATGGCGGCGAGCGGGTTCTGCGTCTGCTTGCGGATGGCGAGCAGCTTGCGCTCGAACGCGTCCTGATCGGGCGTGTTCGCCCCGCGCTTGATGAAGCACTGGCGGATCACCGGCATCGATTCGACGACAGCCTTGCCAAGGCCATCCTGCGTGGTCGGCACATCGCGCCAGCCGATCAGTTCCTGGCCTTCCTTGGCGATGAACTTCTCGAAGAATTCCGTCACGAACAGGCGAGCGGCTTCTTCCTGCGGCAGGAAGCACATGGCCACGGCGTAATCGCCCGGCTGCGGCAGGTCCTTGCCTTCGGAAGCGGCCCACTTGCGGAACAGCTGGTCGGGAAGCTGGATCAGGATGCCGGCGCCATCGCCCAGCAGCGGGTCGGCGCCGACGGCACCGCGATGGTCAAGATTGTGCAGAATTTCCAGCGCCTGGTCCACAATCGCATGGCTTTTCTGGCCTTTGATGTGGGCAATAAAGCCCACGCCACAGGCGTCATGCTCATTACGCGGATCGTACAGGCCCTGAAGCGGCGGAAATCCCATCTCGATGATCGTCCTACATCCAATAAGGCAATGGCCAAAAAGGCAGCGGCGCGCGAATCACCCTCGCGGAAAAGCGACGAAAATTGCGCGAAGTGCCCCCATGACTGCAGGAAAGTTATTTTGCAACCGCGCAAGGGCATCAAGCGCGCGGTTAATGCCGTAAATACGGTTGCGACATGGCAGAAAGTGCGGCTTCGCCGGGTCTTTCTGCCCGAAAGTGCCGCCAGGGACGTGGAAAACTATCCCTGAGCAGTCATCCGCTGAAGTGTTGCCAGTGCGGCGCGAAGCGCGCGATCGGCCTCTTCCGGATCAGCGAGCGCGCCGGACGCAGCGGGCGATGCATCGGGCAGGACTTCTGCCGGGGTCGAGGGTGCAGCCTGCCCCGGCGCAGCCAGGGGCGAGCCCTGGACCGGCAGGATCGAAGGCCGTTCAAACCGGCGCAGGCCACCTTGCAGCGCAGAAACCTGCCCGGGGAACACCACGGTCGGTTCAACATCTGAAGCGTCCGCTTCCTCGTCCAGCGCAAGGCCATCGTCAATGCGGGGCGAGTGCTGGCGGAGCGAGGCAGGACCCATGTCGAGCAGCGAGGGGTAGCGCTCCTCGGCAACCTCGGGCTCGGCCGGATCATCGGTCGTGGGCACGGACGCCTCCGGCGTGGCGACAGCCGGTGCGCGCAGGAAGCGGGCAAGCTGCGCGACACCCTCCTGCTCTTCGTCTTCGTCAAGCGGCGGCGCAATATCGACCGCGAGCGGACGCAGCCGGACGACGCGCAGATCGTCACGGACTTCATCAACTTGTACGGGTTGAGCAGCCACCACGTTTTCGACAGGAGCAGGGCTTTCCGGAGCAGCGGGGGCCGCATAGGCGGAGGTTTCAAGCGGCGCCGCATCGCGCACCGGCGGCGCGTGACGGGCTATCGCAACAGCCAGACGTTCGACAAGCTGGACCATGCCAAGGCCATCAAGCGGCGCACGCTCGATCGGAGTCACCTGTGCAGCCGGGGCCTGAAGCAGGGGCTTGGGTGCCAGAACCGAAGCAGCAGGCGCAGGCTCTGTGGGCCGTGTGAAATCGGGTTCGGCGTCGCCAGCAGCAAACGGCGCTTCAGGTTCCTGCGTGAAGGCAGCGGGAGGCGCAAAGGCAGCGATCTGCTCTTCATCTGACTTGGCAGGGGCGGAGAATGGCCCAGCCCCGACGGAGACCTCGGCAGCGCCTGCAGCCTCTTCAAGCAGACCTTCGAGGGCGAGCGGATCTTCATCACGAGCGACTGCGGCATAGGCCGGGGAAGCATTCTCCCAAGGCAGGAAGCCGGGGAGCGGCGCGTCCTGAGCCGGGACCAGCGGCTGCGCTTCATCGGTCAACGACAGTGCCCGCCGACGCAGCGGGGCGACCTGATCATCGCCAGGCGCATCAAGCGGCTCGCCAAGGTCCTCAGCCGGGTTCAATACGCGGCGAGGTTCGTCGAAACGATCGGCAGTCTCGTCAGAGCGCTGCCTGCGGGCGGCGGACATGTCGCGGCGGCGCACCGGGGCGGCCTCCTTCGGTGCGAGCTTGCGTCCCACCGCGAAGCCGATGAGCGCGCCCAGCAACAGCAGGCCAAGCGCCAGCAGCACACGCGCGGTAAAGCCGAGTGGCGGAGCGGCCGCAGGGACGATGGCCGGAATGCCCAGCGCAACGACCGGGCCTTCAAGCAGAGAGGGTGCAACGGCAAAGCTGCCGAGCCCGAAGAACGCCGCAAACCACAGGGACGTCACGACCGGAAACATCGGATGCGCGGTGATGGGCTTTGGCTTGCGCTTTGTCGCAGTCACGGGGGCGTCGTCCTGTCTGTTTCGGTCATCCTGCCGCCACCGGAATCGCGGGTTACGCCGCGACTGATGGCAGTTCGTGATTCGGTAACAGGGCTTGGTAAACAGGTAGATAACGCCTGACGTTGCTAGCCCAGTCGTGGCTATCACGGACGAACGCCCTGGCAACGTCGCGCTGGGTGTCCCAACCGGCGCGGGATCCGAGCAGATCGGCAAGCGCCGTGGCAAGCCCGGCCGGATCATCAGGCGGGAACAGGGTTCCGGTCCTGCCGTGCTGGATCAGCTCGCGATGTCCGCCGACGTCCGAAGCGCTGACCAGCTTGCCCTGCGCCATGGCCTCGAGCGGCTTCAGCGGCGTAACGAGATCGGTCAGCCGCATCGCCTTGCGCGGATAGCAGACAACGTCGACCAGCGAATAGTAGCGGTCCACCTCGTGATGCGGTACGCGGCCTACGAAACGGATCGCATCTGCCACCGCAGAGGCCTGTGCCTGCGCGCGCAAGTCCGCTTCGGCAGGGCCGCCGCCCACCATCAGCAGGCGCGCGTCGGGCACGCGGGCGACGATGGCCGGCATGGCTGCGATCAGGTCGTCGAGGCCTTCGTAAGGGTAGAAGCTGCCGAGGAAGCCGATCACCGGCCCCTCCCCCAGCCCGAGTTCGGTTGCCAGCCCGGCATCGCGCGGCAGAGCTTCGCCGAACAGGTCAAGGTCGACGCCGTTGGGCATGATCGACAGCTTTTCCGGCGCAAAGCCGCGCGCGGCAAGGTCGGCACGCAGACCCTCGCAAATCGTCACGACGCGGTCGGCGCCACTGACGACATCGTTCTCCAGCACGCGCGTCAGCCAGTATTTGGCCGAGCCTTCGCGCCCCGTTCCATTGCCAACCGCAGCGTCCTCCCAGAACGCGCGAATCTCGTACACCACCGGAATGCCGAGCTTGCGCCCGGCCCGCAGTGCCGCGAGGCCGCATAGCGCCGGCGAGTGCGCATGAAGCACGTCGGGCCGCCATTCACGCGCGATGGCGACGATACGCTCGGCCAGCGTCGCAACTTCCGACCATTCGCGCACCAGCGGAAGGCCGCCCGCAATGCCGCCAGCGCGGTAAAAGGTCAGGCCATCGACGACCTCGGGATCGCTCGGCATGGGCGCAGTGTGGCGCTGCCCGGTCACCGCGCGCACTTCCAGCCCCATCGCCGCCTGCGCCTTGAGGATGGCGCGAGTGCGGAAGGTGTAGCCGCTGTGCATCGGCAGCGAATGGTCGAGAACGTGGAGCACGCGTGTCATGGGCAACGCTCTGCCATGGAAGGCTTAACGCCGCGTCAACCTCGATCGGCTAGCGCAAGCCTGCAATGATCGACAAGTTCACGATAATCCTGCCGCACGTGCTGATGGCGATTGCCATCTGGCGCTTGCTGCATCGTGAAGATCTCAACGACGACCCATCCCTGCCGAGCCGCAAGACGCCATTCCGCAAGCGCCGCGAGCAGGCGCCGGGCGGTGGCGATGCTTGACCTGTTCCTGCTGTCCTGCGTGCTCGCCTTCATCGGCGCGGGCTTCCGCAAGCCGTTCATCTTTGTGCTGGCCTACAGCTACATTGACATCGTCGCGCCGCAGAAGGTCAGCTGGGGCATCCTCAGCCACATTCCGGTTTCGCTGATCGCGTTCCTCTGCGCGTTCCTCTCGTGGTTCGTGGCCGAGGACAAGAACGGTATCCGCATTTCCCTGCGCCAGTTCCTGCTGCTGACCCTGCTGGTCTACTGCGGGTTGACGACTCAGGCCGCCGACTTTCCGGTGGAAGCTGCGGAGAAGTGGGCCTGGGTGTGGAAGGCGCTGCTGTGGGCACTGTTCCTGCCCCTTACCCTGCGGACCCGCTTGAGAATCGAGGCCATCACGCTGATCCTGGCCCTGTCGATCGGGGTGATCGTGATCGGTGGCGGGATCAAGACGGCGGCAGGCGGTGGCGGCTATGGCGAATTGCGCCTGCTGGTGAACGACAATACCGGCCTTTACGAAGGCTCGATCATCTCGGCGGTGGCCATCGCGGTGATCCCTCTGGCGCTGTGGCTGTCGCGCTATGGCACGATCTTTCCGCCCGACTGGCGGGTGAAGATCTTTGCCTGGGCGCTGTGCTTTGCCTGCGCGCTGATGCCGATCGGTACGGGCGCGCGCACCGGCCTGGTCTGCGTCGTCGTTCTGGCAGCCATGATCCTGCGCACGGCCAGGCGACGCCTGCTGATCGTCTCGGTCATGGCCGCCGGCGCGCTGATCGCGGTCCCGCTCCTGCCCAAGGAGTTCACCGACCGGATGAGCACGATCAAGAACCACCAGTCCGATCAATCCGCCTCGACGCGCGTGGCGGTGTGGAAGTGGACGATCGAGTTCGCCAAGCGCCATCCCTTCGGCGGCGGCTTCGAGGCCTATCGCCAGAACAAGCTGACCTACGACACCGTCAAGGCGGACTACGCCGGCGACAACAATGCCGCGCTCGAATACCAGCCGATCGTCGAGGAAGGCCGCGCCTACCATTCGAGCTACTTCGAGATGCTGGGCGAGCAGGGCTACCCCGGTCTGGCGCTATGGCTGTCGCTGCACCTTCTGGGCGTGTGGCAGATGGAAGTCCTGCGACGACGCTATCGCAAGGAGACCTCGGAAGAATTCCGCTGGGTCGCGCCGCTGGCCGAAGCATTGCAACAGGCGCAGGTCATCTATCTGGTGGGCTCGACCTTCGTCGGCATCGCGTTCCAGCCGTTCTGCTACATGCTGGTCGGGCTGCAATGCGGATTGTGGGCCTATATCAAGCGTGTACGGACGGCACAGCCGCAACCTTTCCGCAAGCCCGCGCCCCAGCCGGCACCGCACCCGGCCACCGCTTAACCACCCAATTAAACGCGCTTGCTCCGCGTCCGGCTTGCCGCCATTGTATCGGCCAAGAGACATGAGCAGGAGAGCACATCGCCATGACGACATTCCTTCCGCCCGAGGAAATCAAGGCCCGGATCGGCCAGGTAGTCGGCACCTCGAACTGGGTCGAGATCACGCAGGAGCGCGTGAACAAGTTTGCCGAGGCAACCGGCGATTTCCAGTTCATCCACGTTGACCCGGAAAAGGCGAAGCTGACTCCGTTCGGCGGCCCGATCGCCCACGGGTTCCTGACGCTGTCGCTGATCCCGCTGCTGACCATGGAAAGCGATTGCCCGCGGCCCGAACATATCAAGATGGGCGTCAACTACGGCGGCAACCGCACGCGCTTCCTCGCCCCCGTGCGCGTCGGCAAGCGCGTGCGCGGCGTTTTCAAGCTGCTCGAGATGGACGAGAAGCGCCCCGGTCAGTGGCAGCAGACGATGGAAATCACCATCGAGATCGAGGGCGAGGCCAAGCCCGCGCTGCAGTGCGAATGGATCACGCAGTTCTTTGTCTGAGGCCGGCAAGGCTGGCGGAGATTGCGCGCCCCAGATGAAATAACAGGTGTCGCGCAATCGCCGGGGCCTTGGCCAGACTAAGCCCGGGGCGCGCCTTGCAGGCCTGCCACAGCATGCCCAGCCGCGCGTCGAGGCGGCTGGCGAGGCCGTGCTCCATCAGCACCCGCGCCCGCAGGCCGGCATCGTCCACCGCAGCAAGTTCGCGCCGGATGATCTGGCCAACGAGGCGATGAATCCTGAGCGCGCGAGTATCGGTCAGGCTGCCTTCATGGCGGCGGTAGAGGTAGAGGTCCTCATCCAGTGTGACAAAGTGGAACCTGCGCGCTGCCCGCAGCCAGAAGTCGTAGTCCTCGACGCCGAACAGCGCGGTGTCATACCCGCCGAGCGATTCGGTCACTTCCGCGCGATAGAGAAACGCCGCACCGATGCGGTTGCCGAACAGGATTTCCGAGGCTGGCCCCACTTTCTGGAAGCCGATCACGCGGCCCTGCCCGTCGATCACGCTGTAGTTGGCGTGGGCAATCGCCGCATCGGGGTTGGCGTCGAGCGTCTGGACCAGCCGTTCCAGCATATGAGGACGCGCGATGTTGTCGTCCGATGTCCAGGTGTGCAGTGGCCCGCGCGCGGCTGCGAAACCGGTATTGAGGGCGCCGGGCAGGCCCTTGTTCGGCCGGTTGGTGATGATGCGGATGCGATCGTCGGCTGCTGCATAACGCGCGAGGATCGCCGGCGTGGCGTCGGTAGAGCCGTCATCAACGCAGATCAGCTCGAAATCGGCGAAAGTCTGGCCGAGGACCGATTGCATCGCTTCATCGAGGAACGCAGCGCCATTGTGCACCGGCAGCACGATGCTGACGCGAGGCGATGCTCCACATCCCGGTTCAGTGGTACGATGCGCTTCCTTGTCCACAAGGCCACCTCTGCCAGTTCAAGGCATCCGCGATCTTGCCGGAAAGTTGCGCATTGTTGCAGAGACGTGGAAAGCCGACCTGTGCCGGATTGGCACGGTCGGCTTCGCAAGGTTTCTAACCAGTTTTTGCCGCTGTTCAGGCGACGACGCTGAGCTTGCGACCCTTGGCCTTCTTCTCGAACTTGCCGATCCACTGTTCGACCACCGGGGCGATCGACGCGCGCCAGCGCGAACCGTTGAAGATGCCGTAGTGGCCGACTTCGGGGGCGAGCAGATACTGCTTCATGTCCTCGGGCAGGTTCGGCGTGACCTTGAGCGCAGCCTTGGTCTGGCCGATGCCGGAAATGTCGTCACGCTCGCCCTCGATGCACAGGATTGCGGTGTCGGTAATTGCGCCAAGGTCTACGGCTTGACCACGGTGGATGAACTCGCCCTTGGGCAGGGCGTGGCGCTGGAACACGACATCCACCGTCTGCAGGTAGAACTCGGCCGGAAGGTCGCACACGGCGCGGTATTCATCGTAGAACGCCTTGGTGGCATCGGCGCTTTCGTCGGCCCCGGCGTTCATGTGCTGGAACAGCTTGTAGTGGCTCATCATGTGGCTGCCGAGGTTCATCGACATGAAGCTGGCCAGCTGCACGAAGCCCGGATAGACGCGGCGCCCCTCGCCCGGATAGTTGGTCGGCACAGTGGTGATCACATTGTGCTTGAACCAGACATAGGGCTTGGTGATCGCGTGGTCGTTGACCGCGGTCGGGCTCTCGCGGGTATCGATCGGCCCGCCCATCATCGTCAGGGTTACCGGGCGGCAGGGGTGCTTGTTGGCGCCCATGATCGCCGTCGCGGCAAAGGCCGGGACCGACGGCTGGCACACCGCCATCATGTGCGCACCTTCGCCGATGTGTTCGAGGAAGCCGGTCAGGTAATCGATGTAATCATCAAGGTCGAAGGTGCCTTCGGCAAGCGGCACATACTTCGCATCGGCCCAGTCGGTGATGTAGACAACGCAGCGCTCGAGCATGCGTTCGACCGTGCCGCGCAGCAGCGTGGCGTAGTGCCCGCTCATCGGTGCGACGATCAGCAGGCGCGGCGCGTTCTTGGGCAGGCCATCATGGGTGAACATCTTGAGGTCACCGAACGGACGCGTGACCACTGTGGTTTCCTTCACGGCGTGGGCGGTGCCGTCGACGTGGATGACCTTGAGACCGAAGGCCGGCTTGCCGCGCGGCGCTGCTGCATGCGCGAACACGTCAAGCGCGTTGGCGATGGTCTGCGAGGGGCCGACGCCGGCCCAGGGATTGCGCGGATCGGTCAGCGCGTCGGCCATCATGGAGGCCCAGGCGCTGCCCGCATTCATCAGCGAGCGCTGTATTTCGTAAGCCTTGTAGAGCACTGCGAACACCTTTTGATTATGGCCTGCCCGATGGGCGGGAGTCGTTTGTATACAGATTGCCGCGATTCGATCGTTTGTGCAACGCAACAAATATCCGGTCATCTTGCGGGTTCCCTAACCGCCCCCTTTCGGTAATCCCCGCCATCGGCTAGGCACGCGGCCATGGACGAGGAAACCCGGAACCCGCCGCCCGCTACCGAGCCCGCACCCAAGGCCAAGACCCTCGGGCCGCTGCGCATGATCTGGCGCGAGGCGCTGAAGTATCCCCGCCAACTGGTATTCGCCGCGCTGGCACTGCTGACGACCTCGGCGGCCACGCTTGCCATTCCATCCGGCTTCCGCCTGATCATCGACAAGGGCTTTGCCGCCGGCGCCAATGTCGATGATCTGGGGCGCTGGTTCCAGTATCTGCTGCTGATCGTGCTGGTGCTGGCGATCGGTACGGCGTGCCGCTTCTATTTCGTATCCTGGCTGGGTGAGCGCGTCGTTGCCGACATCCGCCTGCGCGTGCAGGAAAACCTGTTGCGCCTGCCGCCGTCCTTCTTCGAAACCAACAGCCCGAAGGAAATCTCCTCGCGGATGACCTCGGACACCGCGATCATCGAGCAGGTCGTCGGAACGACGGTCTCGGTCGCGTTGCGCAACACGATCACCGCAATCGGCGGCCTTGGTTACCTGTTCTATCTGGCGCCAAAACTGACGGCGATCCTGATGGTCGGCATCCCGCTGGTCGTCGGCCCGATCGTGTTCTTCGGGAGGCGCGTCCGCAATGTTTCCCGGTCGAGCCAGGATCGCGTGGCGGGCATCGGCGTCATCGTGGCCGAAGTGCTCGGCGCGATGAAGATCGTGCAGGCCTTCGGACAGGAGAAGCGTGAACTCGAGCGCTTCGGTGAGCGCGTCGAGGCAACCTTCCAGACCGCACTTCGCCGCATCAGCCTGCGCGCGGTGATGACTGCGATCGTCATCCTGCTGGTGTTCGGCGGGATCACCATGCTGGTGTGGGAAGGCGCGGTCGGCGTTGCCCAGGGCACGATCAGCGGCGGCACGATCTTTGCCATCGTCATTACCGCAGGCCTTGTCGCCGGTGCCGCAGGGGCATTGTCGGAAGTCTATGGCGATCTGCTGCGCGGCGCGGGAGCCGCCGGACGGCTCAACGAACTGCTGCGCGAGGAGCCGGAAATCTCGCCCCCCGCCCGCCCCACGGCCCTGCCCGTGCCGCCGCGCGGCCAGATCGCGTTCCAGAACGTGACCTTTCGCTACCCCTCGCGGCCCGAAGTCCTCGCGCTGGAAGACTTCTCGCTGACGGTCGAACCCGGCGAGACGGTGGCCATCGTCGGCCCCTCTGGCGCGGGCAAGTCGACCCTGTTCCTCCTCGCCCAGCGCTTCTACGATCCGCACGGCGGCACGATCCGCGTTGACGGCGTGCCGCTGACCAGCGCCGACCCGGCCGAAATCCGCGCCCGCACCGCACTAGTGCCGCAGGACGCAACGCTGTTCGCCGCCTCGGCGCGCGACAATCTGCGCTATGGCAACTGGCAGGCCAGCGACGAGCAGATCTGGGAAGCGGCCCGCGCCGCCAATGCCGAACAGTTCCTGCGCGATCTGCCGCAAGGCCTCGACACGTTCCTTGGCGAGGACGGCGCCCGCCTTTCGGGCGGCCAGCGCCAGCGCATCGCCATTGCGCGCGCCGTGCTGCGCAATTCCCCGATCCTTCTGCTCGATGAAGCGACCTCCGCGCTCGATGCCGAAAGCGAGCGGCTGGTGCAGGAAGCGCTCGACCGCCTGATGCAGGACCGCACCACGCTGGTCATTGCCCACCGCCTTGCCACGATCCGCGCGGCCGACCGCATTGTCGTCATGGATGCCGGCAGGATCGTGGAACAGGGCACCCATGCCAGCCTGACGGCGGCGGACGGGCTCTATGCGCGGCTCGCCCGCCTGCAGTTCGAAGGGCTTGCCGCCTAACGCCTTGACTTGATGCTGCGCTGCGGCAATCGCTTGGGACATCATGGACACGATCGTCACCGCCATCCTGCTCGGCATTGTCGAGGGCCTCACCGAGTTCCTGCCGGTCTCCTCGACCGGACACCTCATCCTTGCCACCGAGCTGTTCGGCTATGACGCGCACCAGTGGGCGATGTTCAATGTCGTGATCCAGCTGGGCGCGATCCTCGCCGTGGTGGTGCAGTACTGGCGCACGTTCTGGGCCGTGGGCATGGGCCTGCTCAAGCTTAACCCGATGTCATTGCGGTTCCTGCGCAATCTGCTGGCGGCGTTCGTTCCGTCCGCAATTCTCGGCCTTGCCCTCAAAGACTACATCGACGTGCTGCTGGGAAGCCCTGCCGTGGTGTGCTGGGCACTGATCGTGGGCGGGGTGGCGATCCTGCTGATCGAACGCAGCGCGAAGACAGGCGAACTGACCGGCATCGGCGAACTGCCGCTGCGCCAGGCCCTCGGCGTAGGTGCCGCGCAGTGCCTGGCGATGGTGCCCGGCGTCAGCCGTTCCGGCGCGACGATCATGGGCGCGCTCGCCATGGGCATCGAACGGCGCACGGCTGCCGAATTCAGCTTCTTCCTGGCCATCCCGACAATGCTCGGCGCAACCGCGCTTGAACTGCTCGACAATCGTCAGGCCTTGATGGACGGGACGATGGGCGTGGGCTGGACGGAAATCGCCATCGGCTTTGCCGTGTCCTTCGTGGTCGCGCTTGCCGTGATCCGCTTCTTTGTTGCCTATGTCAGCCGCTCGGGATTCAAGCCCTTCGCCTGGTACCGCATCGTGGCCGGCGCTGTCGCACTCGTGTGGCTCGGAACGCGCTGATCCCCCGATAGGCCCACAACGCCCCGCCGCATTTGCGGAACCAAGTTCGTCGTCGGGATTTTAACCGACAACTGAACTTCAAAGGGGTACTTACCATGGGCCTTATCATTCTTCTCGTCGTCGGCGGCATTCTTGGCTGGCTCGCCAGCATCGTCATGCGCACCGATGCGCAGCAGGGCATTTTCCTCAACATCGTCGTTGGCATCGTCGGCGCGCTGCTCGGTGGCTTCCTGCTTGCTCCGCTGATTGGCGGCGGTTCCATTACCGACGGCATTTCGGCCGGCACGCTGATCGTTTCGTTCCTCGGCGCCCTGATCCTGCTGGCGATCGTGAACCTCGTTCGTCGCGGTTCGGTTCGCTAAGCCGCGATTTTCTGACTTTCAACCCGAAGGCGGTCGCTCTGGCCGCCTTCTCCATACCTGAAGGGGACTGACATGAAGGCAATTTTCAAGGGCGCGATGATGGCGTCTGTAGTGGCGATGGGCCTTGGCCTTTCGGCTTGCGACAGCGCGCAGGAAAACGCCGCCGAGGATCAGGCTGGCGCCGTGCGTGAATCGTCGGAAGCAGCTGCCGACGCCATGGAAGACAAGGCTGACGCCATGGGCGGCGCTTCGGAAGACGCCATGGAAGCCAAGGCTGACGCCGTCCGCAATGCTGGCGAAGCCAAGGCTGACGCCATGGAAGATCAGGCCGACAAGATGGACAAGACCCCGGGCTGATCCCGTCGTCTGACCGCCTTAACGGCCTAGGAAAGCCCGGCGCACCCTGGAAGGCGCCGGGCTTTTTCGTATCTGTCAGACGGGCGTCGCGCCCGATCCCCGGCCCCCGCGCAGGTGGTATTCCAGCGTCCCACGGTGCAACACGTCGTCGATATCGATCACCGCCGTGTTGGCATAAGTGAAGCCCGCCCCAAGCCCGCGATAGAGCCGATCGAAATCACGCTCCACGGTCTGGTGATAGAGGTCCGCGAAGCTTTCGATCACGAAGTAGGTCGGCTGCAGATCATCGATCACGTAATCGGTCCGCATCACCCGATCGACATTCAGCATGATCCGGTTGGGCGATTGCCCTTCAAGTGCGAATACCGCCTCTGTCGGCCCCGACAGAATACCTGCGCCATAGACCTTGGGCGCACCGTCCTCCATCACCAGCCCGAATTCCACGGTATACCAGTAGAGCGCGCCAAGCGACTTGAGCCGGTTGTAGCGCATCGCCTTCCACCCGGCGCGACCGTACTCCTGCATGTAGTCGGCGTAAGTCGGGTCGGTCAGCATCGGCACGTGGCCGAACACGTCGTGGAAGACGTCCGGCTCCTGAATATAATCGAACGTCTCACGCGTGCGGATGAAGTTGCCTGCCGGGAAGCGGCGGTTGGCGAGGTGCCAGAAGAACACGTGGTCGGGGATCAGCATCGGCACCGGCACGACGCTCCACCCCGTCAGCGCGCCGAGTTCTTCCGAAAGGCGGCCGAAGTCCGGTACACCACCCCGGCCGAGGTCCAGCCGCTGGAGCCCCTGCAGGAAGGCCCTGCACGCCCTCCCCGGCAGCACCTCCATCTGACGAGCATAGAGTTCGTCCCAAATGGTGTGCTCGTCTGCCGTGTAGGCGTGCTGTGCCGGCTCAAGCCAGTCCTCGCCCACGCGCGCGGGGCGCTTGAGCGGCGCGGTGTAGACGCCGTCGGGCATCTCGGGCAGGCTGGCAAAGTCCGTGGCAAGGTTGGCAGGAGCAGTCATCGTCTCTCAATCTGGTTTCTTATGCAACCATTAGCACGAGGCGCCCGTTCCGGCAAATCTCGCTGTCGGTCTGTCCTCGCTTGACTTTGCCCTGATTCTCCCCCAACGGCCCCACCCTGTGACGGCGGCGTGGAAACGCGCCGCCACATTCGTTTTCAGTTTCGCGCGCGAAAGTTCAGGATAGAGCCATGGCAAAGCCCACCACCGTCAAGATCCGTCTGGTCTCGACCGCTGACACCGGCTTCTTCTACGTGACCAAGAAGAATCCCCGCAACACGACCGAGAAGATGACCTTCCGCAAGTACGACCCGGTCGTGCGCAAGCACGTCGAGTTCAAGGAAGCGAAGATCAAGTAATCAGCGCATCTGCGCTTTACCCGTGAAGCCCGTCCCGCCATTTTCGGAACCGGGACGGTTCACGGCGAGTTCAACGCCGACACTGCAAGGAACGGCGATGAACAATACAATCTTCTCGATTCGCAAGAT
Organism: Novosphingobium sp. ERW19; assembly: GCF_012641315.1. Lineage (NCBI taxonomy): Bacteria > Pseudomonadati > Pseudomonadota > Alphaproteobacteria > Sphingomonadales > Sphingomonadaceae > Novosphingobium > Novosphingobium sp. ERW19. The sequence goes on from NZ_JABAIC010000004.1 coordinate 24,463, forward strand.
GGGCCGCCCGGTAACCTATTCCGCTGCGGCCCTTTCGCTTGCCTTCGCTGCGGCCACGCCCGCAATGCTTCTCGCGCCCACCGTGGCGCAGGCGCAAGCCTCCGACATCGATCGCGCGGTCTCTGCGCTGCGCGGCATCACCACGCTGCGCGCAAACTTCACGCAGACCGATCGTTCGGGCCAGAGCGTTTCGGGCGTGCTGACGATGAAGCAGCCCGGCAAGATCCGCTTCCAGTATCAGAAGGGCGTGCCCCTGCTGATCGTGGGCGACGGCCGGGCGCTGACCATGATCGACTACGAAGTCCGTCAGGTTCAGCGCTGGCCGATCGGCAACAGCCCGCTGGGCGCGCTGCTCGATCCCAGGAAGGACGTGGCGCGCTTTGCCAAGCAACTGCCCACCGGCGATCCGGGCGTGATCAGCCTCCAGGTGCGCGACCCCAAGCATCCCGAATACGGCACGATCACCATGATCTTCGTGCGCAAAGCCGGCGCGCCCGGTGGCCTGCAGCTCGATTCGTGGGTCGCCCTCGATTCGCAGAACAAGCGCACCACCGTCCGCCTCTCGGGCCATCAGTACGGCGTGGCGGTGAACGACAGCACCTTCCGCTGGACAGATCCGCGCCGTCCCGTGACGCGCTGATCTAGCGAAACATCCACCCTCACTTCGTCATCCCGGGCTTGGCCCGGGATCCCGCTTCCTGAGCGTTCGCCAAATAGCGGGACCCCGGATCAAGTCCGGGGTGACGAATGAATTTTTGAAGGGGTTACTCGTGCCCCACCACCACCCATCGTCGCAAACCATCACCTCACCCCCCAACCGTTCACCCCCTGCGACAAGCTGCGACCAACCTGCAGACACCGTTCATCGGGGCGCAAGCGAGGCGGGCGTAGAACGGTTTTCGACGAGGCGGTCGAGGCGGGTTTCCCCCCTGTTGCCCGGTCTCCTGGAGACCGCCGCGTCAAGCGTGACGAACGCAAATGGAACCCTCGGACCAATGCCCCCGGTCCGAGGGTTTTGTTTTATCATCCGATCTTCGCCCCCTGCGCGGCTGCGGACGGCAGCCTTCTTGCGCTTCCGGTGCTCACGACCATCAAGGTCGCTGCGCGCCGGTTCTCGAAGACCACCATCCTCGCTCACGCAGGAGACGAAGCTCGAACGATAAAATCGCGCCTCAATCCTCCCCGTTTTTCCGGAGGACAAACGGGGAGGGGGACCGCCGGCGGAGCTGGTAGTGGAGGGGTGGAATCACGCGCCGAACGGTATAGGGTGCGGCCCATGACCATGATGTACAACCCTCCCCATCCCGGCGAACTGCTTCGTGACGAGGTTATCGAAGCGCTGAACCTGTCCGTCACCGAGGCGGCCAGCCGCCTCGCGATGTCGCGCGTCGCCCTCTCGCGCGTGCTGAACGGCAAGGCGGGCATCAGCCCTGATCTGGCGCTGCGGCTTGAACAGGCAGGGGCAAGTACAGCCCGGGCGTGGCTGGCGATGCAGGCCAACTATGACCTGTGGCGCGCGCGACAGCATGCGCAGCCTGCTGTTCGGCGGTTGCAGGAGGCAGCTTAAGAAGTGCTGTTATGCTAAGACAGGAGATGCGCTGGAATTCTGGTGGACATGCTGCAATGATCCTTGCCGCCGTCCTTTATGCAATTGCGCAAGCGGCCCTCGATTTCCCGGCTCCTAGCGTGTTTGCGTTGATTGGGTTGTTTATCGCGGTGCCTATTGCGGCTGCCGCCGCTATCATCACGCGCAAATCGGAAAAAGGCAGCTTCAAGCGCGGCTTCGCTACCTGGAGTGCGGCGGTTCACAGTGTATTCGCAGTTGTGTTTGCTGTCATGGCTTTGCGGTAGCTTTGACTGCACACCACATCCCATCTAGCAATCACCCCCCCGCAACCCTAAAGCAGCGCCATGATCTCGGTTGCCACATGGAACATCAATTCGGTCCGCTTGCGCGCCGATCAGGTCGAACGTTTTCTCCTGCACGAATCGCCCGACGTGCTGTGCCTGCAGGAGATCAAGACGCCGGAGAACCTGTTCCCGCACGAGGTGTTCGAGAAGCTCGGTTACACCCACCGCGCGGTCCATGGGCAGAAGGGCTACCACGGCGTCGCCACCGTCAGCCGCATCCCGTTCCGCGATTTCAGCAAGCATGACTGGCAGGACAATGGCGAGGCGCGGCACATCGGCGTCGAGCTGCTCGGGCCGGGCAACGGGCTGATCGTCGAGAACGTCTACATTCCCGCAGGCGGCGACGTGGCCGACCGCGCGGTGAACCCCAAATTCGGCCAGAAGCTCGACTTCCTCGAACGCATGACCCGCTGGGCCGAGAAGATCGAGCGCCCGACGCTGATCACCGGCGATTTCAACATCGCCCCGCTGGAATGCGACGTCTACGACCACAAGGCGCTGCTCAAGGTCGTCAGCCATACGCCGATCGAGGTCGAGACGCTGCAGCGCTTTGCCGATGCCCACGGCTGGATCGACCTTGGCCGCAAGCACATCCCCGCGCCCGAACGCAATTACTCGTGGTGGTCCTACCGCTCCTACTGGCGCGCCAAGGATCAGGGCCGCCGCCTTGACCACATGTGGGCCTCGCCCGAAGCTGCCGCGCAGACCCGTTCGCACCGCTTCGTCGAGGAAACGCGCAAGTGGGAGCAGCCTTCCGATCACATCCCGCTCATCACCGAGCTGGATTTGTGAGCGAATCCCGCAACGTAGCAAAGGCGCTCGACGCGCTGCGCCACGGCTGGGCGATCCGCGTGACCGGAACGGACGGCGCGCTCGATCTGCTGCCTGCCGAAACCGCCTTCGCCCAGCCCGGCATCTACGCCGCGCGCCTGCTGATCTCCGCCGCCCGCGCGGCAACGCTGAAACTTGCCAACCAGCGTGACGCTGCCGTTCCGGAAGCGCCGGTGATGATCCACGGCGCAGAGCCGTTCAGCCTCAACTCCGCGCGCAACCTGGCCGACCCGGCGCAGGATCTGGGCTCGCCCTTGCGCGGGCCGTTCAAGGCCGATCCGATCGAGGCGCACGATGCTGCCGTTGCGGCAATGGACATGGCGCGGCTGGCCGGAATCCTGCCCGCATTCCTGCTCTCGACCGGCGTGGAAATCGCGGCGGAGGTTTCGACCGACGACCTCGCGGCGTTCAAGGATCCGCTCAACCTCACCATCCAGGCCCGCGCCCGCCTGCCCGTTCACGCCTGCGAACATGCTGAAATCGTGGCATTTCGTGCGCGGGATGACTTGCGCGAGCACGTCGCGCTGGTGATTGGCACGCAGACCAGCGAGCGCGAGCCGGTGGTGCGCCTGCACAGCGAATGCCTGACCGGCGACATTCTCGGCAGCCTCAAATGCGATTGCGGCCCGCAGCTCGATGCCGCGCTGGCCCGCATGGCCGAGGAAGCCAATGCGGGCGGCTGGGGCGTGCTGCTCTACCTGCGGCAGGAAGGCCGCGGCATCGGGTTGATCAACAAACTGCGCGCCTACGAACTGCAGGACCAGGGCTTCGACACCGTCGATGCCAACGAGCGCCTTGGCCTGCCGAGCGAGGCTCGTGACTTCCCGGTGGCGGCGCGGATGCTTGATCTGCTCGGCGTGCGGTCGATCCGTCTGCTCACCAACAACCCGCAGAAAGTGGCGACTTTGCAGGCACTTGGAGTGGAGGTGACGGAGCGCGTGGCACACCAGCTCCCCGCCAACCCCCACAACCAGCGCTATCTCGACACCAAGCGGGATCGCACCGGTCACTTGCTTCGTTAGAAGGCGCGCCACGCGATCAGCAGCACGGCGAGCGCGATTATCACTGCAAAGCCGAGCGCATAGCCCATGTCCTTGAGTGTGAATTTGTCCACGTTTTCAGAGCGGAAGTGGCGGTAGCCGCGTTCGGCGGCGGGGTTGCTGGCGACGAGCGCAACATCGAGCGCGCTGGCTTCGGAGCGGAACCAGTTGACCATGAGCTGCCGCTCTTCCGGCGTGACATCGGGGTAAGCGGAGAGGAGCGCCTCGACGTGGGCGCGGCGGGCGTCGACTGCTTTCGCAATCGTGGAAGTGTTTGACATTGCTGTATTCCTGACATGTTTTTGAACTGCGCCGGAAGGGCGCGGGCTCAAGGTCAGGAACGTGGTGGCGCCCTTGGCGCAGGCAGCAGTGCGAGCGGCTGCGGTGCGGGGGGCGCGGTTTGCGGGGGCCAGAAACCCTCGGGCTGGAACAGCGCGGGCGCTGCCGGTTCGGGTGCGAGAGCAAGCGGCGGCGGCGGTGCCATCGGCACGGCAACACGTTGAATTTGCGCGCGATTGGCCGGGGCGACCGCCGTGTCCACCGTCGCCGCACTGAAGGCCGAGCCGTGACGCACGGTCACGGGTGCCTCGAACGGGGCAATTGCGTGGGTCAGGACGGTAAGGGCAAGAAGGAGCGCCCAGAGCCGCCCGCCCAGCTTCAGGAGCGGTGAATGCAACATTCCAACTCCAGATAGACTCTCGCGGGCAGAGCGACAACTCCACCCAAACTCGGCGGAACTCTAGCGGGACTCGAAGCGGCTGAGGCCCGCCCCGAGGGCGTTGGCGCCGAGCGCCAGTTTGTCGCCCGACCAGTCCGCGACGAATGCCGACGAACGACTCACTCCCGGCGCAAACCGCGCATCGTTTCCAACAATCGCAAGGCCGGTCGCCGGGTGCGTCTTGCCCTCGGCGGCGATCGCGATGAAGGCGCTGTAGTTTTCCTTGTCGAGGCCCTGGACGAAGACGTTGTCGGCGATGCGACCGGTGGCGCCAGCGGGCAAGTCGATCATGTAATTGGTTGTTTTTCCGGCGGTATCGTCAAAGCTCGACTGGATGACCTCGACGCGGCCCGCGCGGCTTTTCACATAGTGGCCGCCACGCCCAGCTTCGAAGCGGCTGCGGCGGATGGTGACGCTGCCGTAATCGCCGAAGTAGACCGAGTGGGCGCAGGACAATCCGCGGTCGCACCGGCCGAGCCGTGAAAAGGTCGACTTTTCAATGAGAACGGCACCCGCAGGATCGTCGGCGGAGAGAATGCCCTGCTCGCTGTCACGGAACCAGGACTGTCGCACGGTGAGGTTGCCGCGTTCAAGCCGGATCCCCGAGCCATTGGCATCGGGCACGCGGATGTTCTGGAAGATCAGGCCCTCGACCGTGGTGGAGCGGCCGCGCGCGACGATGGCGGCCTTGCCTTCGCAAGCCGCGCCATCGAACACCGTCTGGCCCGGGACTTGCGCGATGAAGCCGACGTCGCCTGCCTGCTGCACCGCGCAATCGCGATAGACGCCCGGTTCGATGCGGATCGTGCCGCTGCCTTCGCCGATGGCGTTCACCGCCTGCTGGAGCGCGGCATAGCTCCGGCCCGTCTCGACCACGGTGTAGGGCGAGCGCTGGCCCTGTGCGAAGAGCGCGGTGGCCGGAATCGTTGCGACCACCGCTATTCCCAGCAGGAAGACGGCAAGGCGCTGGCCACGGTGGCGGCGCTCTCGGGAGGCGAATGGGTTCATCATGCGCATATCTGGTCCCCGGCGATTTCGAACACCGGGGTAGCGCGGAATGATTGACAGGCCCTTATGTTCCGTTGGGAACCGCGGGCCTGTCCGAAGTCACAGGGGCAATCTGCCCGATCAATCGCTCTTGCCCCAGCGCCACTTCCAGCCACCGCGCGTGCGCCTGGCCGAGATCGAGAAGACGACCGCCGTAGCGACGACGAACAACGCAAAGCCAAGCGTGCGAAGGCGTCCGTCGCCGCTGTCGTCGAGCCACTTTACCAGCAGCAGCAGTGCGACGTAGCCGACGATCAGCGCCCAACCCTGCCAGCGGATCGGCAGGCCGGAGCCGAGCCCGAAGCGCTTGGGGGCGAACCAGGCGCCGTCATCGGCGGGCAATTCCGCCTTGGGCGGGCGGGTGGTGTAGCGAGGATCAACCATCACTGTTCTCCGTTTTTGCTGGCCTTCCGCGCTTCACGGGCTCGGCAGCGGCCAGCTTCACGCCGCGTCGGGTCAAGGCCTCGCGCAGCAGCACTTCGATCTGGGCATTGGCTGAGCGCAAGTCGGCCGAGGCCGTGCGCTCGATCGCGGCGAACAGAGCCGGATCGATGCGCAATGGAAAGGCCTTCTTCGGACTTGGCGCCATGGCTCGCGCGCCTTACTGGTAAAGCGTGCCGGTGTTGACGACCGGCTGGGTATCACGCTCGCCACAGAGCACGACCATCAGGTTCGAGACCATGGCGGCGCGGCGTTCGTCATCCAGTTCGACCACGTTCTTTTCCGAAAGCTGGGTAAGCGCCATTTCGACCATCGAGACTGCGCCTTCGACCAGCTTCTTGCGGGCCGAGATCACGGCTTCGGCCTGCTGGCGGCGCAGCATGGCCCCGGCAATTTCGGGCGCATAGGCAAGGTGGGTGAGCCCGCATTCGTCAACCGTGATGCCCGCCAGAACCAGCCGCGCGTTGAGTTCGGTGCGCAGTTCGGCGTTGATCTGATCGTGGTGGCCGCGCAGCGTGACCTCGTGATGCTCGATATCGTCATAAGGGTAGCGCGAGCCGATCGAGCGCACCGCGCTTTCGATCTGGACGAAGACGAAGGCCTTGTAGTCATCGACATCGAACAGGGCCTGCGCGGTATCGGACACGCGCCACACGACGTTGGCAGCGATCTCGATCGGGTTGCCGCGCAGGTCGTTGACCTTGAGCTTTTCCGAAACGACGTTGTTGGCGCGGACCGAGATCTTGGTCTTGGTCATCCACGGCCAGACCCAGCGCAGCCCGTGGTTGCGGTCCGTGCCGCGATAGGAGCCGAACAGGTTGATCGCCGCGGCCTGGTTGGGCTGGATCATGTAGAAGCCCGAAGCGATGAACACGATGACAACCGGCAGCGCGGCGATCGTGGCGATGAAGCCGGGCACGGCATCTTCCGACGGGTTGCCGCTGGCAAAGCCCAGCACCCGTGCGCCGGTGAGGATCACCAGCACGACCATGAGGACCAACATGAGATAGCCACTGATCGACCAGGCGCCCCTTTCGGTGCTGGCAGAATGCGTCTTCGACTCGGACATCGGAGATTCCCCTTAAATCTGATATCAAATTAATATCAAATCTGGTTGCAGGTGCAAGCGGATTTGGAGAGAGGTTTATGCCGTGCCGCTTGCCCACCCCCGACCCCTCCCGCCTGCGGGAGGGGGGCGTTGCGTCCTGCAGGTCTGACGTGCGGCACGATCCTTTACGCGCCCCAGCACATCCCTCTTGCAATCCGGACCGAATCACTCCACATTATCTGAGCGGACCGGGCCCCTCTGGCGCGGCGTTCTGGCCATAGTGGCAGTTCGCTTCGTGATGTCGGACCGCATCGGGTAATGCCGATGCCATGCGGGTCCGGGTCTCTTTCCCCTCGTTTCGGACTTTGGCCTCGCGGGCTTCGGCATTCCCGATCGTAGCAATTGCTCGACTAGGGAGCTTTTCATGTCCGCGTGGCTGAAGATGTCGCGCTCGGCCCAACCGGCAAGGTCGAGCCGGGCACGCATCGGCAGAAAATCGAAGCAGGCCTGCGCCATCGCCGTGCGGCCTTCACGCTCCAGCCGCTCGACCAGGATCGTGTGCATGGCATGAAGGTGGCGCACGTCGGATGCGGCGTATTCCTGTTGCGCATCGGACAGCACCGGCCCGCCCCAGTCGCTTGACTGCTGCTGCTTGGAAATCTCCTTGCCGAGCAGTTCGCGCACCAGATCTTTGAGACCGTGGCGGTCGGTATAGGTGCGCACCAGCTTCGAGGCGATCTTGGTGCAGAACACCGGTGCCGCAACGACGCCGAGGTAATGCTCGATCGCCGCCAGGTCGAAGCGCGCGAAGTGGTAGAGCTTGATCCGCGAGGGATCCGCCAGAACCGCTTTAAGGTTGGGCGCGGCAAAGCTGCTGCCCGGCGAGAAGCGGACGAGATGTTCGTCGCCGCGGCCGTCGGAAATCTGCACCACGCATAGCCGGTCGCGCGGGGTGATAAGCCCCATGGTTTCGGTGTCGACGGCGACGGGACCCGGCGCAAGCACGCCCTCGGGAAGGTCTTCTTCGTGGAAATGAACTGCCATCCCTGTCGCTTAGGCGGTTGGGCAAGTGCCCGCAAGCTTTCAGTCCCCCAACGAGCGGCGGCGCGTGCCTATCAAGCTGTCGTTTCGAGGGAGAAAGTATTGCCTGCGCGCCATGCTCCCAAATGGGAGCGCACGGGGTACTGCAAATCGCGCAAGGAGCGGCAACGCAATTACGGAGCGAGAGCCGTGGCATTCGACGCCAAGACCCTGACCCACCTCGAACGCCTGGAATCCGAGGCGATCCACATCATGCGCGAGGTCGTCGCCGAGGCGACCAATCCGGTGATGCTCTATTCCGTCGGCAAGGACAGCGCGGTGATGCTGCATCTCGCGCGCAAGGCCTTCTACCCCTCGCCGCCGCCGTTCCCGCTGCTCCATGTCGATACCACGTGGAAGTTCAAGGACATGTACGCGCTGCGCGACAAGATGGCGGCAGAGAGCGGCATGGAACTGCTCATCTACCAGAACCCGGAAGCCGCCGAGAAGGGCATAAACCCGTTCGACCATGGCTCGCTCCACACGGACATGTGGAAGACCGAAGGGCTCAAGCAGGCGCTCGACAAGTACGGCTTCGACGCGGCCTTTGGCGGCGCGCGGCGCGACGAGGAAAAGAGCCGCGCCAAGGAGCGCATCTTCTCGTTCCGCACCGCCAGCCACGGCTGGGATCCCAAGAACCAGCGCCCCGAACTGTGGAACTTGTACAACGCACGCAAGAACAAGGGCGAATCGATCCGCGTATTCCCGATCTCGAACTGGACCGAGCTCGACATCTGGCAGTACATCCACCTCAACGACGTGCCGATCGTCCCGCTCTATTTCGCGGACGAGCGCCCGACCTACGAGTGGGAAGGCCAGCTGTTCATGGCCGACGATATCGAGCGCCTCGAGAAGGTGCTGAGCTATCGCCCCGAAATCACCATGAAGTCGGTCCGCTTCCGCACATTGGGCTGCTTCCCGCTGACCGGGGCAGTCGAAAGCACTGCCAAGACGCTGCCCGAAGTCATTCAGGAAACCCTGCTGACCACCACCAGCGAACGCCAGGGCCGCGTGATCGACAAGGATGCCGGTGGCGCCGGCATGGAAGTTAAGAAGCAGCAGGGGTACTTCTGATGACGGAAACGACACTTGGGCAAGACGTCATCTACAAGACCGAAGCCCTCATCGCCGAGGACATCGACGCCTATCTCGAACAGCATCAGCACAAGACCATGCTGCGCTTCATCACCTGCGGGTCGGTGGACGATGGCAAGTCGACGCTGATCGGCCGCCTGCTCTATGATTCGAAGATGATCTTCGAAGACCAGCTCGCCGCGCTCGAGAACGATTCGAAGAAGGTCGGCACGCAGGGACAGGACATCGACTTCGCGCTGCTGGTTGACGGCCTCGCCGCCGAGCGCGAGCAGGGCATCACCATCGACGTCGCCTATCGCTTCTTCAACACCGAGAAGCGCAAGTTCATCGTCGCCGATTGCCCCGGCCACGAGCAGTACACCCGCAACATGGTCACCGGCGCCTCCACGGCCGACCTCGCGGTGATCCTGATCGACGCGCGCAAGGGCGTGCTGGTGCAGACGCGCCGCCACTCCTACCTGTGCCACCTGATCGGCATCCGCAACATCGTGCTGGCCGTGAACAAGATGGACCTGGTGAACTACGATCAGGCCACCTTCGACGCCATCGTCAAGGACTACGGCGAGTTCGCGAAGTCCATCGGCATCGAGAGCTTCACCGCCATGCCGATTTCCGGCTTCAAGGGCGACAACATCACCACGCCTTCGGCCAACACGCCATGGTATCAGGGACCGACGCTGGTCGAGCACCTCGAAACCGTCGAAGTGCTGTCCTCGGTCGATGCCGACAAGCCGTTCCGCATGCCGGTGCAGTGGGTCAACCGCCCCAACCTCGATTTCCGCGGCTTTTCTGGCCTGATCGCTACCGGCTCGGTCAAGCCGGGCGACGAAGTGCGCGTCCTGCCTTCGGGCAAGACCAGCAAGGTCACCCGCATCGTCACGCTTGACGGCGATCTCGAACAAGGGGTTGCCGGACAGTCGGTCACGCTGTGCCTGGCTGACGAAGTCGATTGTTCGCGCGGGGACGTGATCAGCCTTGCCGACAATCCCCCGCAGGCCGCAGACCAGTTCGAGGCGACTCTCGTCTGGCTCAATGACGAAGCCATGCTGCCGGGGCGCGCCTACTGGCTCAAGCTTGCCACGCAGACCGTTTCGGTCACCGTGCAGCAGCCGAAGTACGTCGTGAACGTCAACACGATGGAGCAGCTTGCTGCGAAGACTCTGGAGTTGAACGCCATAGGCGTGGCCGAGATCGCCACCGACAAACCGCTGGTGTTCGAGGCCTACGGCGACAACCGCACGCTCGGCGGCTTCGTGCTGATCGACAAGATGAGCAACGCCACAGTCGCCGCCGGCATGCTCAACTTCTCGCTGCGCCGCGCCCAGAACGTGCACTGGCAGGCGCTCGACATCAGCCGCGAGGCCCATGCCGCGCTCAAGCGCCAAAGCCCCAAGGTGCTGTGGTTCACCGGCCTGTCGGGCTCTGGCAAGTCGACCATCGCCAACCTGGTCGAGAAGCGCCTGCACGCCGTGGGCAAGCACACCTTCCTGCTGGACGGCGACAACGTGCGCCATGGCCTCAACAAGGATCTCGGCTTTACCGAGGCCGACCGCATCGAGAACATCCGCCGCGTCGGCGAAGTCGCGCGCCTGATGACCGATGCCGGCCTGATCGTGCTGACCGCCTTCATCAGCCCGTTCCGCGCCGAGCGCGAGATGGTGCGCGGGTTGATGGCGACGGGTGAATTCGTCGAAATCTTCGTCGACACCCCGCTGGAAGTAGCCGAGGCGCGCGACGTCAAGGGCCTCTACAAGAAGGCGCGTTCCGGCCAGCTCAAGAACTTCACCGGCATCGACAGTCCCTACGAAGCACCCGAAAACCCGGACTTCCGCGTCGATACCACCCAGGAATCGCCCGAGGACGCAGCCGAGCGCATCGTGAATGCCCTTCTCGGCTGGGCTCCGACGATCTAGGCAAGCATCTCTGGCCGGGAGGGAACCGCCAATGATTCTGTTTCACGGACACGAGGCGCACACCCGCTCGATCGTCAAGGCGATCAGCTGGCGGACGCTGGGAAGTATCGACACGTTCCTGCTTGGTTGGCTGTTCACCGGCAGCGCCAAGGCTGCCGGCGCTATCGCCGGGACCGAAGTGATCACGAAGATCGGGCTCTATTACTTCCACGAGCGCGTGTGGAGTTCGATCCACTGGGGCACCCAGCGTCCCGCTGTGGAAGATGAGGACGCCGCCATCAGCGCCGAGGCAGGCCTGGTCTGACCTTCTCAGACCCGGCCGATGCTGCTGTAGGCAAAGCCTGCCGCACGCGCCTCGGCCGGGTCATAGACATTGCGCAGGTCCACCAGCACCGGCGCATTCATCAGGCTCTTCACCCGGGCAAAATCAAGCGCGCGGAACGCATCCCATTCGGTGACCAAGGCGACCGCGTCAGCTTCCGCGACGGCTGCATAAGTCGATGCTGCCATCGTCACCTCAGGCATGATCTCGGCCGCGGCCTCCATGCCTTCCGGATCGTAGGCCACCACTTCGGCCCCCGCATCGAGTAGCGTCTGCACGATCGCAATCGAGGGGGCATCGCGCATGTCGTCGGTGTTGGGTTTGAACGTCAGCCCGAGCAGCGCCACGCGCTTGCCCCGCGCATCGCCGCCAAGCGCCTCGATCACCTTGCGGCCCATCGCGCGCTTGCGGCTGTCGTTGACCTTTACCACCGCTTCGACCAGCCGCACCGGGCTGTTGTAATCCTCGGCGGTCTTGAGCAGCGCCAGCGTGTCCTTGGGGAAGCACGATCCGCCATAGCCCGGCCCGGCGTGCAGGAATTTCGAACCGATGCGGTTGTCGAGGCCGATGCCCCGCGCCACGTCCTGCACGTCGCCGCCGACCTTCTCGCACAGATCCGCCATCTCGTTGATGAAGGTGATCTTGGTGGCGAGAAAGGCATTGGCGGCGTACTTGATCAGCTCACTGCTGCGGCGCGAGGTAAACAGGATCGGCGCCCGGTTGAGGAACAGCGGGCGATAAACCTCGCGCATCACGCCGCGCGCCCATTCCTCCTCGGCACCGATGACGATGCGGTCAGGCCGCTTGAAATCGCCGATCGCGGCGCCCTCGCGCAGAAATTCAGGGTTGGATACCACGGCGAACCGCACATCGGTTCCGCTCTCGCGAATGATCCGCTCCACCTCGTCGCCGGTGCCTACCGGCACAGTCGATTTGGTCACCACAACAGTCGGCGTCCTGATGTTCTCCGCCAGTTCCTGCGCCACGGCATAGACATAAGTCAGGTCGGCGTGGCCATCACCCCGGCGTGAAGGCGTGCCCACGGCGATAAAGATTGCCGCAGCATCTTCGATGGAACTGGCAAGATCGGTCGAGAATGACAGGCGTCCGGCCTTGACGTTGGCGGCGACCAGCTCGGCAAGGCCCGGCTCGTAGATCGGCATGACGCCGGCGCGCAGCCGCTCGATCTTGCTCTCGTCCTTGTCGATGCACACCACATCGTGGCCGAAATCGGCAAAGCAGGCTCCCGAAACCAGCCCGACATAGCCCGAGCCAACCATTGCGATCTTCATCAAAGCACTCCGTACAGCCATGCGCTGTTAGCAAGCACCGGCCCGTCCCGGAACCCTGCTTGCGGGTGGGCCTCCTAACCGTCTAACCTTTCGCCAAGATGACCATCATTTCCTTGCCCGAAAGCTGGCGACCGAGCCTCGAACCGGTCCTGCATTCCCCCCCCTTGCGCGATCTGGACGCCTTCCTCGACGCCGAAGAGCGGTCGGCCAAGGCCATATACCCGCCACGCGATGCGCGCCTCGCCGCGCTGGAACTCACGCCGCTCGATCAGGTGCGCGTGGTCATCCTCGGGCAGGACCCGTACCACGGCCCGGGCCAGGCGCACGGCCTCGCCTTCTCGGTACAGCACGGCGTCAGGATCCCGCAGAGCCTGGTGAACATCTACAAGGAGCTCGAAGCCGACCTCGGCATCCCCCGCGCCCCCCACGGCAACCTGACGCGCTGGGCGCAGCAAGGCGTGCTGCTGCTCAACAACGCGCTGACTGTCGAGGCGGCCCATGCCGGCTCGCATCAGGGCATGGGCTGGGAACTGCTCACCGATGCCGCCGTCGAAGCTGTCGCCTCGCGGCCCGATCCCACCGTGTTCATGCTGTGGGGCAGCCATGCGCAGAAGAAGGCAGCGCGGATCGGCGCCCTGCAGAACGGCCCGCATCTCGTGCTGAAGGCGCAGCACCCCAGCCCGCTCTCGGCCTACAAGGGCTTCTTCGGTTCGAAACCGTTCAGCCAGGCCAATGCCTTCCTCGAAACCCATGGCCGTGGTGCGATAGACTGGCGCGTCTGACGCAAAAAGCCCCGCCGGAGCGGGGCTTTCACATCACACGCAAGCCGAAAACTCAGCCCGGGATAGAAGCCGAAGCGGCCTGACCGTCACCTTCCGGCGCGGCGAGGATGTCGCGCACGACTTGGCCCTTGGCCACGGTCTGCGTCGCGGGATCGCCCACGGTCGAGCGGATCGAGGCGGCGGCCGTGCCCGCACGATTGAGAGCGTCGGTCTCGACGCTGGAGCGCGCCGAAGGACCGCCGAACAGGGTTTCGAGCGTCTGCTTGCCGGTTTCCGAATCCTGCGGACGCGGCGCGCCGGGGCTCGGCGGGGTCAGCGCGAAATCGGGCGGCACCACCAGCGGCGCAGCGCGGGTCACTGCCATTTCATCGGGACGGTCACGGTTGAACAGCGAACCGCCGCCACCGCAGGCCGAGAGCAGGGTCGCCCCCGAGACGACAAGAGCAAGGGCGGCAGCTTTACGCATCATGCATTCTCCGTGGCGGTATGGTCGCCGCTATCGTTTGGCTTTTCGCGCGATTTGAACGAGCGGGCAAGCAGTATCAGGACGCCGAACGTGATCGCCACGTCGGCCAGATTGAAGATGGCGAAAGGCCGCCATCCGCCGATGTGCAGGTCGGCATAATCGATCACATAGCCCAGCGTCAGCCGGTCATAGATATTGCCGAGCGCTCCGCCCAGCACGAGCCCCAGCGCCAGGATATCGCCCCGCAAGGTCTCGCGCAGCATCCACACCGTCACGCCCAGTGCGATGAGCGCGGTGACGATGATCAGCCCGTACCGCATCTCCATCGATGTCGCCGTGAACATGCCGAACGAAACGCCGTAATTCTCAGCATAGCGCAGGTCGAAGAACGGCAGCAGGTCAATCACGCCAATGTCGCGCAGCATCAGCGGGCCGACCATCACCGCCTTGACGATCCGGTCGACCACCGCGACCAGCAGTGCAAGGCCAAGGCCCTCGATGCGCGGGCGCGCCAGCATCAAGCGACCGCGCCTGCGTCAATCGCCGTCACGACCGCGTCGCAACGGTTGCACAGGTCGCCGTCTTCCGAAACTTCCGGAAGCAGGCGCCAGCAACGGCCGCACTTGTGGTCGGTGGAACGGGTGACGGTCACGTCACTGCCCTGCCCGCGATTGACTGTCGCGGTGATGAACAGCTCTGCGAGATCGGCCTCCGGCGCGCTGTCCGGCACGGTCACCACAGCTTCCAGCCCCGAACCCAGCACCTTCTCGCGGCGCAGCGGCTCGATGGCTTCATTCACCGTCTGGCGCAGCGCGCGAAGTTCACTCCAGCGCGCTTCGTCCACCGAAACCGCGGGCACCTCCGGCCATTCCAGCAGATGCACGCTGTCGCTGCCCGGATAGCGCGAGGCCCATACCTCTTCCGCCGTGAACACCAGCACCGGCGCGCCATAGCGGACCAGCGCGTGGAACAGGGTGTCGAGCACGGTGCGATAGGCGCGGCGCTTGGGGTCCGTCACCGCGTCGCAGTAGAGGCAGTCCTTGCGGATATCGAAGAAGAAGGCCGAAAGGTCCTCGTTGCAGAAGTCGGTCAGTGCGCGGACATAGGTGTTGTAGTCGAAGTCCTCGACGGCCTGCTTCAGCGTGGCGTCCAGCTTGCCGAGCAGGCCGAGCATGTACTGCTCCAGCTCGGGCATATCCGCCACCGGCAGCCGCTCGTCCTCGCTAAAGCCGTCCAGCGCGCCGAGCAGGTAGCGGTAGGTGTTGCGCAGCTTGCGGTACTGGTCGGCAACGCCCTGGAGGATCTCCTTGCCGATGCGGTGGTCCTCGGTGAAGTCGACCGAGAGCGCCCAGAGCCGCAGGATATCCGCGCCGTAATCGCGCATCAGGTCGATCGGGCTGATCGTGTTGCCCAGGGACTTGGACATCTTCATGCCCTTCTGGTCCATGGTGAACCCGTGCGTCAGCACCGCGTCGTAAGGCGCACGCCCTCGCGTGGCGCAGGATTCCAGCAGCGAAGACTGGAACCAGCCGCGATGCTGGTCCGACCCTTCAAGATAGAGATTCGCCGGCCATTGCAGGTCCGGCCAGCGCCCCGATTCCAGCACGAAGGCGTGGGTGGAGCCGGAATCGAACCACACGTCGAGAATGTCGGTGACGCGCTCGTAATCCTCGAGCTTGTACTTCTCGCCCAGGTACTCCTGCGCCCGTTCCTCGTCCCACGCATCCACGCCCTCGGCCATGACCGCCGCGACGATGCGCGCGTTGACGTCCGGATCGTTGAGGTACTGCCCGGTCTTGCGATCGACGAACAGCGTGATCGGCACGCCCCAAGCGCGCTGGCGGGAAAGCACCCAGTCAGGGCGGCCCTCGACCATCGCACCGATGCGGTTGCGGCCCTTCTCGGGGACGAAGCGCGTGTCGGCGATGGCTTGGAGGGCGATCTCGCGCAAAGTAGCCCCTCCGTCAGCGCTACGCGCTGCCACCTCCCCATTTGGTTCCACAAAATGGGGAGGATTTGATCCTCCCTGTTTCTCCGCAGGATAAACGGGGAGGGGGACCGCCGCCGCAGGCGGGGGTGGAGGGGTAATCGCCCGATCCATCGGCACGAACCACTGCGGCGTGCAGCGATAGATCACCTTGGCCTTCGAACGCCACGAATGCGGGTAGGAATGCTTGTAGTCGGCACTTGCCGCCAGCAGCCCGCCAGCGTCGCGCAGGGCCTCGCAGATCGGGCCGTCGGGCGCGTTGAACTTGGGATTGATGACCGATCCCTGTCCGCCGAGCCAGCCCCAGTCCTCACGATACTTGCCATCGCCCTGCACCGCGAAGACCGGCTCGATCCCGTGCGCCTTGCACAGCGCAAAATCGTCCTCGCCATGATCGGGCGCCATGTGGACAAGGCCGGTGCCGCTGTCGGTGGTGACGAAATCGCCGGGCAGCATCGGGCGCGGCTTGGCGAAGAAGCCGCCGAGCGCGTGCATCGGGTGGCGGCAGACGGTTCCGGCGAGATCGGAGCCCTTGATTGAGGCATCTACATCCGAATCTGGATCGACGAACTCTTGGAGAGATGGTGCTCCATCGTCACCGAATTCGAGCGCCTTTGCTGCCTTGTTCAGGCGATCCGAGAAGGAGGTCGCCAATTCTTTCGCAACAAGAAACTTGGAAATCCGGTTGGTATGGAAAGGCAGACCGGCTGCCGCCAACACCTCGTTGACCCGCTTGTCGCCACTCGCGCCAACTCCAACAGTATCCGCTGTGACAGACAGCAGCACATACTCAACCTCAGGCCCATAAGCCAAAGCCTGGTTCACCGGGATCGTCCAAGGCGTCGTCGTCCAGATCACAGCATGCGCGCCGACCAGTTCGGGGATCGGCGACTCAACAATCTCGAACGCCACGTCGATCTGCGTCGAGACGATGTCCTCGTACTCGACCTCGGCCTCGGCCAGCGCGGTCTTTTCGACCGGGGACCACATCACCGGCTTGGCCCCGCGATAGAGCTGGCCGCTTTCGGCAAACTTCAGCAGTTCGCGCACGATGGTGCCCTCAGCCTGACTGTCCATCGTCAGGTAGGGGTTGTCCCAATCGCCATTGATGCCGAGGCGCTTCAGCTGCTCGCGCTGCACGTCGACCCACTTCTGGGCATAGGCGCGGCATTCGGCGCGGAATTCCTTTGGCGGAACCTCGTCCTTGTTCTTCTTCTTCTTGCGGTACTCTTCCTCGACCTTCCATTCGATGGGCAGGCCGTGGCAGTCCCAGCCAGGCACATAGGGCGCGTCCTTGCCCAGCAGCGTCTGGGTGCGGCAGACCATGTCTTTCAGGATATGGTTCAGCGCATGACCGATGTGCATGTCGCCATTGGCATAGGGCGGGCCGTCATGCAGGATGAACTTTTCGCGGCCTTTGCGGCTTTCGCGGACCTTCTGATAAATCCCTTCATCCTGCCAGCGTTGCAGGATCACCGGCTCCTTCTGGGGCAGGCCAGCCTTCATCGGGAAATCGGTCTTCGGCAGGAAGACGGTCGGGCGGTAGTCGCGTTGCTCGGTCATGACCGGCGGGCCTTAGCGCTGCTGTGGGCTTTGCGCAATTTTTCTGGCGTGGCGGGAGAGTCGTTTCGCGCAGAGGCGCAGAGGGGGCAGGGATCGCAGAGAAGTTTGCGGGCTTCGCCCGGAATGTCTCACGCAAAGACGCAAAGACGCAAAGAGATCGGTAGCGCCGCAGGCCTTGATTGCCTATCGTCTGGAGCGCCAGCGGGTCAAGGCGGCTTCGCCGCAAAGCGCTACACCTTCGCGTCTTTGCGTCTTTGCGTGAGAATATTCTACTCTTCTCCGCGCCCTCTGCTTTCTCTGCGCCTCTGCGTGAAACAGAATCCGCCGCTACGCCAGCAACTCGCGCGCCCGTTCGCAATCGCGCTCCATCTGCGCCACCAGCGCATCCAGCCCATCGAACTTCGCCTCGGGCCGCAGGAAGTGGTGGAACGCTACCTCGATTTCCTGCCCATAGAGATCGCCGGCAAAATCGAAGAAGTGCGGCTCGAGCAGTTCCTTGGGCGGATCAAACGTCGGGCGAATGCCCAGATTGGCAGCGCCCTTGAGCACGCGCCCGTCAGGCAGACGCCCGGTCACCGCGTAAATGCCATAGCGCGGGCGCAGGTACATGCCGATGTCGAGGTTGGCGGTGGGGAAGTTGATCGTCCGGCCCAGCTTGTCGCCATGCTGCACCATGCCCCTGATCGCGAAGGGCCGCGTCAGCAGCTTCGTCGCCGCCTCGCAATCGCCCGATTTCAGGGCGTCGCGAATGCGGCTGGAGGAGACAACCTCGCCCTCCAGCGTGACCGGCCCCACCGCGCGCGCGCGCAACCCGAAGCGTGGCCCGTCTTCGCGCAAGACCTGCGCATTGCCGCTGCGGCCCTTGCCGAAGGTGAAGTCCTCGCCTGTGACAACGCCCACCGCACCGAGATGCCCGACCAGCCCCGCCTCGATCCACTCGAGCGCGGTCATCCCGGCAACGTCCGCGCTGAAGTGGATCACCAGCATGGCATCGGCCCCCGCCGCGCCGAACAGCTCCTGCCG
Organism: Novosphingobium sp. ERW19; assembly: GCF_012641315.1. Taxonomy (NCBI): domain Bacteria; kingdom Pseudomonadati; phylum Pseudomonadota; class Alphaproteobacteria; order Sphingomonadales; family Sphingomonadaceae; genus Novosphingobium; species Novosphingobium sp. ERW19. The sequence goes on from NZ_JABAIC010000004.1 coordinate 43,022, forward strand.
CTGATCCAGCGTGGTCAGGCGGAACGGCTCGGCATCGGGCTTGAAGTGCCGCACCGGATGCGGATCGAACGTGGCGACGATGGCCGGACGCCCCTCCGCCTTGGCCCAGCGGATCGCCTCGCCCACCACGGCCTGATGCCCGAGGTGGAACCCGTCGAAGTTGCCGAGCGCCACGATCCCGCCGCGCATGTCTTCCGGCACTGGCTGCAGGCTGTCGAGGCGGATCATGCGCCAGCCTTGGCGTAAGTGACGAAATCGAAAGCAGGTCTGCCAGACTCAGCCGGATGCACGTCGCGCGATACCTCTGTCCACTCCGGTCCGAGCGGCTCCATCACGGTATCGCCCTCGAACTTTCCGTGTATCTCGGTCAATTCCACGCGTTCGGCAAGGGGCATGAACAGGCGGTAGATCTCCGCCCCACCGACGACAGCGACTTCGCCCGCTCCCGCAATCGAGAGCGCCTGCTCGACGGAGGTCGCCACTTCCGCCCCGTCAGCGCTCCACCCGCCATCGCGCGTCAGCACGATATGACGGCGACCGGGCAGCAGGCCCGGCAGGCTCTCGAAGGTCTTGCGGCCCATGATCATGGGCTTGTTCATGGTCAGCGCCTTGAACCGCTTCAGGTCCGCAGGCAGCCGCCACGGCAAGGCATTGTCCTTGCCGATCACGCCATTGGTGGCGCGGGCATAGATCAGGAAAAGTCCGGGTCGAACCCCGCTCACAGCACCAGCCGCGTCACGTGGCCCATCTTGCGCCCCGGCCGCACTGCCGCCTTGCCATACAAGTGCAGGTGATTGGCGGGGTCGGACAGGATCGCTGGCCAATCGTGCGCGTCATCGCCGATCAGGTTGTCCATGACCACGCCCTTGGCCGCCAACGCGGTCGATCCCAGTGGCAAGGCGCAGATCGCCCGCACGTGGTTCTCGAACTGGCTGGTGAGCGCGCCCTCGATAGTCCAGTGCCCGGAATTGTGCACGCGTGGCGCCATCTCGTTGAACACCGGGCCGTCCGCCGTCGCGAAGAATTCCAGCGTCAGCACGCCGACATAGTCCAGCGCATCGGCCACTTTCGCTGCCAGCGCCCGTGCCTCTTCAACCTGTGCGACAATCACCGGCGAGGCCGGCACGGTCGAACGATCCAGAATGCCGCCCTTGTGCACGTTCTCGGCGCTGTCCCAGAAGCGCACCTCGCCCGCTTCGGTGCGCACGAGGATCACCGAGAACTCGGCGTCGAAGGTCACGAAGCCTTCGAAGATGAGCGGCTTGCCAGGCAGCTCTACCGCGTCGACGTCCGACGCCTGCATGATCCGCCACTGGCCCTTGCCGTCATAGCCATCGCGCCGCGTCTTGAGGATGCCCGGTGCGCCGATGCTGGCCACCGCCGCGCGCAGGTCCTCCATCGTATCGACCGTCGCCCAAGGCGCGGGCCGACCGCCCAAGCCTTCCACGAACGACTTCTCGTTCACCCGGTCCTGCGCCACTTCCAGCGCCCTGGCCGGAGGATGCAGCGGCGCATGCGCGGTCACCGCAGCCAGAGGTGCCGCAGCCACGTTCTCGAACTCGTAGGTCACGACCGCACACTGCGCGGCAAAATCCGCGAGCGACGCCTCGTCGTCATACGCGCCTTGCGTGAACGCCGCACAGACATCGGCGGCAATCGAATCCGCTTCCGGCGCATATACGTGGCAGCGATAGCCCAGGTTCGCCGCCGCCAGCGCGATCATCCGGCCAAGCTGGCCGCCCCCGAGGATGCCGATCGTCTCGCCGGGAGGGATCATCAGACCGGCTTCTCCGCCACCGAATCGGTCTGCGCGGTGCGGAAGGCGATCAGCCGCTCGGCCAGTGCCTCATCCGACGTCGCAAGAATCGAAGCGGCAAGGATGCCCGCATTCGTCGCCCCCGGAACGCCGATCGCCAGCGTGCCGACCGGTATGCCACCCGGCATCTGCACGATCGACAGCAGCGAATCCATGCCCTTCAGCGCCTTGGACTCCACCGGCACGCCGAGCACCGGCAGGTGGGTCATTGATGCGACCATGCCTGGCAGGTGCGCCGCGCCGCCAGCGCCAGCGATCACCACCTTGAAGCCTTCAGTGTGCGCGCCCTTGGCAAAGCTCACCAGCCGCTCGGGCGTGCGGTGGGCCGAGACGATGCGGCATTCGTGCGCCACGCCGAGCTTCTCCAGCACGGCAGAGGCGTTCTTCATCGTCTCCCAGTCGGACTGGCTGCCCATGACGATGGCGACCAAAGGCTTCTCAGACATCTCCCGCCCCCTTCAGGCTGTCGTGCGCTCAGCGCTCCGAGAGGTAATAGCGTTCAATCTCGGCGAGGTTGTCGTCGAGTTCATAGACGATCGGCTGGCCGGTCGGAATTTCCAGCCCGGTGATGTCCTCGTCGGAAATGCCCGACAGGTGCTTGACCAGCGCGCGCAAGGAATTGCCATGGGCCGAGACGATCACCGTCTCCCCGGCGCGCAGCGCAGGCGCGATCTTCTCTTCCCAGCACGGCAGCACGCGCGCGATGGTGTCCTTGAGGCTTTCGGTGGCGGGCACCGCGATCCCGGCATAGCGCGGGTCGGACGACAGATCGAATTCGCTGCCCGCTTCCAGCACCGGCGGCGGCACGTCGAAGCTGCGGCGCCAGACCTTGACCTGATCGTCGCCATGCTTGGCCGCGGTCTCGGCCTTGTCGAGCCCGGTCAGGCCGCCATAGTGGCGCTCGTTCAGGCGCCAGTCCTTGTCTTCCTGCACCCACAGGCGCCCGGCTGCCTCAAGCGCCAGATGCAGCGTCTTGATCGCGCGGGTCTGCAGCGAGGTGAAGGCCAGCGTCGGCAGCACACCCTTGTCCTTGAGCAGCTTGCCGGCGGCGAAGGCTTCGGCCGCGCCCTTTTCCGTAACGTCAACGTCCCACCAGCCGGTGAAGCGGTTCTCGAGGTTCCACTGCGACTGGCCGTGGCGAATCAGGATCAGGCGAGGCATCGGGGCATCCTGTAACTGACAAAGAAAATGAACCGCGCCCCTAGCGTCAGGCGGCCGGATTGGAAAGCCCGGTTTCCGGCGAATCGGGCGATTCGACTGCCATCACATCAGCAGCACCCATCGCCCTGGCCTGCGCCTTGCGACGCTTCAGGTTCTCGCGCAGGCGGGCCGCCAGGCGTTCTTCGCGGCTTATCGGGGATTTGGGGTCGCTCATTCCGGTGTGAATGCCGATTGCGCCATGTTCCTGCAAGTCTTGTCGAAGATGAGGCTGGAACGTCGCTTGACAAAGGCCCATGCCCCCGTCATTAGCGCGCCCCTGCCCACCCCGCCCGTCCAGCGGCTCCGGAGTGGTAGCGCGGAAATGGTGTGCTGCTGTAGCTCAGTGGTAGAGCGCATCCTTGGTAAGGCTGAGGTCGGGAGTTCAATCCTCCCCAGCAGCACCATTTCCCCGCATACACGGCATGATCTGCCGTAAAATCTTACTTTCGATATATGGAACTTCAGGTTCTGTTGCGGCTTTATCGCCAGAGACAAGTACGTGGGGCTCCTGATGCTTTCGAAAGCAGAACTCTCTCCTGAAAGCTTGTCGCACGTTCTTGAACAGAGCACGGACTGCGTCAAACTCGTCGATCCTCAGGGCAATCTCTTGTGGATGAATCCGAACGGCCTTTGCGCCATGGAAATCGATGACTTTGAACAACTTAACGGGAAGGAATGGGCCAACCTCTGGCCGCAGCAAGCCCAACCGATGATCCGCTCGGCCCTTGAAGGTGCCCGCTCCGCCGGTGTGGTTCGACTCGAAGCGTTCTGTCCCACCGCCAAGGGCACGCCGCGCTGGTGGGAAGTAAGCCTTTCAGCCGTTCGTACGCCAGACGGCGCACATGCGGGCTACATCTCCATTTCGCGGGACGTGAGCCAGTTGCACGCCGATCGCGAGGCGCTGAAAGTTTTGCTGGCCGAGATGCGCCACCGCCTCAAGAACAGTTTCGCCATGGTCTGCGCCATGTTGCGCACCGTGGCGCGTGGAGACGCGGCAAATACTGCGTTCGCCACAGACATGGTGGCCCGAATATCGGCGCTCGCCACGGCACAGACCCTGTTCGATGGCGAAAGCGAGCAGTCCGACCTCCAGGAGCTGCTGTCCACGTTGCTCCTGCCCTTCCGCAAGGCCCAGGGCATGCAGGTGGACCTCGATTGCGCGCCGAATCAGCAAATCGATCGACGCGAGGCCGATGTGATTTCGCTGGTGGTCGGCGAATTGACCGTGAATTCGACCAAGCACGGCGCCATCGGCCACGGTGGCAGCATAGCACTGCGCGCAGCAGTCGAAGGCGACGCGACTGGCGGTCGCCACACCATCGTCTGGGAGGAGCAATCGGCCCAACCGGTTTCCGCAACATCGCGCGCAGGCGGGCAAGGCCTCTCGCTCATCGAACGCATCTGCACCGCCCGTGGAGGCACATTCGGCATCGACTGGCAAGAGCGCGGCCTCGTCGCCACGCTATCGCTGCCCCGAAACCTCTGATCAGGCGCGCAAGTCGGCCCACTCCGGGTGGCGGCGGAACGCGGCCTCGACATAGCTGCACTGCGGCACGATCCTGAAGCCGAACTGGCGGGCATCGTTGACCAGCGCCTTTACCAGTTCGGCCGCCACGCCGCGCCCGCCAATCTCGGTCGGCACCAGCGTGTGATCGGCCACCACCATATCGCCCTGGCGTTTATAGGTCAGCCGCCCGATCGCATCGCTGCCTTCCACCCTTGCATGATATTCGCCGCGTGCGCCCTGATCGAGGTGGGTGATGGTGACGTCCGACATTGTTGTTCCTTGGCCTTTTGTGACTGCTTGACCCGAAACGCCGCTGCCGACATTGCGGTTTCCGATGAAATTTCTCTCCGACAACACCGCCGCTGTCCACCCGAAGATCTGGGACGCCATGCGCGCTGCCGACGCGCCCGATTCGGGCTATGACGGCGATGCCCTGTCGCGCCATCTGGACGAGGCGTTCTCTTGTCTGTTTGGCACCGAATGCACGGCGCTATGGGTTGCCACCGGCACGGCAGCCAATTGCCTCGCACTTGCCGCCATGGTCCCGCCCCACGGCGGCGTGGTCTGCCACCGCGAAGCCCATATCGAAATGGACGAAGGCGGTGCGCCCGGCTTCTACACCCACGGCGCCAAGCTGATGCTCGCCGATGGCAAAGGCGCGAAGCTGACCCCGCAGGCGATCGAGCGCGTGATCGACCCGATCCGCAACGACGTCCACCAGGTCCAGCCTCACGCCATCTCGATCACCCAGGCGACCGAATATGGCCGCGTCTATACGCCGGAAGAGGTCGCCCGGATCGGCTCGCTTGCGCAAGGGCGCGGCCTTGGCCTGCACATGGACGGCGCGCGTTTTGCCAATGCGGTCGCGCACCTTGGCTGCCATCCCGCCGAAGTGACGGCGCAAGCCGGCGTCGACGTCCTGACCTTCGGCTGCGTCAAGAACGGCGGCATGAACGCGGAAGCGCTGGTGTTCTTCGACATGGAACTCGCTGACGTCGTTCGCTACCGCCGCAAGCGCGCCGGGCATCTTCAGTCGAAGGGCCGGTACCTCGCAGCGCAGGTTCTTGCGATGATCGAGGGCGACCTCTGGCTCGACAATGCCCGCGCCGCCAACGCCGCCGCGCAGGAAATCGCGCAGGCTTGCGGATCGCGCGTGTTCCACGCCGTCGAAGCGAACGAGATCTTCGTCGTGCTCTCCCCGGCAGAGCAGGCAACGCTGCGCGCGCAGGGCTTCGACTTCTACGACTGGACTGCGCCTGAAGGCGCCCCCGGTGCCGCGCGGCTGGTCACCGCGTGGAACACCGACCCGGCTCATGCCTCTGCGCTGGCGCGGGCAATCTCTGCGCTATGACCGAGGCAGAGCAGCCGGGTCAGGCCCGGTTCTGGCAACTCGACGTTGCCGGCCCGTTTTTCCTCGTCGCGCTGATCTGGGGCTCGACCTGGCTGGTGATCAAGGACCAGATCGGCAGCGTGCCGCCAAGCTGGTCGGTAACCTGGCGCTTCATCGCAGCGGCCATCGGCATGGCCGCAGTTGCCATGTTTCGCCGGGAATCCCTGCGCGTCTCTAACACCACGCTCAAGGTTGCCGCGCTGCTCGGCCTGCTGCAGTTCGTGATGAACTTCCAGTTCGTGTACCGCGCCGAGCACCACCTGACGTCGGGCATCGTCGCCGTAGTCTTCGGCCTGCTGGTCGTGCCCAATTCGCTGATGGCTTGGATCTTTCTCAAGCAACCGGTAACCCGCGCCTTTCTTGGTGGATCGGTGGTGGCAGGAGCCGGAATCGTGCTGTTGCTGCTGCACGAATACCGCATGGCGCCCCCCGAAGGGCAGGTCCTTGTCGGCATTGCGCTGACCACAGCCGCGCTGTTCAGCGCGTCGTCGGCGAACGTCCTGCAAGCAAGCCGCATGGCGCGCGGCATTCCGATGATCCCGATGCTCGCCTGGGCCCTGCTGTTTGGCGCCATCCTCGATGCCGCCTTTGCCTGGATCGTGGAAGGACCGCCGCAGTTCGATTTCCGGCCGGGCTACATCTTCGGGGTACTTTATCTCGGGATAATAGGGTCTGTCCTCACCTTCCCGCTCTATTTCCGCCTGCTCCAGCGCCTCGGGGCAGGACGTGGGGCCTACAACGGAGTGCTGGTGCCGGTTGTCGCGATGCTGCTGTCGACCGCGTTCGAGGGCTATCGCTGGTCGGTGCTGGCACTCGCAGGATCGGCGCTGGCCATGCTCGGGCTGGTGCTGGCGTTGAGGGCGCGCAGTCCGTCGCGGTAAGTCGGAAAGCTAAGCTTCCACCCGAGCAGGCGCTTGGCCTTGCCATTGGCCACACGGCGGTTCTCGGCATAGAAGGCCAGAGCCATTGGCGAGAGATTGGCTTCTTCCAGCGACTGCATCGGCGGCGGCGCAACGCCCAGAAGCCGTGCCGCCTCCTCGATTACCGCGTTCTGGCTGCACGGCAGGTCGTCGGCGAGATTGTAGACGCCTGCTGGCCCTGCAAATCCGGCGATCACCCCGCTGGCGATGTCCTCGACGTGGACGCGGCTGAACACCTGCCCCGGAATATCGATGCGATGCGCCCTGCCCTCGGCCACCCGCTCCAACGCGCTGCGCCCCGGCCCATAGATGCCGGGCAGGCGGTAGACCCGCACTTTGGGCGATAGCGCCTGCCAATCAAGATCCGCCTGCGTCCGCGCCGAACGCCGCCCAGTGCCGACGATTGAGCTTTCATCCACCCACGCCCCACCCGCATCGCCATAGACGCCGGTCGAGGAAAGGTAGCCGATGGCCTCGAGTGACGCGGCGGCAATCGCCGCGGCATAGGTCTGCAGCACCGGGTCGCCCCCCTCGCGAAACGGCGGCACCGAGGACAGCACATGCGTTGCCTGCGCCAGCGCGGCCTCGACCGAGGCCCTGTCGACAAAGGCGATATCGCCTGCACTTCCAGTTCCGCGCACCGTCCAGCCCTGCTCCCGCAGCCGCGCCGCGAGGACCTGCGCGGTGTAGCCCATTCCGAAGATCAGCAAGTTTCCCATCAAAAGCCTGATAACCGCGATTGCCCCGCCGCGCACGCGTTCCTAAGTTCAGCGGCATGAACGATCTCTCCGGCCAGCCCGTCATCGCCCCCACCGTGATCCACCGCGCGGATTACCGCCCGCCCGAATGGCTCGTTCCCGAAATCGCTTTGGATTTCGCGCTTTCGCTGAATGCCACGACGGTTCAGGCGACCCTCAAGGTCACGAAAAATCCCGCAGGCGCAGGCACTTCACTGCTGCGGCTCAATGGCGATGCGATCGAGCCCAAGGGGATCACCGTCGATGGCCATGCCCACAACGATTGGCACATGGACGGCCCCGACCTCGTCATCGAACTGCCCGGCGATGCCCATGACGTCGGCATCGAGACGCTGATCGATCCTTCGGCAAACACCCAGCTTTCCGGACTTTACGCCTCGAACGGCCTGCTCTGCACCCAGTGCGAGGCCGAGGGCTTCCGCCGCATCACCTTCTTCCCCGACCGGCCCGACGTGCTCTCGGTCTATTCGGTGCGGATGGGCGGGGACAAGGCGCTGTTCCCGGTGCTCCTGTCAAACGGCAACCCCGTCGCGTCCGGCGAGAATGGCGACGGAACGCACTGGGCGGAGTGGCACGATCCCTGGCCCAAGCCCTCATACCTGTTCGCGCTGGTCGCCGGTGACCTTGTGGCAAACCACGACAGTTTCACGACAAAATCTGGCCGCAAGGTCAACCTCGCGATCTACGTCCGCCCCGGCGACGAGGCGCGGACCGACCATGCCATGCGCTCGCTCATTGCCTCGATGCAGTGGGACGAGGACGTCTATGGGCGCGAGTACGACCTTGATGATTTCAACATCGTGGCGGTCAGTGACTTCAACGCCGGCGCGATGGAGAACAAGGGCCTTAACGTCTTCAATACGCGCTATATTCTTGCCGATCCCGAGACCGCGACCGATGGCGATTATGACGCGATCGAGGGCGTGGTGGCGCACGAGTACTTCCACAACTGGTCGGGCAACCGCGTGACCTGCCGGGACTGGTTCCAGCTTTCCCTCAAGGAAGGCTTTACAGTCCTTAGAGATCAACAGTTTAGCGCCGATCGCGGGTCTGCCCCGGTCAAGCGGATCGAGGATGTGCGGATCCTGCGTGCCGTGCAGTTTCCTGAGGATTCGGGGCCGCTGGCGCATCCGATCCGCCCGGATTCCTATCAGGAAATCAGCAACTTCTACACCGCGACGGTCTATAACAAGGGCGCCGAGGTGATCCGCATGATGACCGTGCTGGCAGGCATGGAGCGGTTCCTCAAGGGCACCACGCTCTACTTCGATCGCCACGATGGCGAGGCGGCAACCTGCGAAGACTTTGTAAAGTCTATAGAAGATGGTGCGGGGCTGGACCTGAAGCAGTTCCGCAACTGGTACGAACAGGCCGGAACCCCGCGTGTGAGCGTTTCCATGACGCTCGAAAATGCAAATCCAACTCTCGAGGGCAGAGAGGCAACTCTCGGAGGCAGAGTGGTAACTCTCACGCTCAAACAGGCAACTGCCCCCACACCGGGACAACCGGAGAAGAAGCCCTTCGTGATCCCGCTGCGCATCGCGCTGTTCGACCGCGAGACCGGCAAGCACCACGGCGAGGAACTGATCGTCCTGACCGAGGCCGAACAGTCCTTCACCTTTGATGGATTCACGTCGCTCCCCGTGCTTTCCATCAATCGCGGCTTTTCCGCGCCGGTCGAGATCGTCGCGCCGGTGACGACGGAGGACCTTGTCTTCCTCGCCCGCCACGATGACGATCCCTTTGCCCGCTACGAGGCGATGCAGCAGCTGATCGTGCGGCATCTGGTAGGCGCGGTGGCGGGGACGCTGGAGAACCGCGAGGAATCGCAGGCCACCATCGGCGCGGCGATGGGCGCAATCCTCGATGATGCCGCGCTTGATGACCTGATGCGCGGTGAACTGCTGATCCTTCCGGGCGAGGCCTACCTTGCCGAGCAGCTGAACCGCGCCGACCCGACGCGCATCTTTGCCGAGCGCGAGGGCCTGAAGCGCTGGCTGGGCGAGACGCTGAAGGACAAGTGGCTCGCCCTGCACGACCGCGTCTCCGCCGTGCCCTACAGCCTTGAAGCCGAGGCGCGGGGGGCGCGCAAGTGCAAGACTCAAGGCTTGGTCTATCTGGGAGCGGCCGATCCGGCAGAAGCCGCGCGCCGCGCCAAGGCGCAGTATGATGGTGCCACCAACATGACCGACCGTCAGGGCGCGCTGATGGTGCTGTGCAGCCTCGATTGCCCAGAGCGCGAAGCGGCGCTGGCCGATTTCCACGCGCGCTTTGCCGGGAACATGCTGGTGATCGACAAGTGGTTCTCGCTGCAGGCAGGCTCGCTCAATCCCAAGGCGACCGAGCATGTGAAGGCGCTGGCGCAGCACCCCGACTTCACCATGACCAACCCCAACCGCGTCCGCGCGCTGTGGATGGCGTTTGCGGCGAACGCGCAGGCGTTCCATCGGGAAGGCGGCGAAGGCTACCGCCTGATCGCCGACCTGATCCTCAAGCTGGACCCCATAAACGGCAATGTCGCGGCGCGCTTCGTGCCCTACCTCGGCCGCTGGAAGAAGGTGGAGGAAGGCCGCGCCGCGCTGATGCGGGCAGAGCTTGAACGGATCGCGGCGGAGCCGACGCTGTCGCGCGATGTGCGCGAGCAGGTGAGCAAGAGTCTGGAGGCGTGAGCACAGAAGCGCTGACCCATCCGCTTATTGCAGGCGCGGCGCATGGTTTCCTTGGCCGCAAGGGCGGGGTGAGCACGGGCGAGCTGGCGGGGCTGAACGTCAGCTACAGCGAGGACGATCCGGCGCTCACCAGTGAAAACCGCCGCCGTGCGGTGGAAGCGGTGCTGCCGGGCGGAACCTTGCAAACCTGCTTCCAGATCCATTCGCCCGATGTGGTGACGGTAACCGAACCGTGGGCCGATGCCGATCGTCCACGTGCCGATGCCCTGGTGACGAATCGCCCCGGCGTTGTCCTTGGCGTGCTGACGGCGGACTGCGCGCCGGTGCTGTTCTGCGATGCGCAAGCCGGCGTAGTCGGCGCGGCGCACGCCGGGTGGAAGGGCGCGTTCACCGGCGTGACCGATGCGACGATTGCCGCGATGGAAGCGCTGGGGGCCAGCCGCGACAGGATCGCCGCCGTGGTCGGACCATGCATCGCGCAGAAAAGCTACGAGGTGGACGCAGGCTTCGAAGCGCGTTTCCTTGAGCAGGCGGCGGAGAACGAACGCTTCTTCCGGGCCGGACGCGACGGCCATGCATGGTTCGACCTTGAGGGCTATGTCGCCTCGCGTCTGCGCGATGCGGGCCTTGCCAAGGTCGGCATGCTGGGCGAGGACACTTATGCGCAAGAGGCGCGGTTCTATTCGTTCCGCCGCGCCACGCACCGCAAGGAACCGGGCTATGGCCGGCAGATCTCGCTGATCGGCTTGCGCGGCTGAAGCCCATGGCATTGCCGGTCCTCTACAGCTTCCGCCGCTGCCCCTATGCGATGCGGGCGCGGCTGGCGATTGCGGTAAGCGGCGTGGCCGTGGAACTGCGCGAGATCAAGCTTTCGGCCAAGCCGCCCGCAATGCTCGAAGCCTCGCCCAAGGGCACGGTGCCGGTGGTGGTCCTGCCCGATGGCGGGGTGATCGAGCAGAGCCTTGAGGTGATGCACTGGGCGCTGGCGCAGGCCGATCCTGAAAGCTGGCTGGAGCGCGACGATGCGGCGCTGATCAACCGGAACGACGGGCCGTTCAAGCACGACCTTGATCGCTACAAGTATCCGGAACGCCACGGCAGCGATGCGACGGCGCACCGAGAAAGCGGGCTGGGCTTTCTGGCGGACCTAGACGCGCGGCTGGCGCTGCATGGCCAGTTGTGCGGAAGCGAACGCGGACTGGCCGATATGGCGGTCATGCCGTTCGTGAGGCAGTTTGCGGCGACCGACCCTGCTTGGTTCGCAAGCCAACCCTTGCCGCACCTCCGGCGCTGGCTGGCGGGGCACCTTGAATCCGAGCTGTTCGCGAGCGTGATGGGTAAGTTCGCGCCGTGGCGCGAGGGGGATTTGCCGGTGGTGTTTCCGGCTGGTTGAAAGTGCGGTCGGTGTTGGTGTTGGCCCACCCCCGACCTCTCCCGCCTGCGGTAGGGGGGAAGGAAAAGACGTCTCATTCCGTCCTTCTGTGATGCACGTCCCACTCGGTTCGTCGCACGCTTGGCGCTGCCAGTGCCCGGAATCGGGTTCCCGGGCGGGATCGTTCATGTGCGGGAAAGTTCCGTCGCAACACCGACACATTTTTGAAGGTCGCAAGGAGCGTTCTCGATGACTACCACTACCCCCCGGCGCGCCGGCATGATGCTGCTGGCAGCTGCTGCCGCATCGGTTTCCGCAATCGCTGTAGCCCAGCCGCAAAACGGCATGCAGGATCCCAACATCATCGTCGAAGGCGAAGTCGTGCCGGATACCTCGGCGATGACCAAGGGGCCCGAGGTCAAGGGCATCATCACCGCGCGCAAGGGTGACAAGATGAAGGTCACCGCCGATGATGGCACCAGCACGATCGTATTCTTCAACGATGCCACGACGGTCAAGGCCAGCACCGGACTGTTCGGTTCGAAGAAGCTGACGACGCAGAACCTGCTCAACGGTCTGCCGGTGACGGTCAAGACCATGCAGGCGGGCGAGGCGCTGCTGGCCAGCCAGATCACCTTCCGCAACGGCGACTTCAAGACCGCCAAGATGATCCGCAACGGCACCGCGCAGGGCTTTGCCGAGCAGACTGCTGCCACCGCAGCGCTCAAGGGCCGCATGGGCGACATCGACAAGTACAACATCAAGGCGACGACCAACGTCTACTTCGACACCGGCAAGCATGCCCTGACGCCGCAGGCCAAGGCCGAGCTGTGCCAGACCGCGTCGATGGCCAATAGCACCGAGAACGCGCTGATGCTGGTTGTCGGCTACACCGATTCGGTCGGTGACGAGGAATACAACCAGACGCTGAGCGAGAAGCGCGCCGCCAGCGTGATCAATTTCCTGCAGCAGCAGTGCCGCTGGGCACCCTACCGCATGCTGACGCCGACCGGCATGGCCGAATCGGACCCGGCGGCGGACAATTCGACAGAGGAAGGCAAGGCGCAGAACCGCCGTGTTGCGGTGAACGTGCTGGTCAGCAAGGCCATCGACGGGCTTTGAGTTGATAGAAGGTGGGGCGCGCGCGATGCGCTCCACCCCATCTGCTTCGTCGCCCCGGGCCTGATAAGGGGTCCCGCTTTCTTTTTGGCGGCGCTGCTTTGCCAAAGATCAGCGGGACCCCGGATCTAGTCCGGGGTGACGTTGTCTCGAAGGGGCGGTGCAGGGGCTAGAGCAGGCCCAGCGCGACCAGCCGCGCTTCGAGCGCGTCAGGATCGCCCACGAAGTGATGCACTTTCCAGCCGAGCGACTGCGCTGTGGCGATGTTCGCCGCGTTGTCGTCGATGAACAGCATCGTTTCGGGGGCGCGGCCAAAGCGGCGGGCGGCGAGGTGGAAGATCGCCGGGTCAGGCTTGACCAGCCGTTCCACCGCCGAAATCACGATGTCGCGCATGTGGTCGAGTATCGGGAAGGTCGGGCGGAACAGGCCCCACGAATCGATGCCGAAATTGGTGATCGCGTATTGCGGCACGCTCTTCGCGGCGAGGCGCTCGATCAGGGTGTGCGTGCCGGGCACCGGCCCCGGCAGGCTGGCGAGCCAGTTGCTGGCGTAGAGCGCGATAAGATCGGCGTGCTGCGGAAACTGCACGGTGCGAGCGGCGACCATTTCCGCGAAAGACACGCCTTCGTCATGCTGGGCGTGCCAATCCTCGGTCACGACTTCCGAGACGAATCGGGCGCGTTCCACGGGATCGGGGATCGCTTGCGCATAGATGCCGGCGAGATCGAACTGCACCAGCACGCGGCCGATGTCCCAGACGACTGCTTCAACGGACATGCCAGCCTCTCGATTCGCGACCTTGCGATCTGCCGCCCATAAACGACTGCGCCCCCGCGTTTCGGCGGGGGCAGCGTGGCTCAACCCAGGAGCCGGTCGGTTTCCGGTGCAGCCCCGCCGTCGCGAGACTGCACCGAAACTCTGGAATTAACCCTGGCGCGCCTTGAAGCGCTTCTGGGTCTTGTTGATCACGTAGACACGGCCACGGCGGCGGATCACGCGGTTGTCCCGGTGGCGGTCCTTGAGCGACTTCAGGCTGTTGCGAATCTTCATGTCGAATCCCTTTGCCCGAAGCTGACCGGGCTGAAAACTGAAGCGTGGCCGTTAGTGGGGGCAAACCCCCAAGTCAACCCTGCGGGAGGCAAATCGCCGCGCCGGGGCGCTTTCTTGCAAAGCGGAAGGCCCTGTGCAAACACCGCCCAATCAGGCGGGCCGGGCAGGCGGATCGGGCCTGCGAGGGATATGGGCAGGCCAGCATGTTGATCCAGCCGCAGGGCGTTATCCAGAAACCGGGCGAGCCCTATTTTCTCAACCCCGCGCTGCTTGCGCTCAACGCATTTGAAATCGACATTCAAGCCGAACTGCTTGACGAACTTGCGCCGCTGGCGCTCGAATCGCGGAAGATGGAAAAATACCGGGGCCGCTTTCGCCTGTCGAATGGGGTGAAGCTCTACAACGAACGCCCGCGCCACTGGAGCAGCGACATCTGCTGGTTGAGCCATGCCGACGAGGCCGCCTACCACTGGTTCGAGGACATTTATCGGCGCATGAACCTGTCGGCGCTGGTCGCCCCGTTCGTGCCGCATGACCGCGAGATCCGTCTCTATGCGGCGTTCCTGGTGACGCGCAGCCGCTGCGAAGCGCTCGACATGCATTATGATTGGCTGACCGAGGAAAGCGAGGCGTTCACGCTGATGGCGCCATTGACCGCCAATGCCAGTGACATGGGCATGACCTATGAAACGGTCGTCGGCGGGCAGCGCAACCTGACCTACCGCATGGGCAAGGGACTTGTGTTCGGGCCGCGCTTCCGGCATTCGACCGCAGTGGGCCAGCTGGACGAGCGCGCGGTGTTCCTGTGTTTCAATTTCGGCACCGACCGCATGGACAACTGGCGCGAGATCAGCCGGACGACGGCGACCCAATGCGAACTTCTCCGCCAGCCTGACGGCAGCTTCATCACCCATGCGCAATGGCGCAAACGCTATGGCGAAGGGCGCGCCTACTGAGCGCGAAGCTCACCCAGCTTGCGCTCCCACGCCAGCGCGTGGGTGACGATGGTGTCGAGGTCGGCATATTGCGGCACCCATGGCAGCCTTGCCCTGATGCGGCGATTGTCGGAAATGAGCGAAGCCGGATCGCCGGGGCGTCTCCCCTGCATCTCGCGCACGATCCGGCGATTGGTCACGCGGTCAACCGCATCGAGCACTTCGAGCACCGAGAAGCCGCGTCCGTAGCCGCAGTTCATCGTCAGTGAATCGGAGGGGCTGGCGATCAGCGCCTCGAGCGCCAGCACATGGGCGGCGGCGAGATCGGATACGTGGATGTAATCGCGCACGCCAGTGCCGTCGGGCGTATCGAAATCGGTCCCGAACACGCCAACCGAGGCGCGCTTGCCCAAGGCCGCCTCGACCGCGACCTTGATCAGGTGGGTGGCGCCCGCGGTGGACTGCCCGGTGCGGCCGTGCGGATCGGCACCCGCCACGTTGAAATAGCGCAGCGCGCAGTAGTTGAGCGGGTGGGCGGCGGCGACATCGGCCAGCATCGCCTCGGTCATCAGCTTGGACATGCCGTAAGGATTGATTGGACGCTGCGGCGTATCCTCGGTGACGGGCGAGACTTCGGGCGTGCCATAAGTGGCGGCGGTGGAGGAGAAGATGAAGTGCGGCACCCCCGCCTCGACCACGGCAGCGATCAGCGCGCGGCTCTTGGCGGTGTTGTTGTGATAGTACTTCAGCGGGTTCGAAACCGATTCGGGCACGACGACGGAGCCAGCGAAATGCATGACGGCGCGGGTGCCCTGTTCGGCAAAGATGCGCGCCACAAGATCGGCGTCCTCGATGTCGCCTTCGTAGAACGGCACGCCATCGGGCACGGCGAAGCGGAAGCCGGTGACGAGATTGTCGATCACCGCCACCGGGTATCCGGCGTCCTGCAGCGCCAGCACCGCGTGGCTGCCGATGTAGCCTGCGCCGCCGGTGACGAGAACGGGGACCTTGGACATTGGCGATTCGCTCCGGACTGGCGCAGGGTTCGTTGCTCCCGCGCGTTCATGGTTGCGACAGCGCGAGCGTTTTACACGTCCGGGCGGGTCGCGCCTCACCCCTTACGGGAAAATTACGAATGAAAGCCAAACCGATCTTGTCCGCAATCGCCATCGTCGCGGCGAGCACCAGCGCGTTGGCCCAGCCCGTGCCGATGGGCGGGCGGTGGGACAGTCCGATGGACCAGCGTATCGGGCGACAGAATGCCGAGCCTTCGCGCAAGGTCGAGGTCGAGGCGTTCCAGGCGGCGGATGCTGCGGCGCTGCTGGGCAAGGGACCGATCACCGTGGCTGCGGCCGAAGGCGCGGAGGCCGAATGGAAGCTGCCGGTCTATGAGGCCGCGGTCGTCGACCAGCTGGCCAAGCTTGGTTATCAGACAGCGGTGAGCGGGGCCGAGGGCGGGCAAGTGGCGCAGATCGGCATCCGCCACGAAAAGGTCATGCCCGAAGAGCCCAAGCGCAAGCCGGTTTCGGGGGCGATGGAAGTGGGCGTCTCCAACCGCGGCAACTACACCGCGATGGCACTGAACATCGACCTGACCAAGGCCAGGAAGGCGATCGTCTCCACCCGGCTCGACGTGCGCATCCGCGACAAGGCGACCAACCGCGTGCTGTGGGAAGGGCACGCCGAAACGCAGACGCGCGAGGACGACGATGGGCTGAACAACGGCGCCGTGGCGACAAGGCTGGCCTCGGCGCTGTTTGCGAAATTTGCCGACGCGCAGGTGGTTCCGGCGAGCTGACTGGAGCAGGTGTGCCAATTGGCATTGCGGGAAAGGCCGCGGCGTAGCACCAACTGCGCCATGATCATGGGACGCAGAACGATGAAACGCCTAAGCGCTGCAGTTGCACTCGGTGCCCTGATGGCAACGCCAGTTCTGGCCAAGCCCGCGCCGATTGACGTGACCCGCTTCCACACCGCGCAGACCCTGCCCCGGCTGAAAGGGGCAGCGGTGATAGTCGAGGCGGCGCCCGGCGGCGATCAGGCCAGTCTTGAGAACCAGGTGTGGCTGGCCGCCGTGCAGAAGGAACTCTTCGCCAGCGGCTTTGGCAGTGCGACGCCAGGGGCAGCGGATGTGGTGGCCGAGGTTCGCGTCAATCGCGAGGTGCTCAAGCGCGAAAAGCAGCGCGGGCCGGTGAGCGTCGGCGTTGGCGGATCGACCGGCAGCTATGGCGGCGGCGTCGGGCTGGGCGTCGGCATCAACCTTGGCGGGGGTCCGAAGGAATACGTGGTGACGCAGCTTTCGGTGCGCATCCGTGACCGCCGGACCGGCGAGGCGCTGTGGGAAGGCCGCGCCGAAAATCGTGAAAAGGCCATGGCCAAGGAAGCCGAGCCGGCGCTTGCAGCACCCCGTCTGGCGCATGCCCTGTTCTCGGGCTTCCCCGGCACGTCAGGGGATACTATCACTGTCAAATGACAGATATCCGCATCAATGCCGCATTCGATTCCGGCAATATCGAAGTTCTTGAGGTTTCGGGCGCGAGCGCGAAGCTTTCGATCCGCAAGGACCGCGATTCGGAGTTCTTCCAGTGGTTCCACTTCCGCGTCGATGGCGCGGCAGGGCGCAAACTGGAGCTGAAGATCACCGGGCTTGGCAATTCCGCCTATCCGGGCGGATGGCCGGGATACCGTGCGGCGTTTTCGGAAGACCGCGAATACTGGGGCCGCACCGAGACCACTTACGATCCGGGCGAGGACGGCGGCACGCTGACCATCCGCCACACGCCGGACGCTGGCACCTGCTGGTTCGCCTATTTCGCACCCTATTCGATGGAGCGGCATCACGACCTGGTGGCGCAGACGGCGGCGCTGCCCGGCGTCACCCATCGCAACCTCGGCACCAGCATCGAGGGGCAGCCGATCGACTGCCTCGAAGTGGGCGACGGTCCGAAACAGGTCTGGCTCTATGCCCGACAGCATCCCGGCGAATCGATGGCCGAGTGGTGGATGGAAGGTGCGCTAGAGCTGCTGACCGACCCGGCCGATCCGCATGGCCGGAAGCTGCGCCAGTTGTGCCGCTTCCACGTGGTGCCCAATGCCAATCCGGATGGCTCGTGCCGCGGGCACCTGCGTACCAATGCCGTGGGCGTGAACCTCAACCGCGAATGGCATGAGCCGACGCCGGAGCGTTCGCCCGAAGTGCTGGCGATCCGCAATGCCATGGACGAGAGCGGCGTGGACTTTGCCATGGACGTCCACGGCGACGAGGCGATCCCGCACGTGTTCCTGGCAGGGTTCGAGGGGATCCCTTCGTGGAGCGACGAGCTTGGCGCGTCCTACGAGCGCTATCGCCGCATCCTCGAACGCCGCACGCCCGATTTCCAGACGCGGCGGGGCTATCCGATTGCCGCGCCGGGCCGGGCCAACCTGACGATGTCGACCAACCAGGTCGCCCACCGCTTCGGCTGCGTGGCGATGACGCTGGAAATGCCCTTCAAGGACAACGACGACCTGCCCTGCAAGGAACAGGGCTGGAGCCCGGAACGCTCGAAGCTGCTGGCCAGAGATTGCCTCGCCTCGCTGCTGGAGTGGCTTCAGGACTGATCTCCCCCCTCCCGCATGCGGGAGGGGCCGGGAGTGGGCGTGCGACTTGTGCGGCAATGGAGGACCGAAGGTCTTTCCGGATTATCTCACGCAAAGCCGCAAAGACGCGAAGATGTGCGCTTCGTTCGAGGTCGCCTGATCCGTATGACGGTTCGGCTGGGTGGAAGCTTGAGGCAGACGCGGCCTCTTTGCGTCTTCGCGGCTTTGCGTGCGAATAATCCTCGCCAGGCGACCCCTTTACGCAAAGTTAAGAGATCAGGGCGCATGGCTCGGACATGGCCCGCACCATCGCCCTCATCCACGCGCCCCTCGCCGACTTTTCGGCGGTTGAACTGGCGCGCAAGGCGATCGTGCTTGGCTGCGCTGCGGCGCTGATCATGGCGGGCAAGCCGTTTCTGTTTTTCTGAAGCGCCGGGCTCTGACACGTTTCACATCGTCATCCTGAACTTGTTTCAGGATCCATGGTGCCGATCAAACACCGTTCCAACCGGTAGATGGTCCGTGAGCCGTAGGCCAGCGAAGCTAAACAAGTTCAGGGTAACGTCCGGTTCTGGTGATGCGTTTGGCAGACGCGACCGATCCGGCTGGAAAGCGGTCGCGCGTAACAGCAGACATAGCTAGGCATGATCAATGACACTCGGAGAGATTCAGGCACGCTTGGCGGAGATACTCGCCGCTGAAGAAGCGCTTCAAGTAGACTGGACGAACGTTGATCATCTTTGCGACGAGCTCGATCGCCAGATTGAAGCGTCTAAGGAAGAGGTGCCCGAGATCGTGGCCCATTTTCTCTCCGACAGTGATATTCGCGCCCGTGACACGAGATATGGCGATGCTCAGCGCACGGCTGTTCGCACATATCTGTCCACAGGCGATTACTTTGATGGCGTCGAGGTGCCTTGGTGGGGATGCCTCGCGCTGGCAGTCGTTGTTGGGGGGGTGATTGTGTACGCGCTGGCTTAGTCGAATGTCCGGAGGTTCGCGTTTCTCGCCATAAGCCAAATGGCGACCGAGGCGTCGCCATCTGACAGACAGCTGTATCGATGGCGACTTAGGCGCCTTGCCCAGACGCTCTCTTACAAGATCTCCAGCACCTTTTCCTTCGGGCGGCACAGGCGCACGCCTTTGTCGGTCTCCACCAGCGGGCGTTCGATCAGTTTGGGTTCGGCGGCCATGGCGGCGAGGACGGTGGCGTCGTCGGCTGCGGGGAGGCCGCGCTCTTCGGCGTCGGTGCCGCGCAGGCGGAGGCCCTGTTGCGGGGTTATCCCTGCGTCGCGGTAGAGCTGGGCGAGCTTATCGGCGGTGGGCGGGGTCTTAAGGTATTCGATCACCGTCACCTCCGCGCCTGCTTCCTGCAGCATCGCCAGCGTGTTGCGCGAGGTGCCGCAATTCGGGTTGTGCCAGATCGTTGCCTTCATCGGTGCCTCCTGCAGGTGCGTTTCAAGCGTCATAGCCCCGCAAACACTGGCCGCAACGCCTGCGTTTTGATGCAGGTCAATGTTATTGCGAAAAATTCGCAAAAATTGGCTTGCAAGTGCGATTGAGTCGCAATACTCGCCCTCTTGCGAATGATTATCGCAAGCGTTGAATGCCAAGGGGACTACCGTGAACCGTTTTTCCAGTCTGCTGCTCGCCGGAACCATGTTGATGCCCTCTGCCGCCTTTGCAGAGGAACTGGTGCCCGCCGATGCCGCGCTGGATGCAGAGAGCGGCAACACGGTGATCGTGGTGACCGGCACTGCCGACGGCTATCGCCCGGTCGATGCCAATGCTGTGAAGACGCCCACCCCGCTGGTCAACGTGCCGCAGACCATCACCGTGCTTACGCGCGAGCAGCTTGACGATCAGGGCATCACCCAGCTTGGCGATGCGCTACGCTATGTCCCAGGCGTGGTGCTTGGCCAGGGCGAAGGCCACCGCGACCAGATCACCATTCGCGGCCAGAACACCACGGCAGACTTCTATTTCGATGGCTTGCGCGACGACACGCAGTACTACCGCTCGCTCTACAACATCGAGCGCGTCGAAGTGCTGAAGGGTGCCAATGCGCTGCTGTTCGGCCGTGGCGGCGGCGGCGGCGTGATCAACCGCGTCAGCAAGACGCCTGACCTTGACCGCACCAAGGGCCAGGCCAGCGCCAATGTCGACAGCTTCGGCGCCTTCGCCCTTGCCGCCGACTGGAACCAGCCCTTCACAGAAACGGTCGGCGGGCGCCTGAATGCCACTTACGAGGAATTCGACAACCACCGCCAGGAGTTCGAGGGGCGCTTCATCGGCGTGAACCCGACCATGGCCTTCCAGCCCGGCGAAGCCACGCGGATCGAGCTGTCCTACAACTACGACGATGATCGCCGCATCACCGATCGCGGCGTGCCCTCGCTGAACGGCAAGCCGCTGACCGGCTATGACGATACCTTCTTCGGCCGCGCCGATACCAACATCGCCACGGTGAAGGCGCACATCGCGCAGGCCCGGCTCGACCACGAACTGGCCGAGAACCTGAGCTTCAACGTGCTTGGCCAGTACAGCCACACCGACAAGCTCTATGGCAACATCTTCGCCAGCGGCGCCGTGAACACCACGAACAACACCGTCGCGCTTGCCGGATACGAGAGCGGCACCGTACGCGGCAGCTGGATCGGGCAGGCGAACCTCGTCTGGACCGGACAGACCGGCGGGATCGGCCACACTCTGCTGGCAGGGGTCGAATTTGCCGATCAGGACACACTCGCCACGCGCCGCAACACCCCCAGCGGCAGCGTGACACTGGCCCGGAGGCTGACCGTGCCCGCGCTGGCCTATGGCGCGCTCGTGTCGAACAGCAACACCGATGTGCGCACGATCTCGGCCTATATCCAGGACCAGATCGAGCTGGCCTCGTTCCTGCAGGTCGTCGCAGGCGTTCGCTATGACGAGTTCCGCATCACCGGCCGCAATGCGATCAACGGCGTGGGCGCATCGCGCACCGACCGCAAGTGGTCGCCGCGCTTTGGCGTGATCCTCAAGCCGCAGGAGAACGTCAGCTTCTACGGCAGCTTCACCCGCACGTTCCTGCCGCAATCGGGCGACCAGTTCGGCGCACTCGATCCGGTGCAGGCGACGCTTGCGCCCGAAAGCTTCGAGAACATCGAGGCGGGGGTGAAGTGGGACGTGAACCCGAACCTTGCGTTCACGGCAGCGGTCTATCAGCTCGATCGCGACAATTCGCGCTTCAACAACCCGGTTACCGGCTTGCCCGAGCTTTCGGGCAAGACCCGCGCCAAGGGCGTCGAATTGTCGCTGGCGGGCCGTGTGCTGCCCGACTTGCAGGTGAGCCTGGGTTACACGCTGCAGGATGGCGAAGTGCGTTCGCAGACCACGGCTGCGCCTGCTGGACGCAAGCTGGCGCAGCTGCCGCGCCATCAGGCATCGGCATGGGCGCGCTATGACGTGACCGACAAGCTCGGCCTTGGCCTCGGGCTGACGCACCAGTCGAAGAGCTTCACCACGATCAGCAATGCGGTGACGCTGCCGGCGTTCACCCGCGTCGACGCAGCGGTGTTCTACGATCTGTCGGAGAACCTTTCGATCCAGCTCAATGTCGAGAACCTGACCGACACCGACTACTTCCCCGCCGCACACACCGACAACAACATCTCCACCGGCGAGCCGCTCAACGCCCGCCTGACGGTGCGTGCAAAGTTCTGAAACACCCCCGGCGCTCTCCCCTTCCCCCCTCACGAGGGGAGGGCGCCACCCCCTTCAGCCTGCGCCGGGCGCGACGATCGCCGGTGGCGGGGCGGCACTGATCGTCTCCTCGCCGCGCATGACGCGGGCCGCGCGCTGGATCGCACGGGTAAGGCGCGGATAGACGCCGCAGCGGCAGATGTTGGTGATGGCGCGGGCGATGTCCTCGTCACTCGGGCTGGCGTTACTGGTCAGCAGCGCGGCTGCGGCCATGACGATGCCGGGCGTACAGAACCCGCACTGGATCGCCTGTTCGGCCACCAAGGCCTGCTGCACCGGGTGCGAGCGGTCACCCGACAAGCCTTCGATGGTGGTAACGCTACGCCCCTCGGCCTCGCCAAGCGACAGGGTGCAGCTGGGCATAGCCTGCCCATCGACGATGACCATGCAGGCGCCGCATTCGCCGGTGCCGCAGCCATATTTGGTGCCGGTGAGATTGGCCGCATCGCGCAGCGCCCAGAGCAAGGGGGTATCGTCCTCGAGACGGTACTGCACGGGCTGATTGTTGACGGTGAGGCGGGCCATGGCCGTGGCTTAGCCCGCCGCGCCCGTTTCAATCAATCCCGCCAGCTGCGGTCGATCCGGTCGATGCGGCGGGTCCATGCGGCAAAGTCCGCCTCGCCGACGCGGCCACCGGCGCTGACCTGCGAAAGATCGCGCTGGTGCACCTTGATGACATCCTCGCCGACATGGATTGGCGGGCGGCCCATCGACAGCGTCGCCATCTGGATCTCGCAGGCGCGCTGCAGGCTCCACTGCGTGATGAACATCTGCTGGAGCGTCTGCGCCAGCACTACCGGGCCGTGGTTGCGCAGCATCAGCACGCGCTTGTCGCCAAGGTTGGCCAGCAGGCGCTCGCCCTCTTCGGCGCGGACGGTGACGCCCTCGAAATCGTGGTAGGCAAGCTGGCCGATGAAGTTGCAGGCGTAGAAGTTGATCGGCATCAGCCCTTCTTCAAGGCTGCACACCGCCATCGTCTCGGTCGTGTGGACGTGGCTGATCGCGTGGGCCCAGGGCAGGTGGCGGTGGAAGTAGGCGTGCTGGGTGAAGCCTGCCTGGTTCACCGGATAGGGGCTGTCGTCGAGCTTGTTGCCGTCGATGTCGATCTTGACGAGGTTTGAGGCGGTAACCTCGCTGTAGAGCAGGCCGAACGGGTTGATCAGGAAGGCGCCTTCCTGATCCGGCACTTTCAACGAGATGTGGTTGTAGATCGATTCGGACCAGCCAAGGTGATCATAGATGCGGTAGCAAGCGGCGAGTTCCTGCCGGGCATGCCATTCGGCATCGCTGCATTCGATATTCGGCCGCAAATGGGTGGCCATGGCGCTCTCCCGCACATATCTGGTTGTTATGTGCAACTTGTATCGCATGACCAGCAACGTGCAAGCCATCGCGCAGATGTTCGCGCCACTGGCGAATGCGCAGGTCAATCTGCCGGCGTTTTCGGAGATCTACCCCGACGCCGAGGCGCCCGTGCTGATCGCGCGCGGGCCGACGCGCAGGCTGGGCACGATGCGCTGGGGCTGGCCACCGTTCGGCGAAGTGAAGCGCCCGGTGACCAACATCCGCAACCTCGCCTCGCCGATGTGGCGGGCGGCGCTGGAGGACCCGAATCGGCGCTGCCTCGTGCCGGTGACGGCCTTCTCGGAATGGTCGGCCACGCCGGACCCGGTGACTGGCCGCAAGCGCAAGCACTGGTTCGCGCTGAAGGAGCAGGAACTGTTCGCCTTCGCCGGACTGTGGCGACCGACGGCGGAAGGGCCGCGCTTTGCTTTCCTTACGTGCGAGGCCAACGCCGTGGTCGGGCGGGTCCACCCCAAGGCGATGCCGGTGATCCTCGGCACGGCGGAAGCCGCGCATCAGTGGCTGACCGTGCAAGGCGATGCGGCGGCGGCGATGCAGCGCCCCTATGCCGACGCGGCGATGATGGAGATCGATGTGGCGGAAACTGCACCCGCCGCCTCCCCTGCGCCACGCAAGCCGGAGCAGCCCAGCCTGTTCTGACACCTACTTGTGATCATCCTCCCAGCGCCGCAGCACGCGGCGTTCGACCGCGCGGAACAGCGCGTCGAGATCATCGGGTTCGACGTCGAGCGTCTCGTCCCAGTCGGCAAGGACGGCGTCGAGATCTTCGCGGTCATAAGTCACGGTGCGCAAGGGCGCCGGGGATGGTGGCACGACCGGGATGTGCGGCCAG
This sequence comes from Novosphingobium sp. ERW19, assembly GCF_012641315.1. Taxonomy (NCBI): domain Bacteria; kingdom Pseudomonadati; phylum Pseudomonadota; class Alphaproteobacteria; order Sphingomonadales; family Sphingomonadaceae; genus Novosphingobium; species Novosphingobium sp. ERW19. The sequence goes on from NZ_JABAIC010000004.1 coordinate 67,279, forward strand.
GGGTGCCCGGTCATGGCATTGTAGAGCCACCCGACGCCAGCGATGCCGATCACGTTGAGCGCAAGCGGAGCCAGTGGCCCGGGCAAATGGGCGGCAGGCGCAATCCCGGCCATGGCGCCGAGTATCGCCGCCGCGCCGCCGGGGGGATGGGTACAGCGGGCGATGGCCATCACGGCAATCGCACCGCCAACTGCAAGGCTGACGGCCACGGGCGCGCCGATCCCGCCAAGCGCGCAAAGCTTGCCCACGGCCATGCCGACCAGGACCGAGATGAGATTGCCGCCGACGACCGGCCACGGTTGTGCCAGCGGACTGGCTGGCACCGCAAAGACGAGCACGGCCGAAGCCCCGACAGGAGCCATGATCCACGGCAAGCCCTCGCCTGCCGGAACCAGATGGCCGAGCAGCGCGGCAAGCGCGATGCCAAGCACTGCGCCGATCGCTCCCCGCTGCCAGCCCGTGCGGAACCAGCCGAGCCTTGAGGCCCCCGTTGCCGAACTCATTCCCGTCCTCTCCTTGTCGGCCAGTCCATGGCGGTCTAATCGCGTCGGATGCAAATGTTTGATTTCCGCAAGGCATTCAAGGACGCCAGCCTGCCTTCGGTACGGGCGAGGGTAGCGGCGCTTGGCGGCGCGATCCTGCTCAGCGTCGTGGCGGTCCTGTTCGCGCGGGCGGGCGAGTGGGCGCAGACGCTGTTCGCCGTGCTTTACCGCGTTGCGCCGCTGAGTCCACTGGTGCTGACGCCGCTGGTCTTTGCAGGCGTGGTCTGGGCAACGCGGCGCTGGTTTCCGGCGGCGCGCGGCTCGGGCATTCCGCAAGTCATGGCCGCCGGACACAATCCGACGGCTGCGGCGCGCGGACCGCTGGTTTCGATGAAGAGCGCGGTGGGCAAGCTGTTTGGCACCACAGCGCTGCTGCTGGTCGGCGGATCGGCGGGACGCGAAGGACCGACCGTGCAGGTGAGCGCGGCGCTGATGGTGGCGGTTCATCGCTGGCTGCGCGTGCCGGTTACGGCAGGCGTGATCATTGCCGGCGGCGCGGCGGGCGTCGCTGCGGCGTTCAACACGCCGCTGGCGGGCGTGGCTTTCGCGATCGAGGAACTGGCTTCGGCCTTCGAGCAGCGGCTGGCGGTGCTGGTCATGGCCGTGGTGATGATCGCCGGTGTGGTCAGCCTCGGCCTGGCGGGGGACTATGTCTACTTCGGCGCGATGGCACAGCGCCTGCCCTTGTCCGACCTGTTCGTGCTGGCGCCGCTGGCAGGACTGGTCGGTGGCGTGCTTGGCGGGCTGTTCTCGCGGGCTCTGATCGGGATGGCGTTTTCGCAGAGCCCGATGCTGCTGCAGGTTCGCGCCCACCCGATCCTGCTTGCCGCAGGGTGCGGACTGGTCGTGGCACTTACCGGGCTTGCCACCAGCGGGTCGAGCTGGGGCACGGGCTATGACACGACCAAGTTGCTGCTGGCAGGGGGCGATGCTTCGCTGCTGTTCGGGCCGGGCAAGTTCGTCTCGACGCTGGCAACGGCGTTGAGCGGCGCGCCGGGTGGCATCTTCGCCCCATCACTGTCCGTCGGCGCGGGCGTCGGGCAGTTGCTCGCTGCGGGCTATGCCGAGGTTGGCCCCGGGGATGCGCCGGGGGCGATCGTGGTGCTGGGGATGATCGGCTATTTCACCGGCGTCGTTCGCGCGCCGCTGACCGCCTCGATCATCATCATGGAGATGACGGCGGACCGGACGATGGTCCTGCCACTGTTCGCAACGGCACTGATCGCCGACTGGGCCAGTGCCAAGGTGTGCAAGCCCAAGCTCTACCACACGCTGGCCAAGCAGTTCGCGCCTGCCGAGTGAGCGAGCTCAAGGGGTTGGAAGCTCTCCACCCGCTGCGACTAGTTACGTCTTCGGCTCGATAAGCCTCGGTCCCTTCCCCCCTTCGACAAGCTCAGGATGAGCGGGAAGGGTTGGGCATGGGCAAGCGACATGCACACCCATGAAAAAAGGGGCCGGTTCGAAGACCAGCCCCTGATTTCGTTCTGCCTTGCGGCAAGAAGCTTAGCGCTTCGAGAACTGGAAGCTGCGGCGGGCCTTGGCCTTGCCGTACTTCTTACGTTCAACGACGCGCGGGTCGCGGGTAAGGAAGCCGGCGGCCTTCACGGCGCTGCGCAGTTCGGGTTCGAACTTCGACAGGGCCTGGGCGATGCCGTGCTTGACCGCGCCGGCCTGGCCCGAAAGACCACCACCCTTGACGGTGCAGACGATGTCGTACTGGCCTTCGCGACCGGCGACTTCGAACGGCTGGTTGATGACCAGACGCAGGGTCGGACGGGCGAAGTAGACTTCCTGGTCACGGCCGTTGACGGTGACCTTGCCCGAGCCGGGCTTGAGCCACACGCGTGCCACGGCGTCCTTACGGCGGCCGGTGGCGTACGAGCGGCCCTGCGCGTCGACTTCGCGAGCGCGGATCGGGGCAGCGGGGCCAGTGCGGACGGGAGCGGCTTCACCAGCTTCGGCAGGAGCAGCAGCAACCGGAGCGGCTGCGGTCAGGTCCTTGAGGTCGGCGAGGCTCGACACGGTGTTTTCGGTTTCGGCCATGATTATGCACCCACCTTGTTCTTGCGGTTCATCGAGGCGACGTCGAGCGCCACCGGCTGGGTGCCGCCATGCGGGTGCTCGGCACCGGCATAGAGGTGAAGGGCGCGCATCTGCGCACGGCCGAGCGGGCCGCGGGGGATCATGCGCTCAACCGCCTTTTCAAGCACGCGCTCGGGGAAGCGACCACCGAGGACCTTGTCCGCGGTGACTTCCTTGATGCCGCCGGCATAGCCGGTGTGCTTGTAGTAAGTCTTGTTCTTCAGCTTGTTGCCGGTGAACTTGACCTTGTCGGCGTTGATCACGACAACGTGATCGCCGCAATCGACGTGCGGGGTGTAGCTCGGCTTGTGCTTGCCGCGCAGATGGTTGGCGATGACGACGGCGAGACGGCCGACGACCATGCCTTCGGCATCGATCAGATGCCAGTTCTTCTCCACCTCGGCCGGCTTGATCGACCGGGTGACCTTGCTGAGAGCCTTCATGGCTACGGGTTCCCTGAATTCGGTGCGTCGATCCAAGCGGGAATCCGCTGCTTCACGACGAAGGAAGCGCGCCTTTGTTGCAAATGCCCGCCAGAGTCAAGCAAACTGCGGGTTTTCGGAGAGGTAAAATAATACCACTACAAATTCGGTGACCTGCAATCCCCGTCCAGCCAGCCCAGCGTAGCCGCGCCCGACGCATCGCAGCGCCAGCCGGAGATCGCGGGTGCATCGTAGGGGTGGAGCGCCTCAAGCCTCGCCACGGCGGCGTCAAGCAGGTCGGCGCGGGTCTTGAACAGGACGGCGACTTCGCTGCCCTCGCCGCGCTCGCCGTTCCAGCGGTATAGCGAGCGAACGGCGGGGAGGATGTTGGCGCAGGCGATCAGGCGCTCTTCGAGCAGCGTGTCTGCCACAGCTTCAGCGCTTTGCAGGTCGCCGAAGGTGGACCAGATCAGCGCGGCGGTCATTTCGCCGCGTGTCTCGGGCTGCCGAGGATGTGGGCGCACCATACCGTCGTCGCCACGAGCAGCGCGCCGACGAGCTGGTGGAGGACGCCGAGCCAGATGGCGACGCCGCTCCATACCGTCAGGATGCCGAGCAGGACTTGGGTGCCGAAGACGGAGTGCAGCACGACAGAGGCCTTGCGGTCGGTCCGGCGCAGTTTGCGGGCGACGACGACCAGCACGGCAACCACGCCCCAAGCCCACCAGCGGTGGATGAAGTGGACGAGGAACGGATCGGACAGCAGCGCGGGGCCTGCGCCCAGAGCCCAGTCGACGCCATCGGGATAGACCTTGCCCTGCATCAGCGGCCAGGCGTCCCAGTTGAACCAGCCGCCGCCTGCCGAAGTTCCGGCGCGGAGCCCGGCGACCAGTGCGCCGTAGAACAGCTGGAACACCAGCATGACGAGGGCGAGCAGGCCGAGGCCCCGGAGCTTCGAACGGCCCTCGCCCTTGCCCAGCGCGATCAGGTCGAGCGCGGTCCAGACGAGACCAGCGAGCGTGAACAATGCGACCAGCAGGTGCGTGGCGAGGCGGAAGTGGCTGACCTTGACGTCGTTGACGATGCCCGACTTGACCATCCACCAGCCGACCGCACCTTGCAGCGCGCCCAGTGCCAGCAGGGCGAGCAGGCGCGGCTTGTAGCCTTCAGGGATACGGCCCTTGACCCAGAACCACGCCAGCGGTGCAGCAAAGACCAGGCCGATGGTGCGGGCGAGCAGGCGGTGGACCCACTCCCAGAAGAAGATGAACTTGTAGGTCTCGATCGTCATGCCCGCCGGGCCGTTGACCAGCTGGTACTGCGGCGTGGCGCGATAGGCGTCGAATTCCGCCTGCCACTGCGCTTCGGTGATCGGTGGCAGCGTGCCGCTGACCGGCTTCCATTCGGTAATCGATACGCCCGATTCGGTCAGGCGGGTGATGCCGCCGACCACGACGATGGCGAGAACCATGAAGGCGACGATGAACAGCCAGCGCGACAGCGCGGTGGCGTCGCTGCGAAGCTTGGGCGAGACCCCGATGGTTTTTGGGTTGCTCATGGCGCTGCCCCTGCTCCTGCCTTCGCGGAATCGCAAGAGCGATTGTCGGGCAGGGTCGTGGACCTTCGGACAGGACAGAATCTCATGAGGCCTTCTTGCGCGATGTTACATTATAACATATATGCCAGCGCATGAGTGATGCCCTGCTTGCCCTGCGTGCCCGGCTCGACCGGATCGGCGTGCTCCTTTCGGGGCTGTGCCTGATTCATTGCGTGGCAGGGCTGTTCCTTGTCGGGATGCTGGGCATTGGCGGCGGCGTGCTGCTCAATCCCGACATTCACCGTTGGGGTCTTGCCTTCGCCCTCGTGATCGGCGCGGCGACCATCGGCATCGGCGCCCTGCGGCACGGGCGCTTCCTGCCGCTGGCAATTGGCGGGACGGGGCTTGCGCTGATGGGCGCAGCCGTCGCTGTCGGCCATGGCGATGCCGAAGTGGCGCTGACGGTGGGCGGCGTGATCCTTGTCGCCACCGCGCATTTCATCAACATGCGCGCCTCTCACTAAGGCCATACTTGCACCCTGCCCCTGCGCCGCTAAAGCGGGCCGCATGACTGGAATGCTCTCCCTTACCGTCAACGGCGAACCCCGTCGCGCCGCACCCGGATCGATTGCCGATCTGGTGCGCAGCCTCGAACTCGAACCGACCAAGGTCGCGGTTGAGCGCAATGGCGAGATCGTGCCGCGCTCGACGCTCGCCGATGTGGCGATTGCCGAGGGGGACGTGCTGGAAATCGTGCATTTCGTTGGTGGAGGACAAAGCGACGTGGCCGAATCGAATGATACCTGGACCGTTGCCGGACGCACCTTCCGCTCGCGCCTGATCGTCGGCACCGGCAAGTACAAGGACTTCGAGCAGAACGCGGCGGCGGTCGAGGCTTCGGGCGCGGAGATCGTCACCGTGGCCGTGCGCCGCGTCAACGTGTCGGACCCCAAGGCCCCGATGCTGACCGACTACATCGACCCCAAGAAGATCACCTACCTGCCCAACACAGCAGGCTGCTTCGATGCCGAAAGCGCGATCCGCACGCTGCGCCTGGCGCGCGAGGCGGGCGGCTGGGATCTGGTGAAGCTCGAAGTGCTGGGCGAGGCGCGCACGCTCTATCCCAACATGATCGAGACGATCCGCGCGACCGAAGTGCTGGCCAAGGAAGGCTTCCTGCCGATGGTCTATTGCGTGGACGATCCGATTGCGGCCAAGCAGCTTGAGGACGCAGGCGCGGTGGCGGTCATGCCGCTGGGCGCGCCGATCGGCTCGGGCCTGGGCATCCAGAACAAGGTGACGGTGCGCCTGATCGTCGAAGGCGCCAAGGTGCCGGTGCTGGTCGACGCGGGCGTCGGCACCGCATCGGAAGCTGCCGTGGCGATGGAACTTGGTTGCGACGGCGTGCTGATGAACACTGCGATTGCCGAAGCCAAGGACCCGATCCGCATGGCCCGCGCGATGAAGCTGGCGGTGCAGGCCGGGCGCGATGCCTACCTCGCGGGCCGCATGCCGACGCGAAAGTATGCCGACCCGTCGAGCCCGCTGGCTGGGTTGATCTGAAGCAGCCGTTGCGCGGGGTGCCCACCCCGCTGCGACTAACTTCACTACGTTCAGTAAGTCTCGCGACCCTCCCGCATGCGGGAGGGTGCAAATGCCACCTTCTTAACCCCCTCCCGCAAGCGGGAGGGGTCGGGGGTGGGCATTACCCCACGACCCCGGCCGCCGCCAGCACCGCCAGCGTCAGGATATCGGGCGCGAGCGAGGTCATCGGGGCGATCTGCACCGGCTTTTCCATGCCCAGCAGCATCGGGCCGATCACCGCATTGCCGGCGAGTTCGCGCAGCAACTTGGCCGAGATGTTGGCCGACTGCAGGCCAGGCATGATCAGCACGTTGGCGGGAGCGGAAAGGCGGCTGAAGGGATAGTTGGCCATGACCTTGGGATTCAAGGCGGCATCCGGGGCCATTTCGCCTTCGTATTCGAAGCCGGGATCTTCGGCATCGAGGATGGCAACCGCACCGCGGATCGATTCGAGCCAGCGGCCATAAGGATTGCCGAAGGTAGAGTACGAGAGAAACGCGACGCGCGGTTCGTGGCCCATGCGGCGTGCGACGGCGGCCGTTTCCTTGGCAATATGCGCCAGATCCTCGGCCGAAGGGCGCTCGTTCACGGTCGTATCGGCCAGGAACACGGTGTAGTTCTTGGCGACCATCAGGTGAATGCCGAAGGGCAGGTGGCCGGGCTTGGGATCGAGAACGCGGCGCACTTCCTTCATCGACTGCGCGAAGGTGCGCGTCATGCCGGTGATCAGCGCATCGCCATGGCCGAGGGCGACGAGCAACGAGGCGAAGACGTTGCGGTCCTGGTTGACCATGCGCTTGACGTCACGCTCAAGATAGCCGCGGCGCTTGAGGCGTTCGTAGAGGTAGGCAACCATCTCGGGCACCAGCGGCGAGACGGCGGAGTTGTGGATCTCGTAGGACGCCGGATCGCTGACGCCGAGTTCGGTCAGCAGATCGAGCACGCCCTGGGTGCGTCCGACCAGCACCGGTGTGCCATAGCCGAAATCCTTGAACTGGATCGCGGCACGCAACACCACCTCGTTCTCGGCCTCGGCAAAGACGACGCGCTTGGGATTGTCCTTGGCCTGCGCGAAGACGTTGGTCAGCACCGAGGTCGTCGGGTTGAGGCGCGCCTTGAGGCTGGTGCGATAGGCATCCATGTCCTCGATCGGCTTTTGCGCCACGCCCGAGTCCATCGCGGCCTGCGCCACGGCCGACGACACGACTTCCATCAGGCGCGGATCGAACGGCGCGGGGATGATGTAGTCGAGACCGAAGGTGTGGTTGATGCCATAGGCAGCCGCCACTTCCTCGGGCACCGGCTCGCGCGCCAGCTTGGCGATGGCTTCGGCGGCGGCGATCTTCATTTCCTCGTTGATCGTCGTCGCCTGAACGTCGAGCGCGCCGCGGAAGATGAAGGGGAAGCCGAGCACGTTGTTGACCTGGTTCGGGTAATCCGAACGGCCCGTGGCGACAATGCAGTCCGGCCGGACGGCCTTGGCTTCGGGTGGCGTGATTTCCGGGTCCGGGTTGGCCATCGCGAAGATGATCGGCTGCGGCGCCATCTTGGCCATCCAGTCGGAACGGAGCGCACCGGCAGCGGAAAGGCCGAGGAAGATGTCGGCCCCGACCAGCGCGTCCTCGAGGCTGCGGGCCGACGTATCGACCGCGTGCGCACTCTTCCACTGGTCCATCCCGCTTTCGCGGCCGCGATAGATCACGCCCGAACGATCGCACATGATCACGTTGTTGTGGCGAACGCCCATGGCCTTGATCAGCGCGGTGCAGGCAATCGCCGCAGCGCCTGCGCCGTTGACCACGACCTTTACGTCCTCAAGCTTGCGCCCGGTCAGGTGGCAGGCGTTGAGCAGGCCAGCGGCAGAAATGATTGCCGTGCCGTGCTGGTCATCATGCATCACCGGAATCTTCAGGCGTTCTTTCAGGGCCTGTTCGATGATGAAGCATTCGGGCGCCTTGATGTCTTCAAGGTTGATGCCGCCGAACGAGGGCTCCATCAGCGCAACCGCTTCGATGAAAGCGTCAGGATCTTCGGTGGCAAGCTCGATGTCGATCGAATCGACGTCGGCAAAGCGCTTGAACAGCACGGCCTTGCCTTCCATCACCGGCTTCGATGCCAGCGCGCCGAGATTGCCGAGGCCGAGAATCGCAGTGCCGTTGGAGATCACCGCAACGAGGTTGCCCTTGGCGGTGTAATCATAGGCGGTGGCGGGATCTTCGGCGATGGCGCGGACCGGAACCGCGACGCCGGGAGAATAGGCCAGCGACAGATCGCGCTGGGTCGCCATCGGCTTGCTGGCGATGATCTCGATCTTACCCGGGCGGATCGTGTTGTGGTAGAAAAGCGCCTCGCGTTCGGTGAAGCGGACGTTGCTTTCCTCGGACATGGTTCCCCCAAGTTTAATCGGACAATAGGCAAAGGCAGTGTCCGACCTTTGACGCTACGTCAAGGCGCGCAGGCAGTGCGCAACAGTTCGAAAACACCAAATTTGCCGAAACCGTATTACGCGCAAGCTATGGCATGTCGCTTCAGAAATCCTTCGGTTGCCACGTCGGGATGCCGAGGCGCCTTACCTTGAACAACAGGCTGCGTCCTTCCTGCCAGACCAGCTGCAAACGAGGATCGGCGCGGTGGGGCAGGCCGGTGTCGATCAGCCAGACATAGTCCACGCGCTCGATCGGGGCGTACTTGAGCGCAGTATCGACGTTGCGACGCCAGCCGCCGGCGCAACCGCGCGACCAGACGAACTCCGAGGGGTCCGCCGTGAAGTTGCGACCCGGGCGGAAGCGCGGCACGACCATATGCAGCCCAGGGACCGCCCAATTGTCGTTGACCCAGGCCTGCCGGTAGAGGCTGGCAAGGCTGGCGAGGTGATCGCGGCGGGTGTTGCGCCAGGATTCGTCGAGGCAGGAATGCTCGACGAATGCGAGGACGCGGCTGCCGGGTTCGACATGGGTCAGCGCGGAAAGCTGCTTGTTGTAGTCCTCGGCATAGCCGTTGAAGCTCCACGCCGTGACGGTGAGGCGTACGGCTAGCAGGGCCATGCCAGCATAAGCGACGACGCGGGCCCATTGCGGGCGGCGGGCGCCGCTCCAATCCTGCAGGCCGAGGCCGAGCATGGCGGCAACCGGCAGGATGCGGATGTCCACGAAGGCCGACCCGTTGATGTCGCTCGGGATCGCCAGAAACAGCAGGAACACCATCAGAGCGGGCATGCCCTGCCGGAAGCGCCACTTTGCGCCGAGGAACGGCCCGACCAGCACCAACAGGCAGGCGATGATCGTGGTCCCGGCATCGAGCAGCTTGGACTGGTCGCGCAAGGTCAGCACGAAGGACCAGGCCTTCTGGTCCCAGCGCCAGATGTTCATCGACTGGACGGGCGGCGAGAACGCCTTCCACAGCACGATCGTGATCACCGTGGCGAGCAGCGGCCAGCACGCCTGCCACAGGCGCAGGCCAATGGCCTTCCAGTCAAGCGTGCGCAGCCACTGGCGGTTGGTCAGATCGCGCCAGCGCCAGCCTTCGGGCAACTCGTCGAGCGCGCGACCGAACGCGTGTGCGCCGACAAGCAGCGCCAGCAGCAGGCCGCCGATTGCATGGCACAGCATCGCCACCGGCTGCGCGATCACTAGCATCGCGGCGCGCGCCCTGGGGTTGCGCTGTTCGAGCCACAGGGAGGCGCCGAACGCGGTCAGCGAGAGGCCGGTGGCGAGGATATAGTTGAGGAATCCGGTAAGCAGCGGGAAGCTGAACACGAACATCAGCGACCATGCCGCAGCGTGCCCACCCTTGGGGTTGAGCATGCGGATGGTCCACAGGCAGCCGCCAGCGAACAGGCCGGTGGCGAGCACGGTGCTCCACCAGCCCGCTGCAAGGATGCCGAACTGTGCGCCGAGCACCTTCATCAGCACGCCGCCGCCGATGTTCAGCGTGAACACCCATTTCCAGGTGAAGTACTGTTCGAGCGGGTTGCCGGGACCGGCGGCCTCGATCGCGGCGGCGCCCATGTGGCCCGGCACGTCGATCAGGGGCGGCACTTCGACCAGCGCGAAAGGCGCGCAGACGAGCAGCACGGCGATGAGGATGCCGGGGCCGGAAAGCCACGGCAGCGCACCTGCGCGGGCCCAGGCAGTCTTGAGACCCCGGAGCCAATCCTTTTCGCGGACTTGCGTCAAACCGTAAGTACCCCCACAAGACCGGAACCGTCCCCATGCTGCCTGCTCTGCGCAGGCTGTGCGCTGGAGTTGCGGATATCCCGGTGTCGATGGTTTGAGAAACACGTCGCGCTCGTCTAGCCACGTGCGCGTGACGCCTAATGCCCCAACTCCGATGATGGCGCAATATCTTGCGCTTAAACAGCAGGCTGGCGACTGCCTGCTGTTCTACCGCATGGGCGACTTCTTCGAGCTGTTTTTCGACGACGCGAAGATCGCCGCGCAAGTCCTCGATATCGCGCTGACCAGCCGTGGCGAACATGGCGGCGCGCCAATTCCGATGTGCGGCGTGCCGGTCCATTCGGCCGAGGGCTACCTTGCCCGATTGATCAAGGCAGGTTGCCGCGTGGCCATCGCCGAACAGGTCGAAACCCCCGAGGAAGCGAAGAAACGCGGCGGTTCCAAGGCGCTGGTGGCGCGCGACATCGTCCGATTCGTGACAGCGGGCACGCTGACCGAGGAAGCGCTGCTCGAACCGCGCCGGGCCAATGTGCTGGCCGCGGTGTGCGAAGTGCGCGGCACTATCGGCATTGCCGCCTGCGACATCTCGACCGGGCGCATGGAGCTTGAAGAATGCGCCCCGGAGCAGATGGGCGCGGCGCTGGCCCGGCTTGGCGCGAGCGAAGTCGTTGCCCCCGAATCGTGGGAGAATGCGCCAGTTGATTGCGTGCCGCGTCCGAATCGGTCGTTCGGCAGCGATGAAGGCGAGGCCCGGCTGAAAGCGGTGCATGGCGTTTCGACGCTGGACGGCTTCGGGCAGTTCACGCGGGCGATGCTGGCTGCGGCTGGCGGTCTCGTCACTTACCTTGACCATGTCGGGCGCGGTGCGCTGCCGCTGTTGCTGCCGCCGGTGGCGCGTGAGGCCGGCACGCACATGGCAATGGACGAGGCGACGCGAAGCAGTCTCGAGATTCTTGTCAGTTCCGGCGGCACGCGGCGCGGTTCGCTGGTCGAGGCGATTGACCGGTGCGTGACGGGTGCCGGCGCGCGACAACTGGCCGAGGACCTGTCCGCGCCGCTGACCGATGCGCGTGCGATCAACCGCAGGCTGGAACTGGTCAGCTGGCTGCACGACGATCCCCTGCTGCGCGGCGACATTCGCGGCATCCTTCGCGCCCTGCCCGATGTCGGCCGTGCGCTGGGCCGGGTCGTGGCGGGACGTGGAAGCCCACGCGATCTGGGCCAACTGCGCGACGGATTGGCCGAAGCGCGCCGCCTTCACGATCTTCTGCGCGCTCGCGCCGACCGGCCCGAGCCACTGGATGCGATGCTGCCTTCGCTGTCCGGCCATGGTGCATTGTGCGATCTCTATGCCCGCGCACTGGTGCCTGCACCGCCGACCGAACGCTCGCAGGGCGGCTACATCGCCGAAGGCTACGACGCTGCGCTTGACGAGTTGCGCCGGGTATCAGGCAATGCCCGCCGGGCCATTGCGGCGCTGGAAGCCAAGTACCGCGACGACACCGGCATCACGGCGCTGAAGATTCGCCACAACGGCGTGCTGGGCTACTTCATCGAAGTCCCCGCAAAGCACGCCGACCGGCTGATGGCGCCCGAGTCCGGCTTTACCCATCGCCAGACCATGGCGGGGGCGGTGCGCTTCAACGCGTTGGCTCTGCACGAGGAAGCAAGCCGCATTGCCGAAAGCGGCGGCCACGCGCTGACCGCGGAAGAAGCGCATTTCGAGGAACTGGTGGCGCACGCCATCCGCGCAAAGGAAGCAATTGCTGCGACCGCAGCGGCGCTGGCCCGCATCGACGTGGCCGCAGGACAGGCCGAGCGGGCGGCCGAAGGTGGCTGGGCGCTGCCTCGCGTGGTGGACGAGCCCTGCCTCGAGATCATCGGCGGGCGCCACCCCGTGGTCGAAGCAGCGCTGGCCGCCAAGGGCGAGCGCTTCGTCGCCAACGATTGCACGCTCAATGCGCAGGACCGGCTCTGGCTGGTTGGCGGGCCGAACATGGGCGGTAAATCGACTTTCCTGCGCCAGAACGCGTTGATCGTGCTGCTGGCGCAAGCGGGCGGCTTCGTGCCGGCTCAAGGTGCGACGATCGGGCTGGTTGACCGCCTATTCAGCCGCGTCGGTGCTGCGGACAACCTCGCGCGTGGCCGATCGACCTTCATGGTCGAGATGGTCGAGACGGCGGCGATCCTGAGCCAGGCGACGGAGCGCAGCTTCGTCATCCTCGACGAGGTCGGGCGCGGCACCTCGACCTATGACGGACTGTCGCTGGCATGGGCGGTGGCTGAGGCGATTCATTCGATCAACCAGTGCCGCTGCCTGTTTGCGACACATTACCACGAGCTATCGCGCCTTGCCGAAAGCTGCGATGCGCTTTCGCTTCATCACGTCCGCGCAAGGGAGTGGAAGGGCGATCTGGTGCTGCTCCACGAGCTGGCGGAAGGCCCGGCGGACAAGTCCTATGGCTTGGCGGTAGCGCGGCTGGCTGGCGTTCCCGCGCCGGTTCTCAAGCGCGCCAAATCGGTGCTGGAAAAGCTGGAGAAGGGCCGCGCTGCCACCGGCGGGCTGGCTGCGGGGCTGGATGACTTGCCACTGTTTGCCGCCGCGATCGAAGCGGCAGAAGAAAAGGTGGACGCCCTGCGCGAACGCCTCAACGGCCTCGACATCGACGCGCTGTCGCCGCGCGAGGCTCTGGACCTGCTTTATCAACTGAAGGCGCAGGCGAATGGTTGATCTGACAGCTCTGGGGAAGAAGCGCGCCTTGTTTGTGATGGCGGCCGAGCCGGAGTACGGCCCACACTTGCGCGCGCGCTTCGTGCCGCTGATCACCGGCATCGGACCTGTCGAGGCGGCGCTGCACATGGGCGTGGCGCTGGCGCGATTGGAGGCAGCGGGCACCCTGCCCGACCTGATCGTCTGCCTCGGCTCGGCCGGATCGCGGCGCTGTGCGCTGGGATCAATCCACCAGATCGGCAGCGTTTCGTGGCGCGACATGGACGCATCTGCGTTGGGCGTGGAACCCGGCGTCGTGCCCTATCTAGATGAACCCAAGGAACTGCCGCTGGAAACGCCACTGGACCTGCCCGTCGCCACACTGTCGAGCGGGGGCGATGTCGTCAGCGGCGATCACTGGGACCGGGTGAGCGCAGACATGGTCGACATGGAAACCTACGCCGTCGCCCGCGCGGCGCGCACATTCGGCGTGCCACTGGTTGGCCTGCGCGGCGTATCGGACGGACCGGGCGAACTTGCAGGCGCGCACGACTGGCACAAGCTGCTGGGCTACCTCGATGGGGAACTGGCCAAGGCGGTAGACCTGCTGGCCGCGCATTACGGGTGATCCCGCTTTCATCGTCGGCCCGGACTTGATCCAGGCTTAGGCTTCTTCTTTCGTTCGCCGAAGAAAGGCCCTGCCCCGGATCAAGTCCGGGCCGACGATTTCAAGGGTGGGGTCGAGCCTTAAAGGCTGAGGAACAACCCCGCCAACGCAGCACTCATCAGGTTGCTTAGCGCGCCGGCGACAAGGGCGCGGATGCCGAGCTTGGCGATGACGGGGCGCTGGTTGGGGGCGAGGCCGCCGGTGACGGCCATCTGGATTGCGATCGAGCTGAAGTTGGCAAAGCCGCACAGGGCGAAAGTGACTATGGCGACGGTGTGCGCGGAAAGCGCAGTGTCCTTGCCCAGTTCGATGAAGGCGACGAATTCGTTGAGGACGATCTTGCTGCCGAACAGGCCGCCTGCCTGCATCGCCTCGGTCCAGCCGTCTGCGCCGAGAAGATAGAAGACCGGCGCGAAGACATAGCCGAGCACCATCTGGAACGACAGGTCCGGCGTGCCGAACCAGCCGCCGATCCAGCCAAGCACACCGTTGGCGAGCGCGACCAGCGCGACGAACGCCAGCACCATGGCCCCCACGGCGACGGCGAGCTTCACGCCGGTCTGCGCGCCCTGGCTTGCGGCCATGATGATATTGGCCGGGCGCTCTTCCTCGTCCGAGGCGAGGCTGGGCTTGACGTGGGGGTTGGGCAGGGCCTCATCGGCGACCTCGGCGGGGACCGGCGGCTCGTCGGGCATCATCAGCTTGGCCATGAGGATGCCGCCGGGCGCCGACATGAAGGCGGCGGCGACGAGATAATCAATGCGGATGCCCATGCTGGCATAGGCGGCGAGGATCGTGCCGGCGACGCCTGCCATGCCCACGGTCATCACGGTGAACAGCTGGCTGGGGTTCAGCCCGGCCAGATAGGGCCGGATGACCAGCGGCGATTCGCTTTGGCCCACGAAGATGTTGCTGGCGGCGCAGAGCGATTCGACCTTGCTGATGCCGGTGACCTTCTCGAGCGCGCCGCCGATCCAGCGGATCACCAGTTGCATGACGCCGAGGTAGTAAAGGATCGAGATCAGCGCGGCGAAGAACACAATCACCGGCAGCGCCGAAATGGCAAAGCTGGTGCCGCCGATCGCCGGGTCTGCCAAGGGGCCGAACAGGAACTGCACGCCCGCGCGGGCGAAGCCGAGCAAGCTTTCCACCCCGCCCGCCGCACCTTGCAGCAGGCGATTGCCGACCGGGACATAGAGCACCAGCGCGGCAAAGCCGGCCTGCAGCGCGAAAGCCGCAGCCACCACGCGCAGGCGGATAGCGCGACGGTTCGACGAGAGCAGGAAAGCGAGGGCAAGGATGAGCACCATCCCGAGAAGACTGGAAGCGACACGCATCGGGAAGGACTTGCTCCGAGAGGCAAATTGGTTGCAATGGTTTCTAATAGCGAATTGGCGGGAGGTTAAAAGCGCGCTATCGGCCCGAAATGCACGATACCACCGCGCCTGCTGCCGCAATCCCCCGTTCGCTGTTCCTCTTCGCGCTGTTCTATGGCGGAATGGTGACGTTGGGCGGTGTGCTGGGCGCAAAGCAGGTGGCGCTCGGCCCCCTTGCGGTGGAGGCCGGGATATTTCCCTTCCTCACCCTCGTCGCCATTTCCAGCGGCATTGCCGAACTGCACGGCAAGGACGCCGCAGACCGCCTTGTCCGCTATGGCTTCCTGCCGCTGGCTTTTGCCATCGCGCTGACGCTGTTCGTGCTGAACCTGCCGACCGACCCCGGCATGTACGAACCCGCCAAGGAAGCCTTCCCGATCATCCTTGGCCAATCATGGCGGATGATGCTGGCCGGGATCATGGCCTATGGCGTGTCGGTGACGCTGAACGTGTGGATCTTCAATCGCCTGCGCGGCGCGGCTGGACGGTTTCTTGCCGTGCGCGGATTCATTGCCGCAGCGCTTTCGCAGGTTGTCGACACGCTGATCTTCATTTCGGTCTCGTTCTATGGCGTGCGCCCGATTGCCACCCTGATGGCGGGGCAGATGCTGGCCAAGGTCGTGCTGTCGGCAGTGCTGGTGCCGCTGATCATCGCGCTGGTAATGAAGATCGGCCGCAGACTCGACAACGCGGCATAAGCTGCCGTTACGCGCGCAACGCCAATATTGGATTCTGCAGGCATTGCGCGTAAGGGCGCGCGCATGAGCCAGAACCACGACCCCGCGATGCTTGCCAAGGCCGAGACCCTGACCGAGGCGCTGCCCTATCTCCAGCGCTATGCCGGCAAGACTTTCGTGGTGAAGTACGGCGGCCACGCGATGGGCGATCCCGAACTGGCACAGGACTTTGCCGAGGATATCGTGCTGTTGAAGGCGGTGGGGATCAACCCGGTCGTCGTTCACGGCGGCGGGCCGCAGATCGGGCGGATGCTGAAAGCGCTCGGCATCGAATCGCAGTTCGTCGACGGCCTGCGCGTGACCGACAAGCAGACCGCCGAAGTCGCCGAAATGGTCCTGGCCGGTGCGATCAACAAGGAACTGGTCAGCTGGATCGCCCGCGCAGGTGGCAAGGCCATCGGTATTTCCGGCAAGGACGGCGGCATGGTCGTTGCCCGCAAGGTCCAGTCAAAGAAGTCGCCCAAGGCGATTGAAGGCGAAGATGGCGATCCGATCGTGGTCGACCTCGGCTTCGTCGGTGAGCCCGACCGGATCGATACGACCGTGATCGACACCATCGTCAATGCCGGAATGATCCCCGTGATCGCCCCGATCGGCGTGGGGCCGGATGGCGAGACCTACAACATCAACGCCGACACCATGGCCGGCGCAATTGCCGCCGCGCTGGGCGCATCGCGCCTGTTCCTGCTGACCGATGTCCCGGGCGTGCTCGACAAGGACAAGAACCTGCTGACCGACCTGCGCCCCGCCGACATTGCACGGCTGGCCGAGGACGGCACGATCAGCGGCGGCATGATCCCCAAGCTCGAGACTTGCGTCCACGCGGTCGAGGCAGGCTGCGAGGCGACTGTCGTGCTCGACGGGCGCGTGCCCCATGCCATGCTGCTGGAAATCTTCACCGCGCGCGGTGCTGGGACGCTGATCCGCGCCTGACGGACGCAGCTCATCCTCCGAATTGGATGATGATTGCATTAACGGACGGAACCGGACCGGCTGCCACTCGTCCCTGCGGCATGATCCGCACCGCACTTGTCATGGCTGCTGCTTCAGCTCTCGTCTTCCACCTTGGCGGCTGCCAGCGGGGACCGGCGTCCCCTGCAGAAGAGAGCGCAGCAATGGCTGCGCCGGCCGCGCTGTCTTCCGGCAGCCCTGTGCAGAAGGCCGAGCCTGCATTGTCCGGCGAGGCGGCTCAGCCCTCGCTCGCCAAGCGGCCCGAGGACGTGCTCGACGCTTTCGCCGCCGCCATCGAAGCGCGCGACTGGCGCAGTGTCCGCGCCTTTTGGGCAGACAAGGGCGATCGCAGCGGCATGGACGACGCGATGTTCGCCGAAACCTGGGGCAGACTGAAGGCGCCATCGGTGGTCATCAGCGAGGGCCAGCAGGAAGGTGCGGCCGGTTCGATCTATTACACCGCGCCGGTCGTCATCTCCGATGGTGACCGCACGATCACCGGCGAGGTCATCCTGCGCCGTGTCAACAACGTGCCCGGAGCATCGGCCGAACAGTTGCGCTGGCACATCGACAGCACGACCTTGAAGCCCTGAAGGCGACAGCGGCACAGCTTGCCTAAATTGTAAGTAGCACATACAGAGCGGCGCCAGTGCTGCCCTGTAGCGGCATCGCGGGCACTTGTGGCCCGGCAAGAGGGTCGGCTAGGAGCATGGCTCGCTCTCACTCTGCCGTCGAGGATATGCACCGATGCTGCTCTACACGCTGATCGCCATGATCAACTACCTCGTGAACATCCTTGTCGTAGTGGTCATCGTGCAGTTCGTGCTGAGCCTGCTCATCTCGTTCAATGTCGTGAACATGCACAACAACGCGGTTGCGGCGGTGTGGAAGGCGCTGAACGCTATCCTTGAGCCGATGCTGCGACCGATCCGCAAGATCCTGCCCGATACTGGCGCGCTCGATTTCTCGCCGATGGTGCTGATCATCGGCCTCAACCTGCTGACGATCCTGCTGAGCGGCATTGCCGCTTCCTCGGCCGGAATGTGAAGCGCAAACTCGCTGGATTATAGACGATGACTGCTGCCGTGATCGACGGAAAGGCCTTCGCCGCCACCCTGCGCGCCCGCGTGGGCGACCTTGCCGCTGCGTTCGAAGCGCAGGCCGGGCGCAAGGCTGGCCTCGCCGTGGTGCTGGTGGGCGAAGACCCGGCAAGCCAGGTCTATGTGCGCTCCAAGGGCAAGAGCACGGTTGAGGCCGGCATGAACAGCTTCGAGCACAAGTTGCCTGCCGAGACTTCGGAAGCCGATCTGCTGGCGATGGTCGAGAAGCTCAACGCCGACCCCGCTGTCGATGGCATCCTTGTCCAGCTGCCGCTGCCCAAGCACATCGACGAGCAGAAGGTCATCGCCGCGATCAATCCCGACAAGGATGTCGACGGCTTCCACGTCACCAACGCCGGCCGCCTTGCCGTGGGGCAGCCGGGCTTCGTGCCCTGCACGCCGCTGGGCTGCCTGATGCTGCTCAAGGACAAGGTTGGTGACCTTTCCGGCCTCGACGCAGTGGTGATCGGGCGGTCCAACATCGTGGGCAAGCCGATGGCGCAACTGCTGATCGCGGAAAGCTGCACCGTCACCGTGGCGCACAGCCGCACCAAGAACCTCGCCGAAGTGGTGAAGCGGGCCGATATCGTGGTGGCTGCGGTGGGGCGTCCCGAGATGGTCAAGGGCGACTGGATCAAGCCGGGCGCGACCGTCATCGACGTGGGCATCAATCGCGTGCCCGGCGCCGAAGCCGGCAAGACGAAGCTTGTGGGCGACGTGGACTATGCTTCTGCCGCCGAAGTTGCCTCGGCCATCACGCCGGTGCCCGGCGGCGTCGGCCCGATGACGATCGCCGTGCTGCTGCGCAACGCGCTCGTTGCAGCCTATCGCAACGAAGGGCTGGAACTGGCCGCAGACGCGATCTGATCTACCCTGCGCGGGGTGGGCAGGCTGCGGCGCATCGGCTAGGCTGATGCGATGAAGCGCCTGATACCCCTCGCATTCCTGCTTGCCGCCGCCCCCGCGTTGTCGGAGCCTGCCGCTGATTCGCAAAGGTCGGGCCGGCCGCAGCGCGCCTATGCCAATCCTTCGGCGCTGATCGCCGCGGACATCGGCTTTGCCCGGCTGGCGCGAGAGAAGGGCCAGTGGACTGCTTTCCGCGAGACCGCCGACGAGACCGCCGAAATGTTCGAGGGCGGGCGCAAGCTTGCCAAAAACTTGCTCAAAGACCGCAAGGACCCGCCCGCGCCGGTAAAGTGGGCGCCGCACCTGGCGTGGATCAGCTGCGATGGCACCGCCGGGCTGACCTATGGCGCATGGCAGGGTCCCTCAGGCGGAGACGGCGAATATGTCACCGTGTGGCAGCGCCAGTTCAAGGGCAAGGTCGACTGGAAGTGGGTGCTTGATGATGGGCAGAATCTCGCCTCGCCTTTGCGTGAGGTGGACTGGGCTGAAGGCAAGGTCGCCGATTGCCCGGTCCGCCGTCGTCCGGCCAGCGACCCTGCGCCGCAGCCCGGCAGCAAGCGCGAGCGCAAGGAGGACAGCAAGCTGCCGCCAATGCGTCCGCTTGCCGGAGCCATTCCGGCATCCGACGGCGGCGACAGCAAGGACGGCCAGTCGCGCGACGGCAGCCTGGCGTGGCGGTCGAGCGTGATGCCCGATGGCAGCCGCCGCTTCACGGCGTGGATCTGGAAGGACGGCGCAATGCAGGAAGTCATCGCACGCAGCTTCAAAGCGAACGGAGCCTGAGACGATGTGGCAGCTGTTTCTCTCCGCCTTCGTCACGCTGTTCGTGGTGATCGACCCGCCCGGCTGTGCGCCGATCTACGCCGGCCTCACCGCCAACGCCTCGGCCAGACAGGCGTTCAGCATGGCGCTGCGGGCCTGCGTGATCGCCACCGGCATCCTGCTGGTCTTCGCGCTGTTCGGCGAGGACCTGCTGGGCGCTCTGCACATCGAGCTCGACAGCTTCCGCATTGCCGGGGGCATCATGCTGTTCCTGATTGCGCTCGACATGGTGTTCGAGAAGCGCACCGAACGGCGTGAGGAGCGAGCCGAGAAGGTGCGCACGGCCCAGCCGCAGGTGGAGGATGTCTCGGTCTTTCCGATGGCCATGCCGATGCTGGCTGGCCCCGGCTCGATCGCCTCGGTCATGCTGCTGACCGCGCGGGCCAACGGGATCAATGAGACTGCCGTGATCCTCGGCGCGCTGGCCTTGGTGATGGTGCTGAGCTTCATCGCGCTGGTCGCAGCCCGGCCACTGATCCGCGCGCTGGGATCGCAGGTCGAGGCCGTGATCACCCGCCTGCTCGGCGTGCTGCTGGCGGCCCTGGCGGCGCAGTTCGTGATCGACGGAATTCAGGCGCAGTTTTGACGAAAATGTACCGAAACTTAGTTTGGCGGGGGCATGTCCTTGCTAGTCATCATCGTGCCAGTGTCCGTACGCCATACACGGATACCTTTGCGAACTAGCGCGCACTCTTCGAGGTTTGCCATCTCAAATCTGGCAAAATCCAGATTTGCCAACGCTTCTTCGCTCCTGAAATTGAAAGTTCTTAACGGCCTTTCGAACACGAGCTTGCCTACAGTTCGGAGAGATCGATCATCATATCCCAACTTATGTTCGCGGTGGATTGCGCCCAGTAGTGCATTCGCAGCTACACAACCGGACTTCGAAGCTCCTGAATTGGCATCAGTCACTCTGACCAAAACAAACTGCGGCTCTATCGACAGGCCGCTGCTCACTGCGATCTCGAAGTTCTCGTCAAGCATAGATGCGGAAGCAGCGTCTGGTTCCACGGGGGAAACAACATCCCCGCCCGGTGCTGAAGCAGGGGATTGCTCGGCTTGGCACGCGGTAGTCAGAAGTAGCAATGCGCAAGTAAACAGTCGCACTACGCGTTCCCTCCTTCTGCGCCCGGAGACTACTGAAGCGTCACCCGCCCACCATCGTCGCTGTCGCGCTTGCCGAAGAACTGCATGAGCTGGACCAGCAGCTCGCAGCGGGCGGCGAGGGTATCGGCTTCGAGCAGGGCCTGCTTGGCGGCGGCATCGAACGGCGCGATCTGGGAGACGCCGTTGATCAGCGACATGTCGTCCAGTCGGCCGACCGAGTCCCAATCGACCGCATAGCCCTGGGCATCGGCGAAGCGACGGGCTTCCTGTTCGAACGACGCGCGCTCGACCGCGCTCAGCGCCTCGGCCATGTCGTCGGTGAGCAGTTCGGCCTCGATCTGGCGGAACGGCGTGGTCACGTCGAGCTCGCGGATCATGCGGAAGCGCGCGATGCCTTGAAGCACGAGATTGAACCGCCCGTCCTCCAACGCTTCGACATCGGCGATCTTGCCGACGCAGCCCACGCTGAACAGCGTCGCGCCCTCGACCGGCGATTGCGGCTGGATCATCGCGATACGCCGGTCGCGCGCCAGCGAATCGCTGACCATGGCGCGATAGCGGGGTTCAAAGATGTGCAGCGGCAGCTGCAGGCCGGGATAAAGGACCGCGCCCGTCAGCGGGAAGATCGACAGGCGCGTCGTGTTTGCGCTCGCGCCCATCGCGGTCAACCGAACAGCACGGTGGAGAGCTTGCGGCGTGTGGCCGCAACCCAGGGATCTTCCAGCCCGATCGCCTCGAAGATTTGCAGCAGGCGAGCCTTGGCCGCGCCCTCGTTCCATTCGCGGTCGGCGGCGATCATGGCAAGGAGCTTGGCCGCGGCCTCGTCACGCTGGCCGGCGGCATAGAGGCCGTTGGCAAAGGCGAGCTGGGCGTCCATGTCTGCCGGTCGCTCTGCCGCTGCGGCGCGCAAGGCCGCGAGTTCGCCCTCTTCCGGCGCATCCTCGGCCAGTGCCAGCGCCGAGCGCGCCTGCGCCAGGGCCGGATCGGCGGCGAGCTTGGGGTCAAGCGAATCGAGCACGGCCTGCGCCTCGTCCTTCTGGCCCGCGGCAATCAGTGCGCGCACGAGGCCGGCGTGGGCAGGGGCATTGTCGGGCGCGATCTCGACGATCTGGGCAAAGATGCTGGCTGCCCGCTCGCCATCGCCTTCGGCCAGCACTTCCTCGCCCATCGCGAGCAGCGGGGTGACGTCCTGTTCCGGCTCACCACCCTGCACCGGCAGCTTGGCGAGAATCTGGTCGAGGTACTGCTTGAGCTGCGATTCGGTGCGTGCGGGCGTCAGGTCGGCCACTGGCTGGCCCTGGAACATCGCATAGACCGTGGGGATCGAGCGCACCTGGAACTGCGCGGCGATGAACTGTTCCTCGTCGACATTGACCTTGGCGAGGATCACGCCCTTGTCGGCATACTCGGCGGCGACCTTTTCGAGCACCGGCGTCAGCGCCTTGCACGGCCCGCACCATTCGGCCCAGAAATCGAGAATCACCAGCTTGGTCATCGACGGCTCGACCACGTTCTTGCGGAAGCGGTCCACTGCCTTCTGTTCGTCGAGATTGAGCCCCATGCTGGCCAAGATGCGTCTCCGGTCGATGTTTTCAGGTTTGCCGCACAATGTGGGAAGGCTTCGCGCTTCGGCAAGGGGAAACGGGGGTTTTGCGAAAGACTTCGCATCTCATGCATTTTTGGTGTTGCGCTCTTTCCGAGTCACCGTTAGAGGCGCCCACACCCCAGCCGGACGGGGCACTTCCCACCGGCCAGAAACGCACGAGCGGGCGTAGCTCAGGGGTAGAGCACAACCTTGCCAAGGTTGGGGTCGAGGGTTCGAATCCCTTCGCCCGCTCCAGTTTTCTCCCAGAAAACCAACGGTTTGAAGCCAAGGCTGACCGGCCTTGGTCTGGAGACAAAGCTCTCCCGCAGAGCCGCTGTCTCCAAATTGTCTCCAATTTTCCGGAAGCTTGCGAGTAGGTTCGGCTTTTGCAGCGTAGGCGGATCAATCGCCGGTTCGCTGACCGATCTCGTCGAAGCGTAGCGACAGATGAGTCGGGCGGAATTTTCGGCCTGCCCGTGCTGAGTGCGAAACCGCTGTCGGTCCCTCACATGGCGCGCAGGCGGTCACCGGTCGCGCTGATCTCGTAAAAGCCACTGGCTACTGTCTCAGAGATACTGACCAGCTTTGGCCACAATGTCAGCACCCGGGCACATTGCCGTTCCATTGGCCATTTGGCTACGGCAGGTGCCGGGAAGAAGCCGATCAGGCCCGCATGCGAGAATATTTGTCGGGATGGTCGCTTCTTGGCGATATTGCGATCCGCAGTCAGCACACACCAGCGTCCCTCCCGGCCGAGAAGTTCAATCCACTCCTCGTCCTTGAGGCTGCCCGTGCCGAACTTGTCCTTGATGTGGACCACCGTATGCATGTCGTCGAAAAACGCCCCAAGGCCCCTGCCGAGCCTTGGCGGCAGATTGTTATCGACGAGGAGCTTCATGCCGCCTTTCGGTTGCCGATGCTCGCCTCATAGGCAAGAGCATCACGAATCAGCCGCGGCTTGATTTCGTAGACCCGCGCTGCTTGCTCTACTGAGCCTTCGGCAGCGACAGCCTCGACCATCCGGGCCGTCGATATGCCGCATTCGGCCAATATCGGCTGGCCGAAGGAGCGGGTGGGATCGGCAACGACGGTTTTCTTGCCGTGAAGCAGCCACCAGCGTTCAGCCCCGCCCGGGCCAAAATCAAGATCCTGGAGGCTCGGCTCCACGACCCGCTTGAAGACGCCCTGGCTTTTCCTGAGATCGATGAACTCCGGTTCATCGAGATCCCGGGTTATCTCGAGAAAGATTGTCTTCCCATCGGTCCTGAAGGCCTTGGTCGAGAAG
Source organism: Novosphingobium sp. ERW19 (assembly GCF_012641315.1). Classification (NCBI taxonomy): domain Bacteria; kingdom Pseudomonadati; phylum Pseudomonadota; class Alphaproteobacteria; order Sphingomonadales; family Sphingomonadaceae; genus Novosphingobium; species Novosphingobium sp. ERW19. Next base: position 90,867 of record NZ_JABAIC010000004.1, read on the forward strand.
GGTCGCTCGTCGCCGACAATCTCCCGGGCCCGTTCAATGCACTTTCTGATCGTTGGAAGGCCAATACGCTGTTTGCGTAGTGCATAAACGATCCGCGCCTCGACCAGATCGCGGAAACCCAGGAGGACGCCGTCTTCGTCAGGCTCATACTGGGGATGCCAGAGCGCGGGTTCCGGCTTGCTGTCATGCTCATAGCCCAGCAACCAGCGACGAAGCGTGGACTGGCTCATCCCGACCATCCGGGCGGCCTCGAGTGCCGTATAGGCCCCAATTCCATAATCCACGCTATCCATGTCGCTCTATAATCATAACCGGTGAGCAAGGGGCAAAGGAATTCGTCGATGAGCGGAAGCCACGACATTGCTGCCGCGGCGAGTATTTCGGCCATGGCATCAACATCCATCGTTTGCAGTGCATCCGTTGACGCTGTGGCAGAAGACGACATGGGGATTGCAATACCGGAAGGGGGAAAGCCTTCCCCTCGGGCGGAGACGCTGCGCTGTCTCGACCTACCCCATCTGCGGGGGCACCCCGCAACGCCCCTGGAAACGGAGCGGGGCTGATGACGCGCTCTGTCCCGCAGGTCCTGACGGACCTGCTCCTTAGGGCGCGGCAACTTCAACCATCGGGCCCCGCGCGCACTCTGACCCGGCGGTAATGATCACAAGGGCAGCCTGCGAAAGACGACAGGCCCCGCCTTTCGGCCTGCCAGGCAGCTGGCAAGCCATTTGCCGCCTCTGTCAGGGTGCGCCTTATCTATCAGGGTCATCTCGCTGACCGCTCGCGCGACCGGCGGCAACAGTGTTGGAGAGTGAGAGCCTGGCGGCTTCGGCCGTGACGGTGCCGAAACCAGAGGGAGTGGCCCCTGGTCGGTCCGTCCGAGGAGACAGGCCATGGCATCTTTCCGCGCACGCAGCGCTTCCGCAATCGAGCGGACCGACCTCTATAAAGACATCACCACCGCCATCATCGCGCAGCTCGAACAGGGATGCGTTCCCTGGGTTCAGCCCTGGGATTCGGCAGCAGCGGCGCTCGACCTGCCGGTCAATGCCAGCACCCGCGCGCGCTACAGCGGGATCAATATCCTGATCCTGTGGAACGCGATGATCGAACGCGGCTTCACCACCAACCGCTTCCTCACCTTCCGGCAGGCACTCGAACTGGGCGGCAATGTCCGCAAGGGCGAGCGGGGCATGACCGTGGTCTATGCCCATCGCTACACCCCGCAGCAGGAGCGCGAACGGGCCCGCGAGGAAGACCGGGCTCCCGGCACGATCCCGTTCCTGAAGCGCTACACGGTCTTTTCGACCGACCAGTGCGAAGGCCTGCCCGAGGACTTGAGCGCACCGGTCGCGCCGGTCGACCGCTCACTGATCCTGCCAGAGGCCGAGGCCCTGATCCGCGCCACCAGCGCCGATATCCGCATCGTCGGCGGCGAAGCCTTCTACGTGCCCTCGCGCGACTATATCCAGATCCCGCGCCCCGAGGCGTTCCCCGATCCCATCAACTGGCACCGCACGGCCTTCCATGAGCTGGGCCACTGGACCGGGCATCCGAGCCGGCTCTCCCGCGATCAGTCCGGCCGGTTCGGCTCGCCCGAATATGGCCGGGAGGAGCTGTGCGCGGAGATGACCAGCGCCTTCGTCTGCGCGGCGCTGGGGATCGAACCCAGCGTGCGCCATGCCGACTACCTTGGCTCGTGGCTGGCGATCCTGCGCGAGGACAACCGCGCCATCGTGCGAGCCGCAAGTGCCGCCTCGAAGGCTGCGGACTTCCTCCTTGCTTTCGGACGGGCGGAAGAGGAGGCCCCCGACCTCGCCCGGGCGGCGTGAGGACGCCGCGCGGGCCTTGGGCGGGATCGGGGCAAGGGCGTCGCCGTCCCGGGCAGGCGGCGCCCGCCCCATAGAGGGAAAGGGAAGCCGGGGGCTTCGTGACGGGCCAGGGGCTGGGAGAGAGGCTCCCGGCGGTCCGCCACCGGAGACCTGACATGGCAAGTGCTGCTTCCAAGATCATCCTGTCGCAGTCGCGCGACATTCCCTTCAACCAGCTGGTCCTGAGCCAGGCCAATGTCCGGCGGGTCAAGACCGGCGTTTCGATCGAGGCGCTGGCCGAGGACATCGCCCGGCGCACGCTGCTCCAGAGCCTCAATGTTCGCCCCCAACTCGACGATACCGGCCAGGAAACCGGCCTGTTCGAGGTGCCTGCGGGCGGCCGCCGCTTCCGTGCGCTCGAACTGCTGGTCAAGCAGAAGCGCATGGCGAAGACCCAGCCCGTGCCCTGCGTGGTGCGCGAGGGCAGCGACATTTCTGCAGAAGAAGACTCGCTGGCGGAAAACACCCACCGCGAACAGCTGCATCCCCTCGACCAGTTTCGCGCCATGCAGGTGCTGAGCGATCAGGGCCTGGGGCTTGAAGACATCGCCGCCCATTTCATGGTGACGCCGGCTGTCGTGCGCCAGCGGCTCAAGCTGGCGGCGGTCTCGCCCCAGCTGCATGCGATCTATGCCGATGACGGCATGACCCTCGATCAGCTGATGGCCTTCTCGGTCTGCGAGGATCACGAGCGGCAGGAGCAGGTCTGGGAGATGCTGGCACACAGCTTCAACCGTTCGCCCGCCTATATCCGCTCGCGCCTGACCGAAGATACCGTGCGCGCCTCCGACAAGCGGGTCCGCTTCGTCACGCTCGAGGCCTATGTGACTGCGGGCGGCAGCGTCATGCGCGACCTGTTCGAGGATGACCACGGGGGCTGGCTGCAGGATGTGCATCTGCTCGACAAGCTGGTCGCCGAACGCTTGCAGGCAGAGGTGGCAAAACTCGAGGCCGAAGGCTGGAAATGGGCGGCGGCGGCAGTCGATTTTCCCTGGGGTTACCGCGACGGCATGCGCGTCATTACCGGCACGGCCGCTGGGCTCACCGACGAAGAACAGGCCCGGGTCGAAGCCTTGCAGGCCGAAGCTGCGGGTATCGAAAACGACTACGAGCGTGTCTCCGAGCTCCCGGATGAGGTCGAACAGCGGCTGACCGCGATCGACGAGGAGCTGGCCCTGCTGCTGGAACGCCCGCCGGTATTCGCGCCCGAGGACATGGCGATGGCTGGGGTATTCATCAGCATCGATGTCGACGGATCGCTCCATGTCGAACGCGGCTTCGTGCGCGCCGAGGATGAGCCGAAGCCTGACTCGGACATGCCGGATGACGGCGGGTATGCTGGCGGCGAAGATGGGCACGATGCCGGAAGCGTCGATGCCGATCGGCCCTTTGGCGGCGAACCGTCGCAGGGCAGCGAACCTTCCGGCGAGCCCGAAGAAGACGAGAGCAGCATCAAACCGCTGCCCGACAAGCTCGTTTGCGAACTGACCGCAGAGCGCACGCTGGCGTTGCAGGATGCGGTTGCGAACCGCCCTGACGTGGCCTTTGCCGTCGTCCTCCATGCCATGGCCCTCCAGACGTTCTACCATGGAGCGCGGGAAAGCTGTCTCGGCGTGGCGGTGCATCGCACCGGCTTCCCGCACCAGGCGCCGGGCATGGCGGATTCGGTCAGCGCCCGCGCGATCATCGCGCGGCATGACCAGTGGAAGGCAAAACTGCCCGAGCACGACATCGATCTATGGGCAGCTCTTCTGTCCATGACCGGCGCCGACCAGGCAGCCCTGTTCGCCCATTGCGCCGCTTTCGGCATCAATGCGCAGTGGGAACCGGCCAGCCGCTACGATGGCAGGGTTTCCGCCCACACGGTGGCGCGACGCATCGAGCATGCCCATGTCCTCGCCCGCGCAGTCGATCTCGACATGGTGGCCGCAGGCTGGAAGCCGGGCGTCGAGAACTACCTCGGCCGGGTGACCAAGCCGCACATTCTTGCTGCGGTGGCCGAAGCCCGGGGCGAGGAGACCGCAGCGCTGATCGATCACCTCAAGAAAGGCGACATGGCCCGCGAGGCAGCCCGCCTGCTCGAGGACAGCGCATGGCTGCCCGAACCGCTGCGCACGCCGGGCATCGCCGATCTTGTCGATCTTGGCGCAGTCAGCACCGCAGCGAGTGACGACCTGCCAGCCTTCCTCACCGGCGACGGGGAGCCCGAGGACGGTGAAGACGGCAGCTTCGACGCGTGGGCCATCGCGGCCGAGTGACCCCCGAGGGCCGGGATGTGCCTGCTCGCGTCCCGGCCACTTCCCATCCCCTTTCCGGCGCGCGCGCGATGACGCCGCAGCGCCCCGATCACAGGACCAGACCGATGAATGCCCATGACCTTTTTGACACCGCGCCGCTTGGCAGCCTGATCAGCTTTGCCAATGACCAGCCCCGGTCGCCCGAGCGCTTCCGGCGCAAACTAGCTGCCTGGCGTACCTGGAACGGCAGTGGCCGGCTTGTCGCCATCTACCCGCGCCGCCTGCTTGGCAGCAGCTTTCAGCCCGCTGGGTTCGTGCTGAAGATCGGCGAATACGGCTCCGAAGGCGTGACGATTCTCACCGTCAGCCGGCATTTTGAGCTCACTTGTCCACTCGACTTCGCAATTCTCGAGCAGCCGCGCCCCGGCATGGTTCGCGTGCTGACCGAATGGAATGGCAAGGTCGAGCTTCAGCATCTGGCCGAAGACCTGCCCTCAGCCCACGAATGGCTGGCGCGCCACCGCTATTCCAACCCCTTCCTCAGCATCGTCGAAGCAGATGAGAGAGGCGGACTTGGCGTGATGCGGAGGGCCGCATGATGACGATCATGACCAATCCCGCACCGGTGTTCGGCAGGACTGCCGGAGGCCTGCTCGCTGCAAGACTGGAGGATCATTCCTGGATCGCGGTTCCTGCGAGGACCGGCCTGCGCATCGCCAATGCCTGGCGGCTCAAGAAGGCGATGGCCGACTGGACCGACGAGGACTTCTGGGGTTCGTGCGGCATCGTTGCCGACGAGACCGCATTCCGGGATCACGTTGCCGAGATTGCCGAGCACCACCGCGAATTGCGGAGGCTTTCCCGTCCGACCACGGCCGCGCGCCGATCGACGCCGTGGGGTCCGGCCCAGCAATCCTGCCGCTATGGTGAAGGGATCAGTTGCCACTCCACCGCCGGGCATGGCGGCTTCCATCTCGACGATCTACGCAATGCCGCGGTTCATCCGCTGCTGCGGCATGCCAATGGCTGGTACGAAGAGGACTGCGACTGGGCCAAGGTAGCCTTCACCTTCCCGCGCCTGTTCACTACGCGGGAGCGACGGATCGCGGCTGAAAGCCTGATCGCCTATTATCCGGACGCCTGGGAGGCGATCCACGGCATCGAGCTTGCCCCCGGCCAGTCACGCGTCAAGGACGAGCGCCGTTTCCGCGAGGTCCATGCGGCCGACTGGATCGTCATCTCGGCAGTGCGGTCGGACAGCCATCCGGGAATGGTCGACTGTGTCGCGACGATGGGCGGTGCGCGCGGAGCAGTGCCTGTCCGACACTACCGGGTCCCGGTCGGCGAATACGCTCCCGGCGCGTTCGGCTTTGTCACCGATCCGGACCGCCACGAACAGGTGGAGCCGTCAGCCCTCAGCGCCTGACCACCAGCATACGGGAACACCAGCGCTGCCGGACCGGCCCGCTTCCGCGCATTCCCGCGCGGAGGCGGGCCTTTTCGCATGTCCGCCTGCACGGCGGACCAGAGAGGACGAGGCTGGCCGGGACGCGAGCGAGCCCGGTCAGGATCGAGGGAGATCGTGCCGGGCCGCAACCTTCAGCCCGGAGTTCCCTGTCATGTCTCTTCTACCCGTTTCCGCCTCGGCCTTGCCGCGCGCCGCACATGCAAGGCCCCGCGCCGCCGCAGACAGCGAGCCCAGTCACCTGATCACGGCAGCTACCGCGCTGCTTCCCTTGCTCGCGCGGGGTGAGCGCATTGCCACCGCGCAGTTGCGCCGGGTCATGGAGGAAGCCTTCGGCGGCAGCGATGCCGAGGGGCGCTGGAGCTGGAAGCTTGCCTATGAAGCCTGCGAAGCGGCCCAGGTCCTGTTCCTGCGCCACTATGGCGCGGCCCTGCTGAGGCGGCCGGGCGGAGCACAGGCATTGCTCGCCGCCATCCAACGCTTGGCCGACCTGCTTCCGACCCAGACCCGGCGATCGGAAGACGGACAGGCCTTTCAGCAGTTCTCCACGCCCCTGCCGCTGGGGCTGGTAGCCGCCGTCGCAGCCCGGATCACGCCCGGTGACCTGGTTCTCGAACCATCGGCAGGAACCGGCATGCTGGCGATCCTCGCCGAGATTATGGGCGCCCGTTTGCACCTTAACGAGCTGGCCGATGGCCGGGCTGACCTGTTGTCCGGACTGTTTCCGACCCTGCCGGTCACGCGCCACGACGCTGCCCAGATCGACGATTTTCTGGAGCCCGACCTGTCACCGAGCCTCGTACTGATGAACCCGCCGTTCTCGGCAGCGGTCCACGTCAAGGGCCGGGTCCGCGATGCAGCCTTGCGCCACATGCGCTCGGCGTTTGCGCGGCTTGCCCCCGGCGGGCGGCTTGTCGCCATCACCGGCGCGAACTGCTCGCCCCATGATCCTGCCTGGCAGGACGCCTTTGCTGAACTCCAGCACGCAGGCTCTCTCGTCTTTTCCGCCGCGATTGCCGGCAAGGTGTTCGCGCCCCACGGCACCGCGATTGCCACGCGCCTGACCGTGATCGACAAGCTGCCTGCCGCCGATCCGCTTGCTTTCCCTGAGCCGCGCGGGATGGCCCCGGACGTTGCCAGCCTGCTCGACTGGATCCTCACCGACCTGCCGCCCCGGCCGGACTGCACGCCGTCTGTCCCCGTCCCGACTATCGGGCACCTGGACGCACGCGCTGCCGGGACACAGCCAAGCCGTGCTGTCGCAGTCGCGAACCCGCCGAAGTGCAATGTCCCTTCGCTGGAAGGAATCGAACTCGACTACGAGACGCTGGGCAGCGCCCCGGCAGACGCCGTCCAGCTGGGCGAGGCAATCTACGAGCCTTACACGCTCCAGTCGCTCCGCATCCCAGGCGCAGTTCCTCATCCGACGCCGCTGGTCCAGTCGGCGGCCATGGCCTCGGTAGCACCGCCGCCACCCAACTATCGTCCGCATGTCCCGGCGAGACTGGTCGCCGATGGCATGCTGTCTGACACACAGCTCGAATCAGTGATCTATGCCGGGGAAGCCCATGCCGGATTTCTGTCCGGAGCCTGGGCAGTGGATGCGACGTTCGATGTCCTGTCGGCCGCGAGCGAGGAGCAGGAGGGCGCCGTCCGCTTCCGGCGGGGCTGGTTCCTCGGTGATGGCACCGGCGCGGGCAAAGGCCGCCAGGTCGCCGGGATCATCCTCGACAACTGGCTCAAGGGTCGCCGCCGCGCGTTATGGATTTCGGTGTCGGACCGGTTGCTGGAAGACGCGCAGCGCGACTGGGCGGCCCTCGGGCAGGAGCGCCTGCAGGTCACCCCGCTGTCGCGTTTCCGGCAGGGTAGCCCGATCCGCCTCGCCGAAGGCATCCTGTTTACGACCTATGCGACCCTCCGTTCGCAGGAACGCGAAGGCAAGGCCTCGCGCCTGGCGCAGATTGTCGAATGGCTCGGCTGCGATTTTGACGGGGTCATCGTGTTTGACGAAGCCCATGCCATGGCCAATGCCGCCGGCGGCAAGGGCAGTCGGGGCGAACAGACGCCCTCCCAGCAGGGCCGGGCGGGTCTGCGCCTCCAGCATGCCTTGCCCTCGGCACGAGTTGTCTATGTCTCGGCGACCGGGGCGACCACGGTCCAGAACCTGGCCTATGCCCAGCGGCTCGGACTGTGGAGCGGTGAAGACTTCCCGTTCGCGACGCGCGGCGAATTCGTGGCGGCGATCGAGAACGGCGGGGTCGCGGCAATGGAAGTGCTGGCCCGCGATCTCAAGGCGCTGGGACTCTATGCCTCGCGTTCGCTGTCGTTCGACGGGGTCGAATATGACATGCTTGAACACGCGCTGACGGGCGAGCAGGTGCGGATCTACGATGCCTATGCCGCCGCCTTCCAGGTCATTCACAATCACCTCGATGCAGCCCTTGCTGTAGCCAACGTCACTTCGGTGACCGGTACGCTCAACGCCCAGGCCAGGTCCGCCGCCCGCTCGGCGTTCGAAAGCGCCAAGCAACGCTTCTTCAACCACCTGATCACCGCGATGCAGTGTCCGAGCGTCATTGCCGCGATCGAGCAGGACCTGGAGGCGGGACATGCCGCCGTCGTGCAGATCGTCTCGACCGGGGAAGCCCTGATGGAGCGGCGTCTGGCGGACATTCCGACCGAGGAGTGGAACGACGTCCGCGTTGACATCACGCCTCGCGAATATGTTCTGTCGTACCTCGAGCACAGCTTCCCGGTGCAGTTGTTCGAGCCCTACAGCGATGAGGAGGGGAACCTGTCATCGCGCCCGGTCTGGAAGGATGGGCAGCCGGTTCTCTGCCGCGAGGCGGTCGCACGCCGCCAGCAGATGATCGAGCATCTGGCCGCCTTGCCGCCGGTGCCTGCCGCGCTCGACCAGATCCTCCATCATTTTGGCACGGATGTGGTCGCCGAAGTGACCGGCCGCGCCCGGCGCATTGTCGCGCACTGCGATGGCAGCGGGCAGGTCCGCTTTGCCGTCGAGACCCGTCCCGCGTCCGCCAACCTCGCTGAGACCCAAGCCTTCATGGACGATGCCAAGCGGATCCTCATCTTCTCCGACGCCGGAGGAACGGGGCGATCCTATCACGCCGACCTCGGAGCCCGGAACCGCCGGCTGCGGGTCCACTACCTGCTCGAGGCCGGGTGGAAGGCCGATAACGCCATCCAGGGCTTCGGGCGGACCAACCGCACCAACCAGGCGCAGCCGCCCCGGTTTCGTCCAGTGACGACCGATGTGAAGGCGCAGAAGCGCTTCATCTCGACCATCGCTCGGCGGCTCGACAGCCTTGGTGCCATCACACGGGGCCAGCGGCAGACGGGCGGGCAGAACATGTTCCGGCCCGAGGATAATCTCGAATCGCACTATGCGCGCGACGCCCTGCGCCAGCTCTATGCCCTGATTGCCGCCGGCAAGGTTGAAGGCTGCAGTCTCCAGCAGTTCGAGCAGGCGACCGGGCTATCGATCATAGAAGCCGAAGGCGGCGGGCTGCGCGACGAGCTTCCGCCGATCACGACCTTCCTCAACCGCATGCTGGCCCTGACGATTGCGCTGCAGGACATTCTCTTCACCGCGTTCGAAGACCTGCTCTCCCGCCGGATCGAAGGCGCGATTGCCAGCGGCACATATGAAATCGGCCTCGAGACCCTGCGCGCCGAGAGCTTCGCGCTGACCTCGCGCCGGACCATCTATACCCATCCCGGCACCGGCGCTGTGACCGACCTGCTGACCATCGCCCGCAAGGATCGCACCCGGACGGTTACGCTGGATGAAGCACTTGAGCTTGCCGGACGCAGCCAGGGACGGCTGCTCTTCAACCAGCGCTCGGGCCGCGCGGCGGTCGAGATGCCCGCGCGCAGCATGATGCGCGACGACGGTTCGGTCGAAGCCCGCATTCGACTGGTGCGCCCGGGCGAGGCCAGCACGGTGCCGGTTGAGGCCATGGCGGCAAGCCACTGGGAGCCTGCCGACGAAACAGCGTTCAGGACAGCCTGGACGGCCGAACTGGCGACGATCCCGGAGTTTGAAACCAGCACCCTGCACATGGTCAGCGGTCTGTTGCTGCCGATCTGGAAGCAGCTGCCCGACGAAAGCACCCGGGTATACCGGCTCCAGACCGATGACGGGCAGCGCTTTGTCGGGCGCAAGGTCTCGCCAGCATGGGTCGCCGCGATCATCGAGGAAGAGGCACCGGCACTCGCGCCCGATGCCGCCTTTGCCATGCTCATGTCCGGAGAAGCGGCGTTGCAACTGCGCGAAGGGCAGACCCTCCAGCAGGTCCGCGCCATGGGTACTCCGCGCATCGAGCTTGCGGGTTTCAGCGATCTGGCGCTCGACCGGCTGAAGGCGATCGGGCTCATCTCCGAAATCGTCTCGTGGAAGCTGCGCCTGTTCGTGCCGACCGGCAGCGACGGCCACGCCATCCTCGCCCGGCTGCTCGAGCGCTATCCTCTCGAGCGCATCCTGCCCCGCCGCGAGAGCGCCAGGGTAGCCTGACCGCGCCGATTTGCCGGTCCCGGGCCGCGCATCGCATCCTTACCCCTTCTCTGTTCGGCAGGAGCTTTGCCTCATGAATGCCACCGAATTATCCCGCCGCCTTGGCCAGCAGGCCGAGGCGGTATGCCGCCGCTATCTGTCGAACGGGTGCAGGGAGGGGCGTTACTGGCTGGTCGGCAATGTCGACAACGCACCGGGGCGCAGTCTCTATGTCCGCCTGGTCGATGGCGAGAAAGGCCGAGCCGGTAAATGGACCGACGCTGCCACCGGCGACCATGGCGACCTGCTCGACATTATCGCCCATTCGGTTGGGACCACCGGCATGCGGGAGGCCCTTAGCGAGGCCCGCCGATTTCTCTCCCTGCCGGAAACTCCAGTCTCTGTGCCGCGATTGCGTCCGTTCGGGCTCAGTTGCACCAGTTCAGGCCATCCGGACGCAGCCCTGCGGCTTTGGTCGGGCAGCCGCCCGATCGCTGGCACTCTCGCGCAAGCCTACCTCCAGTCCCGGGGCCTTGAAGCAGGTGCCGACCTCACGCCCCTGCGGTTCCTGCCCGGCTGTCATTACCGGCCGTCCCGTGACGACGCATCCGACACGCCGACGCGCTGGCCCGCCCTGATTGCTGCTGTCACCGACAATGCGGGCGGCACCACCGGTGTGCATCGCACCTGGCTCGACCCGTCCGGAAAGGACAAGGCACCCGTCGCTCATCCCAGAAAGACCATGGGGGCCATTCTCGGCCATGCCGTCCGCTTCGGCGTGCCAACGGATCGCATGATCATCGGCGAAGGCATCGAGACCATGCTTTCCCTGCGCGCATGTCTGCCCGCCATGCCTCTCGCGGCCTGTACGTCGTCCGCGCATCTGGCAGCTTTCCTGTTCCCGGCAGGCGTGAACCGCCTCTATGTCGCCCGTGATCGCGACACGGCCGGCGAGGCAGCTTTTGCCGCCATCGCCGAGCGCTGCGCCACGCCGGGCATCGAGGTGATCCCACTCATGCCGATCTTGGGCGACTTCAACGACGACCTGCGACAATGCTCCCGCGAGGCTATGGCGGCCAACCTTGCTCGGCAGCTCGGTAGCGGGGACGAAGCCTTGCTGCGCAAGGCGTGAGACCGGGAAGAGAAGCAAGCGGTCCGGGTGATCGGGCTGTCCTGTTGGTGCTTCTGTCAGTCATCTGCCGGATCGTTCGGCCTTCCTTCCTGTGATGCGCGTCTGTGCCGGCCTGTCCGGCGGAGCAACGGCGCCGCCCCGGCTATTTTCCGTCGGCGGGCTCATGGCCCGCCTTTACATCGCGAAGCAAAATAGCCCGGGCTTTGCCGTCCTGCGCTGATCGCTGCGGCCGTCCGCTTCGCTCCCGGTGCGCCGCCGGTCTGACCGGCACCAGAGGACGCGCGAAGGAAGGCCGGGAGAACGCCCGGTCCGCTATCAGGAGCGCACCCCATGCAAGACTATGACGATCACGAACCCGAACACGCATCTTCCCCCACCGCGCACTTGCTCGAAGAACTCAGCCTCTATGGCTACCGCCCTTTCTCGGACGAGGCCGACCCCAGGCCGCTGCCCGAAGAGCGGATCGTCTCCGGTGCGATCGCCGACATGTTCGACGCCCTGATCGCCACGATGCTCGACACCCGCCTCGAGCCTGACCTTGAGGAACTGTGCTGGTCGACCGTCAACACCTTCCACCGCGCCAGCGGCCGTGTGCAGCGCGAGCTTGATGACAACGAGGATGCCCAGCGCCGCAGCCAGGGTGAACAGGACGGTTCGGAGGTCCGCTCGGTCGAACTCGAACGCCTCCTGCGCGAAGGCCTGTCGCTGATCGAACGCCGCAATGCTCTGGAATTCATGCGCGAGGCTGCCGGTGACCAGTACGAACGCCACTTCCGCAAGCCCTGGACGCCGCGCACCGGATCACTCGTCCACCACAAGACCCTGACGGCCGCGATGATCGACAGCCGCGACTTCCTCGCCGCCAAGCGCAAGGCCGAGATCGAACCGCTGCTGCCAACCGGGACCCGCGTCGCTTTCACCGCCGGCCCCGACTACACCGACCACAAGCGGATCTGGGACGTGCTCGACCGGGTTCACGCCAAATATCCCGACATGGTCCTCTTCCACGGCGGCAACCCGACCGGCGGCGAACACATTGCGATGCTCTGGGCGCGCAACCGCAAGGTCCAGCATGTTGCCTTCCGGCCCGAGTGGGAACGCTACCGCAAAGCCGCCCCGTTCCGCCGCAACGATGCCATGCTCGAGGCCATGCCGAAGGCGGTGATTGCCTGCCCTGGCAACGGGATCAACGCCAACCTCGTCGACAAGGCGCGCAAGCTGGGGCTCAAGATCTGGAAGGTGGGCGCTGGCGGCAGCTGACCGCCCATTTCGATAACGATCGCCAAGCCTGAAGTTCCTCGCCGCAATGTCCCTGCGGTCCAGGCCGCCTAACGAAAATTGATAGGTATCTCGAATGTAAGCTGCGTATCCGCGATGCCGGCCGGAGCCTGTGGGAAAGGCGCCGCCTGGCGCACGGATCGAAGCGCGATCTTGTCGAGCTGGATCAGGCCGCTGGTTCGCGACACGGTAGCTTCGATCAATGCGCCGTCGGGTGAAAGCCGGAACCGGATCATGGCAGTTCCGCGCATGGTGACACCACGGGGCCGATGCGCATCGATCTGTCGCCAAAGCGCGGCTCGGTAGAGCTCGAGTGCCGATTCCCGTTCGGCCGCAGTCGAAAGCCTTTCTGGGGCCGGACTCGAAATAGCTATTTCGGCAGGCTTCGCAGATTCGGAAGCCGCGGGGACAGGTGCAGACGAGCCTGGTGCCGATGACGTTTCTGCGCCTGGCGCTCTGGTCGGCGGACGTTTTGCTGGTTGTGGGAGGTGCGATGATGAAGCTGGTACAGTGGCGGGCGGCGGCTCTGCCTTTTCTTTTCGCACCCTCACAGGCGGTTTCGTTGCCAGTGTCACGACGGTTAGGGCCGCCCCCCGATCCTTGGTGCTATCGGGCCTAGAATCGAGGATGCTGGCAAGAGTTGCGGCCACAAGCAGATGCACGATTGTCGTCGCGCACAGGGCAAACAGGCGGGCACCCGTCAGGCAGTCAGGCAGGGCCATCGGCTGATGACCCTGCGATGCCCCATCTGGTTGCCCGCCTGTGTTCATGCTCAGAAGCTGGCGCTGAGGCCGAAGTTTACCGAACGCCCACGACCGGGCACCGGCCGCAGCACGCCGGTCGCCTTGTAATCGCCCAGCGATACGCCGCCGAGCGGCAGGTTGTAGCCCTTGTCGAACAGGTTTTCCGCCTCGACGCTAAGCTTTACCGGCCCCAGGTTGTAAGCAAGGCGCAGGTTGACCAGGGCATAGGCGCTGGTGACCGGTTCGTTGCGGGTCGCGTCCACACGGGTTTTTTCTGCCACCCATTCCAGGTCGATGCCCGCTTCGATTGGCCCCTGGTGATGGTCGAGCGCGACCTTAACGTTCAAGGGCATCTGGTGGTAGAGCGGCGCATGATCCGAGAGGTTCTGGCCGCGCACCCAGGACAGGGACCCGCTTAGGCGCGTCCCGGCATCCTTGCCGCCATCCCAAAGCTCCACCTGACCAGACACGTCCACCCCGACAAATTCAGCCTTCTGGTTTGCGAACTGCAGTTGGACAAAAGGCATCGGCAGGCCCGACATCGGGTGCGTCAGATTCTTCACGAACGCAGCGTCGATGTAGTCATTGACGTGGGTGTAATAAGGCGACAACCGAAGTGACCAGGCATTGTCAGTTCCCTTGAACTCGATTGCGGCACTGACCGTATCGGCGCGTTCCGGCTTCAGGTTCAGATTGCCAACATAGCCGTTGCCATCGCCATACCAGCCGATCATCCGGCTCGCCATGGTCCCGCGCCCCCAGGTGTAGCGTTCGTAGATGTTGGGTGAGCGCGCCTTGTGCGCATAGCCAAGCTCGATCGCGACCCCTGAAGTGGGAGCATAGCTCAGCAGCGCGGATGCGCTCCAGTTGTTGTCGGTGCGCTTGTGTCCCACCGCGTTGAAAGCGTTCGCCGCCGTGGCATCCGCCATGTTCATCATCGATGTGGAATAGGGCTGGACCTGCCCGGTATTCATGCGGACATGGTCAAGCCGCGCGCCGATCACGCTGGACAGCGTGTCGCTCCAGTGGGCCTCCCATTCGGCAAACCCGCCGATGCGGTCGCGCGTGCCGCCATTGATGTTCACGAAGGTGTTTGGCCCCATCATCATGTTGCCGGCTACCGGTGGCCAGTAGTCGTTCAGCCACTGGTGGTGGTATTCACCTCCGATGCGCAGCTTGTCACGCGCGGATACCGGCAGTTCGAGCTTGAGCGCGGTGCTGAAGGTATGGACCTCGGTGATCATCGGCATGGCGCCGGGGAGCTTGTCCTCCAGGAAGTTCATCTCGTGGTCGGTATCGCGGTAATCAGCCGTGAACTTCACCGAGCCCCAGTCGAATTCCCCGTCATAGCCGGCGTTGAGGAACCACGACTTGTTGGAAACCATGTCCATCGCCTGGTTGGCAAAGCCTTCATAGGGCGAAAAGTGGTAGCCGCCCTTCAGCTTGAACAGCCCGGCATCATTCTGCAACGCGAGGGCGAGAGCATGGTCGGTCTTGGCGTATTCGGTCGAGCGGACCCGCCCGAGATCGCCACCGGCCTTGTATTGCTGTGCCTGGGTATAGGAGCCGGTGTAGGTGGCACTGAGGTTGGCATTGGCCACCGTCAGCAGCGCCGAGCCGCCGAAGCCATCGCCGTTGGAACGATAGAACGTGGAAACCTCGCCAGTCACCAGCGTGGCGCCGTCGGCAGCGAAGCGCGGCGCTACGCTCTCGACCGAGATGATCCCGCCGATGTTGTCGCCGCCCATGCTGACCGGGGCCACACCCGGCACCACCCGGATCGATTCAATCGTCTGCGGGACCGTGTAGGACAGCGGCGTATTCATGTCGTTAGGGCAGGAAAGATCGATCGGCGCGCCGTCGACAGTGATGCGCAGGCGCTGCTGCGACAGACCGCGCAGGGTCGGCATCGAGGAAAAGCCCCCACCCGAATTGGCGCTGACACCAGGCAACTGACGCAGCAAATCCCCGGTGTCGCTGGTTGCGTTCTGGCGGCGCTTGATGGCCTCGCGGGTCAATTCCTGTCCGGTTATCGGCGCGGTGCCCACGTTGTCGACAGGATTGGCAGCATCGGCATCGACCGGGGGCAACTGCGTGGCGTCCTGAGCGTGGGCGGCAAGCGGCAGCAGCGCGGATGACGCTGCGAGCAGGACGCGCAGCGAGAGGATTGTCGAATTCATGATATGCCTTTCTTCGGATAATGTTTCGAAATTCGGAGAACAGCTCACGCAATCAGGCGCTTGAGTTTGGCCAGCGCCGTGGCGTCGGGTTCGTGAGCGTCGATGGTGCCCGAGAACTCGCCTCTGGCGGTCATCAGGTAGATCGCGGCAGTATGGTCGATGGTATAGTCGCCGCCCGGCTGCGGGACTTTGGCGGAGTAGACCCCATACCCCTTCTTGATCTGGGCCAGTTGGGCTTCGGTGCCGGTCAGCCCGATGATCGGGGTGCCGAACAGCGCCACATAGTTGCCAATATCAGCCGGCTTGTCGTGGCCGGGGTCGACCGAGACGAAGACGATATTGAACTTTGCGCCATCCGGGCCGAGTTGTTTCCGGAGCCGGGCCATGCGGGCAAGACTGGTCGGGCATACATCGGGGCAACGGGTGAAGCCGAAGAAGATGGCATAGGGTTTACCCGCTAACGTCTTGTCGGTGACTCTCGATCCATCCGGGGCGGTCAGAACAAACGGACCGCCGAACGCACTGGCATATTGGCTGGCTGGATCGCCGGGAGGATGGCCGCGATCATAGATCACGGCCAGTGCGATCAATACGCTCACACCTGCAGCCACCCACAGGCCTGCGCGCAGCCGCGCCAGGCCCTTGCGCCCGGCTTTCTGCTCAGTGCCCTGCATGGCCACTGTCCATCGAGCCCGAGGAGGTCACGGGCTGAACCGAGACTTGCACTGTCACGCTGCCTGCGCGCTGGAAACGCAGCGTTACGGGAAAGCGCTCGCCTTGGCGCAGCTGGCGCTTCAGCCCCATGAACATGATGTGATAGCTGCCGGGCTTGAGTTCGAGCGTGCCTCTAGCTGGCACGGCGATGCCACCCTCGACTCGGCGCATGCGCATGATGCCGCCATCCATGGTCATGGTATGGAGTTGCACTTCGGCGGCCACAGGGCTGGTGCCGGACAGGAGGCGATCCGCTGCGGCTCCGCGGTTGGAGATGGTCATGAACCCGCCGCCCACGGACTGCCCGGCTGCCGTCTCGCGCGACCAGGCATGATGAACAGCAAGGCCCTCGGACTGGTTGGCTTGCGCCAGGGCGGAGGTGCCCAGGGCAGCCAATGCAGCCATCGGAACGAGAATTCTGGACTGAAGGAACATCATGGATTGCACTCCTGTGCGACAGAGCCGGCAGGTATTTCCTGTGCGGCGAGAGAGTGGGTGGGTTCGATGAAACCAAAGCCGAGCGCGGTGTCGGCAAGGCGCAACGCGGCGCAAAGAACGATTGCCTTCCACACCTTGAGGCGGAATCGCTTCAAGCTCTGGTGGCGTTGGTCGGAAACGGCGAGGATGCTCATGGCTCAGCACCCCCGTGTCTGCGCGAGGGCCGCAGCTACCAGCGGGGCAACGGCGCGGCGTTCATCAAGGCTGAGGCAGCGCCCGAATTCGATCGAGCCATCCCGGCCCCGCAGGAACAGGCGCAATTCGGATGGACTGCGGCCCTCTGCGGCAAGCCGCATCCAGAATGAGGGCAGTTCGACCTGCTGCCCGGCGCTATCACGATGCCGCACCCTGCCTTCGGCAAGTTCGAGCGTTTCGCTGGCAGGCCGGGACTTGCCATGCCTTTCGAGCGCGAACGTCAGACCCGCAAGGGCAAGGATCGAGAAGACAGGGACGAGCCAGTGGCCTTTTAGCGCGGGCGCGATGCTGGTGACCAAAAACAGCAGGGCAATGACGCTGAAACAGACCCGCGCTTCCTGCGTCAGGTGCGAGCGGTTCTCCTGCATGTGCAGGATGAGGGGCCTGGAAGTGCCCCGTTCGGGCACTGCAACCAGCTTTTCAGGCTGGGGCGCCCAGGGCCGCTGCGATGAACGGCACAACAGTTCGTACATGGAAATGTGCTCCGGCTAGGCCGGGCACGCGCAAAATGGGCGCAGGACCGGCCGGTCCGACAAATCGGTTCAGATTGTCAGGCGAGAGCCGGCGGTCCGCGCAGCGGCGGACGGAGATGGAATACGCGCTCGGGGTGGGCGGTGCGGGTCGACACAAAGCCCAGAGCCAGGATGAATGCCAGCGCCAGCGCCAGCAGTGCGGGATCGGCACCCGACATCGACGCCATCGACAGCGAGCTGAAGGGACATTCGCTCTTGCCCTGCTTGCCGCTTGAGTCGCTGGAGCCATCCTTCATCGGAATGGCGATCTGCTTGACCGCGTGATTACCAAAGGCGTCATCGCAGATCTGGACTGTCAGAACCTTGGAGTTCTGGCCGATCATGAAGCCTGTCGGGACGATTGCCTTCATGCACAGCGTCGCCAGCACCAGCACGATAGCCAGAGCGCGATGTCGCAGGAAAAAGGCGCGAACAAGATTCATGTCGCGCCGCCCTATGCGATCATCGGTTATTTGTCATCCCCGGACCGCTTCGCCAAAAAGCGGGCAGTATCCGCCGGGCCGGTATTGTCCGGGTCAAGGAAGTTGAGCGCGACGATGGCCGGATCGAAGGGGAAGGCTATGACGCGAAGGGACGCGAAATCGAACTCGTCATGGATGCTGCCGGCAAGCGATGCTCGCAACCCGGGTCGATCATCGCTGGGATGACTGACGGCAACGAGCCCATTCGCACGCAGAAGGCCTGGCGAATGGGCATTGCGCCTGTGGTCAAAACGCCTCCCGGCCCTCCGCAATGTTCAGCAATTCCGAAAATACGAATGTTGCGGGTGCCCGCCCGGAGGCGGGCACCAGTTCACGCAGCAAGCCGTTGTCGCGCAGGTCGCGAATAATCTTGCGGGCGGTCGCTGGCGGAATCTGGGCCGAGGCGATGAAGTCCGGTGTCTGAAAGATCGGGCGCAGGAAGATCCAGTCGAGGGCTCGCACGGCATATTGCGAGTGGGTGATCTCGACGACCCAATCGCGCTTGTCCTGATGCAGCGCCAAAATCGCCTGGGCCTTCTGGGTGTTGGCTTCTGCCTGGACGATGATGCCGCGCAGGAAGAAGGCCACCCATCCGCTCCAGTCGTCGTCGCGGGAAACGGCCAGCATCCGGTCGTAATACTCGTCCCGATTGGCTTCGAGGTATTCCGACAGGTAGAAATTGGGGCGCGACAACAGCCCATGGGCATAAAGGAACAGCGGGATGATCAGTCGCCCGATGCGCCCGTTGCCATCGAGGAAGGGGTGGATCGATTCAAACTCGGCATGAACGATAGCCAGTTGCACCAACCTATCCGGCGCATCGGCATGAATATAGGCTTCCCAGTCCGCCATTGCGTCCTCGATACGATCGGCACCTGGCGGTACGAAGCGTGCCTGTTCGATGGTGCAACCGTCCGGACCGATCCAGTTGGGGATGCGGCGGTATTCGCCCGGATCCTTGTGACGGCCGCGCACTCCATCCATCAAAACTCGATGCGTGGCCTTGATCAGGCGCTGGGACAGCGGAAGCTCCGCCATCAGGCTGTCCGCCTCGCGCAGGGCGGCGCGATAGTTCAAGACTTCGCGTGCGTCGGCTTTCTTGGGCGTGCTCTCGTCGAACAGATGCCCTTGCGCCTCGAATTCCAGAACCTCGCCAAGCGTTACCTGCGTCCCCTCAATTTTGCTGGAGAGCACGGCTTCGCGAGCCGTCAACGGCGAAAGCAGAATGTCGGGATTGGGAATGCCTGAGAGGACCCCCTCATACCGCGCAATGGCGGCATTGGCCGGCCCGACAAGCGGAAACAGCGCGCCCAGATCAAGCGTTGCGGGCGGGAAACGTCCTTCGTGATAGACAACAGGCAATGGCGTCTCCGTCAGGCGGGCGTAGGCTAGTGCGCACGAATCACAACGTGCTTTGATGATCGTCTATCAACAGCTATACCATTTGATGATCGCAAAGTAGGGTTTTGCCTACATCAAACACCTTTGATGTTCACAGACGATCACCAAAGGCTTCACACGTATCGGATCAGGCCGGTTCCATCGCAAGATGGCGGTGCGTTCGATGCGGCGATCAGGCTCCCGCAAAGTTCGTTTCGTCAGGGACTCTCTGCCGTCCGGATCTTCGGCATCAGCTCCATGGTTTGCCCGGCAGAAGTGGTCACACTCGCGGCGAGGTGAAGGCAGAAATTGCTCATTGTCGAACGGCCCCGGACCTTCCCGCCCTTTGAGGCTCAATCCTTGGTCGCTCAGCCCCCCTGACGCCATCAACCCGTGAAGGGTCCGCTACGCCTCTGGCGTGCGGCCTTGCGGCATGACTGCCGCCGCGGTGATTGCAGGGTTCGGAGCGACACGTCGGTCGCCTGTCGAGCGGGGATGGTCCCCGCCGCAAGACAGGAGATCGCCAGATGCCGCTTCCCCTTGCCCAGCGCCACGCATGGAACCTCGCCCGGACGCTGATGGTCTGCGTCACTCTCTTCCGCGCCGGAGCGGCCTACGGCGTCATGCCATCCGCCGAATACGACGGCGATGCCAGCCAGATCCTCCATGAATACGATCCGTTCTGACGGCGGCTCACGCAGCGCCGCGTCGGGGCCGGAAGCGCAACTTCGCCTTCCGGCCTTGCGCCCTGCCTGCTATTGTTGGCCCGCACGCGCTTGTGGAGGTGGTGGAAAGCGCATCCTGTTGAACCCGCTTATCGGGAGGATGCGATGATCCTTGCCTTTTTTGTTTCCATCACTGCGATCGTGCTGCTCGCCCGCCTGTTCGCCGGCATGATCGTCTTTGCGCTGCCGCTTTACTGCGCAGGCCTTTCCGCCATGTACGCCTGGCAGCATGGGCTCGGGATCCCTGCGGCAGTCCTGGCGGCGGCGGCTTCTGCCTTTGCCTTGCTCGTCGGGGCCAAATTGCTGGTCGGCAGCCCATCCATCCCGGCCCGCGTCTTCGTCAGCCTTGCCTTTGCCCTTCCGGCGGGCCTGGCCGGATATCACGCCGTGCAGGGCATCTGGGGCGCTTTCGCTCCCGTCGGCATGGCCTCCATCATCGTCGGAGCGGGCGCCGCATCGTACTTCGGCCTTGCTGCCCAGAAGCAGCTTCTCTCTGCGCCGCAAGGCTGAAGCCCCGTCCGGCACTGCTGGACTTGGTGGGCGCCGTCAGTCGTATCGATGTTGGCCCGTGTCCAGGTGCTGGTCGACCGCCCCGTCCCGAGGGCGGTCGATTGGAAACGGTAGCAAAACGGATCGCCGCTCTGCTTTGGGTATCCGGCAGCGTTGCCGAGCAGGTCGAGCAGGTCGAGCAGGGCATTCCCCTTGTGCCGCTACAGACAGGCGGAGGCGTTAAATGGCGGACCCAACCGCCACTCAATCCGGAAAGGTCTGCTCCACGAGGCGCCTTGCCCTAGTAATCCGCCACCTTGCGTGACCGTCTAACCGCCAGTCTCCGTTCCGGCGCGACCCTTGCGCCCAATGCGGTCTTCTCCATGGCCCTGGCTGGCAGGAATGGCGTTGCCTCATCCGTCCTTGCCGCAATGGCTGCTTGCCAACTTTCTTCCCCTGCCGCTGCGCGGCATTCCTCGCGCAGACAAGAAAGATTGGCGCACTGCCATCCTCCGCTGGCGCTGCGGCCCTGACGGGTGCGGCGGCCCGATGTCCTGCCTTCACCCAGCCATCGAGACCGCGACGGGCGCGGGATCGAAGCACTGAAGGAGAATGAACATGGCGAACATCGGCACTTTCAAGAAGGTCGGCAATGACTACCAGGGCGAAATCGTCACCATGAGCGTGCAGACCAAGAATGTCCGGATCGTGGCTGAAGAGGGCACCGCCAACGAAAACGCCCCCAGCCACCGGGTCTTCGTGGGCCGCGCGGAAATCGGCGCCGCCTGGACCAAGCGCTCGGGCGAAGGCCGCGACTACCTCTCGCTGAAGCTGGACGATCCGAGCTTTACCGCCCCCATCTTCGCCAACCTCTTCGACGACGAGGACGGCAAGACCTACAACCTGATCTGGTCGCGGGCCCGCAAGTCGAACAACGACTGACGGCAACCACCAGGCCCCGCCCGGCACCGCCGGGCGGGGCTTTCAGCATTCGCTGGGTGGCGCGCAGCCGTCTGGTTCCGCGAGCAGCGCCACGGGCCGGACCTCCAGCGCCTGCGCAATCTCCCAGACGGAGAGCAAAGTCGCATTCTGCAGGCCGCGCTCGATGGCGCTGATATAAGCACGGTCAACGCCCATGCGCGCCGCGATCTCGGCCTGGCTCAAGCCTGCTGCCTCGCGAAACCGCTTCACGTTGATCCCGAAGAGCTTGCGGATATCCATCCGCAGCTTAGAAACCAGTCGCGTATTATAGTGCGACGTATTATAATACGCGACTAGATGGGATGAACCGGCGCACTTTGCCTCCTCCGATGACTTGGCCTCTCAAAGGGATAGGGATGTCCCCAATTTCGGAGAATTGAAGGCAATTCCGCCAGATTGGAGAGACTGCTATGAACGCGCGCGCAGGCACCGAGTCTGCTATCTGGCTTGTCGGATAACAATGCAGCCATTCGCAGCAGAACCCCCTGGGAGCGATACGCTCACGCAATATGACGAGCAGCACCTCGTCACCTATCTGCGCCTGCTCGACGCAGCGGCAGAGGGGGCGGATTGGCGGGAGGCCGTACGGATCATCTTTGCGATCGATCCTGACCAAGACCCCGACTTTGCCCGCAAACTTCATGACAGCCATCTCGCCCGGGCCAGATGGATGACGCAGGCTGGCTATCGTGAATTGCTCGCCCGTTCAGCTGGAACATAGACGAGTGCAAGATGGCATAAAGTGCCGTCGATAAGGGCGATTGCGGAGCGCCGGTTATCTACCCGTCCGCACAAGCTTGATCGATCATTGTTACTTGTCCGTTAACCATAATTCTCGACGATGTCGGGCTTGGCCAGTTTGCGTGAGCAAAACGGAGAGCCGGATGTCGGGAGAGTCGTCGTGGCGGTCCCCAACTGCCGCCGGGCACTATGCGGGACACGATCTTGCGGATTTCGCGCAGGAATTCCTGCGCCGTAATCCCGACTACCAACATGACTTCGCCGCAACCGAAGAGCGCATCGCAGCCCAGCCTGGCCGCGCCGATCAGGAAAGGGAGGGTCTGGCCGGACGATGGGGCCTGAGCTTTCCCCTGCGACCCAAGCCAGCTTCCATCATGCAGTCCGGCTATCTGGGACCCCGACCTGAGTGCAGGCACGGTCATTCTCGAAGGCCCTGACGAAACGCCAGACACCCTGGTGCCAGCCGGTGCCGTCATCCGCAACGACCGGAAGCTGCGAGCCGGGCGCCATCTCGTGCTTGATGTGGCCGGCATCCGCCACCGCCTGCTTTTCCGTCATAATCCCGCTTGCCCGAAAACAAGCTTCTCGGTGCCGGCAGCGCCCGGTACGGCCCTTCGCCTTGTATCCACCAGGATTTATGCGGGGCTGATCGGATTTGCGCCGCCCTTCAAAAAGCGCGCGCCCTACTACCTGACGAGCTATCGTCAGTACAGGCTCATCCAGCTTCTGACGCTGCTCGACGCCCATGCCGCGGGCCTCGCCCTGCGGCAGATCGCCTTCGCAATCGTGTTTCCACGCAATCAGCCGCTTGCGGGCGCTGCATGGAAAGGATCCGGCGAGCGGCGCCATACCCATCGCCTGCTGGGCGAGGCGCAGCGGATGTGTCGCCAAGGCTACCGGACCCTGCTCGAAAAGGGGTGATTGGCCGGGGTGACAAAGCGCATGCCCTGCTCTGCGTCACTCCTTTTCGCCGTCTGCCTTTCGCCATGGCTTGCGTCTGTCGGCGGCGCTGCCCGCCGCTAACCCCAGACGCGAGAGAGCCAAACCATGGATGCCATTCCTACGCCGGTCGTGCCGCGATTTCTGCGTACCCCTGACGCTGCCCTGCACCTCGGCCTATCCGCCCGCACGCTTGAAAAGCATCGCTGCTTCGGCACTGGCCCCATCTACCGCAAGCTCGGCGGGCGGATCGTTTACGCGATCAGCGACCTCGACGCCTGGGCCGAACGGGGACTGCGGCACTCGACCAGCGATCCCGGCTGCGGCGTGGTCCATCCCGCGAAGCGCGTCGATGGCTATACGCCGCCAGTGCGGCGCTGAGCGCCAGCCATGCGCCGAGTGTCAGCCTTTTCCGGGAGCGAAGGCCAGCTTGATCTGTTCGTCAGCGGCGGCGGCGAGATCGCCGCCCGCGATGCTCAGGACCTGATGACTTGGCCTTTCTTCAGCCTCGCCAAGTCCAAGCGGATACGCCCGATCGATTTCCGGATGGGAGAGGTCTCGATCCTGGTCGAAGCCACGGCCGAACATGGCATGGCGACCATCTGGGATGCCGATGTGCTGATCTGGGTGGCGAGCCAGATCGTCGAGGCCCGCGATTGCGGTCGCCCGACCTCCCGGCTGATCGCTGCCACGCCTCACGAAATCCTGAGCTTCACCCGGCGCGGGACCGGCAAGGCCAGCTATGAGCGCCTGAAAGCCGGGCTCGACCGGCTGCAGTCGACCACCGTCGCGACGTCCATCCGTCAGGCCCACCACCGCCGCCGCCATCGTTTCTCCTGGATCAACGAATGGCGCGAACGCCTCGACAGTTCGGGCCGGGCCCTGGGCATCGAGATGATCGTCCCGGACTGGTTCTACGAAGGTGTGCTCGATGCCGCGCTCGTGCTGACGATCGACCGGACCTATTTTGGCCTGACAGGCGGCCTGGAGCGCTGGCTTTACCGGATCGTGCGAAAGCATGGCGGTAAGCAGAAGGGTGGCTGGAGTTTCGATGTCGCCCACCTTCATCTGAAATCAGGCGCGCTGTCGCCGCTCAAGCGCTTCAGCTTCGAGCTGCGCGACATTGTCCGTCGCCAACCCCTGCCGGGCTACCGTCTCGCGCTCGAGCATGCACTCGGCCGGGAACGGCTCAGCTTCGTCTGCATCCCCGAAGATCCCCTCGATGCTGCGATGCGGCGGCTCGGCTACAGCGGAGTGGATAAGTCATGACTGCACTCGGACTATCAGGAACCCCCGGCCTCGGACGATCAGGAACCGCAAACTCGGACTATCGGGAACCGGAATCGTCCGCAAAGCCGCAGAACTCCAAGGCTTTAAGGTCCCTTAACTGTGCTAACAAAGAATCCTTCGGATTCTTGCTAACGTCCAGGGCCTGTGGACAACTGCGCCAGCCGCCGCCCGGCAGGAGCGGCGATGCCGCAGGCACCCGGCGCGGGGCTTTCACGGAGGTCGAGCTCTTCTGGCAGGAAGGCGTGTGCGAGCACTGGCTGCGCTTTGGCAAGCCAGTTGCAAGCCGCATCTGTGACCGCCGGCGCCGTGTCGAATGCTATGCGCCAGGACAGACCTTCGGGTTCGTGCGCTGGGCATCCAACGATTACGGGACGGTGTTTTCACGCTTCGACGTCCTGCTGGCCGTTGCCGAAGGAGCGCCGGTGACGCGCGTCCCGCACGTCACCCCTGGCGCCGAAGTGCTGCTGTCCGTGACGGGGTGGCGCAAGGTCCGGCGTGTCTTCGCGCTGATCGATGCCATCGAGCAGCTCGGCATCGATCCCTGCGAGGTCGCCCCCGATTACTGGCGTCACATTCACAACCGGCTGATCGCTGCCGAAACGCCCCGCAGCTATTCACCCGAGCGGCACCGGGCCTGGCTCGCGCGCAAGGCGTTGCAGGGATGAAGCGGCGAACCATCATTATGGCCGTCGCTGCCGCAGGTTTGGCGATCGCCTCGCTGGCTCTGCCCGCGCGCCGTCCGCTCGTCTGGAATGTGACCCATTCGGTGCCAACCGGGCTATACTGGGTTGGCGATCCGGCTGCGCTCGCGGTCGATGACCGTGTAGCGATCAAACCACCTGCTGCCATCCAGCGACTACTCGCCGAACGGGGCTATCTGCCCGCCGGTGTCCCGCTCCTGAAGCGCGTCGCCGCCGTTTCCGGCCAGCGCGTTTGCCGCTTCCGTCACGGCGTCACCATCGACGGGCAACTTGCCGCCCTTGCGCTCGCAAACGACCGAATGGGGCGTCCGCTGCCAGTCTGGAGCGGCTGTCATGTGCTCGGTCCCGGCGAAATTTTCACCCTCAATCCGGATCAGCCAGCAAGCTTTGACGGGCGCTACTTCGGCCCGCTGCCTGCCAATGCCGTCACCGGCCGTGCCGTTCCGGTCTGGACCGACGAGCGCGGCAATGGCCGGCGCGTGTGGTTCGCGCAGGCCCGGACTTCCTCTGTTTTCACCCCGAAGCAAGGAGAATGAATGATGCGTATCGGAACCTTTGTTGCCGCCGACGGCGGTTTTGCCGGACACCTTCACACGCTCACGCTCGACATCGACCTGGTGCTCGTCCCGGTCGATCCGTCCGACAGCGAGAATGCGCCGAACTACCGGGTGATTGCCGGCGAGGATGACGAGGCCCGCGAAATCGGTGCGGCCTGGAAGCATGTCGGGGAGAAGGCCGGGGCCTATGTGGCGATTCAGATCGACGATCCGGCTTTCGTTCACCCACTGCGCGCCAATCTCTTCCAGGGCGACGGCAACGAGCATGTGCTGGTCTGGTCGCGTCCGTCCCGGCGCGAAAAGGCGGACTGAACCATGTCATGGCGCCGTCCGCTTCGCATCCTTTGCTCCGCGCTGGTTCTCCTGTCTGCCGCACCAGCCTTGCCGAGGCCTGTGCCTGAGCCGGCGGCGGCGCAACGGGTCGATATTGCCGCCCATGTGACCGAAGCATCGCAGCGGTTTGGCATTCCCGAACACTGGATCTATGCGGTCATGCGGGTGGAGAGTGCCGGGCGGATCGGTGCCGTATCGTCGGCCGGGGCCATGGGGCTGATGCAACTCATGCCCGGAACCTGGGCGCGCCAGCGCGCCCGCTTCGGCCTCGGCTCAGACCCGTTCGATCCGCGCGACAACATCATGGCCGGCACTTCGTACCTGCGTGAAATGTACGACAGTTACGGTGCCGACGGCTTTCTGGCCGCCTACAATGCGGGGCCCGGTCGCTATGCCGACTACCGTGACAAGGGCCGCCCGCTGCCCGCTGAAACGCGCGCCTATGTCGGCCGGATTGCACCGATGCTGCAGAATGGCAGCTCGCCGACCCTGCTGGCTGGTGCTTCGCCTTTGCCAGTCGTTCGCACGTCGTGGACCCAAGCGGCGCTGTTTGCTTTGCGCTCCGACACGCCGGCAACTTCAGCTGCATTCGCCGCCGAGCGAGACCCTGCGGACCCGCAGCTTGCATCAGCGCGTGCACCCAGCGGGCTCTTCGCCCCTGTCTCGGGACGTCGGTTACCGTGATCACGCCCTGGTCTCTCGAGTGCATCATGGCGTGGACTGGCGAAGAATTGTGCGGAGGGGTGAGGTCGGAAGGGAAAGGAGCGCAAGGATGGCGAGATAAAAGCGGCGACGTCGCCAGGGGTGAAGGTGATTGGATTACTTCAGAAATTTGCGACGTCGTCCGGACCCCGCTGCTGTCGCACCGCTCTCGAAACCGCTCTTTTACGCCGCTTCAGGCGACGTCGCTCCCTTCGGCTCAGCCATGAAGGACGACGACTTCGAGATCCGTCCCGGCCGATCGCGGGACCAGGGCATGCCGGCCAGCCGCAAGGCGACCTCGCTCGTCGGCCAGGTGCTCAAGGCGTCGCGCCGCTCCGGGGCAACGCCGCTCGCTCGCCGAAGCGGGAAGCCTGCCGGGACGGGAAGATATGGCCGGGGCCGCGCTGCCGCACTGCGCGCGCGGCGTTCGCCTTATCAGCGCCGTGTGGTGATCAAGGCGCGCGTCGTGCGCCACAAAGGCGCGCGGTTCCGGGCCGCGCCGCTTGCGCTTCACGTCTCCTACCTCGAGCGCGATGGCGTGACGCGCGACCAGGCGCGCGGTCAGCTGTTCGATGCCGGCGGGGACAATGCCGATGGCGAAGCATTCGCGCAGCGCTGCGCGGATGACCGGCACCATTTCCGGTTCATCGTGTCACCCGAAGATGCGACCGAACTTGCTGACCTGCGCACGTTCACGCGCGAGCTGATGGACGACATGGCCCGCGATCTCGGTACCCGGCTCGACTGGGTCGCGGTGGATCACTGGAACACCGACAACCCTCATGTTCATGTCCTCGTCCGGGGGCGAGCAGCCGAGGGTGCTGACCTGGTCATCGATCGCGACTATATCCGTGAGGGCATGCGTTCACGGGCCGAAGAGCGCGTCACCATCGAGCTCGGGCCGCGGAGCGAACGCGACATCCAGCACGCCATGGCCCGTGAGGTCTCAGCGGAGCGGTGGACGGGCCTCGACCGGCAACTTCGCACGATGCAGGATCGCGACCAGGTAATCGATCTGCGCCCAGCGGCGGATCAGGACCGCCGGCGCCATGCGCTGCTTGTAGGCAGGGTCAACACGCTGGCACGCATGGGGCTCGCGAGAGAAACGCAGTCAGGGCGCTGGACGATGCGCGCCGATGCCGAGAAGACCCTGCGCGATCTCGAAATCCGCGGTGATGTCATCAAGACGATCCACCGCTCGATGGCGGAGAATGGATGGCGCTCAGACCTGTCCCGGCTTGCGATCCATGACCAGCCGCCATCGGATCCGATCATCGGCCGACTGGCTAGCAGGGGGCTTCATGATGAGCTGTCGGGCAAGGCCTTCGCCGTCGTCGATGGCATCGATGGCCGAACGCACCACCTCCGGTTCAACGATCTCGAAGCCACCAGCGATGCCCGGCCCGGCGCGATCGTGGAACTGCGGCATTGGACCGATCGCAAGGGGCAAGGCCATGCCGCGCTGACGGTCCGCTCGGATTTGGAATTGGGGCAACAGGTCACCGCAAAAGGGGCAACCTGGCTCGATCAGCAGTTGGTGTCGCGGGAGCCGACGACACATGGAGCAGGCTTCGGGCGGGAAGTCGAGGAAGCCTTGCGACAACGCGCCGATCATCTGGTCGAGGAAGGTCTGGCAACCCGGCAGGGGCGCCGGATTCTGTTCACACGCGGCCTTCTCGAAACCCTGCGTCAGGGGGAGCTGGCCGAGGCATCGGGCAGGCTTTCGCAACAGACCGGGCTGGAACAGCAGTCGAGTGGCCCCGGCGAGCATGTCACAGGCATTTACCGGCAGCGCATCGACCTTGCGTCGGGGCGCTTCGCCATGATCGACAACGGCCTGGGGTTTCAACTTGTGCCTTGGCAGCCCGCCTTGGAGCGCAAGCTTGGCCAGGCCGTGGCCGGGGCGATGAACCAGCGCGGCGGGGTGGACTGGAGATTTGCTCGGTCGAGGTCGATTTCGATCTAACGTTTGATCCGCAAATTCTCTGTCTCTTCGACGGGCCGATAGGGCTGGTTTCAACCCTAAAGCGTTCTGACTCGACCATCATTCGTCACGTAGCCAATTGGCCTGCTTTTGATTGCTTACCGAAGCATCAGCAATTGATCAGCGCCTCAGTCAACGACAGTCAGCAAGGGCTGGGTTCGCGCAGGTGGGGCTTCCGACGTAGCGGTCAGACCGAACAGTAGATTTTCAAGTTCGCCGTGCGGAATATGCAACTCAGCAGCGATATCTGCCCGAGTTTTTTTCTGTTCCCACATGTCATCGAGAACCATTTTCCAAAGTGAGGAGGTTTCTCGCGGAAGACCATTGGGCTCCTCAGTCCCATAGTCAGACCGCAACTGGATGTTGAAGCCGCGGTACTGCCAGTCCGAAATCAGGCCAAGTTTGTGGAGCCGGTAAGCCAGAGCCGCCGCAGAAACCCCCCACCTACGCTTACCCTCAATGATTTGACGCAGCGTATGTACTCTTGGCATCTCTGAGATCACGTCAGCCCGCGGCATCAGGAAGGAACTAGCGAATGCATTCGCCTCGGCCTCGGCCTGTGGACCCTGGTTTGACCCCCCATGCTTGTGGAGGACCAAATGCCCAAGTTCATGGGCAGCATCAAAACGACTGCGTTCGGTGGTCTTGAAGGTATTGAGGAAAATGAAGGGCTCTTCATTCCTCCAACACGAAAACGCGTCTACGTTTTTGGTGTTTTCAGCGAGCGAGAATACTCGGATTCCCTTCGCCTCGAGCAATCGAATGAAGTTTCCAATTGGCTTTTCGCCCAACCCCCAAGACTCACGCAGGGATCGTGCAGCGGCGGCAGGGTCTCTTTCCGGCCCGGCATCTATCAATTTGACCGTCGGAAGCGTGTACTTCGAATGCAGCCAGTCTGAAACAAGATAGGCCAGTGCGCCGGCCGCGATGGCCGCGTGACATTCGCGCTTCGTCATTGACGAAAGGCTGCGGAAACTAACCGCCGAGGCGGGGAGCGTGTCCACATCTTCGCCATAGAAGAATGAGACAGGATAGCCCAAAGCCTTGGCTACGCGGTCGACAGTTGCCTGCTGCGGAACCTGCTTCCCGTTCTTGATCTGAGACAGGCTCACAACCGTGATGTTCGCCGCCTCGGCGAGCGCACGAGCCGTAAGCCTTCGCCGATCCATTGCGATATCAAGCCTTGCAGCGTTGAATTGCATATCACTTCCGAGCGATTGAGAATTCGTAGGGATCGTCGTCATCGGGCCGCTTAGCGACAGAACCGCGCGAATTCCAGTCGCCAAAGTTCACGATGAAAATCCGCTCGAGAAAACCCTTGAAGTGGCCCCGATCGATCGCTGCTGGCAGTGCGAGCTCGGCGCGCACATCGTCAGGATCTTGGTGGTTGATCGATACACACAGAAACCACACAGTCGAATTCAGGCGGGCAATACGCTCAGGCGGCACTTCGGGCGCCTCGTCCTCGCGAAACAGTTCGCCCTGCGCGGTCTTGATTGCTGCTTCGGAGGCAGGGCCCTTAGTGCTTACAGGTTGCGGGCCGCGGAAACTAATGCAGGCCTCGTCGACTGACTGGTAGACGATACGAATTCCGGTGTCGGGATGGTACACCGACTCAACGCCGCCTGTGCTATCCATCTCCCAACCTTTGGGGAGAAACAGGAGTCGCTTATGGCGCACACCGGCGAAATAGGCCTTACTGCCACTCGCAGTGCGCGCGTCGACGGCTACCACATCGTTCTTCGCCGCCACGACAGCTTCGATCAATGGGATGAATTCTTCAGCCGTGACGCCGAACATAGACAGACGATCAGCGACTTCGGCGGGATCTCGGATGATTCTGGCAGCGTGCATGAGGCCCTCTTTAATTTTTGCCACCGCATTTGTGGCCTAAAAAATTAAAGAGGGCAAGCCCAGGTGACTGCGACTTGGGGGAAAGCAGGAGAATGCACAGAGGTCAGCACAGAAATGGCTCACCAGGCCCCACGCGCGACCGTTTCAGGCAAGCTCAGTTCGCGAATGATTCCGTCATTGCTGCCAATCGTCATATTTGGTCGTTGTTTGCTGCGCCGTTTTCCGAACCACTGATCAACGATGTGGAAAAAATCGCGGTTGATATCCCGTTCCAAAATGCTGTCGATGAGGCGTTCTGTCAGGTCGGTATCGGGCATGACGTAGAAATCGCCAGGTCGATTGAGATCGTCGAGACTTGGCACCTCATCATCATGGCGCTTTTGGAACATTTTTCGCGGAATGATTACGTCCGACTGCACTTCTTCGAAGGCTTCATGGAACAGGGGCGACATGAAATCAATGATGTGGGTCGGCGTCTGAATCCACATGTGGAAGGCATCGGTATCCAGTTCGATCCGCCCACCGGCGTCGCGGCCAAAGAAGAGATTTTTCCCCGGCTCGACGCACATCGCAAATCCCCCGGCCACAGCACGGGCCTTCATGCCATAGTGCTTGTTCAGTATCAGAGCGCCGATGCAGGCGAACAACGTACAGGCCCGCCCCGGATTGCCCTCCGCTCGGATCGCACCATGTATGACTTGGTGGAGGCGGTTGAATTCAGACAGCGGCAGGAGAAACTTGCTCATACGTGTTCCAGATCTTGATCATGTGTCGATAGTTAGCCGCCAGTCTTATTTCAGCGTGAATAGACGACTGGTCTGACGACTTTGAACGACTGCTCCGTCGCGTACGACGGGACAGCGATCTATCCAATCGCTGACGCAATCTGCTGCTTCACGTTCATGCCATCGCGTTCCTTTTCCGCGAAGACATAGATGCCTTTGCCGTTGCTGGCCTCCTGCCAGAGCTGTCCAATCGCCCGCTTTTCATTCGAATCCGCGACGAGGTGGTCGCCCTTGTATTCGACGACCAGCAAGCGCCCGTCCTTCAACTTGGCGACAAAGTCGGGATAGGTACGTCCCCCGGCTAGCGGCAACCAGAAGGCATCCGCGTGCCTGGCCACGTTACGCACCCAGAATTCCACCTCAGCAATGCTGTCGAGTTGCTGGGCTGCCTTGAACTCATCACCGTCAGCGCCATCGTCACCCTTGCCATCGAAGCGCGGTACGCGGTCCCAGCCCAGATAGTGCTTGGCGAAGCGGTATTTGGTGCCGCGATAGCAGGGCACGCCGGCGAACATGCCATCGTGGAACCGGAAGCCGTTCTCGAACGACAACTCCGGCTTAGCTTCCGGCGCGAACAGGCATGTCTGGTACACGCCCTTGCGCACCTCGGCCCGGATCGCCGCGATCTTCTCGCGCAGTTTGCGGGCCAGGATGAACCGGCATCGCATCAGCGTGGCGAGCGGGATGGCGCGCGGGCCGGTCAGATGGGCGACCACATCGCTCAACCAGGCGATCATTTCGCCGTGGCCAATTGCGCTATCGGCCTGCCGCACCTGCTTGGCGAGCAGATTCACAAGCCCGCCTGCCGTCCAGCCATCGACCGGTACGTCGAGCATTAGCTGATCGGTCTGGTCGCTGTGCCGCACCAGCAGATGATCGCCATCCAGATCGATCTCGAAGGCCTCCGACGTATCGCGCACGTCGAATTCCGCTTTGGATAGCTGGGCCGAATGATCCGCCAGCGACCACTCGAAATACTCGCCCAGAACATCGACATCGGCGAAAACCAACTCGCCCTGCACGGCAGCCATCAGGCGAGGCACGACGAACTCCTCGCCCTTTTCGGCAGGCGAGGCGCTGTGCGCGTGCTCCAGTTCGTGCTGCGCAATGGCTTCGCGAACCACATTCGCCGCTTTTTCGGGGAGCGCGGCGTAGATCACGTCCTTTTCCGCCTGCCGCAGAAAGCCCGTGACAGTGATGACCGGCGCCGCGCCCAGCGCAGCCTCGATCTTCACTTTGTCCGGCGCTGCGGCTTTCACTGCCGCCAGCGCGTCTGGCGTGGCATCAACCGCGATCCGGGCGGTGGGCTTCGGGCGCCGCTTCTCGCCCCACAGACCCTCGTCGAGCGAACCCTGTTCGGCCTCGATGTTCGCCTCGGCTTCGCTTTCCTCGAAGCCCATCTCGACCAATCGGTCCCGCAGCGTATTCGCCGCCTCGGCAAACGACTTCGAGACGAGGTTCGCATAGGCCTTGTTGAGCACCGTGGCCTTGCGCCGCGTGGCATAAGGCATGCGAAGCACGCGGCCGAGCAGCTGCTCCGCATCCGTCGAGCTCTTGATGTTGGCGACCGAGCAGAAGACATAGGCGAAGGAACAGTCCCAGCCCTCCTTCAGCGCCTCCACCGTGATGACGTATTCGATCGGGCAATCAGGCTTGAACAGGTCAATCCCGTCCAGTTCGCGCTGATCGCCGGTGGCGACCGCAATCGCCCCGGGATCGATGTGGTGCGTGTCGATCAGATGCTGCCGCAGCACGTCGACGGTCACTTCGCGGTTCCTATCTTCGGCCTGGAACAGCACGATCGGGCGGATGTAGCCCACCCGGTCCTTCGCCGCTTCTTCCGCCAGTTCGGCGCGCTTCATGATCGCGCTGGTAACTGCACCTTCCCACGTCTCATGCTCTTCAAGCCGCACCGGCAGCTTGATCATCTGCGCGTCCTTCAATTCAAGCGCGCTGACCGAATGGAGGATGTTGCTCTTCTTGTGCGGGGTGGCGGTGAATTCCACGATGGCGCACGGGTTCACGCGCTCCTGCACGGTGCGTGACAGGCCGGTGACGGCCTTGTGCGCCTCGTCCACGATCATCAGCGGTTGGCGCAGATGGCACAGGTTGGCGAAGCTGAAGCGGATGTCGTCTGGATGGCCACCAACCTTGGCGGCAACATCCGGCCCTAGCGTCTCCAGCCCGGCACGGCGCCGAGGCACCTCACTGAACAGCGGTTCCAGCTCTTCGTGATGGGCATAGACCTTGCGGCCGTCGGTGCTTTCCACCCGCAAGGTCTGCAGTGTGCCGACGACGACGCAGCAATTGGCCGCAAGGTCGTGCGGGCGGATGCGGGTGAAGTCGCCGATGTCAAAAATCCGCACCCGCCCGCCGAACTGGTCGTCCAGCGCGCGGCGGTAGGGATGCTTCGGATTATTCAGCGCTTCTGCCGTTTGGGTGCGGATCATGTTGGTCGGCACCAGCCAGAGGACTAGCGGAAAATCCCGCTCGATCCACGCATCCTTGGCGACACCGATGGCGTGCGCGCCCAGCAATGTCTTGCCGCCGCCGGTGGGCAGGCGCAGGCAGACATAGGGCATGTCCTCTTGCCCCAGCAGCGGTTCATACTTGCCGCCATAGCCGCGCAGGCGCTTCGCCTGTTCCGGCTCCTGGGTGATCGCCTCATAGGCCGCCTTGGGCCCGCGCAAACGCGCTTCCTCGAAGAAGCGGCGCAGAACGGCCAGAGTGTCGGTCTGGTATTGTTTGAGCTGCATCAGCGCGCCCTCACGTCATAGGGGGTCTGCTTGAACACGATGCCCTCTGCCTTCAGCGTTTCGGGGGAGAGCCGACAGGCTTCGCCATAAACAGTCATCGGCCCGGCGAAATCGCCGGCAGACGCGCGGATCATGCCCAGCGTCTTGCGCGTCAGCACATTGCCGCCCGACACGCTCTTGTCGCCCAGAATGCCGTTGTAGAGCAGCGCCAGCCCTCCGCCATCGTGGCTGCCCAGAAATGGCCCGCTGTTCGGCGCGGTCATCGGCGCGCCCGTTTCTGCGAACCAGATATGCGCAGCGAGCGGGGCGAAGGTCACGCCCGGATTGATGGCACCATCCGCATCGAACACCGTCTCGCCTAAACGGTAGAAAGCAAAGCCGCCGCCGCCCTGCCAGCCCACTGCCTGGCTGATCCCGCCCTGTTCCCCTTCGAGCACTTTGCGCAAGCGCAGGGCGCAGTGAGTGACGGCATGATCGCCCATTTCCACGCCAATCCAGCGGCGGCCCATCTTGTGGGCGACGGCGGCGGTGGTGCCGGACCCGAGGAAGGAGTCGAGAACGAGATCACCGCTTGAAGTGGCAATTTGTAAGATCCGCTCAATCAACTCTTCGGGCTTCACCGTGTCGATCAATGGGATATCTGGGAAGAGTGCCCTAGCATGAGCTTTTGCTTGCCTTGTGGTTTTGACGTCCAAAAGAATTGTGGGGTGGGGGCGAGTGGGCTCATCCTTGGCAAATTCGCGAGAATACGGAACCCATACCTCTTCTCCGTTACGGTCTCGTTTCTTCCATATCAAGAGGTTCTTCGCGCGAAGCTCTTCAATGCCTTTCTTGCTAAATGCCCAGTTTGCCTCCCTTCCATCATCGTGGATTGGGAATACCTCAGTCCCGTCAGGTGCCACTATCGGATAAAACATAGTTGGACGGTCAGCGCGAAGAGAATTTTTTCCATTCTTCTTAATCAGCCTATCCCTGTGGGGACGCGGCTCTTCGTCCGTGGTTCGATAGGAATCGAGCAGGCTCCTGTCGGTTTTTTGTCCAAACCCTGCTGTTTCAGAATTCTTTTCGTAACACAGAAGGAATTCGTGATCGGGGGTGATTGCTACTTTATTATCGTTCGGGCTGTCGACCTTTTGCCAGATGAAGGAGCATCGAAAATTTTTTCGCCCAAATACTTCATCCATAACCACTTTGAGATAATGCCCTTCGCGGTCATCGATCGACACCCAGATGCTACCGTCCTCGGCCAGCAACTCGCGTAGCAACACCAGACGCGGCCAAATCATAGCCAGCCACTGGCTATGCTCCAGATTGTCGTCGTAATGCTCGAAGGCCGACCGGGTGTTGTACGGCGGATCGATGTAGATGCACTTCACCTGCCCCCGATAATAGGGCAGCAGGCTTTTCAGCGCCTCCAGGTTGTCGCCCTGGATCAGCATGTTGCCGGAAGCAGGATCCCCGAAAGACAGCGCGTCGTCTCGCTCCAGCAGCCGATAAGCCACGGAATCCGCGCTCTTCACGTCCTTTTCGCGCGTCAACCACGACAATGTCGGCATATAGCTGCTTTCCCTCCTGAACCTTGCTCTGCATTACCGAGGTCACATGGTCAGGGCAAACGAAGGCAGATGGATTTACCCGCGACAATGGCTGCCAAGATGCCCAGGCCTGTTAGCTGGGCAAAAAGCAGGCCATCGACCCTCGGGGGGTCATCATCAGATAGGCCATGGTGGCAAGAGCGGCACCGACCAGGGCAACGCAGCCCACAATCGTCAAAACGCACCGATGCCAGCTTACCCGCTTGTCGAGCTCGTTGAACATTCCGACAAAATCGTCATGGACGGCTGCGTGATCGCGCTCAAGCCGCTCGCGCTGGCCCTTCATATCCGTGCCGATCGCCTCAAGCGTATGCCTCTGGTTCCTGACGGCCAGCCACAACAAACCGACAAATACCCAGGCACCGAGCAGCACGGCTGTGTTCGTCCAGAACGTGCTGTCACACTGACCCGGGGCCTTCAATTGCGATGCAACCACGATCGTCGCCACCGGTATCCCGAGCAGCTGGCCTTGGATGTCGCTGATCGTCTTGTGAATCTTGCCGATGTAATCCAGGCGGGCGGCTTCAATCTCCTTCTTGATCCGTGAATAGGAAAAGCTGGAGACAAACATCCGGTAGCCTTTCTCCACCTCCTCGCAGAGGTGATCAAGGTTGGCGACCAGATGGACGAACCGGCGGGTACTTGGCTGCGCACGCGTCATCTCGATCACGGCATCCGCCAGCAAGCCGTACTTCTCGTCCGTATGGATCTGGCCGTCCAGAACCCGGCTCAGACGCTGAGAGAGCTGCTCGAGCGAGGATGGAAGATCAGCCTCGGCGAACTCAACTGGTATCGCGATCTTGTCCGTGCCGATAAAGACCAGTTCCCGCTGCAATTCGCTCACATAGGTTGCAGAATTGCGCAGCGCGGCAATGATGTTCAGCAATGCCCGATAACGGGCCAACGCTGGGGGAACCGGTTCATCACCTGGCGCATAGCCGGGATCGATGACATAGTAATTTTCCGGTTCGACGAATGCGGCCCCGGGTGTCCTGAACAAAGCATCGAAATTCTGGCAGAGATATCCGATTTTGTGGCTCGGTGAGGCGATATTGATACGAACTTCTTGGCCGACATCGAACTCAGCAGCCTCAACCAAGCTGATCTGGACCTGATCGTACAAGTCCTCGTCGCTCTCGACCGCGCGGAGCGTAGCTGCAATCTCTTCGCTGGCGACATAGAGAGCCCCACCGCCATTGCCGTCAAAACGGGTATGGCGATACAGCGCTACGAGGTCAGCGAAGCGAACGTCAGGCACTGCCAAGCCCTTCGGCACGCAACTGCGACACGAGGTCTTCAGGCAGCCCGGTCAGTGTCAAGGTATTGGCATTCGCGTCGTAAATGACGGATCGGTTGCTGACCGCGTCACGGTCAAACTCGACCTTCCATTGCTTCGTGCTGCCACGAAAGCGGACCAGAGAAGCCAATGCGCGGCGATCGGGTATGAAGCCATCGCTGAGGCCTCGGTCCGTATGAGCCAGGTGATCCTTAAGGGGCTTGGGATCCTTTGGCATCAACTCATTCGCAAGAGCCTCGAATTCGATTTCCTCACGATTTCGGGAAGCACGTTCACAAATGGCCTTCGCACGTGCCAGGAATTCATTCCCTTCCACTTCCGGCATGCCTGTTTCGGCAACGAATTCCTTCAGAGCATTGACGAGATTGGTCGTGTCCACCCGGTCTTGCACAACTGAATCGCAGCCCAGGAACTGGCGGAAATATTCCGAAACATCCCCTTTCCCCTTCAGGAAGCTGATGTACCGTTCTTCCTTCGCCGCCCAAGCCGTGAGGTTGATACGCCCCGCGAACCGGAAACCTTCAAGATCGAGATGGCTGACATCCTTCATATCGCTCTGCGATGTAAGCGCCGCGCTCAACTTGTCGGACACGATCGCCACAAGCAGATAGTCACGAGCCTCCCGTTGAAAGTGGGCAAACAGGACATGACCGCCGGTAGAAGCTGATCTCGCTTGGGCCTCATGCCGAAGCGTTTCCATCATGCGCGTCGTCAGGCGGAGGAAATCCTGTTCGGGATCCTCGACATAGTCCCGAACCTGATCCTCGGTGGGATAGCCTTCAGCCGTGGTGAACTTGCCGTGGCTCTTTGTGGCTCGGCGATTGTAGAGATCATACAGCTCATCGATCACCCGCTGCGTGGTTTTCGTCACAGCCAAGGTCTTCGTAGCCGGCTTGACTTGGTAGGCGCCGTCATGACGCTCCAGATCGTGAACGGCCATTGCTACGATTTCATTCAAGGCCGTACTCCATTATCGATGAAAGCAGATCGGCATGGGCATAAGCCGACATTGAAAATGAGTAGTAAATTTCGTGTCCAGTTCGCAATGGCCGATGCCCGAGAGCAGTAAAATTTTCACCGAACCCTTGTTAATCCTTCGCCACGCTGCGGCCCATGACAATCTCGTATTGAAGCCTGTCTTTTGTCTGACCAGCGTTCCCTGAAGGAGCGCAGTCATGTCAGGAACCCGCATTCTCTGGGGGCAGATCACAACCGTTCTGCTCATCGTGGTGGTTGGCGTCTGGGGTGCCACCCAGTGGACGGCGGCGGCCCTGGGATATCAGCCCGAGCTGGGAGCACCGATGGGCTTTGCCTTCGGTCACCCGGTCTATCCGCCACCCGCGATTTTCTGGTGGTGGTTCAGCTTCGAAGCTTATGCCCCGGAGGTCTTTGAAACGGGCGGCATGATTGCTGCCGCCAGCGGGCTTGCCGCCGTCGTTGTCGCCATTGCCATGTCGGTCTGGCGGGCGCGCGAATTGAAACGGACCGAGACCTTTGGCTCCGCGCGATGGGCCGATGGGGCCGAAATCACTGGCGCGGGACTGCTGGGCGATCACGGCGCCGTGCTGGGCCAGTACGAGCAGAGCTATCTTCGCCACGACGGTCCGGAGCACGTTCTCTGCTTCGCGCCGACCCGCAGCGGCAAGGGCGTCGGGCTTGTCATTCCGACCCTGCTGACCTGGCCTGCCTCAGCCATCATCCACGACATCAAAGGCGAAAACTGGAACCTGACAGCCGGTTTCCGCTCGCAGTTCAGCCGGGTCCTGTTGTTTGACCCGACGAATGCCAACTCGGCAGCCTACAACCCCTTGCTGGAAGTCCGGCGCGGTGTGGCCGAGGTCCGAGACGTTCAGAACATCGCGGATGTCCTCGTCGATCCCGAAGGCTCACTTGAACGCCGCAACCACTGGGAGAAGACCAGCCATTCGCTGCTCGTCGGCGCAATCCTGCATGTGCTCTATGCCGAACCGGACAAGACCCTGGCCGGCGTGGCAGCCTTCCTATCGGACCCCCACCGCACCATCGAGGCGACGCTGACCGCCATGATGGCAACGCCGCATCTGGGAAAAGCCGGTGTTCATCCGGTTGTCGCCAGCGCTGCCCGCGAACTGCTCAACAAGTCCGAGAACGAGCGATCCGGCGTCCTGTCGACCGCCATGTCGTTTCTTGGCCTCTACCGGGATCCGGTTATCGCGGAGGTCACCCGGCAATGCGATTGGCGGATCACGGACCTGGTGACGGGCAAGCAGCCGGCCACCCTCTACCTCGTGGTGCCGCCTTCCGACATCAGTCGGACGAAGCCGCTTATCCGCCTTATCCTCAATCAGGTCGGACGGCGGCTGACCGAAGAACTGGAGGCCAACAGCAAGCGGCACCGCGTCCTGTTGATGCTGGACGAATTCCCCGCGTTGGGCCGGCTCGACTTCTTCGAAAGCGCCTTGGCCTTCATGGCCGGATATGGCCTCAAGGCCTTCCTGATTGCCCAATCACTGAACCAGATCGAGAAGGCCTATGGCCAGAACAACGCGATCCTCGACAACTGTCATGTACGGGTCTGCTTCGCGACGAATGACGAGCGCACCGCCAAGC
Organism: Novosphingobium sp. ERW19; assembly: GCF_012641315.1. Taxonomy (NCBI): domain Bacteria; kingdom Pseudomonadati; phylum Pseudomonadota; class Alphaproteobacteria; order Sphingomonadales; family Sphingomonadaceae; genus Novosphingobium; species Novosphingobium sp. ERW19. Next base: position 130,385 of record NZ_JABAIC010000004.1, read on the forward strand.
GAGTATCGGATTCGCTCGGTACTGCCACGGAAATGCGGGCGATGAAGAACTATGCCGGACACCGGTTATCTCCCTGGCTCGGCCACCTCATGGTGTCGCGCTCCGAGACGGCCCGGGCCTTGTTGACGCCGGGCGAGATCATGCAACTGCCCGTCGACGACGAGATCGTGATGCTGGCCGGGCTGCATCCGATCCGGGCCAAGAAGGCGCACTATTTCAAGGATCGACGATTGAGCGCGCGCATCCTGCCGCCGCCAGAGTGCAGGAAGGCACCACCGAATATCGCAAATGCCGGTACCTGGGCGGATATGATCATCCAGTCCCCAACAGCGCAGAAGCACCCGGCTCCGACGGACGACGACGATTGTGACGCGGACAATGGCGGCATCAGGCGGGAGCCGGAACTGCCGGAGCATGAGGAAATCATCCTCCCGCCGCGCGTGGTCAGCGAATTCGAGTTTGAGGAACCGATGATCGAGGAAGACCTGGCGCAAAGCCGGCGGCAAGCTGATCGCATGCGGACAGTTGCCCGTCAGGCGGCGCTTGACCCTGGCGACGGGATCGAACTGTGAAGCGCACCCGCCACACCTTCCGCCTGCCGCCGCAGCTTGCCGACCAGCTGGCTCACTACGCTTCACGCAAGCGGGTTTCGCAGGCAGCCGTCGTCGAAGCAGCGCTGGCATCGTTCCTGTCGCCAGACAGTTCCGAACGCATGGAAGCCGCCTTCAGCCGGCGGCTGGACCGGATTTCGCGGCAACTCGACAAGCTCGATTACCATGTCGAGGTCGGCAACGAGGCCATCGCCCTGTTCGTGCGGACCTGGCTCATCTCCAACCCGGCCTTGCCGGACAGCCAGCTTCCTGCCGCGCAGGCCCAAGCGCAGGAGCGGTTTACGGCTTTCGTCTCAGCCCTTGCACGGCGGATGGAGAGTGAGCAGCGCCTGGCGCGCTGAAGGTTGCGGCCCTGCCCATGGGCCAGGACGTTTCTGACATATGCGACGCCTTATGTCAGAAACGGGCCCGGAATCTGAATTAGGGTACGACGCGCCAAACGCTCTGGTTCCCTCATCGCCGCTTACGCCAGTGCTTCTATGGGCACGCTGCGCCTTGCTCGCAGCAAATGCTTGTTGCCCTGCCGTGATCTGATGCCCTTTTGATCTGCCTCGTCACGCGGGCCGGTTGTCGGTGCGCGCAATTGCGAGGCAGCGATGAGCGTCATTCCGATCCGGTCCGAGGCAGCAACGCGCGGTGCGCGCATGCTCCGCACGGCGCTCGGCCCTGAAATCGGTGCCTGGCTGGAAGAGCCGGCGGTCATCGAAGTCATGCTCAATCCCGACGGACGACTCTGGGTCGATCGGCTCGGGCTTGGGATTGCCGATACGGGCGCGGTGCTGTCCGCCGCCGATGGTGAGCGGATCATCCGCCTTGTCGCGCATCATGTGGGTGCTGAGGTGCACTCAGGCGCACCACGGGTCTCGGCGGAATTGCCCGGGACGGGGGAGCGGTTCGAGGGGCTGTTGCCGCCGGTGGTGGCAGCGCCCAGCTTCGCGATCCGCAAGCCGGCAGGCACGGTGTTCACTCTGGCGGACTATGTCGCGGCCGGGATCATGCCGACGGCATTCGCCGATGCTCTTGCTGCCGCGGTCGCGGCGCGGGCCAATATCCTCGTCGCGGGCGGGACGTCGACCGGCAAGACGACGCTGACCAATGCGCTCCTCGCCGAGGTCGCCCGGACCGGCGACCGGGTGGTGCTGATCGAGGATACGCGCGAGCTGCAATGCGCCGCGCCCAATCTGGTGGCGCTGCGCACCAAGGATGGCGTAGCCTCGCTTTCCGATCTGGTGCGTTCGGCCCTGCGGCTGCGCCCCGACCGGATCCCCATCGGCGAGGTGCGCGGCGCCGAGGCGCTCGATCTCCTCAAGGCCTGGGGCACCGGCCATCCCGGCGGGGTCGGAACGATCCATGCCGGCTCTGCGCTCGGCACGCTGCGGCGGCTCGAGCAGCTGATCCAAGAAAGCGTGGTCACGGTGCCGCGCGCCCTCATTGCCGAGACCATCAATGTCGTCGCCGTGCTTGTTCGCGACGGCACCGGCCGGCGCCTTGCGGAACTGGTCCGCGTCGAAGGCCTCGATGCCGCGGGCGACTACCGCCTCATCCCCCTTGTTCCCCCAACCGAAGGAGAATGCCCATGACCCGAACCCTTGCCCGCGCCCGCAATCGCGCGTCCGCGATCATGCTCGCTGCCGCCGCCGCCCTAGTCACGGTCATGCCGGCCCATGCCGCCGGCTCGTCCATGCCGTGGGAAGCCCCGCTCCAGTCGATCCTCGAATCGATCCAGGGGCCCGTCGCCAAGATCGTCGCGGTGATCATCATCATCGCCACCGGCCTCGCGCTTGCCTTCGGCGACACCTCCGGCGGTTTTCGGCGGCTGATTCAGATCGTCTTCGGCCTGTCGATCGCCTTTGCGGCCTCGTCCTTCTTCCTCTCGTTCTTCTCGTTCGGCGGCGGAGCGCTGGTCTGATGGAGACTCCGCCGCCTGGACTGCCGCTGGGTTACGTCGTGCCCGTCCACCGGGCGCTGACCGAGCACATCCTGCTCGGCGGCGCGCCGCGCGGCCTCGCGATCGCCAATGCGACGCTGGCCGGTGCGATCGGGCTTGGTCTGCGCCTGTGGATCGCCGGTCTCGTCCTCTTTGCGCTCGGCCACATGGTCGCAGTCTGGGCGGCCCGGCGCGATCCGCAATTCGTCGATGTCGCCCGGCGGCACCTGCGCTTCCCCAATTTCCTGAGGGTGTGACGCTCCATGTTCTCGCTTCGCGAATACCGGAACAAGGCTGACCGCCTCGCCGACTTCCTGCCCTGGGCGGCGCTGGTCGCGCCCGGCGTGGTGCTCAACAAGGACGGCAGCTTTCAGCGCTCTGCCCGCTTCCGGGGGCCCGATCTCGACAGCGCGACCCCTGCCGAGCTCATTGCGACCACTGCGCGTCTCAATAGCGCGCTGCGCCGCCTCGGTTCGGGCTGGGCAATCTTCGTCGAAGCGGTGCGCCGCCCAGCGCAGGACTACCCGGAAAGCGACTTCCCCGATCCGGCCTCGGCCCTGGTCGAGCGTGAGCGCGCCGCCCAGTTTGCCGAGGAAGGCGCCCATTTCGAGAGCCGCTATTATCTGACGCTGCTGTGGATGCCGCCCGCCGAGGATGCCGCGCGGGCCGAGAGCTGGCTCTACGAAGGCAAGGCCCACAAGGGCGTACAGGCGCGTGAACTGCTGGAGCTGTTCAGCGATCGCACCGACCGGCTGCTGCGCCTCATCGAAGGTTTCGTGCCCGAAGCCGCCTGGCTGGGTGACAGTGAGACACTGACATACCTCCACAGCTGCATCTCGACCCGCAATCATCGGGTGCGCGTCCCCGAGACGCCGATGCATCTCGATGCGCTGCTGGCCGACGAACCGTTGACCGGGGGTCTCGAACCCAGGCTCGGCCAAGCCCATCTGCGCACCCTGACCGTGGTCGGCTTTCCGAGTGCGACGTTCCCGGGCATCCTCGACGAGCTCAATTCGCAAGGCTTCGCTTACCGATGGTCGACCCGGGCGATCATGCTCGACAAGACCGATGCGACGAAGCTACTGGGCAAGATCCGCCGCCAGTGGTTCGCCAAGCGCAAGTCGGTTGCCGCGATCCTCAAGGAGGTCATGACCAACGAGGCCTCGGCGCTGCTCGACAGCGACGCCTCGAACAAGGCCGCCGATGCCGATGCGGCGCTGCAGGAACTGGGCTCGGACCTTCAGGGCATGGCCTATGTCACGGCCACGGTCACCGTCTGGGACGAAGATGCCGCCATGGCGGCGGAAAAGCTCCGCCTCGTCGAAAAGGTCATCCAGGGCCGCGATTTCACGGTCATCGTCGAGGGCATGAACGCGCTCGAGGCATGGCTCGGTTCGCTGCCGGGCCATGTCTACGCCAATGTCCGCCAGCCCCCGATCTCGACCCTGAACCTCGCCCACATGATCCCGCTCTCCGCAGTCTGGGCCGGGCCGGAATGGGACGCCCATTTCAGGGCGCCGCCCCTATTCTATGCCCGCACGGAAGGCTCGACCCCGTTCCGCTTTGCGCTCCATGTCGGCGATGTCGGCCATGCGCTGATCGTCGGACCGACCGGAGCGGGCAAATCGGTCCTGCTCGCGCTGATGGCGCTGCAGTTCCGGCGGTATGACCGCGCGCAGATCTTCGCCTTCGATTTCGGGGGCTCGATCCGGGCGGCAGCGCTCGCCTGCGGCGGCGACTGGCAGGATCTCGGAACCAGTCTGGCAGGCGATGGCGCCGGCGCTGTCATGCTCCAGCCCCTTGCGCGGATCGACGAGCCTGCCGAGCGCAACTGGGCGGCGGAATGGCTCCAGGCGATCCTGACCGGCGAGGGCGTAACCGTCGATCCGGCGACCAAGGAGCATCTCTGGTCGGCCCTGACTTCGCTCTCGACCGCGCCGGTTGCCGAGCGCACGCTCACCGGTCTTGCCGTGCTGCTCCAGTCGCAGGCCCTGAAGCAGGCGCTCGCGCCCTATTGCATCGGCGGGCCCTTCGGGCGGCTCCTCGATGCCGAGGCCGAGCAGCTTGGCGAAGGCAAATTCCAGGCTTTCGAAACCGAAGGGCTGACCGGTTCGGCCGCCGCGCCTGCCGTGCTCTCCTACCTTTTTCACCGCATCGAAGGCTGCCTTGATGGCTCGCCGACCCTCATCATCATCGACGAGGGCTGGCTGGTCCTCGATAGCCCGGCGTTCGCCGCCCAGCTGCGCGAGTGGCTCAAGACGCTGCGCAAGAAGAATGCGAGCGTGGTCTTTGCGACCCAGAGCCTTGCCGACATCGAAACCTCGGCGATCGCGCCCGCTATCATCGAGAGCTGCCCGACCCGCATCTTCCTGCCCAACGAACGGGCGATCGAGCCGCAGATCCTCTCGGTCTACCGCCGGTTCGGCCTCAATGACCGGCAAATCGAGATCATCGCCCGCGCGGCCCCCAAACGCGACTATTACTGCCAGTCAGCCCGCGGCAACCGCCTGTTCGAACTGGGCCTCGGCGAGGTTGCACTCGCCTTTGCCGCCGCCTCCTCGAAGACCGACCAGCTGGTGATCAGCGAGCTGACCGAGACCCATGGCACCGCAGGTTTTGCCCGGGCCTGGCTAAGGCATCGCGGTCTCGCCTGGGCCGCCGACATGCTTCCCGCAGATCCTGTTTCCCCCGCCCGCAGCGATCAAGCTGTGGGCCAACCCAAGGAGTAGTGCCCATGAAATCGCCCCGTAAACCCCCGGGCCTCCGGCCGATCCTCGCGGCAGGCGCGGCTGTGCTGTCACTCGGTGCGGCTGCGATCATGCCCGCCCCGGCCCATGCCCAGTTCGGGTTCGGCGGGATCGTCTATGATCCCACCAACTATGCCCAGAACGTGCTGACGGCAGCCCGCACGCTCGAGCAGATCAACAACCAGATCCGCATGCTGCAGAATCAGGCAACGCAGCTGATCAACGAAGCGCGCAACCTGCAGGCCCTGCCGCTGACCGTGCTCGAGCCGCTCCAGCAGCAGATCCGGCAGACCCAGCAGCTGCTGAGCAAGGCCCAGGGTATCGCTTATGATGTCCAGGCGATCGAGCGCGAATTCGCCCGCAACTATTCGCCCGCCAGCCTGACCGGATCGCAGCGCGACATGGTCCGCAACGCTCAAGAGCGCTGGCGCACCAGCGTCGGGGCCTTCGAGGATGCGCTCAAAGTACAGGCCGGAGCCGTGCAGAACATCGAAGGTGCCCGCACCGCCGTGCAGAGCCTGGTCACTGCCAGCCAGTCGGCCACTGGCGCGCTTCAGGCAGCACAAGCCGGAAACCAGCTGCTCGCGCTGCAGTCGCAACAGCTCGCCGATCTCATCGCGACGATGGCGGCAATGAACCGGGCCCAGGCGCTCGATGCCGCCAATGAAGCTGCCGCCAAGGCCCAGGCCCGCGAGCAGCTGCGCCGCTTCGTGGCGCCGGGCCGCGGCTACGTGCCGGTGAGCACGAAGCTCTATCGGGACTGAACGCCATGGAGACCAAGCTCTTCGCGCGGATCACAGCCGGAGCCTTTGTCGCTGTCGCGCTGACCATGACCGTGCTGACCATGCGCGAAGAGCGAGAGGTCCCTCTGCCCGAGATGGTCACCGTCTGGGAGCCGGACGGCGATCCGCTGCCCGCACAGCTGAAGGCCTGCGCCGCCATGGGCGAGCTTGCGCTGTCGTCACCCGATTGCCGCGCGGCCTGGGCCGAGAAGCGGCGGCGCTTCCTCGGGATCGAAGGCGGAGAGCCGTCACCGGCCCCACAAGCCGAGCCGCCGCACCTTCACCAACCGTCAGTACAGGACCAGTGACATGGGTGGCACCGGCGTCGTCGACCGCTTCCTCGACATATTCTCACGCTACATCGATTCCGGTTTCGGCCTGCTGTCGGGCGAGGTCGCTTTCATCGCGACCACGCTGATCGTCATCGACGTGACGCTCGCCGCGCTGTTCTGGACCTGGGGCGAGCAGGACGACGTCATCGCCCGTCTGGTCAAGAAGACCCTGTTTGTGGGGATCTTCGCCTACATCATCGGCAACTGGAACAACCTCGCCCGGATTGTCTTCGAGAGCTTCGCCGGCCTCGGCCTCAAGGCCAGCGGCACCGGCTTTTCGGCAGGCGAACTGCTCCAGCCCGGCCGTGTCGCCCAGGTCGGGCTCGATGCCGCGCGGCCCCTGATCGAGGCGATCTCGGATCTGATGGGCTTCGTCAGCTTCTTCGAGAATTTCCTGCAGATCATCATCCTGCTGGTCGCCTGGGCGCTGGTCGTCATCGCCTTCTTCCTCCTCGCGATCCAGCTGTTCGTCACGCTGATCGAGTTCAAGCTGACCACGCTCGCCGGTTTCGTGCTCATCCCCTTCGGCCTGTTCGGCAAGACCGCTTTCATGGCCGAGCGCGTGCTCGGCAATGTCATCTCGAGCGGGATCAAGGTTCTCGTACTGGCGGTCATCGTCGGCATCGGCTCGACCATCTTTTCGGAATTCACCAGCGCCATTCCGGCCGAGCCGACGATCGAGGATGCGCTCTCGATCGTGCTGGCGAGCCTGACCCTGCTTGGTCTGGGCATTTTCGGTCCCGGCATTGCCAACGGCATTGTCGCTGGCGGACCGCAGCTTGGCGCAGGCGCCGCTGCCGGAACCGCGCTCATGGCGGGCGGTGCTGCTGCCGGAGCTGTCGCCGGTGCGAAACTGGCAGGTGGCGCGGTTGCCAGTGCGGCTTCCAGTGTTGCCCATGGCACATCGCGCGCCGCCGGCGGCGCCACCACCGCCTATGCCATGGGCTCGGCGGGCAAGAGGGGCGCAGCTGCCGTCGGATCCGGCATGGCAGCGGTCGGTGACGCTGCGCTCGGCGCAGCAACTTCGCCGCTGCGCAAGGCCGGTGAAGGCATGAAGCAGTCATTCCGCGATGGCGGCCGTGCCGCGATCACCAATACGGGCGGCACGATTACCCCCGGTCCCAACACTCCGCCGCCGCCGCCAACCGATGGCGAAGCCGGCCCGCCCGCCTGGGCCAGGGCCATGAAGGACCGGCAGACCATCACTCACGGCGCGACCATCGCTGCCCACACACTCAAGGCCGGCGACAGCAGCGGTGCCGGCGCTTCCATCGATACCTCGGAAAAGGACTGACGCATGTTCCGACGACCCTCGATCCGCTACGGCAGGACTCCCGAACCCGAAACGCCCTACCAGCGCGCCGCCCAGGTCTGGGATGACCGGATCGGATCGGCCCGCGTTCAGGCCCGCAACTGGCGGATCGCCTTTTTCGGCGCGCTGGGCCTGTCGACCTGCCTGACCGCCGGGATCATCTGGCAGGGCGCACGCGGCAGCATTGTGCCTTGGGTGGTCGAGGTCGACAAATTGGGCGAAGCCCAGGCCGTGGCCCCTGCCGACGCCGGTTTTGCACCGTCCGATCCTCAGGTCGCTTTCCACCTCGCGCGCTTCATCGAGCAGGTCCGCAGCATCCCCGACGATCCGATCGTCGTGCGCCAGAACTGGCTCAGGGCCTATGATTTCGCGACCGACAAGGGCGCGCTCGCCCTCAACGACTATGCCCGGACCAACGATCCCTTTGCCCTCATCGGGCGGGAGCAGGTTGGCGTCGATGTCACCAGCGTGATCCGCGCATCGCCGACCAGCTTCCGGGTCGCCTGGGTCGAGCGCCGCTACCGCGACGGTAGTCTCGCCGAGACAAGCCGCTGGACCGCGATCCTCACCACCGTGGTCCAGCCCCCGCGCACTCCCGATGCCCTGCGTAAGAACCCGCTCGGCATCTTCGTCAATGCCATCAACTGGTCAAAGGAACTCGGATCATGATCAGTCAGACCCGGCGCGCGGCGCGCGCCCTGACCTTCGCTGCCCTCAGCTCGAGCCTCGCGCTCGTCTATCCCCTGCAGGCCCGGGAACACCCGGCGTCCCCGCCTGCCGCGCCTGCGACGGTCAGCGAGACATCGCAGGCGCCTGCTTCGGGCGCCCGGGTGGTGGCGATCCCCGTACCGCTGCCGCTTCCCGGTCAGCTCAAACCCTTGCCGCAGGCGGAGCCCCCCGCTGCGGGCCGCTCCCGCCTGACCCGGAGTCACCCCGCTCCGCGCGATCAGGTGGGAGCGGCAAACGATGCCGCGCGGGTGCAGCCTGACCGCACCGGCTTCGTCAACGCGATCCAGCTCTATCCCTTCACCAGGGGCGCGCTCTATCAGGTCTATGCCAAGCCTGGGCAGGTCACCGACATTGCGCTTCAGCCCGGCGAACGCCTGGTCGGATTTGGTCCGGTTGCTGCTGGCGATACCGTGCGCTGGATGATCGGCGATACCGTCAGCGGCAGCGGAGCGAGCGAACAGGTCCACATTCTGGTCAAGCCGATCCGGCCCGACATCGCCACCAATCTCGTTATCAACACCGACCGGCGCACCTATCATCTCGAACTGCGCGCCAACCCTTCCGTCTACATGGCCTCGGTTTCCTGGGCCTACCCGGAGGACGAACTGATTGCCCTGCGGCGGGATCGTGCCGAGGCTGAGCGCGCCGCGCCCGTTGCCGCAGGCATGGACCTTGCCAATCTCAACTTCGGCTACCGGATCGCAGGCGACAAGCCGACCTGGCGACCGCTGCGTGCCTTCGATGACGGCACGCGAGTCTTCATCGAGTTTCCGGAAAGCATTGCGCAAGGCGAATTGCCGCCGCTGTTCGTGCTGGGCGCGCGCGGCGAGGCCGAACTGGTCAATTACCGCGTCTCGGGACGCTACATGATTGTCGACCGGCTCTTTGCCGCTGCCGAGCTCCGGCTCGGCGGGCGCAAGGGCCAGGACAAGGTGCGGATCGTCACCGCGCGCCGGGGCCGGTCATGACCGGGGCGGCCGACAACGAAAACCGGGAGCAGCCGCTGGTCGATCCCGAAAGCGCGGTGAAGCTGCGCGGCGATCCCCCGCGCGTCATGCGCCTGTCGCGCAAGGCCATCGGACTTGCCTCGGCTGCTGCCTGTGCGCTGGTCTGCGGTGCCCTGATCTACGCCCTCCAGCCCGAGGGACGAAAAGGTGCCGAGGAACTCTACAATACCGATGGTGTCGCCGTGGCCGACAATCTCGCCGGCGCGCCCAAGGACTATGGCCAGGTGCCCAAGCTCGGTCCTCCGCTCCCCGGTGACCTTGGCAAGCCGATCCTCGATGCCCAGAAGCGCGGCGATGTGGCGGCCCTGCCGCCGGCAGGTTCCGGGCCTGCGCCAAATCCCGCTGCCGATGCAGCCGCAGCTGCCAGACAGCGCGCCGAGCAGGAACGCGAAGCGGCTCGCGGCAGCCGTCTGTTCTTCGCAGGTGGCACAACCGGCTCGGTTGGCGGGAGCTTGGCCAGCCCGCCTGCAGGAGGCGACCCGCCAAGCTCTGCGCCCGCTACGGCCCCTTCTTCCGATGCCGCGCGCCGGCAGGCCTTTCTCGACCGAGCCAGTGACCGGCGAACCGTTTCTTCCGAGCGGCTCGTTGGCCTCGCAGCCCCTGCGATCCTCCAGGCCGGTTCGGTCATCCCGGCGGCGCTGATCACGGGCATCCGTTCGGACCTGCCCGGGCTGGTGACGGCCCAGGTGACCCAGAACGTCTATGACAGTCCGACGGGACGGATCCTCCTGATCCCGCAAGGCGCGCGGCTGATCGGCGACTACGACGCTGATGTCGCCTTCGGCCAGAACCGGGTTCTGCTCGCCTGGAACCGGCTGATCCTGCCTGATGGCCGCTCGGTGGTGCTCGAGCGGCAGCCCGCCGCCGACACGCAAGGTTTTGCCGGGCTGCAGGACGGCACCGATTACCACTGGGGCGGGGTACTCAAGGCCGCGCTGGTCTCGACCCTGCTGGGCGCTGGTGCGGAACTCGGCTCAGGCGATGATGGCAACCTGGCCCGCGCGTTCCGGCGCGGCACACAAGACAGCATCAATCGCGCCGGCGAGCAGATCGTCAGCCGGGAGCTCAACGTGCGGCCGACATTGACCATCCGGCCCGGCTTTCCGGTGCGGGTGCTGGTGACGCGCGACCTTATTCTGGGAGCGGGCCAATGACCCGCCTTAAGCTTTCGGACATTGCCGACGAAAAACCGGTCCGGCTGACAATCGAGCTGCCCGCGCGGCTGCACCGCGAGCTGTTGGCCTATGCGGCAGCAGTGAATGGTGGGGCCGCGGCGGGCGCGCCGACGGTCGAACGCCTGATTGTGCCGATGCTGGAACGATTCGTCGCCAGCGACCGCGCCTTTGCCAAAGCGAGACGTGCTCAGGCCGGATAACGCTCGTTGATCATCGTGAAAAAGCGCTGCAGCGCGGGGTTCTCGTTATCCTCGCGCCAGTAGAGGGCAAAGTCGATCCGGGCGGTGCCGCCATTGTCATAGATGTCCCGGAACTGCAGCTCCGGCCATGCAACCCCCATCGAGGCTTCGGTGGCGATGGTGATGAACCGGCCGACCGGGACCATGCTTAGCACGCTCTCGAGGCTGGTTTCCTGGGTGATGATGTTGGGGCGATAGCCTTGCCCTGTAACGCGCGCGGTGATCAGATTGCGGATCATCTCACCGATTCCCTGGCGCGGGACGACAAAGATCTCGCGGCGAAGATCGCCCCAGTAGATCCGGCTTTCCTCAAGCAAAGGATGCGCAGGATAGAGCGCGGCGACAAGCCGCTCGGACCAGACCGGGCGCGAGGCAATCCCCTGTTCCTCGCTGCCGTGCGGGGCGATCGCAACGTCGATCATCCCGGCTCTGAGATCGCTGCAAAGCTTGTCCGGATCGCCTTCGACCCCGTCGAACTGGACATCGGGAAACCTGGTCAGATAGTCCGAGAAGGCAGCCTTGACATGGCCGGCCATCAGCGAGGAGCAATAACCGACAGCAAGGCGGCCCTGCTCGCCGTAACCGACCGCCCGCGCCGTGGTCTGAAGATTATCGAGATCGGTAATGATTCGGCGTGCGGTCTCGAGGAAGACCTTGCCGGCTTCGGTCGGTTCAGCGCCCCGGGTCGTACGCCCGAACAGTTTGACGCCAAGTTTGTCTTCGAGTTGCAGAACGCTTCGGCTTAGCGTGGCTTGTTTTACATTGAGTCTGGCCGCCGCTCTCGAGAAGCTGCGAAGGTCTGCGGACATGACCGCGAAACGGAGCTGACGAATTTCGACGGTCACGCTAGATCAGCTCTCCTGTTCACGGCGAACAGTGTTGAGAAGTGTTCGCCGATTTCGCAACCAAAATGTATTCATAATAGATATTTATTATGGGGCGGAGACATCGATGCCGCAGGCGGCGGCATTCGTAATTACCGAATTGCACTTTGCCACAGCATGTAGATTGCCACGACGAAGATCAGCCCTGCGAACAGAGTGTTGAGCAGCCCCTTCATTGCGGATAATCGCTGCGACAGCAGTGTTCCTGCGATGCCTCCCGCGACGCCGCCCAGGATGAAGACACCCGCGAGGGCCCAGTCCACGAGTCCCGACAAAGCGTAGTTTACGGCTGCCGTCAGCCCGAAAGCGGTGACGGCCACGAGCGACGAGCCGACCGCGTTGCGCATGGGCATCGCAGTCGATGCCATCAGGGCCGGAACGATGAGAAAACCGCCGCCAATCCCGAAGAAGCCGGAAAAAAGCCCAGTGCCAAGGCCATAGCCCATCACTTTGGGCGCATTTTCGCGGCGGCACTGGACGTCGGGATTTCCCGGATCCTTGCGGTTGCGGATCATCAGGGCACCAACCACCAGCATGAGCAAGGCGAACAGGAACAACAGGCGCTGCCCGTCCGTTGCCTTGCCCAGGGTCGAGCCAGCATAGGCCCCCGCAACCCCTGCCGCAGCAAACATTCCGGCGCACCGCCATTTGATCGTCCCGGCCCGGGCGTGCGGAACGAGATTAGCTGCCGCATTGGCCGCGACCGCGAGGGCGCTGGTGCCGATCGCGACATGGGGCTGCGGCACGCCGACCAGATAGACCATCAGCGGGACGGCGAGGATCGAGCCGCCCCCTCCGACCAGACCGAGAGTGAACCCGATCAGACCGCCGGAGCCGGCACCGAGCAGGTACTGGATGGTGTCGAGCGCCATCGCCTTAGAGCTGGTTCAGCGGAAGCTTGAGGTAGCTGACCCCGTTTTCTTCCGGCTCCGGGAAATGCCCGCCGCGCATGTTGACCTGGATTGATGGCAGGATCAGGCGCGGCATATCGAGCGTGGCGTCGCGTGCCTTGCGCATGGCCACGAAATCGTCTTCGCTGATGCCGTCGTGAAGATGCACGTTGCTGCGGCGCTGCTCCGCGACCGTGGTTTCCCAGGCATAGGTGTCGCGGCCTGGCGCCTTGTAGTCATGGCACAGGAACAGGCGGCTGGCCTCAGGCAGGCTCAGCAGCCGCCGCACAGACCGGTAGAGGATATGGGCATCCCCGCCCGGAAAGTCGGCGCGGGCAGAGCCATAGTCCGGCATGAACAGGGTATCCCCGATGAAGACGGCATCGCCGATGACATAGGCCATGTCCGCGGGAGTGTGCCCGGGAACATGCAGCGCAATGGCTGGAATGGAGCCGACCGAGAAACGGTCCCCCTCGTCGAAGAGATGGTCGAACTGCGAACCATCGCGGGCAAAGCGGGTGCCCTCGTTGAAGATCTTGCCGAAGACGTTCTGCACGGTGAGGATGTGGCGACCGATCGCCAGCCTGCCGCCCAGCTGTTCCTGCAGATAGGGTGCGGCCGACAGATGATCGGCATGGGCGTGCGTTTCCAGCAGCCATTCGACCTCCAGCCCCTGTTCGCGGACATAGGCGATCACGGCATCGGCCGAAGTGGTGGACGTGCGCCCCGATGCCGGATCGAAATCGAGCACGCTGTCGATGATCGCGGCCTTGCCGGTCGCAGGATCGGACAACACGTGGGTTACAGTGAAGGTTGCTTCGTCGAAGAAGCTGCGAACCTGGACCGCCGCCGGATCGGCCTGCTGCACGATCTCTGCTGCGGCGGCAATGACGGGGTCTGACATGCGCATTCCTTTCCTGGCTGGTTCCCGGCGGCGCTTGCGCGCCGCCGGTTGCCTGGCCTTGCTCAGAGGGTCTTGGTGCTGAAATACCAGTCGACGTAGTTGTAGCCTTCGCCAGCGCGGGCTTCGGCAGCCGCTGCGGTCTGCGGCGGCGATACAATCACGTCCTGACCGGGCTGCCAGCCTTCGGGTGTGGCCACCTTGTTGGCGTCGGCCGTCTGCAGGGCCTGCATGAGGCGAACGAACTCCGCGATCGAGCGGCCGTTCGACATGGGGTAATAGACCATGGCGCGCAGCGTGCCTTCGGGGTCGATGAAGAACGTGGCACGCACGGCCTGGGTGTCGGACGCCCCCGGGTGGACCATGCCGTAGGCGGTCGCCACCTTCATCGAGATGTCCTCGATGATCGGGAACGGGATCTCGACGCCGAACTTCTCCTTGATCGAACGAACCCAGGCAATGTGGGCGTAGTTCGAGTCGATCGAGAGGCCGAGCAGCTCGGTGTTCATTGCCTTGAATTCATCGGCATGGCGGGCAAAGCCCATGAACTCGGTGGTGCAGACCGGGGTGAAGTCGGCCGGGTGGGAGAAGAGGACGAGCCACTTGCCCCGATAGTCGGCCAGCGAGCGCTGGCCATGGGTGGTCTTGGCGCTGAAATCAGGTGCCGGTTCGTTGATGCGCGGCATTGAAGCGATAACGGTTGCTGTTTCGGTCATGAGTACCTCCTTGGCTTGGTGAAGCCTTAGGTATCGGTATTTAGTAAATTAGTAAAATATGATATTTAACTTACCGTAATCGCTTTTTCCGATCCGGGGTGTCCCCGTGTCCCTTGGGGCACTGATTGCACCCAGCCGCACATGGCTGATGACGGGGCACAGTGCTTCAGGGCTGAATATTGCCGGTCAGGGCGTTGAGGCGCCAGGCGGCCACGGTTCGCATGCCTTCGGCTTGCAGGAGCGCCGCTTCCGCCTCGATTGCCTCGCGTTCGGCATCAAGCACCGCAAGTGTGGGCTTGGCTCCAACCTGGGCTTCCAGGCGGGTTCCCCGCAGGGCTTCAGCCGCCGCATCGCGCCGCAGGAGAGACGCTTCTGTCATGCGCCGCGCCGTGGTCAGACCCTGCCACGCGTCGATGACCATGCCTTCCAAGGTCTGATCGGCCTGCCGCAATCTTGCCTCGCTGGCATCCAGATCGGCGTCGGCCGCGCGGGTTTGCGACGCAACGCGCCCGCCTGCCCACAGAGTCCACCGCCCGCGGACACCCACGGCAACCGAGTCGGCCTTGTATCCGGGGAAGAACTGATCACGCACATGAGCGGCCTCTGCGAAGGCGCCGATCATGGGCATGCCTTCGGCCTTGGCGGAACGCACTCCGGCACGAGCAATATCGACCCCCGCTTTCGCCTGGCGCAGCGCGGGGTTGGAGGCCCTGGCCATGTCCATAGCTTCGTCAAGCGTAGGCGGAGTGGCAGGCAATTGCGGCAGCGGAGCGAGATCTCCGGCGGGCTTGCCAACCAAACGCTGGTAAGCTGCTTCCGCTGAAATCCGCCGCCCTTGTGCCTGCGCGAGCCCGGCATCGGCTTCTGCCTTCCGCGCGCGCGCCTGGGCCAGTTCAGAACTTGCTATCTCGCCGGTGCGATAGCGCAATCCGGCCTGACGTTCTGTTTCAGCAAGCGCAATTGCCAGCGTGTTGTAGCGCGCTTCCAGCTTCCTTGCGGTCAACACCTCGGTATACGTGCTGACCGCAAGCACGACGGTCTGCAACCGGGCCTGCTCGGCGCCGAACCGCGCCATGTCCGCCCCGCTGCGAGCCTGGTCGATGGCGGAAGACACCCGTCCGCCCGCATATATCGGCATTTCTGCCGTTGCCTGCACGGCGAGCGGAGAGACATTGTCTGCCGGAATGCCGAAGAAGCCGCCATTGTCGATCCGGCCGGCGCCATAGGAGCCTTCGACCCGTAGCAGCGGATTTCCCTCTGCCTTCGCGCGATCGAGGCGCGCTTTCGCCGCCGCTTTTCCGGCCTCGGCTTCGACAAGCGTGGGGGCGTTTGACAAAGCGCCGGAAATCGCGGCGGCGAGGTCCTGGGCCATGACCGGGGGGGCGGACAGGCTGCAGGACAGGGCAATCAGGGAAACAGCAAGGCGGCGCATGGCAAACTCACATCAATGGAAGGCGGAACCGGGCCGGACACCCAGCTTCTTGAACACCATGGCCGCCGGGCAAAAGCCGGTGAAGCTGGCTTGCAGCATGTTCAGGCCAGCAAAGATCGTCAGGCCGATCCACCAGGGATGGACGAAGATCGCGAGCGCAACGCTCAGCAGGACGACGAACCCGGCAAAGCGCAGGACAACAACATCGAGGGTCATGAACGGTCTCCTTACTTGAAGCGCAGCTTGCGGATGCCGAGCGCATGCATGGCAAGCTTTTCATAGAATGGTTCGCTGGTGCCGCGGCGCACTTTGTGGAGGAAGTACTTCTCGAATCCGATCTTGGCCAAGTGGACCCACTTGCCGCTCGACGACCAGTTGACATTGCGGGGCGGGATCTGCGGCTGGGCGACGAAGGCCACGCCGCCATCGCCGAAGTCCGCGAGGCATACCGCGTTCCATGTGGCCTCTTCCGCCGGCTCCTTGCCCTCAAGTTCAAGCGCGAGATTGTGCGCAATCGCAGTGACCATCGATTCGATCATGAACCCGGTCTTGGGCACGCCCACCGGCACCGGCGTGGGGCCGATCGGCGGGATCGCAACGCAGACACCCAGCGAATAGACGTTCTTGAAAGCAGGATTACGCTGATGCTTGTCGGCGAGGATGAAGCCGCGCGGGTTGGTGAGGCCCTCGATGCCATGGACAGCAGCGACGCCCCGGAAGGCCGGCAGAATCATCGAGTAGCCGAATGGCAGCGCGTGCGCAGCCTTGACCGATCCATCGTCGCCAACTTCCTCGACGTGCATCGTGCCCTCTTCGACCTTCGCGATCCGGGCGTTGGTAATCCACTTGATATGGCGGTTGCGCAGCTCGCTCTCGAGCAGCCCCTTGGTGTCGCCCACACCGTCGAGACCCAGGTGGCCGACATAAGGCTCCGGACTAACATAAGTCATCGGCACCCGGTCGCGGATCTTGCGGCGCCGAAGCTCGGTATCGATAATGAGGGCGAACTCGTAGGCCGGGCCATAGCAGGAGGCTCCCTGCGCGGCGCCGATAACGATGGGCTTCGGATCCTCGCAGAACCGGTCGAATGCGTCAGCGGCATGGGCGGCGTGATCAGTACGGCAAACCGATTGCGTAAAGGCGTCGGGCCCCAGGCCTTCGACTTCATCAAAGGCGAGTTCCGGACCGGTGGCAATCACCAGGTAATCGTAGTCCAGCGAAGTCCCATCGTTCAGCTCGACCCGGTTCTCTGCAGGGTGGACTCGTTTTGCGCCTGCGGAAGTGAAGCCGATACCCTTCTTTTCCATGATCGGGGGCAAGTGAACCTTGATCGCCTCGGGGTCGCGCCAGCGGACCGCCACCCAGGGATTGGAAGGCACGAACCAGTAATCTTCCTGGTCGTTCACCACCATCACGTCGGCCTTGCCCTTCACGGCATCGCGGATTTCATAAGCAGCGATTGTACCGCCAAGTCCTGCACCCAGAATGATGATCTTGGGCAACGCCATCGTCTTTCTCCCTCTTGCCCAGCTCCGAGAGGGTCATACGCCCGAACGGTCTGGCTGGCATGATTGCGATATCGGAGTTGACTAATATAAGGTATATACGATATGCGCAAGTCATAAAGTGTCGGTACCTACTACCAGAATGGGGCCGACGTAGCAGGAGCATTGCATCATGTTCGGATTTGGCAAGGCAAAGCACAAGGAAATCAGCGCGCATGAGCTCGCTGACCTGCTCAGCGCGGGCAAGGCTCTGGTGGTCGACGTGCGCGAGGCCAACGAGTTTGCGGACGGGCATATTCCCGGGGCTGTGAACATGCCGCTGTCGTCATTCCAGCCTTCCCGGTTGCCATGCCCGGAAGGCAAGGTGGTTGTGCTCAACTGCCTTGGCGGCAAGCGGTCGGGGATGGCACTGGACAAGTGCAGCGTGGCGCAGGACGTTGTCGACACGCACCTTGCGGGAGGTTTCGGCGCCTGGTCGGCTGCCGGACTTCCGGTAGAACGTTAATCAAGAATCCAGGCGGGGCTGAACGATGCGAAACACACTGAACGGGATTGCGGCGATCGGTCTCTGCCTGACGCTGCCGCTGGCAGGCTGCAGCTCTGGCGAGGAGGTCGCCGAGGTTGCCAAGGCCCCTGCCGGTCCGAGACTGGTTCTGGCCGCGTCCGATACGGTGGCATGGCAGGATGTGGCAGCGGAAATTGCCACGGTCGATCAGGCCCAGGTCCTTGCCCGGATCCCCGGCATCCTCACATCGCTCTCCGTCCGCGAAGGCGATCTGGTGCGCAAAGGCCAGGTGATCGGACGTATCGTCGACAGCCAGCTTGGGTATCAGTCCGGCGCCTATGGCGCACAGGCTGCGGCTGCCCAGGCGCAGGCCGCGCAGGCTGCGGCAGAGCTGGAACGGGTGCGTTTCCTCAACCAGAACGGCGTCTATGCCAAGGCCCGGCTCGAACAGGCGCAGGCGGCCGCCTCGGCCGCGCAGGCTCAGGTTCGGGCCGCCCAGGCCCAGCAGGCGGCAGTCGGCGCGGTTGCCGGACAAGGCGCCCTCGTGGCCCCTGCCGATGGCAGGGTACTTCGGGCGGATGTTCCTGCTGGCGCCCCGGTTGCGCCGGGCATGCCCATTGCCGTGATTACCGCTGGCCCGACCATTGTCCGCCTGACCATGCCGGAATCTCTGGCTGGCAAGGTTCGTCCCGGTGCGCAGGTCATGGCCGACGGGCGGACTGGCCGCGTCGTCAAGGTTTACCCGGCGATCACCGCGGGTCAGGTCATGGCCGATGTCGACATGCCCGGCATCGACAACAGCACGATCGGACGGCGGGTTGCGGCCAAGGTCGAAACGGGTGCGCGCAAGGCGCTGCTCGTACCGGCAAATTACGTCACCAGCCGCTATGGCATCGATTACGTGACCGTCCTTGCCAAGGATGGCAGCGCTGCCCAGGTTCCGGTGCAAACTGCACCTTCCCCGGAAAGCGGCAAGGTGGAATTGCTCTCGGGTGTTGCGGCTGGCGATACGCTGATCGCTCCCGCCAAGGGGAACTGAACCCATGAACCTTGGAATTTCGGGCAAGCTGACCCGGGCGACGATCAAGTCGCCGCTTACGCCGCTGTTTCTGCTGGCCGCGATCATCGTCGGCCTGATCGCCACGATCTCGATCCCGCGCGAGGAAGAGCCGCAGATCAAGGTGCCAATGGTCGACATCATGGTGCAGGCCCCCGGGCTTGCCGCGCCCGATGCGGTGGAACTGGTCGCCAAGCCGCTGGAAACCATCGTGCGCAGCGTCGACGGGGTGGAGCACGTCTATACCCAGGCTCAGGACCACGGCGTGATGGTCACGGCGCGGTTCCTGGTCGGTTCCAACCCGGAAGACGCATCGATCCGCATCAGCGAGAAGATCGAGGCGAACAAGCACCGGATCCCCGCCGGGATTCCCTTCCCGCAAGTGACCGTGCGCGGAATCAACGACGTGCCCATCGTCGTCCTGACGCTGACGCCAAAGGCGGGCGCGGCCGGGCAATGGAGCGATCAGGCCCTGGCCGAGCTGGCAGGGAAGCTGCGTACCGAAGTGGCCAAGGTGAATGACGTTGGCCTGACCTTCCTCACCGGCGGGCAGCGCATGGCCCTGCGGGTCGTGCCCGATCCCGGCAAGCTTGCCGCCTATGGCGTGCCGCTGGGCAATCTGATCGAAGCGGTGACCCAGGCGAACCGCGCGTTCCCGGCAGGCACCGTGCGCGAGGGCGGGCAGGCGACGCTTGTGGTTGCCGGGCAGAGCCTGGGCGATGCACAGGAGCTTGCCAATCTGCAGGTTCGCAGCGCGCGTGGTGCGCCTGTTTTGCTGTCCGACATTGCCCGCGTTGAACAAGCGCCAACCCAGGACCAGGCCCGTTCGTGGCGCTGGGCCAAGGATGCGGACGGCACATGGAACATGGCGCCCGCTGTCAGCCTGGCGATCGCCAAGCGTGCGGGCGCGAATGCGGTTACCGTGTCCGAACAGGTGGTCGAGCGGGTCGAAAGCCTGGAAGGCACCCTCATTCCCGCTGGGGTCGAAGTTGCCGTCACCCGCAACTATGGCGAAACGGCGAACGAGAAGGCCAATGAGCTCATCTTCCACCTCGCGCTCGCCACGGTGTCCATCGTCGCGCTGATCGGCTTTGCCATCGGCTGGCGCGAGGCCGGGGTGACCGCCATCGTCATCCCGACCACGATCATGCTGACCATGTTCGCGTCCAATGTCATGGGCTTCACGATCAACCGGGTCAGCCTGTTCGCGCTGATCTTTTCGATCGGCATCCTGGTCGACGATGCCATCGTGATGATCGAGAACATCGCGCGTCACTGGGCGATGAACGACGGCAGGAGCCGGATCGACGCCGCCGTGGAAGCCGTGGCGGAAGTCGGCAACCCCACGATTGTCGCGACGCTGACCGTGGTTGCCGCGCTGCTGCCGATGCTGTTCGTCTCGGGGTTGATGGGGCCTTACATGGCACCGATCCCGATCAATGCTTCGGCGGCGATGATCTTTTCGTTCTTCGTGGCGGTGATCATCGCGCCGTGGCTGATGATCCGCTTTGCCCGAAAGGCACTGACCCACGGCCACGACGAGGCGCACGGCGGCAAGCTTGGCGCGCTTTACCGGCATTATGCGCTCAAGGTGATCGCCACCAAGGGTAGCGCCAAGCGGTTCCTGATCGGGGTCGGGGTGGCAACACTGGTTGCCTGCTCGATGTTCTATTTCAAGGCTGTGACGGTGAAGCTGCTGCCCTTCGACAACAAGAGCGAGGTGCAGATCGTGGCCGACCTGCCCGAAGGCACCAGCCTTGAGGCGACCGCGCGCGTGTTGGAACAATCCGCGGCAGTGGCGCGCCAGCTTCCCGAAGTGGTCTCGATGGAAGCTTATGCGGGCGCGTCCGCCCCGTTCAACTTCAACGGCCTGGTGCGCCACTATTTCCTGCGTAACCAGCCGGAAATGGGCGACCTGATGGTCACCCTGCTGCCCAAGGGCGACCGCTCGCGCGCGAGTCACGATATCGCCGTGGACTTGCGCGAACGCCTGAAGGGCCTGCCCCTGCCAGCGGGCGCTTCGCTGAAGGTGGTCGAAACCCCGCCCGGCCCACCGGTTCTGGCCACCCTCCTGGCTGAGATCTATGGCCCGGACGAGGCCACCCGCCAGAAGACGGCTACCCAGGTTGAAAAGCTGTTCCGCTCGGTTCCCTTTGTGGTCGATGTCGACAACAGCTTCGGGCAGCCGCGGCCTACGCTGCGGCTGGTGCCCGACCGGGCAAAGCTGGACCAGTACGGCTTGTCCGAGCGGCAGCTGTTCGATTCCATCGGCGCGCTGATGGGTAAGCAGGTGATCGGTTATGCGCCGCGCGGCGGCAACGAGCGGGAACCCCTGCCGATCGAGATTGCGCTCGACCAAGCACAGCGCCAGTGGTCGGCGACGCTTGCGGCAACCCCGGTGGCGGCGACGCATTCGGGCCAGCTGATTGCCTTGGGTGATCTGGTCACGGCCAGCATCGAGCCCGGGAGCCCGGCAATCTTCCGCCGGGATGGACGCGGTGCCGCCATGGTCACGGCCGAACTCGCCGGTCGCTATGAAGCACCGATCTACGGCATGCTGGCCGTAAACGATGCCGTGGACGCGTTTGACTGGAAAGCGGCAGGGCTCACCAAGCCCGAGGTCCTGCTGAACGGCCAGCCGGCCGATGAAAGCCGCCCTTCGCTTTTGTGGGATGGCGAGTGGGAAATCACCTGGGTCACGTTCCGCGACATGGGTGCCGCGTTCATGGTTGCCTTGCTCGGTATCTATGTGCTTGTCGTCGGCCAGTTCCGCAGCTTCACGCTGCCTCTGGTCATCCTGACCCCTGTGCCGTTGACGCTGGTCGGGATCGTCTTTGGCCACATGATATTCCAGGCTCCGTTCACGGCGACGAGCATGATCGGCTTCATCGCGCTTGCCGGTATCATCGTGCGCAACTCGATCCTGTTGGTGGACTTTATCCGCCACACCCGCACAGCGGACAAGAGTCTGCGACAGACGCTGATCGAAGCCGGCATGATCCGTTTCAAGCCAATCGTGCTGACGGCGGCGGCGGCGATGATCGGCGCGGCGGTGATCCTGACCGATCCCATTTTTCAGGGACTCGCGATCTCGCTGCTGTTTGGCCTCGCCTCCTCCACGCTGCTGACAGTGCTGGTGATCCCGGCGATTTATGTCGTCCTTCGCGATGACGGCCGCCCTTATTCGGAAAATGCCGATGAAGCCTGCTGACCTTTCCGAGCTAAAGACCAATGCGTCGGCCATGGCGGCGCGCATGAAACTCATGAGCCATCCTGAAAGGCTGCTGATGCTCTGCCGGATGGATGAGGGCGAAGTGTCGGTCGGAGAGCTGGTCTCGCTGTCCGGCCTGTCCCAGTCATCGGTCTCGCAGCATCTTGCCATGCTGCGGGATGAGGATGTCGTGAGCATCCGGGGAGAGGCGCAGATGCGGTACTATACCCTCAAGGACCCGATTGTGCGGGCGATCATTCATGCGCTGTGCGAACTGTGTGGCCAAAGTGCCCAATGCCAGGGGCAAGGATGACTGGCCAACCGCTCCTGATAGTGTGCCCGGCCTGTTCTACGGCCAACCGCGTCCCGCGCGAAAAGCTCGCTTCGGGCGGCAAACACGGGCGATGTGGTCATGCTCTGTTCGATGCCCGGCCGGTCACGCTCGGCGCCATCAATTTTGATGCTCACGCCACCAGAAGCGATATCCCGCTCCTGGTTGATTTCTGGGCACAGTGGTGCGGGCCGTGCCGCCAGATGGCCCAAGCGCTCCAAGCGGCGGCGGCAAGTCTCGAACCGCATATGCGATTTGGAAAGCTCGACACGGAAGCCGAGCAGGCTATCGCCGGGCGCTTAGGTATCCGTTCCATTCCAACGCTCCTCATGCTGCACAAAGGCCGCGAGATTGCCAGGCAATCAGGGGCGATGCCGGCGAATGCGATTGTCGCATGGGCGCAGAAGGCTTGTGCCTCCTGACAGGCACTGACCGTCAGTGCAAAGCTAGCCGAGCGGAGGCGCTCAGGTCGGCGCTTGGCTACCGGCTTCCTCGACCGTGACGCCATCGCGGATGTTGTAGAGACGCCGGAAGGTCGGAATGATCTTTTCATCATGGGTGACCACGATGATCGCAGTCTCGAACTGCCGGGCCATGGTATTGAGCAGGTCGACAACGGCGAGTGCGCGGACGCTGTCAAGTGGTGCGGTAGGCTCATCGGCAAGGATGACCGGCGGTCGGTTGACCAGTGCGCGGGCGATGGCGACGCGCTGCTGCTCGCCACCTGACAATTGTGAAGGCATGGCTGCCGCGCGGTGCGCCACATCAAGCGCCTCCAGCAGGTCGCGGGCCTCCTTGCGCGCTTCCGCGTTAGGCTTGCCGGCCAGCATCGGCAGCAGGGCGACATTGTCGGTCACGTCAAGGAACGGGATCAGGTAGGGAGCCTGGAAGATGAAGCCGATCAGGTCGCGGCGCAGTGCGCGCAGATCGGAGACTTTCCAGCCATCGTCGTAGATCACCCTGTCGCCAATGGTCATGCGGCCGGAAGTCGGCTCGATCACCGCGCCGAGGCATTTGAGCAGCGTGCTCTTGCCGGAACCGGAAGGGCCGATCAGACCGACCACTTCGCCCTTGGCGACCGACATGTTGACGCCGCGCAGGGCATGGACGGCGGTATCGCCCTGGCCATAGGTCTTGACCAGGTTCTCGATGCGGATGCCTTCAGCCACCGATTGCCTCCGCCGGATCGACTTTCAGCGCGGCATGGATCGCCAGCAGGCTCGCCAGCGCGCAGATCGCCATGACTGCAAAGAATCCGCGAACGGAATCGGCCGGCAATAGCAGCACGTATTTGGGGAAGAACGGCGCCCAGAAAGTGGCGGCGATCTTGCCGACGGCAAAGCCGATCAGGCCCAGGCCCAGCGCCTGTTGCAGGATCATGCCGGCAATCGTGCGGTTGCGCGTACCGATCAGTTTCAGGACGGCGATTTCGCGGATCTTGCCGATGGTCATGGTGTAGATGATGAAGGCGACGATCGCGGCGCTGACGATGGCCAGGATCACCAGGAACATGCCGATCTGCCGCGCCGAGTTGGCGATCATCTTGTCGACCAGGATTTCTTCCATCTGCGCGCGGGTATAGACGGTCACGCGCTGCCAGCGCCGGATGGCGGCGGCAACGGCGTCGGCATCGGCGCTGGGTGCAACGGTCACCAGCACGGCATTGACGTTGGTGCTGCTGGCCTGCGCGGCGTTGACCGCTTCGGCCACCGCCGGATTGCCCGGCGGGTTCAGCGCCGGGCTGGATGCGTTGCGCGCCCGCTGGCGGACGATGGCATCGGCATCCCTTTCGAACTGGGCTTCCTGCGCGTCCTTGAGCGACAGGAACAGCATCGGATCGCCACCGGAGGACACCATCCGGCTGGTCAGTCCGACGATGCGATAGGTATTCCGGCGCACTTTCACCTGATCGCCGATGGCAAAGCCGGTCTTCACATCGGCCACGGCCTCGTAATGACCCTGAACGATCCGGCGCCCGGCCATCAGATGCGGGGGCTGGCCAGGCTCGCCCGGCTGTGTGACTTCTGCCCCCACCACCATGACGCGCACGTCCTTGCCCCGGTGCGCGATCTGCATGGTCAGATAGGTAACGCCCGCTGCCCGGTCCACCCCCGCCATGGCGCGGATGGGGCGTTCGGTATCCTCGTTCAGGCTGGAGGGTTCGGCATAGGGGCCCAGTGTGTCCTTCTGCACCACCCACAGATC
Organism: Novosphingobium sp. ERW19; assembly: GCF_012641315.1. NCBI lineage: Bacteria > Pseudomonadati > Pseudomonadota > Alphaproteobacteria > Sphingomonadales > Sphingomonadaceae > Novosphingobium > Novosphingobium sp. ERW19. Next base: position 154,883 of record NZ_JABAIC010000004.1, read on the forward strand.
GGCCCCGCTGTTGTCGAGCAAGGCCTCGGCATCGTCGATCATGCCGCGATAGACCCCGGCCATCGACAGGGTGACGCCGATCAGCAGGCCCAGCCCCACGCCGGTAAGCACGAACTTGCCCCAGCCATGCAGGATGTCGCGGCCGGCAAGGCTGATCATGGCAGCTTGTCGACCACGGTGATGCGGCTGGAGGCCGTGAGCGGCCGGGCGCTATGCAGGATGACCTGATCGCCCCTCGTGAGGCCGTCCAGCACCTGGACCCAGCCGTCGGCATCTTCCGCGCCGAGCTTCAGGGCCACGAATTTCAGGTCGCCGTCGCGCAAAGCCCATGCGCCCACCTCGCTGCCGATGCGGTGAATGGCCGCATTCGGCACCGCGAGCGTGCGCCCGCGTGCCGGAAGGCCAATGGTCACTTCGGCGAGTTCCCCGATCGGCGGGAGCATTGTACCTGCATCGAAGGCCACCTTGGCCAGCACCTCTTCGGTCACGGCGTCGGCCACCGGCTCCACCCGCAGGATGGCGCCGCGCAACGGGGTGTCGATTCGTGAGTGCAAGACGATGCGTGCCGGAAGGCCTGCCGCGATGCCACCCGCGCGGGTCTGGTCGAACCGCGCGTTGATCCAGAGCTCAGCCGGATCGACGATTTCCACGACGGCTTGTCCGGCCACCACGGTTGTGCCCGGTTCGGCCAGGCGGCGGACAACCAGTCCGGCCCTTGGGGCTATCAGGCGCAAGTTGGCCTTCTGCTCTTGCAAGGCTGCACGTTCCGCCCCGGTACGGCCTCGGTCCTGTACAGCTGCCGAACGGTTGGCCTGCGCTGCGGCAAGTGCCGCCTCGGCGGCTGCCAGGGCCTGGCGTCGCTGGTCCAGTGCTGCGCGGGTCAGCCAACCGCCCCGGAACAGCTCTTCGCCGCGGGTGGCCTCGCTGCGGGCTAAGGCCAAGCGGGCACTGGCATCGGTCACTTGCGAGGCAGCTGCCGCCTCCAGTGCGGCAGAGCGACCGGCGCTGCCCGATGCTGCGGCAATGCGCTGGTCGAGATCGATCGGGTCGATCACGGCCAGGACCTGCCCGGCTTCGACCCGGGCGCCCACATCAACCGCCAGGCTGGCGACGCGTCCCGGCGCGGTTGGCCCGATCCGGTGGGTATAGCGCGCTTCCACCGTGCCTATCCCGAACAAGGCCGGCGTGATCGCGCGCTCTTCGACCCTGACGACCGTTACCTTGACCGGAGCCAGCGGGCCGGAGCGGAGGGCGACGAAGCCAAGCAGGAGCACCAGGGCGGCAAGTACGACCATCAGCAACAGGGCGCGGCGGCTTTGCGGCAAGGCTATGCGCATGGCGAGGCTCCCAGGCTCTGTTGGAACAAGCCGAACAAGCGCCGGGCAAGGACCGGCATGGCCGTAAAATCATCGACCGCGAGACCCTGCATGACCATGCCTTGCACCATGGCGAGGAACAGCACAGTCGCGGCTTCAACATCAGTGGTGTCCGCGATAGCACCTGCCTCGCGGGCAGATTGAAGTTCGCGCGCCACGCGCGCCCGGTATCCAGCCATCAGCTGGCGGGCGATGGCCTTGGTCGGGGTGTCGCCAGCGCGTTGCAGTTCACCGAAGAGGATGCGTGGTACGCCAGGCTGCTCGATGACGAAATCGACATGGGTGGCCAGCATCGCTTCCAGCCGGGCGAGCGGGGAGAGATCGGCTGAAAGGTTGTCAAACCGATGGTTCAATTCGGCGCAGGTCCATTCGAGCACGGCGGTCCAGATCGCCATCTTGTCCGGAAAGTGCCGGAACAGCGCGCCCTGTGACACGCCCATCGCCGAGGCGATTTGCCCGGTGGTCATCACGGCCGGATCATGGGTTGCCGCCAACTCAATCACGGTCGCCACGGTCTCGGCTCGGCGCAAGTCGGCGGAGAGATAGGGACGGTTCATTGCCATACCCTGCCACAAAGAAAGCGACTGGTCACTTTTCTTTTTTGGCAGTGCGGTTATGGTGCGTTGATCACCACAGGAGACCCGCGATGACCGACGCCTCCCACCATCATGCCGATGCCCTCAAGTATGAAGACTGGGCCGGCGAAATGGGCGCGCGCTGGCTCGCCAACCTCACGGGCTTTGAAAGCACGATTGCGCCGGCGGGCGAGGCGCTGCTGGCCCATGCCGCCTACCAGCCCGGCGAACGCGTGGTGGACATCGGCTTCGGTGGCGGGGCGACCAGCCTTGCCATTGCTCAGGCCGTCGCCCCGAAAGGTGAAGTCGTCGGCATCGATATTTCACCTGACCTAGCCGCTGCGACGACGCGCCGTGCGGCGGCTGCCGGAATTGCTAATGCGCGCTTCATTTGCGCCGATGCGGCCACCGTTGCCGTGCCGGAGATGCCGTTCGACCGGCTGTGTTCGCGCTTTGGCTCGATGTTCTTTTCCGAGCCAGTCCCGGCCTTCGAAAACCTGCGCGGCCTGCTGAAGACCGGCGGACGGCTCGATCTTGCCGTCTGGGGGCCGCCGCAGCAGAATCCGTGGATGCTTGAAGGCATGGCCGTGGCCCGCCGTCATGTCGAAATGCCCGCGCCCGTGCCGCGCGCGCCGGGACCGTTTGCTTTCGAAGAACGCGACTACATGGAAGAAACGCTGATCGCGGCAGGCTTCAGCAATGTGAATATCGTTGCGGCCAAGGGAGAGCTGCCCGTCGGCGGTCCAGGCGCTACGCCGGAACAGGCACAGGCCTTCGTGCGCCACGCACTCGCCTTTGGACAGGCGCTGCTCGATTACCCGCCGCAGGTCCAGGAAGCAGCTGCCGCGGAGCTGACATCGCTTTACACCAAATACTATCGCCCGGGCGAAGGGGTGATGATGGGGTATGCCATCTGGCTGGTCAGCGCCAATGCCTGACAATCGCCGCTTTACCATACGCTTTGGCTGCGCGTTCCTGCCGGCTGTCCTGCTGTTTGCCGCACCTGCCATTGCCGAACCCACCCCGGTTACGGTGCGCGTCATCAGTCAGGACGCCAAGTTTGTTGGCGACAGCACTGGCGGGGCGCAGGTGATCCTGCGCGATGCGGAGAGCGGGCGCATTCTCGCCGAGGGCATAACGGCAGGCGGCACCGGCAATACGGATCGGATCATGCAGTCGACTGGCCGCAGCCCGCTGCGCGCGACGGACGATGCAGCTGCCTTTCACGCAACGCTGGATCTCGTCAGGCCAACCTTGGTCGAACTGGAGGTCAAGGGCGCGCTTGGCCGCCCAGGTTCCGCCGTCAAGGTTACTGCGCAGCGCTGGATGATGCCTGGAGTGCCGATGACAACCGGCGATGGCTGGAGCATCGAATTGCCCGGCCTTGCCGTGACGCCCATGGCCAGCCTTGAGCCGGAGGGCCTGCGGATTACGGCGAAGGTCGAGCCGATGTGCGGTTGTCCGCTGATCCCTGGCGGCCTTTGGGACTCAGCCGATTACGAGGTTGAGGCAAGCCTCTGGCAGGATGGTCATCAGCTTCGCAAGGCGAGACTGGCATTTGCGACTGCGCCCGGCGGTTTCACCGGGACGCTCCCGCTGCCGGCGAGCGGGCGCTACACGCTCGTCCTGTTCGGGCGCAACACGGTTACCGGAAGTTCGGGGTTGGGACGGATCGAAGTCCAGGTGCCCTGATCTCCACCGTAAGGAAGGCCTTTGCTGCCATGATCCTGCTCTGGGCCCTGCTGATTGCCTTTGCGACCGTGGGATTGTGCGTCATCGTCCACTATGAGGCGCTGCGCCTCACCTCGCTCCTCATTCCCCGGCTGACCATCCCGCCGCGACCCAAGGTCCTGGTGGTGATCGCGGCAGTTTTTCTCGCTCACCTGGCCGAGATCGTGGTCTTTGCGGTTACGTACCGGTTGATGCAGCCTTTTCCTCAGCTGGGCGAGATCGCCGGCCACTTTTCCCGCAGCGCGGTCGATTATTTCTACTTCTCGATCACGAGCTTCACGACGTTAGGTATTGGCGACCTGTTCCCCCACGGCGCCTATCGCATCGTGGTCGGTTTTGAATCCCTGACGGGCTTCGGACTGATTGGCTGGTCGGTGTCTTTCACCTATCTTGTCATGCAGGAATTCTGGACCCAGCATGGACCCAGGCCAAAGCGCAAAATTGGCCGTGATGAGCGATGAACGCGCGGCTGACTCAGGTCTCCAAGGAGTGCCAGCATGCCTAACATCAATCTGAAGACTGTCTTGGTGGAAGCGCTGGACGACGAGCGCAAGGCCGAGGCGACTTATCGTGCCGTCATCGAGAAATTTGGCGAGGTCAGGCCCTTCATCAACATCATCGAGGCCGAACGGCGCCATTCCGCAGCGATTGAGCGGCAGATGATACGCCTGGGCTTCGCGATCCCGGCCAATCAATGGCAAGGCAAGGGCATGGCCCCGGCTACGCTGGCAGAGGCTTGCAGTATGGCCATCACGGCTGAGGTCGAGAACATAGCCCTTTACGATCGGCTGCTGCCCGCCATCGCTGACGACTCCGTCCGGCATGTCCTTCAGAACCTGCAGGATGCATCGCGAGATAATCACTTACCGGCGTTTCGACGCTGCCTTGAACGTGAGAACGGCGGGGACGGAAGTGGCGGCGCCAGAGATGGACAGGGAAGTCAGGGGCGACATGGTCGGGGTCGGGGCCCTCGCGGCGGATGCTCGATCTGATCATGGGGCAGCATCGCCTCCCGAGCTGGAGCAAGATGCGGCCTCTGCAGTAGGCCCATCGGGAAGGCTTTGACGCGGTGCTGGTCGCCAGACCGCAATGTCCCGGCTCTTGCGTAAAGAGGCTACGGTTACGGCCGTTCCAGCGCCCGGATCGCAATGTCGAGCTGAACGCGGTTAATCTCGCCCGTGTGGACCTGGCGGACCGTGCCATCGCTGGCAATGAACAGGGTCGTCGGCAGCGCTCCGGCGCCGATCATCTCGTTCAGCAGCCCTGACGGATCGCTGGCGACATGGGCGGGATCTAGCCCTTGAGCGCGCAGGAAAGCCGTGATCTGGGCGGACGCTTCGCCCTGGTTCACCAGCAGGATTTCGGCCCGGCGCTCCGTTGCAGCCGCCTTCGTCAACATCGGCATTTCGCGGCGGCATGGCGGGCACCAAGTGGCCCAGAGGTTGAGCACGATGGGCCGCCCCCGCAGGTCCCCGATCCGCCAGGGCGGCAAAGGGGCGGTTTCCGCAGCGACCCGTTCCAGCGTCAGGGTCTGTGGCAGGCGGAGCGACGACTTGCTCTCTCCAGCAGCCAGGAAGCCGGCCCAAGCCAGCGTCAGGCCGGCCAGCACACCCAGCCCGGCCAGTACCGGTTTACGGCGGCGCAAGGTCACGATCAGCACCAGTCCGGCGGCCGCCACGCCTGCATGCCAGTTCCATCCGCCCAGCCATGCCTGCAGGGCCGCGACCGGCTCAAGCGCATAGCTTTCGCGGTATTGCCAGACATGGCCAGCCCGTGCGGCGACGAGGCCCGCCAGCAAGGCCAGGCCTGCCGACTGCCAGGCGGCTACCCGATACCGGCGCACAATCCAGTCTAACGCCGTCAGGAAAGTGAGCATCAGGCTAACCGCCACGAGGCGGTCCAGCGCCAATGCCAGCGGGCCAATCTGGATGATGTCGTTCGGGTTCAAGGTGCCTTGCCGATCATGACCGATATCAATGACGTTGTGATTGCCGCGTCTAGCAGGAAAGCTTCCGCGATAGTCCAGGGCGGGAACATTGCCATGAATGCAACATTTATTTAAAACGATCAAATCGGGGCCGGTCAGGAGGGGCATATGGACGATAGTGACGGCAAGGCTTGTGACGCGCCGGTGCGCATTGGCGAAGCTGCGCCGGATTTTATCGCCCGTTCGACCGAAGGCATGGTTCGCTTGTCCGACTATCGTGGCCGCTGGCTGGTGTTCTTCTCGCACCCCGGCGACTTTACCCCCGTCTGCACCAGTGAATTCGTGGCCTTTGCCCGCGCCTTCGACCGCTTCGAGGCCTTGGGGTGCAGCCTGCTTGGCCATTCGGTCGACAGCCTGTTTTCTCACCTCGCCTGGATCCGGGCGTTACATGATGACTTGGCTGTGACCGTGCCCTTTCCCATTGTCGAAGATCCCAACCTCGAGATCGCCCGCGCTTTCGGTATGGTCTCCGCAGAAGCCCACAATGCAGCATCGGTGCGGGCCGCCTATTTCATCGATCCGCAGGGCATTGTGCGGGCGATGAACTGGTATCCGCTCGCTGTCGGGCGGTCGGTTGACGAGATACTGCGGATCATAACCGCGCTCCAACGCACGGCAGACGGACAATGCCTGACCCCCGAGGGTTGGCAGCCGGGCGATCCGCTGCTGGCGCAACCGGGCTTTAGCAAGCATGAGGCGCTCGCCGCCGAAAAGGCGACGGAATGGTTCTATCGTCCGGTTACGGACCACCAGCCATGATGGCGGCCCCAGCTTTGTCCAGCACCGAGGAGCAGGCCGAACTGCTGCGGGTGCTCGGCCACCCGATGCGCCTTGCCGTCCTCAAGGAGTTGACCGGAGGTGAGCGCGCGGTGGGCGACATTGCCGAGCGCACGGGGTTGGGCCTGTCCGTGCTCAGTCAGCAGCTGGCAATCCTGCGCAAGGCGGCGCTGGTTTCCTCGCGGCGCGAGGCCAAGCAGGTGTTCTACACGATTGATGCCGACCAGATGAAAGTGGCCCGGGCCGTTCTCGATGCCCTGGTTCCGGAGGACGGAACCCGCGGTGCCTCGGAGAGCACGCGTCCTGCTGAACCGCCCCGTCCCGATGTGCGGCTTGGCGCGGCCATGTTTGCGCAAGTCAGCCGCGTAACGCGCTGATAGGAACCAGCGTGACCACCTGACGAGCGAGCAGGTGCAGGCCGCTGCGGTGGCTGACCAGCACCAGCCCGGTTCCGGTCTTGTCCAGCCATGCCGACAGGCGCTGGCACAGCGCAAGTTCCGTTTCCGGGTCCAGCCCTTCACTCGGTTCATCGAGGACCAACCAGGGTTTGGCTGCCAGCAGCGCACGGGCCAGCGCTAGCCGCTTGCGCTGCCCGCCCGACAGGCGCGCGCCATTGTCACCGAGCCACTCGCCGAGGCCCTGAGGAAGGCTGCGGACGGTTTCAGCGAGGCAAGCGGTTTCCAGTGCGGCCCACATTTCTGGCTCGGTAATGCCCGGACGGGCCAGACGCAGATTATCCGCAACGGTGCCGGCAATCATCCCTGCATCCTGCGGGGCATAGGCAAACAGTGGACGTAAACCCGCCAGCCCCAGAGCGCGAACATCCTGTCCGTCCACGGCCAAACCTTCCGGCGCATCGCTGCGCAAGCCGATAAGCGTGCCCAGCAGGCGCGACTTGCCTGAGCCTGAAGGCCCGGCGATCAACAGGCGTCCACCCGGGGGCACGGCATGGAACTGACCATCGATGGTGACAGCAATGCCCCCGCCGACGAAGGGCAAAGTCGCATCGGTCTGGCGGGCGGGCAACATGGCGATGCTTTCCAGACGGGTGATGGCATCGTGCACCCGCAGGCGTTCCATGTCCGTCCGGGCCAGCGTCGACCAGTTTTCCGTCGTGGCCGCTGCGGCAAGGGCCGCCAGGGCCACCAGCGCCGCGCCGCCATCGGCCAGCGCCAGCACGCCCGCCACGGTCAAGGCTGCCAGCACCAATTGCACCCCCTGGAGCATCACTTCGCCCCGGGCCAGCGCGCCGCGCGCCGTGTCCAGCGCACGAGTGTGCGGTTCGAGTGCGACGATGACCTGCGTGCCCAGCCCATAGACCGCGATCTCGCCGGAACAGGCAGCATAGCTCGCATAGTCAGCCTTGAGACGATTGAGCGCTGCGGCATGCTCCTGTCGGGGCTGGGCCAGCAGGCGCGCTGTCAGCATCCGCGAGGATAGCCGCATGGTCGCAAGCCCCGCCAGCAGCGTCAGCGCCGCTGGCCAGCCCGCCAGACTCGCCGCGATCAGGCCTGCTACTGCCCCAGCCAAGGCGCCCGGAACCGTGACCTTGCGAACCACGCTGTCCTCCAGCGCATCGACATCGGAGCCAAGCCGGGCCGCCATGTCGCCGCTTGACCGGGCCAGAGAAAGTGACGGATCGCTTGCCGCCAGCCGGGCAAACAGGGCAGGGCGCAAATCCGCCAGGGCAAACAGCGCGGCCCGGTGGCCGAACAGGCGCTCGCCATAGCGGCTGAGCGTGCGGGCGATCGCAAGCCCCCGGATCCCAGCGCTTGGCAGCAGGTAGTTGAAGGCGCGCACACTGGCCACGCCGCCCGCGCCGGCAAGGGCGGCGCCGGTCAGGAACCAGCCAGACAGCGCCAGCAACGCCACGCCCGCCAGGGCCGCGACCATGGCCAGGCCGATGGCGATGGCCGTGCTGCGGCGTTGCCGCCGGGTTGCATCGCGCAGGAGGCGCTCGATCATGGCATCACCATGCGGCTTTTTGCGCAGGCGATCAGCGCCGGATCGTGCGTGGCAGCGATCACCAGACGGGTGCGGGCGGTGTCTTGCAGCAAGGCAATCACCTTGGCTGCGGTTTCGGGATCGAGATCGGCGGTCGGCTCGTCAAGCAGCAGCAGTGGCCGCCCGCTGGCAATTGCGCGCACCAGCCCGATCCGCCGCCGTTCGCCGCCGGACAGGCCGGACCCCCGCGGATCGATCGTCAGGTCTTCGCCCCGCGCGGCAATCAGGGCAGTCAGGCCGCTCGCATCGGTTAGCCGGGCGAGTTCCTGCGGTCCAAGGTCCTTGCCGCCAAGCCGAAGGTTGTCCGCCAATGTGCCGGGCAGCAGCAGGGGGCGCTGCCCGGCCCAGCCTGTCAGGGCCGGCAACGCGCTCGCGGCGACTGGCGTGTCATCAAGGATGATCCGGCCCGCCGATACCGGCGCCAGGGCGATCAGGGCATGGAGCAGCGAGGATTTTCCGGCGCCGGTCGGTCCGGTCACCACGTGCAGGCCGGGCCCCTGCCAGCACGCGCTCACCGGACCAATACAGTTGTCATCAGCATAGCGGATCGTCAGACCTTCGGCGCGGAGCTGGCAGACGCGATTGCGCGGGACGGCTCTGGCTTGCACCGTCGGTAAGTGGGCCTGGTCCAGCGCGTTGGCCACGCTGCGTTCGGCAGCATGGCCTTGCTGCTTGTCGTGGTAGGCCGCCGCGAGCCGCCGCATGCCGAGATAGAATTCCGGAGCCAACGCGAGGGCGAAGAAGGCCTCGCCAAGGCTCAGGTCTTCCGGAGCCGGGAACGGCAGCAGCCCCAGCAGCGAGAAGCCGCAATAGACCGCCACCAGTGCGACGGAGAGGGCGGCGAAGAATTCCAGCATGGCGCTGGATACGAACGCGATCCGCAAGACCTGCATCGTGCGCCCCGCCACTTCGCGGGCTGCCCCGCCGATCTGGCGTGTCACGCGATCCTCCGCCCCGAAGGCCAGGATCGCCGGCAGAGCAGCCACGCGATCAACGAACAGGCCGGACAGGCGCGACAGGGCCAGGAACTGCCGGTCCGCCTCAGCTTTCCCGGCCAGCCCCGCCAGCGCCATGCCCGCCCCGAAGGGGATCAGCGTAGCCAGCAGGATCAGGGCGGAAAACCAGCTGGCCAAGGCGACGGCCATGGCAATGATGAAGGGCGACAGCATCGCGGCATGACGCAGCGGCTGAAAGCGGGCGATCAGCCCCTCATGCGCTTCCACGTCGTCGATCGCCACGCGCAGATCCTCGCCGATCAGGCGGCCTCGCATCTGCCCGCTGGGCAGCAGCGCGGTCATCACGCGGACCCGCAAGGCAGACTTTGCATGGGTGGCAGCCTTTTGGCCCGCCAGCCCCGCCAGCGCCTGCGCGCCAGCGCGAAGCATACCGCTGATCCCGATCCCGGCCAGCAGGCACCAGCCTTGAGTCGGAAGTCCCCCGGCTGTCCACGATGCGATGAACGCGGCCAGGCACCCGGCAAACAGCACGGCGCCCACGGTGTCGCCCAGCCACCACAGTACTGCGACCTGGCTGGCCGGACGAGGCGTTCTTCTCGCGGCGAATTGGGACTGTTGCGGCGGCATGGGAGCTTTCAGGTCGCGATTGACGACAGTTTCATATTAGCATATTCGCAAATTCAATAATTGAGTGGATGCGCTGAGTCGAGTCCCATCCGGTCAATCGGGGCCGGTAAAGGAGCGTGCATATGGATATGGCTGTTGTCGAGCTAAGTCGGCTCCAGTTCGCGCTTACCGCGATGTATCACTTTCTGTTTGTTCCCCTGACGCTTGGCCTGTCGTTCCTGCTGGTCATCATGGAAAGCATCTATGTGATGACCGGCCGGGAAATCTGGCGGACCATCACGCGCTTCTGGGGTAAGCTGTTCGGCATCAACTTCGTGCTCGGCGTCGCCACGGGGATCACGATGGAGTTCGAGTTCGGGACCAACTGGGCCTATTACTCGCACTATGTCGGCGACATCTTCGGCGCACCGCTGGCGATCGAAGGGCTGATGGCCTTCTTCCTTGAAGCGACGTTTGTGGGCCTGATGTTCTTCGGCTGGGATAAGCTTTCAAAAGTCGCGCACCTTGCCGTCACCTTCCTCGTCGCGCTTGGCTCCAACCTCTCGGCGCTGTGGATCCTGATCGCCAACGGCTGGATGCAGAATCCGGTCGGTGCGCGCTTCAATCCTGAAACCATGCGCATGGAAGTGACCGATTTCTATTCGGTCCTGTTCAACCCGGTCGCGCAGGCCAAGTTCGTCCACACCGTCAGCGCTGGCTATGTTGCGGCGTCGGTCTTCGTCATGGGCGTGTCGGCCTACTATCTGCTCAAGGGCAAGTGGACCAACGTGGCCCGCCGCTCGATGATGGTGGCATCGGCCTTTGGCCTGGCCTCCTCGCTCTCGGTCGTCGTGCTGGGTGACGAATCCGGCTACGCGCTGACCGACAACCAGCGCATGAAGCTCGCCGCGATCGAGGCCATGTGGCACACCGAAGAGGCCCCCGCTGGCCTCTCCATCTTCGGCATCCCCGACATGGAGGCGCAGGAGACGCGCTTTGAAGTGAAGGTCCCCTATGTCCTGGGCCTGATTTCCACCCGCAGCCTGACCGGCGAGGTCATGGGCATCAACGAGCTGGTGCTGAAGGCGGACGAACGCATTCGCAGCGGCATCGTCGCCTACGACGCGGTTGAGAAGCTGAAGGTCCACCGCACGGACATGGCCGCGCGCGAGCAGTTCGAACGGCACAAGGCCGATCTTGGCTATGCCATGCTGCTGAAGCGTCACGTGGCCGATCCGCGCAGCGCCACCGATCAGCAGATCCTGCTGGCGGCGAAGGATACCATCCCCAACGTGCCGGTGATGTTCTGGTTGTTCCGGATCATGGCGGGGCTGGGCTTCTTCTTCATCGGCTTCTTCGCACTCGCTTTCTACTGTGCTTCGGCGTGCAAGTTCAGCAAGCCATGGTTCCTGAAGATCGCGGTCGCCATCATCCCGCTGCCGTGGATCGCGATCGAGTTCGGCTGGATGCTGGCGGAAATCGGGCGGCAGCCCTGGGCGGTGGAAGGCGTGCTGCCAACGTTCCTCGCCGCATCGTCGCTGACGGTTGGCCAGATCTGGACCACGATCATCGGTTTTACCCTGCTGTACGGTACGCTCGCCGTGATCGAGGTGCGGCTGATGATCGCCACGATCCGCAAGGGACCGGTGGAGCACCATGAACCCGAAATGTTGCGCGGGTCGGCGGGCTATGCCCCGCTGCCGGCAGAATAAGGGAGGAACACGAAATGGAAATCCCTCTCGACTACGAAACGCTCCGGGTCATCTGGTGGGGCCTGATGGGCACGCTGCTGATCGGTTTTGCCTTGACCGATGGCTATGACCTGGGCGTCGCCGCGCTGATGCCGTTCATCGGCAAGACGGATGAGGAACGCCGCATGGCGATCAACGCCATCGCGCCGCACTGGGAAGGCCACCAAGTGTGGTTCATCTTGGGCGGCGGGGCAATCTTCGCGGCCTGGCCGTTCGTCTATGCGGTCAGCTTTTCCGGCTTCTACCTCGCCATGTTCCTGGTGCTGAGCGCGCTGATCCTGCGCCCGGTGGCGTTCAAGTACCGCTCCAAGCATGCCGATGCCGGCTGGCGCAATCGCTGGGACTGGGCGCTGTTCATCGGCGGCTTCGTGCCCGCGCTGGTATTCGGCGTGGCTGTGGGCAACGTGCTGCAAGGCGCGCCGTTTCGGTTGGATAGCGACCTGCGCAGCTTCTACGAAGGCTCGCTGCTCGGCCTGTTTTCGCCATTTGCGCTGATGACCGGGCTGCTCTCCGTCGCGATGGTGGTGATGCACGGGGCGGGTTTCCTCTCGGTCAAGATCGAGCAAGGCCCGGTTCTGGACCGCGCGCGCCGGATCGGCAGCGTGGCGGCCATCGCCAGCGTCATCCTGTTTGCGGCCGGCGGCCTGTGGGTTGCCAATGGCGTGATGGGCTTCCGGCTGGAAGGCATGGTCGATCCGAGTGGCCCCTCCAACCCGCTGTTCGTCAAGACCGTGGCCGCCCCCGGTGCCTGGATCGACAATTACGGCCGCTATCCCTGGATGGTGATTGCGCCCATTCTGGGGCTGGTCGGACCGCTGGTCGCGCTGCTGGGCATCCGCCGTCACAGCCATGTGCTGCAGCTGGCCGGATCGTCGCTGGCCACCGTGGGCATCATTGCCACGGTCGGCCTGTCGATGTTCCCGTTCATCCTGCCGAGTTCCATCGATCCGCAATCGAGCCTGACCGCGTGGAACGCCTCGTCCAGCCACCTGACGCTGTGGATCATGCTGCTGGTGACGGTGATCTTCCTGCCACTGGTGCTGACCTATACCGCCTGGGTGATGAAGGTCCTGTTCGGCCGGGTGACCCTGCGCGACGTGCGCACCAACCCCGACTTTTACTAAGGAGCGAAAACGATGTGGTATTTCGCATGGATCCTGGGGCTTGGCCTGGCGCTCGCCTTCGGCATCATCAACGGGATGTGGCACGAATTCCAGTCGCCGCTGGATGAGGACCCCAACCTGTGATGCGCCGCATCCTGACGGGCGTTGTCCTGGGGCTGGCCGGATGCGCGGCCCCGGCGCCGCAGCCGGTGGATGTTTCGGCCAAGTCGGCTGCGCTGGCCGACCGCTTCCAGGCTGACCTTCAGGGGCAATTGCAGGCGGCGATAAAGGCCGGCGGTCCGGTGGGTGCCATCGGCGTCTGCCAGCAGGCAGCGCCGGCCATTGCCGCCAGTCTGTCCCAGGAAAGCGGGGCAGAGGTGCGCCGGATCGCGCTCAAGGAGCGTAATCCGGGCGCGGCTCCGGATGGCGAATTGCGTGAGCGGCTGGAGCAACTGGCCGCCGCGCCTTTGTCCGCCGATGGCAAGCCGGCGGTCATGCAATGGAGCAGCGGTTCCGGTTCTGACGCCAGGACCCATTACATGCGCGCGATTCCGATGAAGGAGCAGCCATGCGCTGCCTGCCACGGTACGGCGATCGCCCCTGATGTGCAGGCCAAGCTGGCCGAACTCTATCCGGCCGACAAGGCCACCGGGTTCAAGCCTGGCGACATGCGCGGGGCCATTCTCGTGTCATGGCCGGTCGGTCAGGCACGGGGGAACTAGCATGACCCGGACGGCTGGCCGCCTGACTGTTGCCCTGCTGCTGGCGGTCTTCATTCTGCTGGCCCTGCTGCTGCGGACGCAAGGCAGTGCCAGTGCTTCCGCCCCGGCGCAGCTCGCGCCGCCCGACCAGCGCGAGGCCGTTTCGCTCAATCCGGCCCAGGCCGATCACGCCCTGACCGAGATGCGCGGCCTCCTGGCTTCGATCCGCGACATTCACTCCGCGATGGCGGTCGACGACTGGGGGGCGGTCAGCGCCGCAGCGCAGGCGCAAGGGACCGGACGCGGGAAACGACCGCCCGAGGGCTTGCGTGAGCGGCAGCCGCCCGGCTTTCGCCAGATGAGCAGCAGCATGCGCCAGCAATTCGATGCATTGAACCTTGCCGCAGCCAAAGGGGATCGCAGCGCTGCGAATGCTGCGCTTGGTCAGGCGCTCAATACCTGCGTTGCCTGCCACGACAGTTACCGGATCGAGATTGCCGATTGATCCCGCTTCTGCCGGCACCCCCATGCTGGCGGACAGGGGCCGCACCGGAAGCCCCCCTTCCGTGTGTGGCCCCAACAGTTCGGGTGAGGACGGCCCGTCGCTCGGTGTTACGGATGGTCAGCCCAAATCGGGTGACAACCATTTGCGCATCACGATAGTATAAACGGTGGGTGCCACGACAGGAGCAGGCTGAATGAAGGGTTTCGTCGACAACATCGAAAAGCTGACGGAAGAAAACGACGATTTCCGCCGCGTGCTTTATACCGGACACAACCTCCAGCTCGTTCTTATGGCGATCCAGCCTGGCGAGGAAATCGGAGAGGAAGTCCACGACGACCGGGACCAGTTCTTCCGCATCGAGGGGGGTGAAGGCGAGATCTGGATTGATGGCGTCTGCAACAAGGTCAAGGCAGACGACGGAATCATTGTGCCCCAGGGCGCGCGCCATAATGTGATCAGCACCGGCAAGGAGCCGCTGCGACTCTATACCATCTATGGCCCGCCGGAACATCTGGACGGGACTATCCACAAGACCTGCGCCGATGCGGCCGTGGACCATGAGCATTTTGATGGCCGGACGACAGAGTGATCAGGCGGCGATCAGGACCAGCAGGATCGCGGGCAGGTTCCGTCGGTTTATCGCCTTTCGATTCCCCGCATGAATGTTGTCACGTAATTATTCACGGGATTTCGTTCGGCCAGCACACATCATAGCTGTTAGCTCCCGCGTTCCAGAACAGGGCAATGTCGATGCCCGCCTCGGTCGCCATCCGCAGGAAGTCGTGGCGCAAGTCCGGGCAATCCTTGCGGAATTCCCGTGCCAGCTTGGTGTTCGCGCGCTCTACTGCAACCGGGTGACCGGCGCCCACTCTGGCGGAAATTTCCACATAGGGGCTGTGGAGGAGATGGCGGGTGCCGGTCCGGGAGTTTTCGACAACCAGCGCCATCGTCTGATTATCGTCGGTCAGTCCCTGCGCCGCGGCGTCGCTGTCCCACGGGTTGGCGACGATGATGTCGGGGGCCAGCTCGCGCCCCGCGCTGGCGGGCAGGATATGAACGACCGAGATTGCGTCTGGCTTGCCATCGCCATCAAGGTCCGCCTGCGTGACGGGCGAGCGAAACCGCGGGTGCGGGGCAATGCGTGAGCGCGCCCCGTTGCCCGGTTGCAGACCGTCCCGATCATCCGTCTTCTCGTCGCTGACGGGCAGGTCCGGCCCCAGATCGCCCAGTGCGGCGCAGTCCGGATCTTCCGCCGCAAAGGTGGCAAGACGCAGATATTCCTCGTGAAGCTCGGGGTTGATCGCATCGGGATCGATCCCTTCGGCCTGAAATAGGCGCAGGGCCGATTGGTAATAGCTGGCTGCCGTGCGGCAATCATCGGTGCCGCCGCCAGTGACTGACCAGATCACCCGCCATCCGCCGTCTTGCTTCAGCAGGTACTCGCCGCCGTCGTATTCCTGCTTAGACGGCTCGATCACCACATAGGCATAAGTCGCCGTCTTGCCTTTGATCACCTTCAGCTGGTGGACGATGAACCTGATCTTGGAACCCGGTGACGGCCGGAGCGCATTAAGGATTTGCGTGCGCTCACTCGTGCCAGGCGGTGGGGTGCGAACCTGCTGCGCGGCGGCTGGCGTCAGACCGAGCACAGCCACCAGCATGAAGAGAAAAGGGATGCGCGGGAGGGTCATGGAATTGCGCCTTGTGCTTCGGGTGCTGCGGGCGACTCGCAGACTGGTCTGTCGGAGAGAGCGAAGGAGTCATATTGCTCAGCGCCCAGATGCATGGTGCAGATGATCTGGCGGGCCATGTCTTGCACTTCGGTCAGACTGAACCTGCCGCTGATCCGGATGCGTCCCTCTGTGATTGACTCGACAAGCCGGGCGGAACTGATGGACTTGTCGCCCACCGTGATGGCGACATCGGTATTCAGCAGGCGGATTGATTCGGCTTCGAGGTGTTGTGCCACCTCGGGCCGCAAGGCGATATCGAGAACCGGAAAATTGCGGTCGTCGAAGGCCAGGGCGACGCCCGCGATGTTGTCGCGGGTGAATTCACGCTGTCCAAAGTGCAAGGTGGAGGTCGGCACTGCAGAACGGTGAAGCACTGTGTCATCGCCCTTGTGCCAGGTCAGGTGCTGCCAGGGGATGACCGACCAGTCCGGCTCGTCGCACGGCCGCTGCGCTCGAGCGAAATAGGCGCCGAGATAGAGGCCTTGTCCGGTCAGGTACCAGCTGGGGAAATCCCACACGGACGTATCCGCATAGTCGCATTGATCCTCTGCCGCCTCACCATCGGCAGGCTGCATCTCGTTCGGGTAAAGCTGGCCCAGCAAGGAGACGATGCGCGGCGCGAAGATGTCACCGCGATAGTCGAAGAACGCCGGGGTGCCGGGTTGGGGTGCTGGCGGATTACCGAAATAGAGCAGATCTTCCAGCTGGAGTTCGCGGCCGGTCCGGGTGTCGAAGGTCACGCCTTGCGTGCCGAAATCGGGGTGGGCCGTGCCGGCGCAGCTCCAGCTGGCAAACCAGGCATAGCTCACGAAATCGTCGCTGAGGTACGGCGCTCTTGCCTCGGAAACGTCCATGCCCGATTGGCCGCCAAACCCTTCGCAGCCGAACCATTGCGACACGCGCTCCCACTGCTGGCGTTCTAGTGCGGCATTGATCCGGGCCAGAACCGGCGCGGGATAGCCGCTTTCGATGCGGAACAGCGTGATCCCGCTGACGGGCTCGCGCCAGTCGCGCAGGGTGCGCGGTCCATCCTGACGGATGCTGCCCGGAACCAGCGACAGGCCTGCCAGCTGGTGGCGCTCATAGGGGGAAAGATCCGCCATGTCCGCAGGCAGACCCGCCGCCAACGGGGCTGGCGCGGCCACTGGCGACAGCCGCACCGGCAGCGTGCGCCCGGCCTTGGTCGTCAGCGATCCGGCCAGTTCGGCCCCGGCGCGGTGCAGGTTCAGTCGATCACCGCTTCTGCGGGCCTCCAGCAAGAGCCTGTCGCCCGTCCAGCGACCGCCGAGGCCGATATCGAGCCGATACTTGCGATAGAAATAGCGTCCCGTCACATATTCGCCGCTGCCTTCCAGTTCCACGACGACCTGGGCGGCTCCGACCGTTCCGGCATAGACCTGGCGGTCATCGCTGGCGGCGCGCAGCGGGGCGGTTAGCAGAACGAGGCTGGCAACCAGCGCGAGGGGCTGATAGCGCACAAAAAAATGCAGGACTTTTCGGAACGTATGACCATCCATACTGCTGCTCTAAGTAAAGCCGCTTCGTCCTGCAATCGATGCCTGCGCGTCTTGATCAGGCTCTGCGCGATCGGCCTGCTGCTGCCAGCTGCGGTCCGGGCGCAAGAGGCAGACGCAGCCCCGCTGGACATCTTCATCGGCATGGTCATTGCCGATGGCGAGAACCTGGTGCTGGAGCGCTGCAATATCGTGCGCACGCGCTATCGGCTGCTGCCGGCCGCAGGCGCAGGTGATCCGCTGGCCGAGCTGCGCGGCAAGACCGGCAAGGTGCAAGCCCATGTCATTGCCAGCTATCGGGCTGACGGGGAGGCGCACATTCTCGACGTGGCGGCGATTGACAATGTGCGGCTGGGCAAGACCTGCCATCTGCTCGACGCCATCGACGAGAGCTTTGAGAAGGCCGATGCCTGGGCAGAAGCGGGGCCGGAGGCTGCGGTTGCTGCGGCTGAAGCCAGCGAAGCGAGCACCCCGGATGCCGACCGCTGGGACGCTCTCGCCGCCGGCGCTGCCGCCCCGGCCGGAGGTGAAGTGATCGGCAGCGGTGCATATGCCTATCGCTTCGTCCTGCTGCAACCGCGCACGGGGAAGCCCGCCGCCCATACCGACTATGCCCTGTCAGCCAGCCGGGCGACGGACTATGAACTGCCCTTCGTGACCGACCAGAAGAAGGTGTTTCAGGGCCGGACGGACGAAGAAGGCCGCACGCCCGTATTCCGACTGCCGGTGCGCCTGCCCGATGCCGCCTTCGACTTGCGCGAACGCTTTGGCAGCGGTCCGTTCGGCGAAACGTTTCACCTGACCGACCATAACGACAACGACCTGTTCAACGCTCCCTATGCGCTGATCACCTGCACCAGCCCGCCGCGCTTCTTCCGGGGCTATACTTACCCGAACGGGGATACCGCCTATACGGCCAGCGATGGTCCCATCAATGTTCAGCTGCGCGTGCTGGACAACATCGACGAAGCGCTCCCCGCAAGCTGCGAGGATGGGCGGAACGAGGATGGGGATCATGCCGTGCTCCCGACCACGCGCGAGAAGGACACAGACTGACCATGCCGCGCCGCCGCAGCTTGATACTCGCCGGTTCCGCATTGCTGGCCAGTGCCCCGCTTCCCGCCCAGGCGCCGCAACAGCAGGCGCAAACCGCCATGGTGGTGCTGGAAAAAGCGAGAGAAGCCAAAGCGGTCGGTGATCATGCCGGTGCGCTCGAATTTTATAACCAGGCTGCGGCCTTGCTGGCAGACGACCCTGACGGGCAGGACGGGTTGGGACTTGTGGTCCGGGCGGATTTGCAACGCGACATTGCCCGTGAGTCTCATGCAGCCGGTAAAGGTGATCCCTGTGCCGTACTGGCAAGAGGCAGGGCTTATCTCGATCAGGCCCGGCAGGCGCCGTCGGCAGAAGGGGACGTGAACGTCGGTCCGATTGCGGATGACATGGAGCGGCAGCTGGAGAGCGAAGGGCGCCGGATGCGCTGCGTGCGGTCGGGACCGCCGACCGATATGGGCAAGCCTGACGCAGTGCTGGCGGGCCACTACCACCTGTCCGGCGTGATGGAGACCGGCTCGGAACTGCTGCTGAAGGCCGATGGCCGGTTCGAATGGTATATCAGCTACGGCGCGGTCGATCAGCTGGCCAAGGGGCGCTGGGGCCGCGCGGGCCAGACGGTGACCCTTGCGGCTGATATTCCCCCCGCGGATGCGCCGCTGCTGCGCGCCGATGAGGCTTTCCCCTGGGACGAGATGGCCGAGCGCCGTCTGCGGGATGCGGAGCGCGAGCGGGCAGCCGAAGCGATTGCCGGACGCTGTCCCTGGATCATTGGCGTGGCCGCCTCTCCGTCGTTAATCCTGGCCGAAGATCGCCCCGCCCCGGGCCCTGCCGAGCGGGCGCGGGCGGAACAGACCAGACGTGCTGCGGAAACGGCCCGGGATGAGGCCAGCCGGGCGGCCTTGAAAGGAGCGGCTGCGAGCGCAAGCGAGGCTGACCGCACGGCCGCCGAAGCCGCCATGGTGGCCTGGTACGAAGCGCAATACGAAATGGAGCAGGCCTACCGCGCCGCCACCATGCCCGTGCCGGATATTGGCGCCCCGGTGGTGCCGGCAGAATGTCAGGCCGCGCCCGTCGATGCCGCCGTCGATGCGCCGATCCCGCCGTCGCAATGGCGACGCGGCGTGGGGGTGGTGGTTGGCGATCCTTCACGCGAAATGCGCCTGTCGCGTGTCGGCGTGACCTTTGTGTTCAGCGATGGCCATCGCGAGACAGCGGAAACCAGCCGGGGTGGCTGGGCCTTCGTTTCCCCGAGGAGCGGCGCGGCGGTCCAGCAACTTGTCCTTGCCTGGCCGGACGGTTCCGGCCGCTCGGCATCGCTGCCGATCAAGCCGCTGGCCGAGGGTGTGCAGACGGTGGCCGTCGATACGCAGCAACTGGTCGCACCGCCCTTCGAGGTCATGCGGCTTCACGTGCAGGGCAGCGATCTCATCCCGGAAAACATGGGGCGCGGGCGCTATTCCCGCAATTGAGGCGGCGCCCAGCCTGCCGTCCCGCATTCAGCCTCCGGACTGCGGTTGCCGCGGGGATCAAGGCAGACGGCTTGCCCGCCGCGATACCAGCTGTGTTCGTCGTCGGAGACCGGCGTGCAGCCAATGCAGGCCCATGCCCGCTTCCCGGTGAACGGATAGGCCCCGTCGTAGATTGCCGGAATGACCAGCTTCAGGCGGCGATCGGCATAGCCGAGCTTGTCGCCAAGCCGCACCCGGACCAGCCCGTCCACAAACTCGTCTGGCCCGTTATCGAAGGTCGGCACCAGCAGCGCACGACCATCGCGCCTGACATAGGCATAGCCTGCTGCGCGGATGGCAAAGGCGGCAAGTCCATGCCGGTCAAAGCGCAGCTGCCGCAGCGCGTCTGGCCCGACCGCATAACTGCCATCGGGGTTCGGGGTGGCGCAGTCGCCCAGCGATTCGAAAGTGCCATCCTTTCGCATCGTGCAGGGCAAGGCTTTGCTCTCGGGGTTCCCCGCCACGCGCAAGGGATAAAGGTCGCGCTCGCGCACATAGCCGCCGCGCGGAGTGCCGGGCGGATCGTACCAGGTGATCCGGACCATGCCCGGCAGCGACCAGGCCGCGCCATAGGTCCTGGTAACCCATACGCCAGCATCGCGGGATAGCGCGGCCCGGCCCTTCGGCTTGAGGCGAAGACCCTCTTTGGCCTCTTCCAGCTCGAACAGCTGCGGGCGGGACCGGGCAACGACCGCCGCCCCGACGAGGCTATTGGCGACGTGGCCGGCCCGGTCGAAGCTGATCCGCCAGCGGCAAGCGGCCGGGCGATTTGCATCGTCGGGTCCGACCTCCAGCGTGATCTGATCGTTGAAGCCGCCGCGGGCCCTCGAATAAAGAGAGGTGGTGAAGGTGGCGGCAGGGCGCTGCGGATCCCAGGACACGAGCTCATAGCTCTCGCCCAGTTCGGGACGTTGATGCTGGGTGACCGGCTTTAACGGTCCGCTGAAGAACACCCGGCAATCGCCGTCGTGCAAGTACCCAGACAGAGTTCCGGTTTCCCGGTCAGCGGCAAGGATCAACCGATCGTCGCCAAAGATGCCACTTTCAAGCGTGGGCGGGAGCTCCGCCGCCATGGCAACCGTTGCCACCGCACTGCCCGCGATTATGGCGAGGACAGGAAAACCAAAACGCGCAAATACTGTCATCGTCCCGTCATTGCGCAACCGGCGGATGAGCGCCAGTGCTTGTTAGGGGTGTCGCGATTGGATATCGGGCAAGTATGCTGCGCCAAGCCTTAATTCTGTTATTACTCGCAGCATCGCCTGCGCACGCTTTGGACGGCGCTGACTTCGATCCGGCCGAAGTCGATATTGCAGATGCCATCAACTGCCATCTCGACGCCCCGAGCTACAATGCCTTCGCCTGGGCCCTGAGCGGCGAAGAGAAGCTTGCTGAGCGCTTCGGCTGGCGAAAGATCGAGAGCCCCAATCCGTTCCTCGCCCAATATGAGTTGCCGCAGCCAGTGCTGGTTACCGGCACGTGGTCGACACGCCGGATCGCGTTCAGCTCCAGCGGCGTCATGGCAATATTGGATCTGGCTGATCCCGCCGAGATCGCCAAAGAGGAAGGTATCGTCAACGCACTGGAGAGCGATGCCGCCGTCGCGGAAATCGCCAGGGCAGCGCAAACCGCTGGTGTTGCCACCCGCAACGAAGTCGAAGCGGAGACGCCGTTCCGCAAATTCCTCGGTCAACGCATCCTCGTTGACGTGACCGAACCAGCCAACGAGGCAGACGAGTTCGGGACCCACACAGTGATTGCCCGTTCCATCTCCAACGTTACCAGTCACCCGGGCAAGACCCTTTATGGCTGCTCCTACCGGATCGAGCTGCTGGATCGTGACGGAAAGCCGCTTTGACAAACACTGTGGTTGGCGAACGGTCTATCAGGTGGCGGACCTGGTCAAACTCAACCTGCATCGTGCAGCAAGCCTGCCGCCGCGCAGGGTTCGGTCAGTCAGGCAGAATTCGCGCGCGCGTCCGGGGGCTGGCAGGACTAAGCGTTACCCCGTAGAGCACTCATTATATATTATCATATTCTGATATTAAGATGCCGGCCAGTTCAAGCCTTGTTGCAAGCCAATGGAGTCGGCCCCATGACAAACGCCAACCTAATTTATCAGATCGACGAAGCGATCGGCGCGCACGGCATGTGGAAGATGCGGCTGCGTGCGGCAATGCGCACGGGCAAGTCTGACATTTCGGCGCATGAAGCCGGTTGCGACGGCAACTGCAAATTCGGCCAATGGCTCAATTCCACGGCGCTTTCTGCTGAGGCCAAGGCAGACGTGCCCTATAAGGTCGTCAAACGTGTTCACGCCGATTTTCACCGGTCTGCCGGGCATGTCATGTCGTCGGCGCTTGGCGGCCGCCAGCGCGAAGCAGAGGAGCGCCTCGAAGGCGAGTTTATCCCGGCATCGGAAAAACTGGTCCGAGCGTTGATGAAGTGGAAGTCGGAACTGCAAAAGGGCATCCGTCGAGCCGCTTGAGCGCGGTCTTGTTGCTGGTGCGCGCTGCGATTGAATATTTTGAGCGCAGCTGAACCTATCCGCCTTTGCCTTCGAAATCGACGAGCAGATAATTCTGTCTTACGCTGGCTCGACGCTGTTAGCCTCTAAAGTGACGCCAAGGTGCCTGCGCACTACGCCAAAAATGGCAGCAAGATTGTCCATGCTCGGATTGCCCTTTTCGGAGAGCATCCGGTGCAGGCTCTTGCTGGGCCGATTGGTTTCAGTGGCAAGGCCTTCGAATCCAACTGAGGCATTGACCAGATCGCGCAGGATCAGACGCGCGACATGAGGTTCGCCGTTGAGAAAAGCGGTGGCGGCTTCGTCGAGCATGGCCTTGGCGAAGGCGGGGTCGCGCGCGGCACGTTCCTTCACCGTCGCCTTGAAATCGCGTGTCAGCGCCACCTTGCCTAACTCCTTGCCTTCTTCGCCTTGGCCTTCCGGCCTTTGTACTCATCGAGCAATGCACCGGCCTGCCTGATATCCGACTGTTGCCGCTTCTTGGTCCCGCCCACGAAGAGGATGATCAGTTGCTCGCCATCCTGAGTCAGATAGAGGCGGTATCCCGGGCCCCAATCGATCCGGCACTCACCAAGCCCGCCGCCGATCCATTTGACCTTCGACAGGTTGCCGAGTTCCATTCGGACGATGGCGGTCGCCACCTTGGCTGCGGCCTGGACATCGAGATCATCGAACCAGCCCCGGAATGGGCAGCTGCCATCCTCGCGGATATACTCCTCAACAATCACATTGCACCGCGATGGGTAACATATTCGTTACCTTTCGTCGAGTGATTCATTGGCGCCATGATCAGGCAGCAGGGGCGGGGCGGCGCAGCCCGGCTGCACCTTCATCGAGCAGGCGCGCAATCTCGTCCGAGGTGCGCCGCACGGCGAGTTTCAGCGCCTCGTCGATATGGATATAGTCCTGCGTCACATTCTGCGAGGCGTGGCCGAGCATGGCGCGGATGGTGAGTTCGGTGAACCCCAGTTCGCCAGCGATGCTGGCGAAGGTGTGGCGCAAGGTATGCAAGGTCGCACCCTCAATCCCTGCCAGCCGGCACACGCGCGTGAAGCAGGCGGCGGCGGCCTGATAGGGGCCGGTACCGGACAGCGATGGAAAGACATGCGGATTGCCGGCGATCTCGGCCTGCGCAAGTACCACCCGCAGGGCTTCTGGCCCGATCGCACGCACCTGAGCGTCGGTTTTGGTGTCCGGAAATGCAATGAAGCCGCCTTCGGCATGGACCCATGCACGCTTCATTGCCTGGCCTTCCTCTCGCCGGAAGCCGGTCAGGGCCAGGAGCCGAACAACCGCGAGTGCGGTGAGGTTTTCTCCATTACGCTCGGCATAGGCCATGGCCTTGCCCAGCGCGATGATCTCGGCCGAACTGAGCCGCCGCGTCTTCTTGTTGGTGGCCAGCTTCTTGGCACCGCGTGTGGGGTGCTCGGTCAACAGCCCCTTGTGCTTGGCATGGCCCAGGATCGCCTGAAGCGTGCCAAGGCAGCGTGCCGCGACGCCAGGGCCGCCAGCAGCCTTGCCTCCACGGCCTCCTCCACGCGCCTTGGCAGTTTTGCCGTCCCGAACGTCGGACTGCATCTGCTCGACCTCGGCAATGGTAAGGTGCTTGGCGTGCCGCTTGCCGAGCAGCGGCTTGATGTGCGTATTGATCCGGCTCTCGTCCATTTTGAGTGACGATTCCTTGATCGGCCGGTTCTTGCGTCCAAGGATATTCCCGGCCCGCGCTTCGGTGAGATACCAGTCGCACATCTGGGCAACGGTCATCCCCTTGCGGGCCTCATGGACGGCCAGTGCCGGGTCTTCGCCGGAGGCTACTTCGCCAAGCTTGATCTTCGCGAGGTCACGAGCCCGCTCGACCGTGATGACGCCATATCGACCAAGGTTGATCCGCCGCTTGATACCCTCGGCATTGCGGTACTGAACGATGAAGGTCTTGAGCCCGGATGGAAGTGCCCGGACACCGAAGCCCCGGATTTCGCTGTCCCACAGAACAGCCTGTGGCTGTCCATCCGCGCTGAAGGCATCGACCGAGCGCTTGTTGATCTTCGCAGTCGGCATGCTTACGACTCCATTTGGAGACAAAGCTCGGATCGAGGCCTTCTGTCTCCATATTGTCTCCAAAATTTGCCGTTTCGTGGCGATTTGGAGGCTACGGCGTCGTAAAGGGTGTTGCAACAAATAACTGAAATACCGTCATATTTCGTAGGTTCGGCTACAGTGGCGTAATGGCTTGTTTCGTTTTGCCAAGGTTGGGGTCGAGGGTTCGAATCCCTTCGCCCGCTCCAGTTTCTCACTTCATCACATTGCTGAGTTCGGGGTCAAAGTATCCCTTCGGGGAACCCTCGCGTCGATATGTGTCTTCGCTACAGGCCCAGCATCTTGACGGTGATCACGGCGTCGGACGGGAGGGTGTGGGCCCCGGCCTGCGCCGGGGCGACGATTCTTAATGGACGCGTCACCGGCCTCTGGCTCGCAGTCCTTGGGCCGGCCAACCGGCTGCTCACCTTTTGGGTCAACCCGGCGAAGGCCGGGATCCAATGGCTTCCCTTCTTCCTTGGTCAGCAATCGGAATTATTGCTCGATTTCTACAAGATGAACGACTCTGCCGATAACTGTGATAGGACTAACCCGTTGGTCTGAGGATTTTGAGTGATTTATCCGATTGCCAGCCCGTTATCGTGCGGGGCAACAGGAGGAGAGAAGCTCATGCAGATCAGCAGGATCGCGCTGGCTGTCGTGCTGGCGGCCACTGCGCCGCTCGGCAGCGCGGCAATGGCCGAAACCGTCACCCCCACCAGCGAACCCGCGGCCAAGGAATGGTACCCTCGCACTCTGGACCTGACCGCGCTGCGGCAGAATGAGGCGACCAAGGCCAATCCCTATGGCCCCGACTTTGATTATGCCAAGGAGTTCGCATCGCTCGACCTCGACGCGGTGAAGGCCGACATCCGCAAGGTGCTGACAACGCCGCAGCCGTGGTGGCCGGCGGACTATGGCCACTACGGCCCGTTCTTTATCCGCATGGCCTGGCACAGCGCGGGGACTTATCGCACCGGAGACGGGCGTGGTGGATCGGACGGCGGCGAGTTGCGCTTCGAGCCGCTCAATTCGTGGCCGGACAACGTCAACCTCGACAAGGCCCGCCGGCTCGTCTGGCCGATCAAGCAGAAGTACGGGCGCAAGCTTTCTTGGGGCGACCTGATGATCCTCACCGGCAATGTCGCCATGGAGGACATGGGCTTCAAGACGCTCGGCTTTGCCGGTGGCCGTGTCGATGCCTGGCAGCCCGATCTGGTGTTCTGGGGCCCCGAGACCAAGCTGCTCGACGACAAGCGGCGCGATGGCAAGGGCAACCTCAAGGGGCCATTGGGCGCGACGCAGATGGGCCTGATCTATGTGAACCCCGAAGGTCCGAACGGGGTGCCTGATCCTCTGGCGGCTGCGGCGGACATCCGCCGCGCCTTTGGCGCCATGGCGATGACCGATGAGGAGACAGCGGCGCTGATCGCCGGTGGCCACACTTTCGGCAAGGCACACGGCGCGCATAAGCCGGAGGAATGCGTCGGCAACGATCCCGGGCAGGGGAAGATCGAACAGCAGGGTCTTGGCTGGGCCAACAAGTGCGGCAAAGGCAATGCCGAGGACACCGTGACCAGCGGGCTTGAGGGCGCATGGTCGGCCAATCCGATTGCCTTCACCACGCAATACCTCGACAACCTCTATGGCTTCGAATGGGTCAAGACCAAGAGCCCGGCGGGCGCGACGCAGTGGATCCCGAAGGACCCGGCAGCAGCCAATCTGGTGCCAGACGCACACCGTCCTGACGTGCGCCATGCGCCGATCATGTTCACCACCGACATCGCGATGCGCGAGGACCCCGGCTTCCGCAAGATCACGCTGGGCTGGAAGAAGAACCCGCAGGCCTTCAGCGATGCCTTTGCCCGCGCATGGTTCAAGCTGACCCACCGCGACATGGGTCCGCAGGCGCGCTATCTCGGCAAGGATGCGCCGAAGGTGACGATGACCTGGCAGGACCCGCTGCCAAAGGCCAGCTACGCGCCCGTCGATGCGGCTGACGTCGCGGCGCTGAAGGGTTCGATCCTGTCGTCGGGCCTGACCACGGCAGAGCTGGTGCGCGCGGCGTGGGCCTCGGCCTCGACCTTCCGCGCCACCGACATGCGCGGCGGGGCCAATGGCGCGCGCGTGCGGCTTGCTCCGCAGAAGGACTGGGCGGTCAACGATCCGGCGGAGCTGGCCAAGGTGACGGCCAAGCTCGAAGAAATCCGCCTGGGCTTCAACAAGGCGGCGAAGGGCGGCAAGCAGGTGAGCCTGGCCGACCTGATCGTGCTGGGCGGCAATGCCGCGATCGAGCAGGCGGCCAAGGCGGCCGGCCATGACGTGAGCGTACCGTTCACGCCAGGCCGCGTCGATGCGACGCAGGCGCAGACCGAAGTCGAATCGTTCAACTACCTCCAGCCCAAGGCCGATGCCTTCCGCAACTACTATGCGGCGGATTCGTTCTATGGGCCGACCGAGGCGCTGGTCGACAAGGCCGACATGCTTGGCCTGACCGTGCCCGAGACGACCGTGCTGCTGGGCGGCATGCGTGCGCTCGGCGCGAATGCGGGTGGATCGAAGGCGGGCGTGTTCACGGACCGGCCGGGCACGCTGAGTAACGACTTCTTCGTCAACCTGCTGTCGATGGACACGGTCTGGGCAAAGTCGGCGACGCCGGGGCTCTATGAGGGCAAGGACCGGGCGAGCGGTACGCCCAAGTGGACGGCGACGCCTGTCGACCTCGTGTTCGGCTCGAACTCCGAACTGCGCGCGGTGGCCGAGGTCTATGCCTCGGACGATGCCAAGGCCAAGTTCGTGACCGACTTCGTGGCGGCATGGACCAAGGTCATGAACGCCGACCGTTTCTGATCGGGTCGGCATTCAAGGCGGCGGCGGAGCTTCAGGCTTCGCCGCCGTTTGCTATTCCAAGACACCTTGGGCCAAGCGCGGTGCGATGAGGGCGCAGGCGATGAGCTGCAGCTGATGGAACACCATCACGGGCAGCAGCACGATGCCGACCGAAGCCGCCGGGAACAACACGCCCGCCATCGGCACGCCAGAGGCCAGGCTCTTCTTCGAGCCGCAGAACAGCAGGACAATGGCATCCTCGCGTGGGAGCTTCATCGCCTTGGCGGTCTGCCAGGTGGCGGCAAGGACCAGCGCCAGCATGACGAGGCAGACCAGCGTCAGCACGAGCAGGCTGACGGGCGCAACGCGCTGCCACAGTCCCTCGACAACGGCTGCGCCGAACGCAGCATAGACGACGAGCAGAATCGATCCGCGATCGACTTTGCCGAGCAAGGTTTTGTGACGGGCGATGAAGCCGCCAATCCACGGACGCAGCAGGTGCCCTGCCACGAAGGGAATCAGCAGCTGCAGCACGATGGTTTCGGCAGAAGCCCAGGAAAACCCGCCCGTTGCCCCGCCCATCAGCACGGCAACAAGCGCAGGCGTGGCGAAAATCCCGGCGAAGTTCGAGAACGACGCGGCACAGACTGCGGCGGCCACATTGCCGCGCGCGATGGCGGTAAAGGCAATGGAGGACTGTACCGTGGACGGCAGCAGGGCGAGGAAGAGCAGTCCCGCGCCGAACTCGACCGGGAGAAACGGCAGGGCGCGAGCGGCAAGCCCAAGAAGCGGAAACAGCACGAAAGTCGTCGCCAGCACGGCAAGGTGCAATCTCCAGTTGCGGGCCCCCTCCCAGATCGCCTCACGCGACAGCTTGGCACCGTGAAGAAAGAACAGCAGCACGATCCCCGCATCCGCCGCACCATCCACCAGCGGTACGAATGCGCCACGCGCCGGCAGGAGACTGGCGAGGACAACTGTTGCGACAAGGGCAAGCAGGAAGGGGTCGAGCAGGGAGGCGACGCGCCGGAACATGCAAAGGACCTGCTTCAACGAAAGGGGTGCCGACCTCTTGGGCGCTCACGACAATGTGTCAAGGCAGAGGGTGCTGGCGTCCGACGCGAGGACCTGAGCTTTCGCGCGCGCAGCCGACGATCATCACAGCGAATGGTAATGGCGCACCCGACAGGATTCGAACCTGTGGCCTTTGCCTTCGGAGGGCAACGCTCTATCCAGCTGAGCTACGGGTGCAGGGCCGAGACGGCACCTAGCAGCGCCTTGGCGGGCATGCCAGCGATTTTGTGTTCCAGTTGCGCTTAGCAATTTGGGAACCGGTTGCGGGCTACGCCGAAGCCATGAACGGGGTTTCGACGTCATCAGGTGATTCGCGCGCTGCGCCGCCGCAGGCGGGCCGGGCCGAATTTGGCCATGCCGCTGGCAATGCCATGTCGATGAAGTGGTCGGCACTGCACGATGCCGCGGCCGTGGTCTGTACCCTGGCGGGACTGCAGCAGGAAATGCGCAAGCCCGAAGTGCGCAACTTCCCGGCGATCATGCGTGATACCGGCGGATGGCGCTATGATCTGGCCAAGCAGGGTGTGGACGATCTCGCCGCGATCATGGAGCCGGGACTGGCGGCCTTGCTCGCAGTTTCGGCGCGCGGGCAAACCCCCGGCCCGGCCGCAACCGCGCTTTGGCATGAATTCCTGGCATCCCGCGCCGCCTTGCTGGCGCTGGTGCCGCCTCTGGGAATAAAGCGGCGGGCCTGATCAACCGCCCCATGCGGCGCATTGGGGATCAATGCCGACTAGCTGGCGGCGCAGCGAGGCGCGCGCGAGCCGCTCCACTTCGGCCTTGCGGCGCGCAGCAGCCAGCGGAATGGTGGGAGCCGGGCGCAGTATCTCGGCATCATAGCCATCGGCGACGATCACCCCGCAGGCATGGGGCAGGAAGTCCTCGGTTTCGAGCACGGCACGGTCAAGATGGGGGGCAAGACCCCAGTAGAACCGGTCGCAGTGATCGAGGTAATCGGTCCACTTGCCATCGCCGAGCAGGTCCGCGCGCGAAACTTTGATCTCCACGATCACGACCTGTCCCTTGGCATCGATGCCCATGAGATCAGCGCGCCTGCCCGAACGCAGCGGCATTTCGGGCAGGCACCAGATGTCGTTGCGGGCGAACAGGCGGCAGATGCCGCGCGCGACCGCGCGGGCTTCGCGTTCGATCACATCCGAGGCGGTAGCGGCTGATTCGATCATGTCGGCACTTTAGAACAAATACCGAACACGTAAAGGCTTAGAAGATGCCGAGGGTCTGGACGAACAGCCAAACACCCGTGGCAACGAGCAGCGCAGCGGCAATCATCCGTACGACATCCAGAGGCACGCGCTTGATCAGTTCGTTGCCGAAGAACACCGCAGGCACGTTGGCAAGCATCATGCCGAGCGTGGTCCCGGCCGTGACGGCAAGGGCATCGTTGAAGCGCGCACCCAGCGCGATCGTGGCGATCTGCGTCTTGTCGCCCATCTCGACGATGAAGAACGCGACCAGCGTGGTGAGGAAGGCGCCAAAGCGCGAGGGCTTGGGCGCTTCGTCCTCGTCCATCTTGTCGGGCACCAGCGTCCACAGACCCATGGCGACAAAACCAATGGCGACGGCGAAGCGGAACCACTGGCCATCGAGGTAGGCCGCGGCGGTCGCACCGAGCAGGGCGGCGAGGAAATGGTTGGCGAGGGTTGCGACCAGGATGCCGAGCACGATCGGCAGGGGGCGCTTGAACCGCGTGGCGAGAATGATCGCCAGCAACTGCGTCTTGTCGCCAATCTCGGCGAGGGCAACGATCGCGGTGGAGGTGGTGAGAGCTTCGAACATCAGCAATTCCGGGGCCGGGCGGAGCGATCAGGCCAACGACAGCGTGCCCCTCCGCCCGGCCCGGACGATGGGTTCGCTGTCATTGGTCTCGCCCGGTGGACAAAAAGTCCTTCCGCCTGCGCCATGGCCTCTCGACCAAGCATGTTGACGCTGAGGGCCGCGGAACGCGGTGGCTACTCCCCAAGTGACGTGGGGTGCCGTTAGCGGCCTATGGCGCCGCGTGCAAGTGCGGGCTATGGCGCGGGCAATGCGCCAGCCGACAACGGAGGCGCCAGTGGAAACCCATCGTGAAGCAAACTGCTGCCGTCGCCATTGCCTGTTGCCTGGCGCTTCCCGCGCGAGCGGAGGAAGACCCGTGGACTTTGTCAGCCTCGACCCGGCTGCGGGTGGAATCGATCGGTGGGCAGTTCAGGCCCCTCCCCGCGCCTGCAACAGACACCATGATTTCGCTGCGGACCGAGCTTGCCGCCAGCTATGATGCCGGGCCGGTGTGGTTCAATGCCGAGATGTGGGATGCGCGAGCGTGGGGGCAGGACGCGCGCTCTTCCGCCAATGCCGGCGAGGTCAACGCGCTCGAACTGGTGCAGGCGAACGTGGCGGTGAAGCTTTCGGGCAAGAGCACGCTGACATTGGGGCGCTATACGCTTGATCTCGGCAACCGGCGCATGGTGGCGCGCCAGCGGTTTCGGAATACGACCAATGCCTTCACCGGGGCGCATCTCGCGCTGGACGGGGGCAAGGGGCGCAAACTCGACCTGATGTTCGCGCTGCCGCACCAGCGCCTGCCCGATGACGCCGCGAGCATCCGCAACGACAAGGTGCAGTGGGACCGCGAGAACTTCGACGTGATGTTCTTCGGCGCGCATGGAACCCTGCCGCAAGTGCTGGGTGGGACGCTGCAGCCCTATGCCTTCGCCCTGATCGAGCGCGACGGCGCGAAGCTGGCGACAGCGAACCGGCGGATCGGCACCGTGGGGGCGCGGCACTTCATCAAGGCGAAGGCGGGCGAGTGGGACCACGACATCGAAGGCGCGGTGCAGTTCGGCAAGGCACGGCGGACTGCGAGTGGGGCGGACGTGACCGACCTCGGTGTGTACGCGTGGTTCCTCCACGCCGATGCGGGATACACTTTCCCGACTGGCTGGAGCCCGCGCTTGGTGGCGATGTTCGATGCCGCGAGTGGCGACAAGGGCGACCCGCGCAAGTTCACCCGATTCGACACGCTCTATTCGGCGCGCCGCTTCGAGTTCGGCCCGAACGGCCTCTATGGGCCATTCCGGCGGAGCAATATCGTTTCGCCGTCACTCCGAGTGGAAGTGACGCCGTCGAAACGGACCGATGCTTTCGTGGCGTGGCGAACGGCCTGGGCCGAGAACCGGCGCGACCAGTTTGCCGCGACCGGCGTGCGCGATGCCAGCGGCAGTTCCGGAAGCCTTGGCGGGCACCAGATCGAAGGGCGCGTGCGCCACTGGATCGTGCCGGGTTTGCTGCAGGTGGATGGCGGGGCCGCGGTGCTGTTCAAGCGGGGTCTGCTGCGCGACGCGCCTAATGCGCCGCCGACAGGGAACACCACCTACGGCTATGTGGACCTGATGCTGACGCTCTGACGGGCGGCGAGATCGCGCAGGATCGCATGCTTCTCAGGCGCCGTGGCGGTGAACCATGCGGTGATTTCGTCGAGCGTGCGCTGGCAGCCGCGGCAGACGCTGGTGACCCGGTCAACTTCGCAGACGCCGGTGCAGGGACTGGGCGGGTGGGCCTCGCTCACCGCGTGGACTTCTCTGCCGAGAGACGGGTCATCAGCAGAGCAGCGCGCTTGGCCTGGGTCCAGATGCTGGGCACGTCGACCGTTTCGCCCGGCGCGTGATCGCCGGTCGAGTGCGGGCCGAGGCCGACCAGGCCATCGACGTATGCGGCAACGAAGCTGATGTCGCCCGCCCCGCGCTTCATCGGATCGAGCGGCTGCATCTGCGGCAGGTCGAGCGCCGTATTCACCTGATTGAGCTTGCCGAGCAGCGCCTTGTTGCCTTCGGTCGGGGCCATCGGCGGATAGCCTTCGCTGAAGGTGATCTTCGCCGAGGTCACACCCGGATAATTGCGCGCGACGATCCATTCCATCTTGCGCATGGCGGCGGCGTTCTGTTCGGGACTGAGGGTGCGCAGATCGCCGCGCGCCACGGCTTTGCCAGCGATGATGTTGGTCTTGCCCTGTGCCGAGACATGGGCATTGTCTTCGGCCACGTCCGCCTCGGCCCCGCCGGCGATCAGGCCGACATTGAGAGTAAGGTAGGGTTCGGGCAGTTCGGTGCGAAAGGCGTCGACGATCTTCGCTGCTGCATAGATTGCGCCGTCGCCCGCGTTTGCGCCCCACACGCCGCTGGAGTGGCCAGACTTCGCCTCTATAACCAGCGTCCAGCTTTGCGAGGAACGCCGGGCGATCGATCCCATGTCCCTGCCGTTCTCGCGTGACAGGCCTTCGAAATCGAGCGCGACGTCGGCAGCCTTGGCGGCAGCGACGAGATCGGCGCGAGCGACTTCGGTGGGAGAGCCAGCTTCTTCCTCGTCACCGGTGAGGAACACTTCGATGTTGGCGCTCTTCAGCGTGCCGGCGGCATGCATGGCCCGAACGGCGGCGAGGATCACGGCGATGCCGCCCTTGTCGTCACCCACGCCGGGGCCGGTGGCTTTATCACCATTCAGGACATAGGTCTGGAACGGGGAGTCCGGCTCGAACACGGTATCGAGGTGGCCGATCAGCAGGAGTTTCTTCACACCCCTGCGCCCCTTGTGGGTGAGAACAAGGTGTCCGGCGCGCCCGGTCTGTTCCATCGGGATCCAGCGCGAGGTGAAGCCCAGCGCGGTGAATTCGGGCACGACGATATCGCGCACCTTGCGCACGCCCTCGAGATTACGGCTGCCCGAGTTCTGGTTGACCAGCGTTTCGAGGAACTTAAGCGTGCGCGCCTGTTCGGCATCGACGGTGGTGGCCATCTTCTCCTCGGCCCCCTTTGGCGCGGCTTGCGCGGTGCCAGCGCCGAGCACAAGAGCAGCCATCAGACCAGACGTGAAACGCATCGACCCACTCCTTTTGCCGTCACGTTGGCGGTGCAGGAGGCGGCATGCAACCGCCTTTTGCCCGAATTTCCTTGCTTTATCGCGCGCCCGTGCCTATGTGCGCCGCAGCAAGACCGGTGGCGGACCATTCCGCTGCAGTCCGGATGCTGGCGTGAGATTTCGCTGAAATGGCAGAAATCCGCTCCGGACGAACGGTTGTTGCCCCGCCCGCTTCCCCTTTCACGCATGGGTCGCACGATCGACCCCGCTCGTGCCGTCTTGGCGCGTGCGCACAAGCGAACACCCTCGCGCGTCGGCCCTTTGCCGATGCGCCGACGAAAGCATATTCATGTCCTTCTTTGCTGAACTCGGCCTTGCCGAACCCATTCTCCGCGCCCTCGAAACGAAGGGCTACAACGATCCCACCCCGATCCAGCGCCAGGCGATCCCGGCCCTGCTGCAGGGCCGCGACCTGCTCGGCATCGCGCAGACCGGCACCGGCAAGACCGCCGCGTTCTCGCTGCCTTCGCTGCACCGCCTTGCTGCCAACCCGCAACCGCGCAAGCCGGCCTCGTGCCGCATGCTGGTGCTTTCCCCGACGCGCGAGCTGGCCGCCCAGATCGCCGACAACATGAAGGGCTATGCCCGCTACCTCAACATGTCGGTGGACTGCGTGTTCGGCGGCGTGCCGGTGGGCAAGCAGGCCCGCCGCTTGGTGCCGGGCGTCGACATTCTCGTTGCCACCCCGGGCCGCCTGCTCGACCTGATCGACCAGCGCGCGCTGACGCTCTCGCGCACCGAAATCTTCGTGCTCGACGAGGCCGACCAGATGATGGACCTCGGCTTCATCCATGCGCTGAAGCGCGTGGCCAACCTGCTGCCCAAGACCCGCCAGAGCCTGTTCTTCTCGGCAACGATGCCCAAGGCGATCGAGGACCTCGGCAAGCAGTTCATCGTCAATCCGGTGCGCGTCGAAGTTGCCCCGAACTCGACCACGGCCGAGCGCGTCGAACAGTACGTGACGTTCATCAACCAGGCCGAGAAGCAGGCCCTGCTGACGCTGCGCATCCGTGCGCTGCTGGCATCCAAGGAGCTTGACCGCGCGCTGGTGTTCACCCGCACCAAGCACGGCGCCGACCGCGTGGTGCGCCACCTGACTTCAGCCGGGATCGACGCCCGTGCGATCCATGGCAACAAGAGCCAGGCGCAGCGCACCGCTGCTCTGGAAGCGTTCCGGCAGGGTTCGTGCCCGGTGCTCGTCGCCACCGACATCGCCGCGCGCGGCATCGACGTTTCGGGCGTCAGCCACGTGTTCAACTTCGAACTGCCCAACGTGCCGGAACAGTACGTCCACCGCATCGGCCGCACCGCGCGTGCCGGGGCTGACGGCATCGCTATCAGCTTCTGCGCGCCGGACGAAAAGCCCTACCTCAAGGACATCGAGAAGCTGACCCGGGTCAAGATCGACACGATGGGCCTGCCCGAGAACTTCATGGCCGAAGCCGCCAGGCTGCCGGCGCCGAGCCGCAAGCCTGCGGAAATGGAGCAGGATGCTCGCCGTGACGCGCGCGATGCACGCGGCAATGGTGGTCGCGGCAGCCAAGGTCAGGGCCGTGGTGGCGAAGGACGTGGTGGCCAGCGCCGCGACAGCCAGGCCCACGGCGGCCGCGCGCAAGGTCGCGACGGTCGTCCGCGCGACGTCTCGCCGCGTCAGGAGCGTCGTGACGGCGGCGCTGCCGATCGCGGGCCGGTGCGCAATCCGGTGCTCGAAGCCACGCTCAACGGTGGCGAGCGCGAGGACGCGGGCAAGCCGCGCCGCTTCCGTCCGCGCGGTGCGCCGGGCGTCGGCGCCCACAAGCACAAGGTTCGCCGCGCGAGCTGAGCTGCGAGAGGTTCGGCCCTGCTCCAAGGCAGGGCTGTCCTCGCGCTCAAAACCTTGGCATAGAGCGACGCGATGGACAGCGTTCTAGCCTCGGCGATTGCCATGACCGTGATCGTCGCGGTGCGCTACCTGATCACCAGCGGCATGTTCGCCTGGGCGACGCACAAGGTGCGGCCCGGCCACTACGCCGGGCTGGACAAGCAGATCCGTTCGGAAATCACCTGGAGCCTCGCGACCGCCGCGATCTATGGCGTGCCGGCAGGCGTGGTCGCGTGGGGTTGGCAGCAGCGCGGCTGGACGAAAATCTATGCCGATCCGCTGGCCTATCCGCTGTGGTGGATGCCAGTCTCGCTGCTACTCTACCTCTTCATCCATGACACCTGGTTCTACTGGACCCACCGCTGGATGCATCGCCCGGCGGTGTTCAGGCAGGTCCACGCGATCCATCACGCCAGCCGCCCGCCGACGGCATGGGCCGCCATGAACTTCCATCCCATAGAGGCGGCGATCGTCTCGCTGCTGATCCCGGCGCTGGTCTTCGTGATCCCGATCCATGCCGGGATGCTCGGACTGGTGCTGCTGGTGATGACCGTGATGGGCGTGACCAATCACATGGGCTGGGAGATGTTCCCCCGCTGGCTCGTTCATTCTGGCGCAGGGAATTGGCTGATAACGGCGAGCCACCACCATCGTCACCACGAACTCTACCGCTGCAACTACGGTCTCTATTTCCGTTTCTGGGATCGGCTGTGCGGCACAGACAAGGGACTGTCCGCACCATGAAGCGCATCGCATTCCTGCTGCCCCTCCTCCTCGCCGGAAACGCTCCCGCGCCGACCAGCGTAACGGTCGACATCAACGGACTGCGCAATGCCAAGGGCATGATCTGGCTGTGCATGAGCGCAAATCCCAAACTGTTTCCGGAAGGATGCGACAAGGACCCCAACCGCCGCACCGCCTCGATCCGGGCAGACCAGCCCGGCCCCCTGGTGATCCGCGACGTGATGCCGGGGCGATATGCCATCGTTCTCCTGCATGACGAGAACGGGAACAAGAAGATGGACAAGACGCTGTTCCTGCCGAAGGAAGGCTTCGGCTTCTCGCGCGATGCGCCGGTCAAGATGTCGGCGCCCAAGTTCGAGGCAGCAGCCTTTGACGTTACCGGCGGCGCACCTGTCCGCATGAAGATGAAGGTCCGATACCTGTAGTGCCAGCCGCTTCTGCCAAGCCTGCCAATCGAAGTTCCCTGGCGCCGTTCCGCTACCCCGCATTTCGGGCCATCTGGACGGCCAACCTGTTCTCCAACATCGGCTCGATGATCCAGTCGGTGGGCGCGGCATGGCTGATGACCGAGCTGACCACCAGCCACGTGCTGGTGGCGCTGGTTCAGGCCTCGGCGACGATCCCGATCCTGCTGCTGGGCGTGTTCGCCGGCGCCATTGCCGACAACTACGACCGCCGCCGCGTGATGCTGGCGGCGCAGACGGGCATGCTGGTCGTGTCCTCGGTGCTGGCCGTGCTCGCCTATACCGGCAATGTCGGGCCATTATCCCTGCTGGCGCTGACGCTGATGGTGGGCATGGGCACGGCGCTGAACGGGCCGGCCTGGCAGGCATCGGTACGGCTCCAGGTCGGGCGCGAGGATCTGCCGCAGGCGATCTCGCTCAACGCGATCTCGTTCAACCTGGCGCGGAGCGTTGGGCCTGCATTGGGCGGGATATTGATCTCGCTGTGGGATACCAGCCTCGCTTTCGCGCTGAACGCGGTGAGCTATCTTGGCATGATCGTGGTGCTGTCGCGCTGGCGGCCCGAATCGCTGCCGCCGATGCGCGAACCGATGCTTGCTGCGATCGGCCGGGGTGTCCGCTTCTGCGCGTCGTCTTCCCCGATCCGCAAAGTCCTGCTGCGTGGCCTCGCCATCGGCTTTGGCGCGGCAGGCCTGCAGGCGCTGATGCCAAGTGTGGCGCGCGACATGCTCAAGGGCAGCGAGCTCGATTACGGCCTTATGCTGGGCGGCTTCGGCATCGGCTCGATCGTGACGGCGCTGTTCGTCTCGAAAGTGCGCCAGCGGCTCGGCAGCGAGACCGTGGTGACCGGCGCGACGCTGATCTTCGCCTGCGCGCAGGTGCTGATGGCTTCGGCGACGGGCATTCCGATGGCAGTCGTGGCCGCTTTCGTGGGCGGCATGGGCTGGGCCAGCGCGATGACCAGCCTTAACGTCGCGATGCAGCTCCGCAGTCCGGAAGACATTCTCGGCCGCTGCCTGTCGATCTACCAGGCGGTCACGTTCGGCGGGATGGCGCTGGGGGCATGGTGCTGGGGCACGGTGGCCGATCTCTCGAGCCTGCCGGCCGCACTTCATGCCGCTGCTGCATGGCTGGTGCTTTCGCTTGCCATGCACTTTTTTGCGCCTATGCCGACGCGCGAAGAGGGGCGGCTGGACGCTGTTCCTGCCGTGAAAAGCTGAAGACGGAAAGTTCTCGCGATGACCGACGCCCGCCCTTTGCGCTCGCTTCTCTACATGCCAGCCAGCAATGCCCGGGCGATGGCCAAGGCGCGCAGCCTCGATTGCGATGCCGTGTGCCTCGATCTGGAAGATGCGGTGGCGCCCGAAGCCAAGGCCGAAGCGCGCGCGGCGCTGGTCGCCGAAGTGCAGGCAGGCGGCTTCGGGCATCGCCGGCTGATCGCGCGGATCAACGGCCTGTCGACGCATTGGGGGCATGACGATCTCGCAGCGCTGGCGCAGGCGCCGGTCGAGGCGGTGCTGGCCCCCAAGGTGGACGATGCCGGCGATGTCCAGGCGCTTTCCGCAGCGATGGACGCGGCTGGATTTGCGCCCGAGGTCAGGCTGTGGGTGATGATCGAGACGCCGCGCGCCGTGCTGGCGCTGGAGCGG
This sequence comes from Novosphingobium sp. ERW19, assembly GCF_012641315.1. Taxonomy (NCBI): domain Bacteria; kingdom Pseudomonadati; phylum Pseudomonadota; class Alphaproteobacteria; order Sphingomonadales; family Sphingomonadaceae; genus Novosphingobium; species Novosphingobium sp. ERW19. Next base: position 192,901 of record NZ_JABAIC010000004.1, read on the forward strand.
ATTGCCGATTGCGCCGCAACCACGCGCCTTGCAGGCTTCGTGCTGGGGCTCAACGATCTCGCCAAGGATAGCGGCATCGCCCAGTTGCCGGGGCGCATGGCGTTCCTGCCGGTGCTGACCATGGCAGTGCTGGCGGCGCGGGCCAATGGCCTCGTGATCCTCGACGGGGTGTGCAACGCGATCGAGGATACCGCACGGCTCGAGGGCGAATGCGTGCAGGCGCGCGATTCGGGATTCGATGGAAAGACGCTGATCCATCCGGCGCAACTTGCCGTGTGCAACCGCATCTTTGCCCCGTCGGAGGGAGATATCGCCGAAGCGGAAGCAATCGTTGCGGCTTTTGCCGACCCTGCCAACGCCGGCAAGGGCGCCCTGCGGGTGAACGGGAAAATGGCGGAATTGCTGCATCTTGCGCAAAGCGAACGGCTGCTCGCCAAAGCTGCGGCCATCGCCGCGCGTTAACCTGACATAAGCTCCACTGGCGCAACTTAAGCACTTCTTCACGAAGTTGCGCCAGACCTGCATCCCATAAAGGGGACCAGGTGAGCCTGATGGATACTTTGCGTGGATTTGATCGTGATGCCGCCGAGGCCGAACTCGACCTGAGCGGTTTCGAGGACGACGTGCCGAGCGAGCCGCCGCCGGTGGTGGGGCAGGACGAGCGCCGCATGCAGGTGCGCGCCTACAACTATTGGGCAGGCCTGCTGGGCGAACATTCGTTCCCGCTGGTCGCGCCGCTGCTCTCGGGCACTTACCCGGACTTTGCCGACAACCTCGTGCTGCTACACTTCGACGAAGGGATCGAAGACCCGGCGATCGCCTTCCTCGGCGCGAAGCTGGCCGACGAGTGCGGCACGGAAAGCTCGATCACCCGCCTGAGCCAGGTGCCCGGCCGGTCGCTGCTGTCACGCATCACCGACCATTACATGCAGATCATCGCCAATCAGGCACCGATCGGCTTCGAAGCCGAGTTCGTGAACCACTTTGGCCGCACAATCCTCTACCGTGGCATCCTGCTGCCGTTATCCTCGGACGGAACGCGCATCGACTACATCATGGGCGCGATCAACTGGAAGGAACTGGCCGACCAGGCGACGACCGACGAGTTGCTGCTGGAAATCGGGCAGGCGCTCGATTCGGCACCGATCAAGAGCCAGCCGCGCCGTCCGCTGATCGAGCCGACCGATGCCTGGGCCGATGGCCCGGCCTCGCTTGACGGCGATATCTTTCCTGAGCCCGCCTTCGGGCTCGACGACGATATCCTGCCGCTGCCCGCAGGCGCACCTGCCGATGAACCGGAAGCCCTGGCCGATTGGCTCGCTTCGGCGCGCGAACTGGCCCTCGTTGCCAATTCGAGCGAGGACCGCACCCGCAGCGCGCTTTATGCCGCGATCGGGCGGGCCTGGGACTTCGCCCTGGCAGCGCAGGCTGAACCTGAAGAGTTTGCCGAACTGCTGGACGACGCAGGGCTGACCATGCAGGAGCGCGCGCCGATGACGCCGGTGGTCAAGCTGGTGTTTGGCGCCGACTACGACAAGACGCGCCTGACCGAGTACGCCACCGCGCTGACCCATGCGCAACGCATCGGCCTGCGCCGTGGCGAGCTGGGTGCCTATCTTTCCGAGGCTGCCGGCGGCCTCAAGGGCGTGATCAATGCCGAGCGCCGTCTGCGCCGCGAGGAAGCCGGCAAGGCGCTGGCCAAGCGCGGGCCCGAAGCGCTGGCGCAATCGCTGCGCGCGCTGCCGGCACGCAAGGTGAGCGAGATCGCGCCGCCCGAAGGCGAGGAGTTCGCGCTGGTGGTGGTGCGTCGCCTTGAAAGCGGTGAGATCGTCGCGCTGGGCGAGGTGCACGATGACGCGGCCCTGTTCGAACGCGCGGCGCGCCATCTGATCGGCTGACCCACTGCCCCTGCAGGTGCCTTGCGCAATGGCGGCAGCCTGCTAGCCAGTGCCCCATGGCACGGACGGTCAAGGGCAAGCGACGCATGGGATGGATCGGCTGGACGGTGCTTTGCTTCGTCCTGCTCGGGCTGGTGGGCTATCTTGCCTACCGCCATGCCATGCAGGAAAACGCCGTGGCCGTGCTCGACGGCGCCGACAAACTGCTCAACGGTGGCGATGGCGCGATCCAGCAGGTCGCGGCCGAGCGCTATGGCAAGGACCCGGCGCAAAAGCTCGAGATGTTCGTGCCGCAAGGCGCCAAGGGCACGCTGCCGATCGTGGTGTTCGTGCATGGTGGCAGCTGGGCGAGCGGCGATCCCCACGACTATCGCTTCATCGCGCGGACGTTGTGCGCGCAGGGCTATGCGGTCGTGCTAGCGGGCTACCGGCTCCACCCGCAGACGAAGTTTCCCGGCATGCTGGAGGACGGCGCTGCCGCCCTGCGATGGGTGCAGGACAATGCCGCGAAGTATCATGGCGATCCGGCGCGCATGGCGCTGATGGGGCATTCGGCCGGGGCCTACAACGTGGTCATGCTCACGCTTGATCCGCACTGGCTGAATGGCGTGGGGCTGGATACGCGGGTAATCCGCGGGACTGTCTCGCTTGCCGGACCGTTCGATTTCCTGCCCCTCGATTCGCCGGCGACCATCAACAGCTTCGGCGATGCGCCTGATCTTTCCGGAACTCAGCCGGTGAACTTCGCACGCCAGGACGCGCCGCCGCTGCTGCTGGTGACCGGGGATGCCGACACCCGGGTAAAGCCGCGCAATTCCAAGGCGCTGGCCCGGCGATTGACCGAGGCAGGCGCCCCGAACCAGCCGGTCCTGCTCGACGGCGTGACCCACGAAGGCATCATCATGATGTTCGCGCGCCCGTTCTCGCGCGATACTCGCGCGCTCGATACGGTGCTGCCGTTCCTCGCCAGGGTCACGGCACCTTCAGTTGCGGTTCAGGCTGCTGGCCGATAGTCCGAGCGCCGTGACAGTCCGAATCCCCGCCCTGCTCCTTGCGCGCCTGCTCGCGCTCCTTGCCGCGCTGTCGCTGTGCATCCAGCCTGCCGCTGCGCAATCGGTGCTGCGCGATGCGGAGACCGAGGCGCTGTTCCGCGATGCCTCCGCGCCGATCTTCAAGGCGGCGGGGTTCAACCCTAACGCCATCGATCTGGTCCTGCTGAACGACGGATCGATCAACGCCTTCGTTGCCGGTGGTCAGGCGATCTATATCCATTCGGGGCTGATCAGCGCGGCTGACAACGTCAACGAATTGCAGGGCGTGATCGCGCACGAGCTCGGCCATATCACCGGCGGCCACATCATCCGCTATAACGAGGGGCTGAAGCCGGCCACCGGCATCACCGTACTGTCGCTGCTGCTCGGCGGGCTGGCGGCTGCCGCAGGATCGCCCGATGCCGCGCTTGGCGTGTTCATGGCCGGGCAGCAGGCCGCGCTGGGCAAGTTCCTGGCTTTCAGCCGCGCGCAGGAAAGCTCGGCCGACGCTGCGGGCGCGAAGTTCCTTTCAGACGCCGGCATTTCCGGGCGCGGTTCGATCGAGTTCTTCAAGAAGCTGCAGAACCAGGAATTCCGCTATGGCTACAATGCCAGCAAGAATCCGGACGCGGAGTTCTACAGCACCCACCCGATGACGTCCGACCGCCTGACCACGCTTCAGGATGTCTATGAAAAGGACCCGGCGTGGAACACCCCGCCCCCGGCCGAGCTGCAGGCGCGGTTCCAGCGGGTCAAGGCCAAGCTCAATGGCTATCTGGCCGAACCGCAGGACACGCTGCGCGCCTACCCCGACTACATGACCGATATTCCCGCGCGCTATGCCCGCGCCTATGCCTTCCACAAGGAGGCTTACGTCGACAAGGCGCTGGCGGAGACCAGGGCCCTGATCGCCAGCGATCCGGACAACCCCTATTTTCTCGAGCTGGAAGGACAGATCCTGCTCGAATCCGGCCGCCCCGCCGATGCCCTGCCGCCACTGCGCAAGGCAACACAGCTGACCGGCAACGAGCCGCTGATAGCGACGACCTTTGGCCACGCCCTGATCGCCACCGAGGACAAGGACAATTTTGCCGAAGCCGAGAAAGTGCTGAAGACCTCGGCATCGCGCGATCGGGACAACCCCTTCACCTGGTACCAGCTCGGCGTGGTCTATGAAGCCAAGGGCGACATTCCGCGCGCGCGCCTTGCCAGTGCCGAACAGCAGCTGATGAACATGCAACTGGCCGAAGCCGTGCGCAGCGCCGAGGCGGCCGAAGCGGCACTGCCCAAGGGCACGCCCGACTGGCTGCGCGCGCAGGACATTGCGATGTCGGCGCGGGCAATGATGGAACGCCAGAAGAAATCCCGCTAGGCACCAGTCGATGTCAGATACACAGCCCCGCCGCATTGGCGCATTCGCCGCCCTCGCCCTGCTCCTTGCCGCAGGCGGCGCTGCTGGAGGATGGTGGTACGCCCACCGCGACGCCGGCACCGCAGCAAGTGACGACGCGCAGCTTGAAGCCTCGCTGGCGAGCGCCGGGATCGATGGAAAGGAACGCGCCGCGATCGAAGGACTGGTGCGGTCCTATATTCTCGAACACCCCGAAGTCCTGCCCGAAGCGATGGAGCGGTTGCAACAGCGCGAGGCGGCAGCACAGATCGGTCCGATGCGCGGCGCGCTGGAAACGCCCTTCCCCGGTGCGGTCATGGGCAATCCCAACGGCAAGGTCACGCTGGTCGAGTTCACCGACTTTGCCTGCACTTATTGCCGACAAAGCGTGAAGACGCTCGACGCGCTGATCGCGAAGAACCCGGACCTGCGCGTGGTGGTGCGCGAATTGCCGATCATCGCGCCCGAAAGCGCGCCCGCCGCACGCATGGCTCTGGCCGCCGCAGCGCAGGGCAAGTATCCCGCCTATCACAAGGCGATGTTCGAAGGCGCCCGGCCTTCGGACGCCAGCATCACCGCTGCGGCAACCGCGGCAGGGCTCGACCTCGCCTCGGCAAGGACCTTTGCGGCCCGGCCCGATGTCGAGGAAGAGCTGAAGCGCAACCTGCAGCTGGCCCGCCAGCTCGGCATAAATGGAACGCCCGCCTGGGTGATCGGCGAACAGCTCGTTCACGGGGCAGTTCCGCAGGAAGACCTGCAGGCCGCCATCGATGCAGCACGCAAGGGCTGAGCCGGAAGAAACAGGGGCGGACTAGCCTAGGCCGGTCCGAACGGTTACAAACCTTTTCATGGCCGCGCTGCCGTTCAGACCGACGCCGTTCTTCGGCAACAAGAACAGAGCCTTCTGGCGCCTGCAGTTCATGGGCTGGGGCGGCGCTATGCTGCTGCGTGCGATGTCGTCCATCGCCAATGCACAGCCGTGGTCGTTCCTCGTCATCGTCGTCATCGCAACGATCACCGGCTTTTCGATCTCGCTGATCCTGTCGGTGATCTATCGCGCGCTGATCAACCGGCGGCCGATCGTGACCTGGGGCGTGACCGCCATCGCGATGTCGGTGGCGGTCGGCCTCTACGCCTTCATCGATTCGTGGGTGATAAGCCTTTACCGGCAGGGCGGCGATGCCAGCTTCGCGCAGCTATTCCTCGGGGTTTTCTACCTCGACCTCACGCTCGTGATCTCGTGGACCGGGCTCTATTACGCGATCAACTTTTTCCTGCAGGTGGAAGAGCAGAACGACCAGCTGATGCGGCTGGAAGCGCAGGCGACCAGCGCCCAGCTGGCCATGCTGCGCTACCAGCTCAACCCGCACTTCCTGTTCAACACGCTCAACTCCATCTCCACGCTGGTCCTGCTCAAGCAGACCGAACCGGCCAACGCGATGCTTTCGCGCCTGTCCTCGTTCCTGCGCTACACGCTGGTGAACGAGCCGACCGCACGGGTCACCGTGGCGCAGGAAATCGAGACGCTGAAGCTCTACCTCGATATCGAGCGCATGCGCTTTGAGGAGCGCCTTCGGACGGAATTCCGCATCGACGATGCCGTGCGCAACGGGTTGATGCCCTCGCTGCTGCTGCAGCCGCTGGTCGAAAATGCGATCAAGTATGCCGTCAGCCCGATGGAGTACGGCGCGGAAATCACGGTTGAGGCGCAACTCGTCGGTCCAATGCTGCGGGTCACCGTGTCGGACACCGGGCCGGGCTTGCCCCCGGGCACCGATCCTTCAAGCGTGTTCGGCGTGAGCAGTGACAGCACCGGGATCGGCCTTGCCAACATCCGCGACCGTCTGGTCCAGGCCTATGGCGAGAACCAGCGCTTCGATATTTCAAACCGCCCGGAAGGGGGTTTTCAGGTCGTGCTCGAACTGCCGTTCGAAGCAAAGGCCGAGCCTGTACCAGGCATTCCCGTCCGGCGCCCGATCGGGGCCGGCATGGGGGTTGGTGCATGATCTCGGGAACCGACTGCCACTTTACCCGTCCTGCCATCAGGCAGACTCCAACGGGGGACCGTTTCGGGGGCGCAACGTGATCCAAGTCTGGACAAGACCCAAGGGAACCGCATGACGATCCGCACGATCCTCGTCGACGACGAGAAACTGGCCATTCAGGGGCTGCAGCTCCGCCTTCAGGCCTTCCCCGATGTCGAAGTGATCGACACCTGTTCGAACGGCCGCGAGGCCATCCGCAAGATCAAGACCGAAAAGCCCGACCTCGTGTTCTGCGACATCCAGATGCCCGGCTTTGACGGCTTCTCGGTGGTCAAGGGCGTGATGGAAATCGACCCGCCGTTGTTCGTGTTCGTGACCGCATATTCCGAACACGCGATCAAGGCGTTCGAGGCCAACGCGGTCGATTACCTGCTCAAGCCGGTGGAGGAGGACCGCCTTGCCGACGCGCTTGACCGCGCGCGCACCCGGCTTTCGGAAAAGCGCAGCCGCGAAGAGGCCGACAAGCTCAAGAACGTGCTCGCTGAAGTGGCGCCCGGCGCCATGCCCGAGATCGAGGACGAGGGCGAGCCGGTGGTCGGCCGCTTCGAAAAGCTCATCAACATCAAGGATCGCGGCAAGATCTTCCGCGTCGACGTCGACACGATCGAGCGCATCGAGGCTGCTGGTGACTACATGTGCATCTACACCGGCGACAATTCGCTGATCCTGCGCGAAACGATGAAGGATCTCGAGCGCCGCCTCGATCCCCGCGTGTTCCAGCGCGTGCACCGCTCGAAGATCGTCAATCTCGATCAGGTCCGCCAGGTGAAGCCGCATACCAACGGCGAATGCTTCCTGGTGCTGGAAAGCGGTGCCGAGGTGAAGGTGTCGCGCTCCTACCGCGACGTGGTCGCGCGCTTCGTTCACTGACCTCGACAGAAAGGCCGGGAATGGTAATGCGCTCTGCATGAGCAGTTTCTCCATTCCCGGCTTCGATCTGGAAGCCTTCGTCGCGGCAACGCTGGCCGAGGATCTTGGTCACGGCTTGCCCGGCGGCGGGCATGACGTGACCAGCGAAAGCGTGATCCCGGCAGACGCCCGCTTTTCGGGCGTGATGGACAGCCGCGATGCGATCACGGTCTGCGGGTTGCCAATCGCGGCCGCGTTCTTCCGCGCGCTCGATCCGGACATGACAATCGAGATCCTGGTCGGGGAAGGCGCAAGGGTGGCACCGGGTTCGGACCTGATGCGGCTCGAAGGCAATGCCCGCGCCATGCTCACGGGCGAGCGCAGCGCGCTGAACACCGTGCAGCACCTGTCGGGCGTGGCGACACTGACCCGCCAATATGTCGATGCCATGGGAGACACGAACGCAAAGCTGCTTGATACCCGCAAGACCATCCCCGGCCTGCGCCACCTCGAAAAGTATGCCGTGCGCACCGGCGGCGGGACCAATCACCGCATGGGCCTGTGGGATGCGGCGATGATCAAGGACAACCACGTGCTTGTGGCAGGCGGCGTGGCGGAGGCCGTGCGCCGCGCACTGTCTGCCGGCGTCAAGGATGTGATCTGCGAAGTCGATCATATCGACCAGATCCTGCCCGCGCTCGATGCCGGAGCAACCCGCCTGCTGCTTGACAACATGGGCCCTGACCGCTTGCGCGAAGCCGTGGCGCTCGTCGCAGGCCGCGTGCCGTGCGAGGCCTCGGGCGGCGTGCGGCTCGACACGATCGGCGAAATTGCCGCGTCGGGCGTCGATTACGTCTCGGTCGGCCGCCTGACCCAAAGCGCGCCTGCCGCCGACATTGGCCTCGATTTCACGCCCCTCGCCTGAACGGAACCCAAGATGCGTCCCGCCACCATCCGAGCCTTTGAAATCAGCGTGATCGCCAGCCAGCTGATCCGCATCGTCAACATCGTTGCCAATGCAGGGGCCATGGCCGCCGCGCTGGAAGTCGGCCGCAACGAGTTGCTGATCGGCCCTTTTGCAAACGCGCTGGTCGCCATCGGTCTTGCGCTCGCAGTGTCCCGCGGGCGTTTTGCGATAGCGCGCTGGTTCCTTGTTGCCGTGATCGCGCTCGACGTCTTGGGGCTGGGTGGCATTCCGGCAGTAGCGACGATGATCGGCATTCCCTTCGCCATCTTCTCGGTCATCGCAATCCTGCTGATGATTGGCGCAGGCGTGCTGATGTTCCTGCCAGCCTCGACGGCGTGGTTGAAGCAGGGCAAGGCAGACTGACCATGCGCTGGCTGGCAGCGGTCGCGGTTATCGCATCCACCCCCGCCCTCGCGCAGGGCTGGCAGTGTCAGGTGCCGCCGCAGATCAGCGTGCCGCCCCTGCCCGCGCCCGATGCGCCGACGCGGGTCGTGCCGACGACCGGCTACACGCTGGCGATCAGCTGGTCGCCCGAGTTCTGTCGCACGCGCAAGGATGATCCGCGCCATGCCACGCAGTGTTCGGGCCGGCAGGGGCGCTTCGGCTTCGTGCTCCACGGGCTCTGGCCAGATGGCAAGGGCGGCAAGTATCCGCAGTACTGCCCGTCGCGGCTGCTGCCCGATGCGCAAGTCCTGCGCCGCAACTTCTGCACCACGCCTTCGGCCGATCTCATGATGCACGAATGGACCAAGCACGGCACCTGCATGGGCATCAGCCCCGCGGATTACTTTGCGAAGGGCCGCGAGCTGTTCCAGAGCCTGGAGTTTCCCGACATGGCCCGCCTGTCGCGCACCGAGTCGCTGGACGTAGGCAAGGTCAAGCAGGCGCTGGTCATCGCCAATCCGCGCCTGCGGCCCGACATGTTCCGCCTGCTGCTCGGCCGCGACGGCTGGCTACGAGAGGTGCATCTGTGCCATTCGCGCAAGCTCAAGCCCGCGCGCTGCCCGATCGGCAACGCCGGGCCGCCGGACACGGTGCCCGTGAGGATCTGGCGCTCCTTCTAACGCCGCTCGCGGAAGAAGCTGCGGAGCAGGTCAGCGGCCTCCCCTTCTCCCATGCCGGAATAGACTTCGGGCCGGTACAGGCAGGTCGGCTGGTCGAACACCCGCGCGCCATGCTCCACCGCGCCGCCCTTGGGATCGCTGGCCGCATAATAGACGCGGTCGATGCGGGCGTGGACAATGGCGCCCGCACACATCGCGCAAGGCTCCAGGCTGACCCACAGGTCACACCCTGCGAGACGTTCCTGCCCCAGCGCCGCAGCGGCAGCCCGAATCGCCAGCACTTCGGCGTGGGCGGTGGGGTCACACAGCTTGCGCGGCTGATTATGGGCGGCAGCGATGACCTTCCCGTCCTTGACGATCACCGCCCCGATCGGCACTTCGCCCTCATCGGCAGCCTTACGGGCTTCAGCAAAGGCCAGTCGCATCGGTTCAGGCAGGGGCCAGCGGGTCATGGCGCGGGGTATAAGTGGCGGATCGTCGCTTTCAAACTCCGAATCCTTGACTTCGTCCGGTGAATCGATAAGAGCCGCGCCTTCCCGATAGGTATTATCGAACACAAGCGAGTTTTAGCCATGTCGCGTATCTGCGAACTGACCGGTAAGGGCCGCCAAGTCGGTCACAACGTAAGCCACGCCAACAACAAGACCAAGCGTCTGTTCCTGCCCAACCTGCAGAACGTCACGCTGATGAGCGAGAAGCTGGAGCGCAGCTTCAAGTTCCGCGTGTCGACCCATGGTCTGCGCTCGGTCGAGCACAACGGCGGTCTCGACAACTGGCTGCTGAAGCAGTCGGACACCAAGCTTTCGACGCGCGCCCTCAAGGTGAAGCGCGAGCTGGTGAAGGCGAACGCCGCCTAATCCTTCAGCCCGCAAGGGTCGAAACATCGAGAGCCCCCTTTCCCATGTGGAACGGGGGCTTTTGCTGTGTTCGCTATCGGCCCGGAAGATGCGCCGGATCGAACTCCAGCCTGAGCAGCCGCGTCTGCTGAAAGGTTGAGGCATTGGCGTCAGAGACAAGCCAGAGCGAAAGCCCGGCCTTGCCCGCCGTCAGCGCCATCCCTTCCCAGTTCTCGTGCAGGACCGGCCCTTCTAGACGGGCCAGCTCGACTGTCGGCAATGGCCGTCGCGGATCGAGGCGCGAAACATCGGCAAGCACGATCCGCGCCGAAAAACCGGGTGGTGACAGGCCCAGCTTGCGCACAAGAATGAGGAGCCGACCGTCAGGCAAAGGCACTGCATCCACCGGATCGAACCCGGCAGGAACCAGAAAGCCGAACTTTTGGGCTTTCGACAGTCCTGGCCTGCCCTTGAACATCAGTCCGAGGTGCAGACCACCGCGGCCGGTCCCGCACGATTCGCAGAGCATAATCCAGCGCCCGTCGGGCAGGCGGGCCATTGCCTCGGCTCCGCCATTGCGCGGCCAGTCCCGCGTTTCGTTCACCGGGATAAGACTGGCGGCACCGGTTCGAGGGTCTGTCCGCACCACGCGCACGTCGTCCTCCAGTCCGGTCCACAGGCTGCCATCGGCAGGGTCACGCACGACGCTTTCAGTATCGAAGCCGATGCTGGTGTGCCCATCGGGCCAACGCTGCACCACCATGTTCGGCATCGGCGAGGTGAAGACACCGGGTTTGAGCGGCACGGGGATCGACAGCGTGCGATTGCGGTCGCTTATGGCCAGCAGCCCGCCCTCTTGCGGGACCAGCGCCGAATAGCCGCCAAACCGATGATCCCCGCCTTCCAGCAACCAGGCCTGCTGCAACACGAAGGGGCCAAGCTGCTCTCGCTCCGCTGCGGGGACTTTTGGCAGGAGGTCAGTCACGACGACCCGGCGATCGAACGTGAATGGGTCGTTGCGCTGCGTTGCCCAGACCAGCACCGCCAGCGGCAGCAATACGAGTAATGTGAAGAGTTTGCGGCGCACGGGCCTGCCGTGGGCATCGCTCACGGGGCCGTCAATCGCGAATCATGCCCAAGCGCCGGCAAGCCGGACAGAAGTGGCGCGGTCAGGTGGCCCGGAACTTCAGCGCGTCACCATTGATGCAATAGCGCAGCCCCGTGGGTGCGGGGCCATCATCAAAGACGTGGCCGAGGTGGCCGCCACACTGCGTGCAGTGCACTTCGGTGCGGACCATCCCCAGCGAGCGGTCGGAACTGGTTGCCACGCCCTTGGGCAAGGGCTTCCAGAAGCTGGGCCAGCCAGTGCCGCTATCGAACTTGGTGGAGGATGAAAACAGCGGGTGGCCGTCTGCCGCGCAAACGAAGGTGCCCTTGCGGTGCTCTTTCAGCAGCGGCGAGGTGAACGGGCGTTCGGTGCCTTCCTCGCGCAGAATGTAGAACTGTTCCGCTGTCAGCAGGCGCCGCCACTCGGCCTCGCTCTTCATGATCGGGAAGGTGCCTTTGGCCGCCGGCTTGGCGCTGCAGGCACTGGCGAAAGGCAGGACCGAACCTGCAGCGAGAAAGGCGACGAAGCGGCGGCGGGTGGCGATCATGGGCGAAACCTCAGGTTGTCCTGCCGATGGGAGAGAGGGTGTTACCTCGGGGGCGGAGTGTCCACCGGCAGGACTTGGAACTATCTAGCCCGGCCCTGCCTCCACCATCGTGACGAAAGTCATAGCACGATCGCCTGTATGCCCGATTACCGCTTTTCGAGCATGACCTCGAGCTTGCGGAACCCGTGGACGAAGTTGGCGCGGACGCGTTCGACTTCGCCGGCAACGCGCACCTGCATCCGCCGCTCGTGCATTTCCTCGAGCAGGATGCGCAGTTGCAGCTCGGCGAGACGCGCGCCGACGCAGCGATGCACGCCATAGCCGAACGACAGGTGACGCCGGGCATTGTCGCGGTCCACGATCAACTTGTCGGCGTTCTCGAACACGGTCTCGTCGCGGTTGGCCGAGATGTACCAGAGAATCAGCTTCTGGCCTGCCTTGATCTGCTGGCCGAACAGGTCGGCATCGGCCGTGGCGGTGCGGCGCATGTGGGCGAGCGGGGTGACATAGCGGATGCACTCCTGCACGGCGTTCGGGATCAGCGAGGGATCACGGGCAAGCAGGTCGCGCTGGTCGGGGAACTGGTCGAGCGCATGGACGATGCCCGACATGGTGTTGCGCGTGGTATCGTTGCCGCCAACGATCAGCAGCACGAGGTTGCCCATGAATTCCTGCGGGCTCATGTGGTTCATCGCCTCGGAGTGGATCATCATCGAGATGAGATCGCCCGACGGCTCGGACCGCATGCGTTCGCCCCACAGGCGCTGGAAATAGTGCGCCATCTCGCCAAGGAAGCCGAAGCGCATGTCCGACAGCTCGCGCGCGAGCACCAGTTCCACGTCGCCCGCCCAGTCCGACCAGAACGTCAGCAGGCGGCGGTCAGGCCACGGAAAGCCGAACAGCAGCGCGAGCATGCCGGTGGTCAGTTCGATCGAGACCTTGTCGACCCAGTCGAACTTTTCGCCCCACGGCAGCGAATCGAGCACCTCGCCGGTGCGCTGGCGGATCTCGCGCTCCATCTCGACCATCTTGGCCGGAGTGAAGGCCGGCGCCACCGTGCGGCGCTGGCCGGTGTGTTCGGGGCGGTCCATCGCGATGAACATCGGCAGCTGACGTTCAGCCAGCAGCGCGGGATCGGTATCGGCCGGCGGATCGCCGATGGTGATGCCGCCGTACTGCCATGACGAGGAGTAGAGTTCGGGGAGTGATTCGACGTGCTGGATCGCCTTGTGGTTCACCACGTTCCAGTAGGCGCCATAGGGCGATTCGGGCACGAAATTGACCGGGGCTTCGCGACGCATCTCTGCAAAGATCGGCTGCCAGCGGTCCTCTACATAGATATCCGAGCGGCTGACATCCCACTTGTGGGTATGCGCCGGGATCGCTTGCGGATTGTCCTTGAGCCAGGCGGTGAACGCCTCGATCGCGGTGGGAGAGCTGCGGTAGGTGAACTGCTGGGCTTCGGGTGCAAGCTGCGTGGCCATGGCTATCCTCCGGAAAGGCCGCACGTTGCCCGCGCGGTCCTCGTCACTTTGGTAGCTTGCCACAACCTACATGCGTGTCAATAAGCTTTGCGGCGGAACCGTGCGAACACTCCGCCCTTGGCCTTGCCGCGCGCGGGGCCCGATTTCATGACCGTCCGGCGGAACAGCTGAGCCCCTGCCCGCACGATCACGACAACCCAGAACGCCTGCCACAGCAGCGCCAGGACATGCGGCCACACTTCGGGTTGTTGCGCGGCCCGCGCCAGCATGGCGTAGGGCGAGCTGACCGGGAAGATCACCGAAAGCCATTCCACCCACGAGCCCGGCATGGTCAGCGCATAGCTCGAGAAGAAGAACACCATCAGCTGGAACATCGAGACCGGCATCGACAGCGTCTGCACTTCGCGCACCGTGGCCGCCATGCCGCCGATCGACAGAAACAGCGATCCCATCAGCAGGTAGGCCATCGCAAAGTAGAGGAAGCCGAGAATCAGGAACAGCGGCCAGCCCACTGCAGGGGCAGACATGCTGGGCAGGCTTTCCGAACCGGCCAGCACGATCATGCCGATGGCCGTGCCCCACACGGCAATGCCGACAAGGCTCACGGCGAGCATGGCAAAGAGCTTGCCCATGAACAGGGCGTCCATCGGGATGGCGGCGGCAAGAACCTCGATGATCTTGTTACCCTTTTCCTCGACAAGGTTGGACAGGACCATGCCCGCCAGCAGCATCGTCAGCAGGAACAGCAGCACTTGCGCGCCCTGCGCGGTGTAGATCTGGCCGGTGCGGACCTTGGCGATCGAGGTGTTGACCTCCTCGACCAGCACGTCCGGATAGGCAGTCGGTGTCTCGGCGCGGGCGCGGGCGGCGAGGTTTGAAACGAGGCCAACCCACTGGCGCGCGCGGTCGGCGGTCGCGGTCAGGGTCGGGCCAGCGAGCGTCCCGCCGACGACCGCGGTCACCTCGCGGTTGCCGTCGGAAAGAGCGCTCCGGGCATCGAAGGCTTCTCCTGGCGCGGCGGCGGCAAGTTCGATCATGTCGGGCAGGCCACCGGCCATGCGCCCGTCCAGTTCCTCGCGCGCGGCAAGCATGCGCTTGTTGTCCTGCGCGCTCATGGCAAGGCCGATGGTCGGCCTCTCGACGTTCTGCTGGACCTTGGCGCCGATGTTTCCGGCAAGCCCGCCCACGACCAGCGGGAACGCCGGGCCGATCAGGAAGAAGATGAAGGTCTTGGAGAACACCACGGCGACGAAGTCGCGCCGGGCGATGACCAGCGCGCAGCGCAGCTTTTCGGCAAATCCGGTCACCGCGCGTCTCCTTCGCTTTCCTCGAGCGCCCTGGCCGCCGCCTCGCCGGCGATGGCAACGAAGGCATCGTGCAGCCCTGCCCGCTCGATCGAGAGGCTGAGAATCCCGGCATCGCCTTCGATCAGCGCGCGCAGCAGTGGCTCGACGCCGGTTTCGGGCAGGGTGAAGTACCAGAACGCGCCTTCGTGCCGCACGTCTGCCGGAAGCGCGGCGCGCCACGGCCCATCCTGCGCGCGCGTTTCGAGCCGGACTTGCGGGCGCAGGCGGTCGCGGGCGAGATCGACCGGCCCGGCGAAGGGCACCTTGCCCCCGGCGATGATCGCGATCCTGTCGCACAGGCGCTCGGCATGAGCGATCACGTGGGTCGAGAAGATCACCGTGGTGCCGCCTGCCGCCAGCGCGCGGATCATGCGTTCGAGCTTGCCCTGGTTGAGCGCGTCGAGGCCGGAGAAGGGTTCGTCCAGCACCACAAGATCAGGTTTGTGGACGAGCGTGCCGAGCAGTTGCACGGTCTGCGCCATGCCCTTGGACATCTGGCGAATCTGGCGGTCGGCTGCATAGCCAAGCCCATGTTCTTCCAGCAATTCCCGCCCGCGCCGGCGCCCCTCTTTCAGCGGCACGCCGCGCAAAGCGGCAAGGAAGCCGATGGCCTCATAAGCCTTCATCGCCGGGTAAAGGCCGCGCTCCTCGGGCAGGTAGCCGATGCGCCGGGCAACCTCGGTCGGGCGTTCGTGGCCCAGCACGCGGCGATAGCCGGCGTCGGGATCGATGATGCCGAGCAGCATGCGCAGCGTCGTGGTCTTGCCGGCGCCATTGGGGCCCAGGATGCCGTAGATGGCGCCCTTGGGCACGGATATGTCTACGCCGTCGACAGCGGTGAATCCGTCGAAGCGCTTGACCAGCCCGCGCGCCTCGATCGCAAGTTCTGGAGGGGCGAGTTCCACTCCGGTGCTGTCAACCGCGTTGCCAGCCACCGGCCATTCCCCTAGCTCGATCGTCATGGGTCATTGCCCTAGCGATAGGCGATGAACGAGCAGGGCAGCAAGTGTGGTTAACGCAAGTCCAACTCTCGCAGGCAGAGCGGCAACTCCCGGGGGCAATGGGGCAACTCCTGGCAGCGAAGGCATGACTCTCGAGGGCAAACTGGCAGCGGAAGCGACCCGCCTCGGCTTTGCGGCCTGTGGCGTCGCACCCGCCGATGACGACCCCCTCCGGGCGGCCCGACTCGAACAGTGGCTGGGCGAGGGATGCCACGGATCGATGGAGTGGATGGAAACCCGCCTCCACCACCGCCGCGGGCCGCAATCGCTCTGGCCCGAGGCGAAGAGCGTGATCGCGCTGGGCATGAGTTATGCCCCGGCGGCAGATCCTCGCGCGCTGGAGGCGCATCCGGAGCGGGGGCGCATCTCGGTCTATGCGCAGGGCGGCGATTATCATGACGTGGTCAAGCGCAATCTCAAGGCGCTGGCGCGGTGGCTGGTGGCGGAAGTGCCGGGGGCCGAGGTCAAGGTCTTCGTCGATACCGCGCCGGTGATGGAAAAGCCGCTGGGGCAGATGGCGGGAATCGGGTGGCAGGGGAAGCATACCAATCTGGTGAGCCGGACTCACGGTTCGTGGCTGTTCCTGGGGGCGATCTACACGACGCTGGAGCTGACGCCCGATGTGCCCCATGCCGACCGCTGCGGATCGTGCACGGCGTGCCAGACGGCCTGCCCCACCAGTGCTTTTCCCAAGCCTTATCAGCTGGATGCGCGGCGGTGCATTTCCTATCTGACGATCGAGCACAAGGGACCGGTGGCGGAGGAATTCCGCGCTGCCCTGGGCAACCGCATCTATGGCTGTGACGATTGTCTGGCGGCCTGTCCGTGGAACAGCTTTGCTCAGGCGGCGCAGGCCAACCGCGCGTTCCTGCCCCGCGGCGAGCTGACCGCGCCGAAGCTGGCCGAGCTGCTGGCGCTGGACGACGCGACGTTCCGGCAGGTGTTCAGCGGCAGCCCGATCAAGCGGATCGGGCGCGACCGGATGGTGCGCAATTGCCTTTATGCCGCAGGCAACAGCGGCGACCGGGCGCTGCTGCCGGTTGTACAGGGCTTATGCGGCGATCCCGACCCGGCGGTGGCAGATGCCGCCCGCTGGGCCGTGGAGCGGCTGGCTTAGGCGAGCATTTCCTTGAGCGGCACGCTGGCATCGGCCAGTTGCTCAGGGGCGATCTGGGCGCGGGCTTCGACCAACTTCTTGCCCTGCACGTAGTCCTTGACCATGTTCACGCAATCGAGCGCGATGACCTTGCCGTTCTTGAGGTAGACCACCGAGAACGAGCGCGTTGCCGGGTCGCCGCGCAGCACGGCGTTGTCGTGGCCGGTGGAGAGGCCGACGGTCTGCAGGCGCAGGTCATATTGGTTCGACCAGAACCACGGCGTGGCCTTGTAGGGCGCTTCAGTGCCGCAGATGCACTTGGCGACGGTGGTGGCCATGTCGTTGGCGTTCTGGACGGATTCGAGGCGGATCACCGCGCCGTCGGCAAAGTCGTTGGCATGAGCCGCGCAATCGCCGATCGCGTAGACATCGGGCAGCGAGGTGCGGCACAGTTCGTCGACGTCGACGCCGTTGCCACCCGAGGCACCGGCTGCGAGCAGCGGACCGACGCAGGGAATGATGCCGATGCCGACGATGACGATGTCGGCCGGGATGACCGAACCGTCCTGCATCTTGACGCCGGTGGCCTTGGTGCCATCGCCTTCGATGCAGTCCATCGCCGCGCCGGTGCGCAGGTCGACTCCATGTGCGCGGTGTTCGGCCTGATAGAATTCGGACAGCGCCTCACCGGCAACGCGCGCCAGCACGCGCGGGAGCGCTTCGAGCAAGGTGACCGAAACGTCGAACTTGGTCAGCACGGCAGCAGCTTCGAGGCCGATGTAGCCGCCGCCGACGACAACGGCGCGCTTGGCCCCGGCATCGAGTTCGGCCATCAGCCGGTCGGCGTCTTCCTTGGTGCGGACAGCGTGGACGCCCTTGAGGTCTGCGCCCATGCACGAGAGGCGACGCGCATCGCCGCCGGTGGCCCAGATCAGCTTGCCGTAGCCGATCTCACTGCCATCGCCGAGCTTGACCGTGTGCGCGGCGGGATCGAGCGAGACGACTTCGGCGCCGAGCTTCATCTCGACAGCCTTGTCCTCCCAGAACTGCGCCGGACGGATGCAAATGCGATCGAACGTCTTGTCGCGGGCAAGGTATTCCTTGGACAGCGGCGGACGCTCGTAGGGGATTTCCGGTTCGCGGCCGATCACCAGGATACGGCCTTCGAAGCCGTTCTGGCGCAATGCGATGGCTGCTTGTGCGCCGCCATGCCCTGCACCCACGATGATGACGTCTGCCTGCTCCATCCCGAATCCTCCCGGCTGTTGCGAGGGCGTTTGGCCAAAAGCGCGCGTTCGTCAACCGACTGACTTGGAAAAGGCCATTGCGGACAGGCCACAATGGATTTCAGACTTCGACGATCGTCCCGGCAAGGCGCTCGACTTCGGCGCGGTCATGGCTGACGTAGAGGATCGGCAGGCGCACCTCGTCGCGCAGGCGCTCGATCGTGCGCATGATCTCTTCGCGGCGGGCGCGGTCAAGCGAGGCGAGCGGTTCGTCCATCAGCAGGAAGCGCGGGTTGGAGAGCAGAGCGCGCCCGATGGCGACACGCTGGGCCTCGCCGCCCGAGAGCGTGTTCGGCCAGCGATCGAGCAAGTGGGCCAGCCCGAGGAAATCGACGACATCTGCTTGCGACATCGGGCCGCCTTCGCGGGCGCCGTAGGCAAGATTGGCGCGGACGCGCAAGTGCGGGAACAGGCGAGCGTCCTGGAAGACGTATCCTGCGCGGCGTTGCTGGACCGGCAGGTCTGTTGCGGTGGTGCTGTCAAACAGGACTTCGCTGCCCACGACGATGCGCCCCTCATCCGGCTTGAGCAGGCCCGCTACCATGTTGAGGATCGAGGTCTTGCCTGCGCCGGAGGGGCCGAACAGGGCGGTGAGGCCGGGGCTGGCGGTGAAGCTGCAGGCGATGTGCGTATCGCCAAGCCTGCGCGCGACGGTCACTTCAAAGGACATGGGCGCTCCTGCCCATGCGGCGGGCGAGCACTTCGGAAATGACCAGCGCGGCCAGCGACAGCAGCACTGAGATCATGGCGAGGCGGGTCACCGCGCTTTCGCCACCGGGGATTTGCAGAGCGCTGTAGATGGCAAGCGGCAGGGTCTGGGTTTCACCGGGAATGTTGCTGACGAAAGTGATCGTCGCGCCGAATTCGCCAAGCGAGCGGGCAAAGCCGAGCACGGTTCCAGCGACCACGCCGGGCATCGCGAGCGGAACAGTGATGGTGCAGAATACGCGCCAGCGCGAGGCGCCCAATGTCATTGCCGCAGCTTCGAGGCGCTGGTCGACTGCTTCGATCGACAGGCGCATGGCGCGGACCATCAACGGCAGGGCCATGACGGCGGCGGCCAGCGCGGCCCCGGTCCAGCGGAACATGAAGGTGAGGCCGAGCGCCTGCTCAGCCCACGCACCGACCGGGCCTTGCGGGCCGAAAGCGAGCAGGAGCAACCAGCCGGTGACGACCGGCGGCAGGACCAGCGGCAGGTGGATCAGCGCATCGAGCAGGACCTTGCCGGGAAAACGCCCCCGCGCCAGAGCCCATGCCAGCGCGAAAGCGACCGGCAGGCAGGCGGCGACCGCGACGGCGCCGACCTTGAGCGAAAGCCGGACGATCTCCCACTCCTCGGGAGTCATCAGCGCCGGCCAAACCCGCGCTTGAGAAAAATGGCGCGGCCTTCGCGCGAGATCAGGAAGCGGCGGAAGGCCTCGGCATCGCGATGGCGCGAGGTTGCGAGCAGGGCGACGGGATAGGTTATCGGCTGGTGACTGGCCGCGGGGAAAGTCCCGGCCACGCGCACGCGGCGCGAGGCCATGGCATCGGTGGCGTAGACGATGCCAAGCGGAGCCGCGCCCCGTTCGACCAGCGCGAGCGCAGCGCGCACGTTTTCGGCGGCGGCGACTTTTCCCGCAACGCTGGTCCACACACCCAGCTTGGTCAGCGCCTCGCGACCGTAGCGCCCGGCGGGGACGGCGGCGGGGTCTGCCATGGCAAGGCGGCCCGACCCAAGGGCCCTGGCCAGCGGGAAGTTCCGGGTGATCTGCAGGTTCACACGGCCTTGCGCCGGGGCGACGAGGACGAGGCGGTTTTCGATCAGCCGCGCGCGGGTGCCGGGCTTGAGCAGCGACTTGCCCTGAAGGTAGTCCATCCACTCTTCATCGGCAGAGGCGAAGAGATCGGCGCGGGCGCCTGCCTCTGCCTGACGGGCCAAGGCCGAGGACGCGGCGAAGGACAGGACCGGGCGCGGGTGGCCTTTCCTGGCCCAGGCGGCGGCCGCATCGGTCATCGCTTCCTGCAGGCTGGCGGCAGCAAGGACCAGTGGACCCTTATTCTGCGCGAAGGCCGGGGTGGCGCCCGCAAGCGCGATCAGCAGGGCAAAGAGGGCGCGCAGCAGAATCGGCGGCATCATGGTTCCGGAACAAGCTATGTTCGGCTGTATATACCATGATGCCGCTCCGGCAATCTTTTGCTTGGGCAGATTAGCGGCCGAGCAAGGTCCTTGCCTGGCTGGCGACTTGCGCCAGCATCGCCGGAGACACCACCGGGGCGGCCTGGGCGCGGGCGACGAGGCTGCGGAACTGCCGCACCGCCGCAGCATTGGCCGACAGCCAGTCGCTGACGAAGGCATCGGGTGAGCCGCCCTTGGAGCGCGCAAGGAAATCGAGGCGCATCTGCTGGAAATCGCGGGCAAGGCCGGCGACGAGCAGGCGCTCCCACGGGTCCGACGGGTTCATGCGACGTGCGGCCTGTTGCGCCCAGTCGATGCCGAGCGCAGCGCCGAGGTCGGCGAAGGCGCCGGTCAGCGCCGCGGCATCGACATTGAGCTCGCCTGCGAGGTGGGCGAGACCGATCGCGCCGTCCATGTCGTAGAGGTGGACGAGGCGTGCGGCGATCTCCGCCGGAACGCCGCTGGTGGCGAGATCATCGGCCATGCGGCGGGCCTGCGCCTGCGCGGCACCGCGCAGCAGCTCTGCCGTGGTGTGCGAAAGCAGGGCGACGCCGCCGAACAGGTCTTCGATCAGATCGTCGGGCGACTGCGTGCCACGGCCTGAGCGCAGGACATCGGCGACGTGGCCGCGCAGGCCTTGCGCGACGCGGTCGAACAGATCGAGCCGCAGGGTTTCGGGCATGTGTGCCGAATCGAGCAGTTCCCAGGTCTTGCGCAGATCGAGCAGGCGCTCTGCCGCGACGAATGCGGCAGCAACTTGTGCGAGCGAGACGCCTTCCTCCTCGCAAAGCTCGAACGGGATCACCGGCCCCATGCGGTTGATGATGCGGTTGGCGAGCTTGGTGGCGATGATCTCGCGGCGCAGGCGGTGGTGGACGATCTCGCTTTCGAAGTCTTCCTGCATCTGCGGCGGGAAGGCGGCGACGAGTTCCTCTTCCAGCACCGGATCATCGACCACGGTGCTTTCCTCGAGCGCGCGCTGCAGCACGAGCTTGCTGCTGGAGAGCAGAACGGCGAGTTCCGGGCGAGTAAGGCCCTGCCCGGCGGCGGCGCGGCGGGCGAGGTCTTCGGCACCGGCGAGGCCTTCGGTCTTGCGATCGAGATCGCCGCCTTCCTCGAGCACATCGATCAGGCGCGACCATGCCGGCATGGCGGCAGCGCCACCGCGTTCGGCGATGGACAGGGCGAGGGCCTGGAGGCGGTTGTCCTCGAGCACGAGGTGGGCGACCTCGTCGGTCATCGCGGACAGGAGTTCGACGCGGGCGTCCTCGGTCAGCTTGCCCGAGCGCTTGGCGGCGGCAAGGGCGATCTTGATGTTGACCTCGTTGTCCGAGCAATCGACGCCGGCGGAATTGTCGATGAAGTCGGTGTTGATGCGGCCACCATGCAGCGAGAACTCGATGCGCGCGGCTTGGGTGGTGCCGAGGTTGGCGCCTTCGCCGATGACCCTGGCGCGGACCTCGTTGGCCGAGACGCGGACGGAGTCGTTCGACGGGTCACCGACGTCGACGTTGTTCTGGGTGCTGGCCTTCACGTAAGTGCCGATGCCGCCAAACCACAGCAGGTCGACCGGGCTTTGCAGGATCAGCGCGATCAGCGAATCCGGATCGATCTCGGGCAGTTCGACCCCGAGCATCGCCTGGACTTCGGCTGAAAGCGGGATCGCCTTCATCGAGCGCGGGAAGACGCCGCCTCCTGCCGAGATCAGGCTCTTGTCGTAATCGTCCCAGCTGGAGCGGGGCAGCGCGAACATGCGGTTGCGCTCGTCCCAGCTGCGCGCCGGATCCGGATCGGGATCGAGGAAGATGTGGCGATGGTCGAACGCGGCGACGACCTTGAGCGCCTTCGACAGCAGCATGCCGTTGCCGAACACGTCGCCTGACATATCGCCGCAGCCGGCGACGCGGATGGCTTGCGTCTGCACGTCGACGCCCAGTTCGAGGAAATGGCGGCGGACCGAGAGCCAGGCACCGCGCGCGGTGATGCCCATCGCCTTGTGGTCATAACCCTTCGAGCCGCCGCTGGCGAAGGCGTCGTCGAGCCAGAAGTCCCTGGATTCGGCGATGGCGTTGGCAACGTCGGAGAAGGAGGCGGTGCCCTTGTCGGCAGCGACGACGAAGTACGGGTCCTCGCCATCGCGGATCACGACATGGGCGGGGTGGACGACCTTGCCCTCGACGATGTTGTCGGTGATCGACAGCAGCGTGCGGATGAACACCTGGTAGCTGGCCTTGCCTTCGGCCAGCCAGCCTTCGCGGTCCTTGGCAGGATCGGGGAGCTGCTTGGGGTAGAAGCCGCCCTTGGCGCCGGTCGGCACGATGACGGCGTTCTTGACGCGCTGCGCCTTCATCAGGCCGAGGATCTCGGTGCGGAAGTCGTCGCGGCGATCGGACCAGCGCAGGCCGCCGCGGGCGACCGGGCCGGCACGCAAGTGGATGCCTTCGACGCGCGGGGCATAGACGAAGATCTCGCGCCACGGCAAAGGCTTGGGCAGGCCGGGAACGAGCGCGGAATCGATCTTGAAGGCCATCGCTTCGGCGGCGGCAGGGGCGAAGGCGTTGGTGCGCAGGATGGCGCCGACAAGCGCGCGGAAGCTGCGCAGGAGGCGGTCGTCGTTGATCGCGGCGACGCCGGCGAGGCCGGTCCTGATGCGCTCTTCGGCTTCGGCAAAGGCAGCATCGCGGTTGCCGGTGAAGGCGGGATCGTGGCGGGCGACAAAGGCGGCGACGAGGCCGCGGGTGACCGCAGGGGCGTTCTTGAGCGCTTCGACCACGGTGGGGATGCCGAAGGTCATGCCGGCCTGGCGCAAGTAGCGGTAGAAGGCGCGGAGCCAGTTCGCCTCGATCGCAGTGAGGCCGGTGGCAACGATCAGGCGGTTGAAGGCGTCATCCTCGGCCGCGCCGTTGATCACCGCCGAGAGCGAGCTTTCGATCGATGCTGCGCGGGCGAGCAGATCATCGACCGAGCTGTCAGCCGGGTGGGCGACGAGGAAATCGTGGATATAGCCGAGGCGGCCACCGTCGAGCGGGGTGGGCACTTCCTCGAGCACGCGGAAGCCGAAGTTTTCGAGCACCGGAACGGCATCGGACAGCACGATCGCGCCTTCGCGCTGATAGAGCTTGAGGCGTAGCACGGCTTCGCCTGGGTTGCGATGCAGGCGAACGGCGCGGCGCGGGGCCTTGCTGCCCGCCAGCGTGCGCAGGACGCGGATGTCGCGCGCTGCCTCGGCCGCACCCGAAGCATTGCGGTAGGACAGCGGGAAAGCGTCGGCATAGCGGGCGGCAATGGCGGCGGCGCGCGAGGGTTCCTCGCTGGTGGCCAGTTCGCTTTCGACAGCGCCTGCCCAGCCCCGGACCATGCCCTGCAATTGCAGGTCGAGCGCGGCTTCATCGACCTGCCCGTCCTGATCGCGCACGTCGAGCACGAAGCGCAACATGGCAAGCGTGCTGCCTTCGACCTGCAGCGACCAGTCGATCACCTGCGCCCCGGCAGCCGCTTCGAGCATGTCGCGAATGGCGAGGCGAACCTCGGTCGACAGCACATCGCGCGGGAGCCAGACGAAGGCAAAAAGGTGCCGGGCGAGCGGAGCCTGGACCAGCGCGAGACGGGGGCGCGGGCGGTCGACCAGGCTCATCATCGCGGTCGAGACGCGCTCCAGATCGGCATCGTCGAAGCTGACGAGGAGATCGTGCGGCAGTGCCGTCAGCGCATGGACCAGCGCCTTGCCGGCGTGGCCGTTGGCGGCAAAGCCGAACTTGTCCATCAGCTCGGCCAGCTGGGTGCGCAGGCGAGGCACGCGATCAGGCGCGGCGGCAAGCGCGGCGCTGGTCCAGACCCCGGCATGGACCGAAAGCGCGACGACCTTGCCGCCTTCGATGCGCGGGACCATGAACAGGTCGAGCGGCACGCGGCGGTGAACGTTGGCGATGCGGTTCGCCTTTACGATCAGGGGCGCGCGGCCCTTGCCGGATTCGAACCAGCGGAAGGCGCGATCGAATGAACTGGCCGCCAGCAAGCTGCGGTCGCTGGCGCGGCAGATGCCGAGAGGCTTTACCTCGGTACCGTCACGCAGGCGCGTCACGCTGCCGAGTTGGGTAAGCATGCCATCAGCCAGCCAGCGCAGCAGGGCAGCGCCTTCGGGATCGGCAAGACCAGCGGCATCTTCGCGCATGACGGCCTGCATCAGCGGCCAATCGGTGACGGCGGCACGCACGTCAGCCAAGGTCTCTTCGAGCGCAGCGACAAGGCCGCGGCGCTGGCGCGCATCGGCGCGTTCGGTTTCGAGATAGACGACGGATTCACGGCGTTCACCCGAAGCATCGCCCGCCGGGAATTCGGTGAGATTGCCATCGGCATCGCGTCGGACGGCGACGACGGGGTGGACGAGGCGATCGATGGCCAGACCCTGCGCAGTGATCGCCGAGGTGATCGAATCGACGAGAAACGGCATGTCGTCGTTGATCACGGCGATGCGCAGATGCCGACCGTCGCTGTCCGAACCGCTGACGCTTTCGATGGCGATGGCGGGATCGCTGCCCTTGCGAAGTGCGGCGGCGGCAGCGGCAAATCGGGCCGCTTCGGCGAGGCGCGCAGCATCGAAATCGAGCGCTTCATCAGGAAGGAGCGCGCCGGCAAATCGCTCAGCCAAGGCCAATGACAGCTGATCGGAGTGAGCCTGCGAAGACGAAGTGGCAGGGGCTTGCGAACGGCTTGCGGACGTTGACGCCATGGAGTTTTCCCGACTCTCCTTGCGAGAGGATATTTCACCCTCGCGTAATTATTGAATACGTAAGCGTATCATTATTCCAAAGGGTAATCCAGCCGTGGCGAGACCTCAAGTCCGGTTCATCGACGCGCGCAGCTTAACCCGCTGTTGTGAACCCTTTGCGCACCTTTTCGTGCCGAAGGATTGCGGGCCGGTTACGTCAGGCGACGACAAGCTCGCGCGCGGCTTCGGCAGTAAGGCGCAATGATCGCAAGCGCGCCTGCTGGTCATAGATCGAGGCAGCGACGATGATCTCGTCGGCGCCGGTGCGCTCGGCAAATGCGGCGAGGCCATCGCGCACCGTTGCCACCGACCCGCAGGCGCTGACCTGGCGGACGTGTTCGAGCATGGCGAGTGCGGGCGGTGGCAGCGTGTCGCGATAGCCGGGCACCGGAGGCTTGAGCTTGCCCGGCGTGCCGGTGCGCAAGGCAACGAAGGCCTGATCCATCGAGGAGGCGAGCAATTGGCCTTCCTCGTCGCTTTCGGCAGCGACGACATTGATGGCGGCTGCGCAATAGGGAGCGTCCAGGGTTTCGGATGGCTGGAAGCGTTCGCGATAGATCTTCAGCGCCGCATCGAGGTGATCGGGCGCGAAGTGCGATGCGAAGGCATAAGGCAGGCCGAGCATCGCGGCGAGCTGGGCGCCGAACAGGCTCGAGCCGAGAATCCACAGCTGCGGCTTCGCACCCTTGGCGGGATAGGCCTGCAGCGGCACGCGCGGATCGCCCGCGAACTGGAGCTGGAGTTCGACCACGTCCTGCGGAAAGTCCTCGGCGGCGCGGTTGGTGTCCTTGTGCAAGGCGCGCATGATGCGCTGGTCAGCGCCGGGAGCGCGGCCGAGGCCGAGGTCTATGCGGCCCGGAAACAGGGCATCGAGCGTGCCGAACTGTTCGGCAATCACCAGCGGATTGTGGTTGGGCAACATGATCCCGCCCGATCCGATGCGGATGGTCGAGGTCGCATGGCCGATGTGGGCAAGGGCAACGGCCGTGGCTGCGCCGGCGAGGCCTTCCATGCCATGGTGTTCGGCAACCCAATAGCGCTGGTAGCCGCATTCCTCAGCCACGCGCGCCGCGGCGGCGGAATTGTCGAGCGCCGCCCGCGCCGTCCCGCCCTCGACCACACTGACCAGATCGAGGACGGAGAGTTTCATGATGCCGGCTTTCCTGCGGTTTCGGGTGAAACCGATTTAGGTGCGGGGCCGAGCTGTTCAAGGTAAGCGCGCGCAGTCTTGCCAGCGTCACCGTCCTTGTCCGCCGAGACGACCGATTCCCACGACTTGCGCGCGGCGTCGTCCCGCCCGGAGAGCACGGCGATGACACCTGCTTCGAGGCCGACCTGCGGATCGCGCGGGCCGTACTTTGCGGCGATTTCGATATCGCGCTGGGCGCGGTCCAGTTCACCATTGCGGCGGGCCAGCGTGGCTGACAGCAGCCAGCCTTCCGGGTCTTCCGGCGCCAGGCGATGTGCTTCGTCGAGCGCGCCACCAGCTTCGGCGAGGCGGCCGAGCGCGACGAGCGCGCGCGAACGATCGCTTTGCATTGCGCCAAGCGCGGCATTGTCGGCAAACCCCTTGATCGCCAGAGCGCGGTCGAACCAGCCCAGCGCCTGTTCGGCATTGCCGCCCGCCAGCGCGGCGTTACCGGCCATCGCCATCAACGGCACGGCGGCAACTTCCTGTTCCTTGGGCACGCCCGAAACGGCCTGCGCGAAGGCTTCGAGCGCACCATCGAAATCGCCGGCGTTTGACCGCAGCATGCCAAGGCACTGGTTGGCGCGGACCTGCTGGCCAGAGTCGCGGCTTTCACCAAGCCAGGTCTGGGCTTCGACCATCGCTGCGTCGGGAGCGGTGGCCGCTTTCTGCAGGCAATAGGCAAGGCGATCCTGTTCCGGCAGGTTGGGCCGTTCGAGCCCTGCTTCCTTTTCGGCCTGCCGCTGCTTTTCAGGATCGCGGCGGCGAGGAATGGGCAGGTCCGAGGGGCGCATCGGCATGGTGGCAGGTCCGATCTGCATCAGCGAGGCCTGCTGATCGATGCGATGCTCCACGGCGAAAAGCGGTGCGGGAAGATCGATCATGGCAGGCTTGTCCTTCGGCACGTCAGGCGGCTTGTACGGCGGCGAGCCCGGCGAGTTCACGCAGGAGCAGCGCGATATCGGCGGGGCGCGAAAGCCGGTGATCGCCGTCCTTGATCAGGTGCACCTGCACGTCGGCTGAACGCAGGGCGCGGGCAAGGTTGATCGAGATTTCCCACGGCACGTCGGCATCGGCCTGGCCGTGGATCAGGCGAACCGGACCATCGAAGGCAATGCCGCTGGCCAGACGCTTGTGGCGTTCGGCGTCGGAAAAGAATCCGGCGTGAGTGGGGGTAGGCTCTGGGCCATAGGGGTTGTCCTCGTAGATCGTGCGCCCGGCAGCGAGTTCGATGCGCTGCGATTGCGACAGGCCCCATTCGGTGAAATCCGGCGCAGGCGCGATGCCGACAAGTGCCTTTGCCATGTCACCAAGCGCTTCGGCGAGGAGCAGCATGAGCCAGCCGCCCATGCTGGAGCCGACCAATTGCACGGCTTCTATGCCGAGGTGGTCGATCAGGGCGGTGATCTCGTCACGCCACTTCGAAAGGCGGCCATCGGCAAAGGTGCCATCGCTTTCCCCGCAGCCGGTATAGTCGAGCAGCAGGCAGGCACGGCCCTGCTCGCGCGCCCATTCGAGCACGGCCTGCGCCTTGCCGCCGGCCATGTCGGACATGTAGCCGGGGAGGAAGATGATTGTGGGCGATGTGCCGGGGAGATGGCGGTAGGCCATCCGCTGGCCCGACGGCAGGGTGAAGCGGGCTACGTCAGTCATGCCCTGTCATGGCCCGCACGGGCGGGCGGGGCAAGCTTAGTTGAGCGGAAGGATCAGGGTGATGTGAACGGCGCCGTTGGCCGTGCTGGCGGGTCGCTCAGCCTTGTGGTGCTTGCTGGCGGACATCGATGCGGCAGCGATGCCCACGGCAATCGCCAGCCACATGCCGATGCGGCGGGGAGTCCTTGCGGGCATTTTCAGTCTCCTCGCTGGAAAATGTCTTCAATCGGCAAGGCGAAGACATCAGCGATGCGGAAGGCGAGCGGAAGCGAGGGGTCGTACTTGCCGGTTTCAATGGCGTTGACCGACTGACGGCTGACCTCGAGCTTTTCGGCGAGATCGGCCTGGCTCCAGTTGCGCTCGGCGCGCAGCACCTTGAGGCGGTTTTTCATTCGCCACCTCCGCGCCGTTCGAGCAGCGCGTTGATGCAACCGCCGAGGCCGAGCCCTGCGAACCACAGGACCGTGGCGTAGAAGGCCGGAACGTGCGGGAGCAGGCCGAAGCTTTCGACGAAGCCCCATGCCGTCGCCACGCTGAGCGTGAAACCGGTGGCGATGAGGATCTGCCGGGTCATCAGGTAGCGCTGGTACTCATCGCGCAGCGAGGTCAGCAGGCGGCCGATCGCCACGAACACGCCAATCACCGGGAGGGCGGGAAGCAGGGCCGCGGCGTAGGCACTGAGGCCGGTGGGGGCGCTGTTCCTGAAGAACAGGTTCACGCCGACCAGCGTGGCGACATAGCCGCCCATCAGCAGCATGACGGCACGGGTGTAGCGGCGGTGTTCGGGCGTCATCCGGGCGACCATGACTCAAGCCTCCTGCGGGCGGCGCAGGCAGCGCGTGCCCGAAAGCGCAGCGACGAGCGGCATGAACAGCGCGGCCGTGGTGGTGGAGCCCTTGGGCAGGACTTCGACGATATCGAGCAAGACAATCACGACCATCACGAGGGCGGTCACGGTGGGGAGAGCAAAGCGAATCATTGGTCAAGCCTCCTTGATCTGATGACAAGGTTGCTTGACCTTTTTGCAGGTTATGTCAAGCGTCATTGTCATCGTGGCAATGGTGCTTGACCAAACGGGCTTGGTGACTCTGCAAGTATTCCGCGCTAGAAGCCCGCTCACATGGCACGCCTGACGACCATCACTACAACCACTACCCCCGCGAGCCGGGGGCGGTCGCTGCTGGCGTAAAAGCCTGCCGCGATGCCGCCGCCCGGTTCGGGTGGCTCTGCGCATCGCCTCCCGAACCGAACGAATTGCCAAGTGCCCTTTTACAAGCTGCGCGCCCTTCCGGTGGCGGCGCTCCTGTGCCAAAGCGCTGCCACGAGATTGCAGAGAGACCCGCATGTCCGAGTTGCTGAAGATCACCCTGCCCGATGGTTCCGTGCGTGAGGTTGCGCCCGGCAGCACTCCGGCCGACATCGCCGCCGCAATCGGCCCGGGCCTTGCCAAGGCAGCGCTGGCGGCAAAGGTCAATGGCGAGCTGGTAGACCTGACGCGGCCCTTCACGGCGGACGCGCAACTGGCGCTGGTGACGGCCAAGGACGAAGCCGAGGCGCTGGACTTGGCGCGACATGACTATGCCCATATCCTCGCCGAAGCGGTGCAGGCGCTGTTCCCGGGCACGCAGATCACGTTCGGGCCGAGCACGGACGACGGCTTCTATTACGACTTCGCACCCGCCGAGCGCCCCTTCACCGACGAGGACCTGCCGGCGATCGAGGCGGAAATGCGCAAGATCATCGCCGCCAACAAGCCGCTGCGCCGCGAAGTGTGGAGCCGCGAGCAGCTGATCAGCCGCTGGAAGCAGCAGGGCGAGAACTTCAAGGCAGAATGGGCCGCCGAATTGCCCGAGGGCGAAGAGCTGACGGTCTACTGGTCGGGCGACGACTGGCTCGACATGTGCCGCGGGCCGCACTTGCCTTCGACCGGCAAGCTAGATCCGCAGGCGTTCAAGCTGACGCGCGTTTCGGGGGCTTACTGGCGCGGTGACCAGAAGAACGCGATGCTTTCCCGCGTCTATGGCACCGGCTGGCTCAACAAGAAGCAGCTCGATGCGCACCTGACGCGGCTTGAGGAAGCGGCCAAGCGCGACCATCGCAAGCTGGGCAACGAGATGGACTTGTTCCATCTCCAGCAGGAAGCGCACGGCTCCGTGTTCTGGCACCCCAAGGGCTATCTGATCTGGCGTGAGCTGGAAGCCTACATGCGCCGCGCGATCGACGGCGCGGGCTATCGCGAGGTCAAGACCCCGCAGGTCATGGACGCGCGCCAGTGGGAGCAGTCCGGCCACTGGGGCAAGTACCGCGAGAACATGTTCGTCATTCCAGACGAAGTGCCGAACGTCGAGGACGAAGGCCCGATCGTTTCGGACGATGCCGACTGGATGGCACTGAAGCCGATGAACTGCCCGGCGCACGTGCTGATCTTCCGGCAGGGCATCAAGTCCTACCGCGAACTGCCCTTGCGCCTCTACGAGAACGGCTGCTGCCACCGCAACGAGCCGCACGGCGCGCTGCACGGGCTGATGCGCGTGCGCCAGTTCACGCAGGACGACGCGCACATCTTCTGCCGCGAAGACCAGATCGTTTCGGAAGTGCAGGCGTTCTGCGAACTGGCCGACCGCATCTACAAGCACTTCGGCTTCACCTATTCGATCAAGCTCGCGCTGCGGCCCGAAAAGCGCTTCGGCACCGAGGAGATGTGGGACAAGGCCGAGGCCGAGCTGCGCGCTGCCGTGGTCCGCGCTGGCCTTGCAACGGAAGAGTACGGCTGGGAGGAACTGCCGGGCGAAGGTGCGTTTTATGCGCCCAAGCTGGAATGGCACCTGACCGACGCGATCGGCCGTACCTGGCAGGTCGGCACGATCCAGTCGGACCGTGTCCTGCCAGAACGGCTCGATGCGACCTACATCGCCGAGGATGGCGAGAAGCACCGCCCGGTCATGCTGCACCGAGCGATCTTCGGGAGCTACGAGCGGTTCATCGGCATCCTGATCGAACACTTTGCCGGACGCCTGCCGGCGTGGCTTGCACCCGTGCAGGCTGTTGTCGCAACGATCGTTTCGGACGCTGACGACTATGCCAGGGACGCGCTCGCCAAGCTGAAGGCGGCAGGCATCCGGGCTGAGACCGACCTGCGCAACGAGAAGATCAACTACAAGGTGCGCGAACACTCGCTGCAGAAGGTTCCCTACCTGCTGGTCGTGGGCAAGCGCGAGGCGGAGGAAGGCACCGTGGCGATCCGCACACTGGGCGAACAGCACCAGAAGGTGGTGTCGCTGGACGAGGCGATTGCCCTGCTCAAGGGCGAGGCAACGCCGCCGGATCTGCGGAGCTGATCACGCTCGACCTGCCGCTCCTTTCGCTCGGCCTTTGTGCACTGGCGGCATTCGTTGCCGCCTTCGTGCGCGGGCTGGCGGGGTTTGGCATGGCGATCCTGCTGGTGCCGCTGATCGGGCTGGTGATTCCGCCGGGCGAAGCGGTGGTCGTCTCAAATATGCTCGGGCTGCTGATCGGGCTGGTCGGCGCGCGCAAGGTGTGGAACGCGGGCGAGAAGAGCGCCGGGGTGATTGGCGGCCTTGCCATGTTGCTGACGCCGGTCGGCCTGCTGGCCCTGTTCGCGACGCCGCAGGAGGTGGCGCGGGTGCTGATCGCGGTGGTGGCGATCGGGGCGTTCGCGATGGTGCTGCTGCCTGCCAGGCCCGGACATGCGCCGGGGAAGGTGGAGACGGGCCTTACCGGAGCGGCGGCGGGCCTGCTGACCGGGTTCGCCGGGATGCCGGGGCCGCCCGTTGTGCCTTACTACCTGCGTCGGCCGATTCCGCGCGAAGTGGCGCGTGCATCGATGCTGACGGTGTTCCTGCTCACGTCCATCGCCAGCACGGCGGCGGCGCTGGCGTTGCAGCTGGCATCGTGGCGCGATGCGCTCTTCGCGGTGGTGCTGTTCGTGCCGGTGCTGATCGGCAATCACTTCGGCACCCGCGCCTTTGGCAAGGTCAGCGATGCGGCCTGGCGCGGGTTCGTCGGCTTCCTGCTCGCGGTTTCGGGCCTGATGGCGATCGCGCGGCTGATCGGCTGATAACGGCAAATTAAGCGGTTTCCCTTAGGTCGGGCTGCGATCCGTGGCTTGAGGGACCGACACGCATGACCTTGCATTTCCGCGCTCTGGCCGAGCAGGCTGCCGAGGATGGCGTAATTTCTGCACAGGAAGTTCTCGAATTGCGCCGCGCCGCCTGGCCCGATGGCAAGATCGATCCGGACGAAGCCGAGGCGATCTTTGTCCTCAATGATCACATCGGCGAACCGACGCAGGAGTGGTCGGACTTCTTCGTGGAAGCGCTGGTCGAGTTTCTCGTCAACGGCACTGCGCCGCGCGGACATATCTCTGAAGAAAACGCCAACTGGCTGATTGAGCGGGTATCGCACGACGGCAAGGTGGACACGCTTACCGAACTGGAACTGCTGGTCCGCGCATTGGAAAGGGCAGAGTCCGCGCCTGAAGCGCTGCGGGCGTTCGTGCTGCAGCAGATCGAACGCGAAGTGCTGACCGGCGAAGGACCGACGCGCGCTGGCGGGGCCTTCGAACCCGGTTGCATCACGTCAGCCGAATGCACGATGATCCGGCGCACGATCTTTGCGGCGGGCGGCGATCGCCCCGCAGCGGTCAGCCAGCGCGAGGCGGAAATGCTGTTCCGCCTGAAAGACGCGACGCTGGGAGCCAGCAATACCCCCGATTGGGAGCGCCTGTTCGTGCAGGGCGTAGCCAACTACCTGCAGAGCTGGAATGGCGCAAAGGGGATAAGCCGCGAACGCGCGAGTGAACTCGAAGCCTTCATGGACGACCGCTCCACCTATGTTGGCAGGTTTTTCGGCCGCATGGCAAAGGTCGATACCGGCAACTTCGTCCGGGCGCTTCGCGAAGTGGGATTCGGGCGCAAGCAACCGGGCCGTGACATTGACGGCGAGGCGATGCGGGATCACGCCGTTACCGAGGCGGAGAACCTGTGGCTGCAGGCACGGATCGACGCCGACGATCAGGTTGATGCGCTGGAAAAGGCGCTCCTGAAATTCCTCGCCGAGAGCTAGACGGTAAAGCTCTCGCCGCAGCCGCACGAACCCTTGGCGTTCGGGTTCTGGAACACGAAGCCGGCGGTGAAATCGTCTTCCTGCCAGTCCATCGTGCTGCCGATCAGGTAGAGCACCGAGGCACTGTCGATGAAGAACAGGCCGCCGGGCGTTTCGATCTTTTCATCGAGCGGGTTGGCTTCGGTCACATAATCGACCGAATAGGCCAACCCCGAGCAGCCGCGGCGGGGCGTCGAAAGCTTCACGCCGATCGCGCCTTCGGGTGCCGTTGCCATCAGATGCGCCACGCGCGCCTCTGCCGAGGGCGTGAGGATCACCGCAGCAGGGCGGGGACGGCGGGGCTTGGTCTGCGTTTCGGTCGTCATGGTGACACCTATATGGGGAGCGTTCAGAGCATTCCCAGTTCGAGCTTGGCTTCATCGCTCATCTTGGCGGGATCCCAGGCCGGGTCCCAGACGAGATTGACTTCTGCATCGCGCACGCCGGGGACGGCAGAGACGCGCAGTTCCACTTCGCCCGGCATCGATTCCGCGACCGGGCAATGCGGCGTGGTGAGCGTCATCGTGACGTCGACGTGGCCGTCATCCGAGACATCGACGCCGTAGATCAGGCCGAGGTCGTAGATGTTGACCGGGATTTCCGGGTCGAAGATCTCCTTGAGCGCGGCGATCACGCCTTCGTAGATGTCGCCACCGGGTTCGCCCGAGGAGACTGCTTCCGGCTTTGCCGCGAGGAAGCCTTCGAGATAGTCACGCTTGCGCTCCAGCTTTTCGGCGGGCGTCTCTTCAACTGCGTCCTCGACGAAGGCGCGCTTGGGGGCCGATACAGCCTCGACCTCTTCGACCGCGAATTTGGGATCGTTGTCGCTCATCCGAAAATCCTCTTGGTCCTTTCGATCCCGCGCACGAGCGCGGCGATATCGCTTTCATCGCTGTAGATGCCGAAACTGGCACGGGCGGTGGCGGGCACACCGAGATGCGCCATCAGCGGCTGGGCGCAATGGTGTCCGGCGCGGATGGCCACGCCTTCCTCGTCAAGGATCGTGCCAAGGTCGTGCGGGTGGACACCTTCAAGCGCGAAGCTGAGGATGCCGGCACTGTCTTCCGGCCCGAACAGGCGCACCGAATTCATGCCGCGCAGTGCCTCACGCGCCTTGGCGACAAGGGCGCATTCGTGGGCGTGGATGGCGTCGAGCCCTTGTGCCTTCACGAAATCGACCGCAGCGCCGAAGCCAATGGCCTCAACAATGGCGGGAGTGCCCGCCTCGAAGCGCTGCGGCGCAGGGGCGTAAGTGGTCTTCTCGAAAGTGACCTTGTCGATCATCGCACCGCCGCCCTGCCATGGCGGCATGGCATCGAGAATCTCAGCCTTCGCCCAGAGAGCGCCGATGCCGGTAGGGCCATAGAGCTTGTGCGCGGAGAAGACGTAGAAATCCGCATCCAGCGCCTTCACATCGACGGTGAGGCGGGCGACCGACTGGCAGCCGTCGAGCAGGATCTTCGCACCGACGCTGCGCGCCAGGGCGACCGCGCGCGGAGCATCAAGCGTGGAGCCAAGCACGTTCGATACGTGGGCGAATGCCACCAGCTTGTGCGCCGGGGTGAGGATGCGCTCGGCGGCGGCGAGGTCGATCAGGCCGTCCTCGGTCAGCGGGCAGACGTCGATCTCCACGCCGGTACGATCGCGCAGCATCTGCCACGGCACGATGTTGGCGTGGTGTTCGAGCGTGGAGATGAGGATGCGGTCGCCGGCCTTGAGGTTGGCTTGGCCCCAGGTCTGCGCGACGAGATTGATCGCCTCGGTCGCGCCGCGGGTGAAGACGAGTTCGTTCTCGGCACCGCCGACAAGCGCGGCAACCTTGCGGCGGGCGGCTTCGAACGCGAGCGTCATGTCCGCCGAGCGTGCGTAGACGCCGCGATGGACGGTAGCATAGTCGCTGCCCAGCGCGCGCACCATCGCATCGATCACCACTTGCGGCTTCTGCGCGGTCGCGGCGGTATCGAGATAGTGCCAGCGGCTGCCGTCAGGATTGACGAGGCCGGGCCACTCTGCGGTGCGGGTGAGCGCCTCGACTGTCACAGCACGGCATCCAGTGCCTTGAGCGCGGCCTCGGTCAGCGATTCCTCGTCAGCCGCGCCGACGAAGGCCTCGGCGATAAAGGCGTGGAGCATGAGCTTCTTGGCCTCGGCGGGCGGGAGGCCGCGCTGGGCGAGGTAGAACAGGCTCTGCTGATCGAGTTCGCCAACCGCGCAGCCATGCGCGCACTTTACGTCGTCGGCGTAAATTTCGAGTTCCGGGCGCGCGTTGGCAGTGGCGGTGCGATCGAGCAGCATGGCACGGATCGACTGTTCGCCATCGGTGCCGATCGCCCCGCGCGCCACGACGACGCGGCCTAGGTAGGTGCCGGTGGCCTTGCCGCCAAGGACCGAGCGCACGACCTGGCTCGACACGGCATCGGGCTGCGCATGGACGACTTCGGTGACGATCTCCGCGGTCTGTTCGCCGCCTGCAATCTGCGCCGCGCCGAGGTGGAACTTCGCGCCCTTGCCGAGCGTCACCTTGACCGCGATGCGGCCATAGGCGGACCCGGCGTTGAGCAGGCGCAGGTCATACTCCGCGCCGTCTTCCAGCGTGATCGCGATGTCCTGCGCAGCATCGTTGGCGCCATCGAGCACGAATGCGCTCGCCCCAGTCTCGCCCGCAGCAACGCGAATTTCCTGCACCGGCAGCGGCCAGAGCGCTTCCAGCGCCGCCAGGTCGGCGTAACGGAAGGCTTCATCCTTGCGGGTGGGCAGTGCGCTCATGCCGCGACGGCCTCGTAGCCGTGCTCTTCGAGTTCGAGCGCCAACTCCGGTCCGCCGCTCTTGACGATGCGGCCACCGGCAAGGACATGGACGAAGTCGGGCTTCACGTAATCGAGCAGGCGCTGGTAGTGGGTGATCAGCAGCACGGCCTTGTCGGGCTTGCGCATGATCGCATTGATGCCTTCGCCGCAGATGCGCAGCGCGTCGATATCCAGGCCGGAGTCGGTCTCGTCGAGGATGGCGATCTTGGGATCGAGGATGCCCATCTGGACCATCTCGGCGCGCTTCTTCTCGCCGCCCGAGAAGCCGACGTTCACCGGGCGCTTGAGCATGTCCATGTCCATGCGCAGCAGCCCTGCCTTCTCCTTGGCGAGCTTGAGGAATTCGCCGCCCGAAAGCGGAGCCTCGCCCCGCGCCTTGCGCTGGGCATTGGCGGATTCGCGCAGGAACTGGACGAAGGAGACGCCGGGGATTTCGACCGGGTACTGGAAGCCGAGGAACAGGCCGGCAGCGGCGCGTTCGTGCGGTTCGAGTTCAAACAGGTCGGTGCCGTCCAATGTCGCCGTGCCGCCGGTCACTTCATAGCCCGGACGACCGCCGAGCGTGTAGCCGAGCGTCGACTTGCCTGCGCCGTTCGGCCCCATGATCGCGTGGATCTCGCCCGCGTTGATGGTGAGCGAAAGACCCTTGAGGATCGGCTTGTCGGCAACACTGGCCTGGAGGTTCTGGATGTTGAGCATGGGTCTGTCTCTCAACCGCGAGCGGGACGCTGCGGGCGGGCGCCGGAGCGCGAATAGGACGGGCGCGAAGGACGCGAGGCGGCGCGCAGCTCGTCGTAGCGGGTCTTCATTGCGCGCAGCACGGCGGCGCAGGCACCCTCGGGATCGCCCAGCACTTCGGCAGCATCGTAGCGGATCACCTTGATGCCGACTTCGGCAAGGCTGGCATCGCGGCGGCGCTCGATCTCCGGAGCCTCGCCACGGTCGAGCGCAATCACCAGCTTCAGCGGCTGGCTGGCGAAATCGACGATGGCCGAGCCGATCACGGCGTAGCGCTTGAACTTGTACTTGCCGAGGTCTTCCTTGGCGAGTTCATCGGCCAGGGCGAGGTGCGCCTCGTCCGGCTCGCGGCGCAGCTGGCGCGCCATGTCGTGGATCGCATCGAGGCGCGAACCCGAAATGGCCCAGCCGCGCCCCTTCTTCTGGATCTTCGGCGCTTCGGCGCGTTCGCCGACGGGGCGGAGGGAAAGGGTCTTTTTCATCAGAGTGCCGTCCTTGGCGCGAAGAGTTGACCGGCCAGAGCGCTCAGCACGTAAATGCCGACCAGCACGGACCCGAAGATGATCAGCGTCTTGATTGCAAAGCGCTTGTCCTCGGCGCTGACCTTCGACGCCTTGCGCCGGGGCTCCGCCGGAGCGGGGTTCGCCTCGATCGCCTTGATCGTTGCGATGCAAAACTTGATCATGTCGGCATTGCCGAGGCGTTCTCCGCCTTCCTGCCACCAGCCCTGCGCGTCGGAAAGTTCGCAGATTGCCCGCTGGACGAGAGAGACGGCGAGAATGGAGCTCTGATGCCCGCGCGCCGCGAATGCCAGAGCGGTATCGCCATGCTCGGGCCAGGCAGGGGCTTCCGGGGCATTCCCGACATACTGCTGGCGCGACATGACCACGTAATCGAAACCGGTGTCGACGCCATTCAGCAAGGCTGGCACCCAGACCGAATGAGCCTTGTCGGTTGTGTCGAAACCAGCCGGAAAGGCAATCGCATGCCCGTATTCGGCAATCTTGCGCACGATCGCATCCGCCGCAGGGACGGCGGAGAAGTCGAGAAACAGATCGCTTTCTGAAAGGCTCATCCCACGCTGCCTTCAAGGCTAATGCCAAGCAGCTTCTGCGCTTCGACGGCAAACTCCATCGGCAGTTGCTGCAGCACCTCGCGGGCGAAGCCGTTGACGATCAGGGCGACGGCGCTTTCCTGATCGAGACCGCGCTGCATCGCGTAGAACAGCTGGTCGTCGCTGATCTTGCTGGTGGTGGCTTCGTGTTCGATCGTGGCGCTGGGGTTGCGCACTTCGATGTAGGGCACAGTGTGTGCGCCGCATTCCGCGCCCAGCAGCAGGCTGTCGCACTGGGTAAAGTTGCGAACGCCTTCGGCCTGGGGGGCGACGCGGACGAGGCCGCGGTAGGTGTTGTTGGACTTGCCCGCCGAGATGCCCTTCGACACGATGGTCGAGCGCGACCCCTTGCCGTTGTGGATCATCTTGGTGCCGGTATCGGCCTGCTGGTAATTGTTGGTGACGGCGACCGAGTAGAACTCGCCCACCGAATCCTCGCCATTCAGCACGCAGGACGGATACTTCCAGGTGATCGCCGAGCCGGTTTCGACCTGCGTCCACGACACCTTCGAGCGGGCACCTTGGCACAGCGCGCGCTTGGTCACGAAGTTGTAGATGCCGCCCTTCCCCTGCGCATCGCCGGGATACCAGTTCTGCACGGTGGAGTACTTGATCTCGGCATCGTCGAGCGCGACCAGTTCAACCACGGCGGCGTGGAGCTGGTTCTCATCGCGCTGCGGGGCAGTGCAGCCTTCGAGGTAGGAGACGTATGAGCCCTTGTCGGCGACGATCAGGGTGCGTTCAAACTGGCCGGTGTTTTCCGCATTGATGCGGAAATAGGTGGACAGCTCCATCGGGCAGCGCACGCCTTCGGGGATGTAGACAAAAGTGCCGTCCGAAAAGACCGCGCAGTTGAGCGTGGCGAAGTAGTTGTCATGCATCGGCACGACTTTGCCCAGCCACTTCTTAACGAGATCGGGATATTCGCGGATCGCCTCGGAGATCGAGCGGAAGATCACGCCTGCCGCTTCCAGTTCCTTGCGGAAGGTGGTGGCGACGCTGACGCTGTCGAACACGGCGTCCACCGCGATCTTGCGCGCGCCTTCGACGCCGGCGAGCACTTTCTGCTCTTCCAGCGGAATGCCGAGCTTTTCATAGACGCGCAGGATTTCAGGATCGACCTCGTCAAGGCTGCCGAGCTTGGGCTTGGCCTTGGGCGCAGCCCAGTAATAGGCGTCCTGATAGTCGATCGGCGGGATGTTAAGCTTCGCCCAATCGGGCGTGGGCATGGTCAGCCAGTGGCGATAGGCCTTGAGGCGCCATTCGAGCATCCACTCCGGCTCGTCCTTCTTGGCCGAGATGTAGCGGACGGTGTCCTCGGACAGACCCTTGGGTCCGTACTCCTGCTCGATATCCGACGACCAGCCGTGCTCGTACTCGGCCACTTTGGCAGCGGCTTCACGGGCGGCCTGGTCTTTCACTTCGACGTTCTCGGTCATGCCATAACCTCCGTCACCGCTGCGGCAGGACGGGACAATTGGGTGAGCGGTATGCCAGCCAGCGCGCCGCGAAGTGCGGCATCGACGGCAGGCCAGTGCGGACGGACGGTGCACGCGCTTTCCAGCGTGCAATCATGGCGCCCATGCTCGCTGCAGGGCGTGAGCGCAATGGGGCCTTCCACGGCTTCGACGATATCGGCCAAAGTGATAGCCGCAGCCGGGCGCGCCAGCTTGAGCCCGCCACGCGCACCGCGAACGGACTTGAGCAGCCCAGCCGCCGAAAGCTTGCTGACCAGCTTTTGCACGGTCGGCACCGGCAAGCCGGTTTCGTCGGCTAGCTGTTGCGCGCAGACGCGGCTCTGCCCGCAATGGCGCGCGGCAGCGGTCATCGTGACGACGGCGTAATCGGCCATGCTCGAAAGGCGCATCTGGCAGGGTCCCGAATAGCGGCCCGAACAAATCGGACCGAATCACTCCGGTTATCTAGGCGCGGGGCCTTGCCGGCACAAGCGGGCGCTTGCTCAAAAATGAGAGAGGCAAAAAAAGGGCGGCCGCGCTCACTGGGAGCGCCGGCCGCCTCAAAGTCGAGAACTCGTTGCAGAACTGCACCGAGCCCTTCGGGTCGCAGCGCCTTACTAAGCAGAAGCCCTTGGAGAGAATTGTATGGATTCGACAATTCCGGTGGCAAATGCGCAACATACCAAGCGCAATCAATTACAATTGCTGTCAGATTCGAGAAGAACAGGGTTGGCCGACAGAAGATTACATCGCAAAGACTCTGGCGGGGCACTCCGGCGGCATGGCGCATCGGGATCGGCCCCGATTCGTCCTTCACCATTTGCAGAATCCGGAACCGTTTGCCCGTGACGCCATATTCGCTGCTGCGCCCTCTGATCTTCCGGATCCCTGCCGAACCTGCGCATCGCCTGACCATCCGCGCACTCGCGATCAATCCGCCTTCGAGCAGGCTGGCGCCCACGCCAAATCTCGCCCAGCGCATCGCCGGCATCGCCTTTCCCAACCCGCTGGGCATGGCCCCGGGTTTCGACAAGAACGCCGAAGTGCCCGACGCCATGCTCGGGCTGGGGTTCGGCTTTGTCGAGGTGGGCACGGTCACGCCGCTTCCGCAGGAAGGCAATCCGAAGCCGCGGTTGTTCCGCCTGATCGAGGATCGGGCCGTGATCAACCGGATGGGCTTCAACAACGAAGGCGCACAGGCAGTAACGAACCGCCTGATCCGCCGCCGTGAGACGGGCAAGCATGGCCTGCCTGGCATCGTTGGCGTGAACATCGGCGCGAACAAGGATTCGGCCGACCGCATTGCCGACTATGCGCAGATGACGCGGCTCATGGCCCCGCTGGCATCCTATCTCACCGTCAACATTTCATCGCCGAACACGCCGGGCCTTCGCGCGTTGCAGGATGAAGGTGCGCTCTCGGCCCTGCTGGACGGGGTGATCGAGGCGCGCGGCAACATGAACGTGCCGATCTTCCTCAAGCTTGCGCCCGACCTCGAGCCGTCGGACATCGATGCGATCTGCCGCATCGCTCTTGAAAAGCGGCTGGCCGCATTGATCGTTTCGAACACCACGATCACCCGTCCGACATTGCGCTCGGCCCATGCCGGGGAGGCTGGCGGTCTTTCGGGTGAGCCGTTGCGTGAGCTTGCGCTGCAGCGCCTGCGCGATTTCCGCAAGGCCAGCGGCGGGGCGATTCCGCTGATCGGCGTGGGTGGGATTGCAACGGTCGAGGATGCCTGGGCCCGCATCCGGGCCGGGGCCAGCCTGATCCAGATTTACAGCGCGATGGTATTCGAGGGCCCCGGCCTTGCCAAGCGCCTGGTCGCAGGACTTGAACGCAAGGTCCGCGAAGCCGGCATGACGTCCATTGCCGAGGCGGTCGGCACCGAATAGCAAGGGGGCATGTCAGTCCCCTGCATTCTGAAATCCGCCAGTCTGGCCACGCCGCTCGTCGCATTGCTCGTCAGCGGCTGCGTTCCTCCGCCCAGCGCGACAATTGCCCCGTCCCGTCCCGCGCCGATGGCCGCTGCGATCGAGGGCGTCCCGGTAGACAGCGCGGGCCTCGTCTCCGCCGCAGATCCGCGCGCTGCCGAAGCTGGCGTGCAGATGCTGCGGCTTGGCGGCAGCGCGACCGACGCCGCCATAGCCACGATGCTGGCGCTGACCGTGGTCGAGCCACAAAGCTCCGGCATTGGCGGCGGGGGATTCCTTGTGCTGGGCGATGCGGCAGGCAAGGTCGAAACGATCGATGGCCGCGAGACGGCTCCCAAGGCGGCAACACCGCAGTGGTTCTACGCCGACGGCAAGCCGCTGCCTTATCGCGACGCCATCCCGGGCGGCCGCAGCGTCGGCGTACCGGGCAACCTGCGACTCGCCGCGCTGGCGCACAATGACAAGGGTCGGCTTTCGTGGCGAACCCTGTTCCAGCCCGCGATCCGCCTGGCCCGCGAAGGGTTCGAGATCACGCCGCGCCTGCGAGCGATTCTTGCTGCGGCCAGCCGCACCGGCGCGCTCGATCCCGAGGCACGGGCCTTGTTCTATGGCGCTGACGGACAGCCGCTTGCCGTCGGCACGCTTGTGCGCAACCCCGCGCTGGCCGCCACACTCGAAACAGTCGCGGCACGCGGCGCCGACAGTTTCTACGCAGGCGAGAACGCCACGCTGATCGCCACCGAGGTGGGCACGGCGCCGCGCAATCCCTCACCGATGACGACGGCCGACATTGCCGGATACAAGGCCATCGCCCGGCCGCCTGTCTGTGGCCAGTATCGTGCCTGGCGCATCTGCGGAATGGGGCCGCCTTCATCGGGCGCCACCACCGTGTTCGCCATCCTCAAGCAGCTCGAACGCTTCGACATGAAGGCGCTCGGGGCCACCAACCCGGTGTCGTGGCATCTGATCGCGGAGTCGCAGCGCCTCGCCTATGCCGATCGCGACCAGTACCTGGCCGACAGCGATTTCGTTTCAGTCCCGGTGGCGGGGCTGACCGATCCCGCCTATCTCGCCGCGCGTTCCGCCCTGATTTCCGAAAGCACGTCGCTCGGCATCGTGTCGCCCGGCACCCCACCGGGAGCCAGGCTGGCCTTCGCCAAGGCCGATCCGCAGGAAGAGAACGGCACGACGCACTTTGTCGCCGTGGACAGGTGGGGCAATGCCGCAAGCTATACCTCGACCATCGAAGGTCCGTTCGGATCGGGCCTTATGGTGGGGGGCTACTATCTCAACAACGAGCTGACCGATTTCAACATCGTGCCCGACAAGGACGGCAAGCCCACCGCGAACCGGGTCGAAGCCGGCAAGCGCCCGCGCAGTTCCATGTCGCCGACACTGATCTACGGACCTGACGGCAAGCTGCGCCTTGCCATCGGCGCGGCCGGTGGCGTGACGATCCCCGCGCAAGTGGCCAAGGCGATCATCGGCGTGCTCGACTGGGACCTGTCCGCGCGCGAGGCGATCGCCTTGCCGGTTATTTTCGCTCCGGGCGGTGACGTGGTCTTCGTCGAACAAGGCACCACCCTCGAAGTGATGATCCCGGCCCTGCAACAGCTTGGCCATGCGCAGGTTTTGGCGCGGCCGCCGTCCTTCAAGGCCAATGCCATCGAGCGCGTCGGCGATCGTTGGCGCGGTGCGGCCGACCCCCGCAGCGAGGGCGCAGCGGTGGCGCCATGAAGCGCCTGCGTAAGCTAGAGTCAGGACGTCAGGCCGCACGAATGGGATGCCCGGTTGCCGAGGCGGAACGAGGCCACTAGGTTCCCGTTAACAGGCGTGCCGGACCTCGGTCCGTTCAGCCGAAACGGGCGAGGGTCAAGACGTGCAGCTTTCCGATTTCGCGGGTTTTCCCAATCTGGTCTCGATGTTTCTCGACCGCGCTGACGCCCGGGGAGATGCCCCGTTCCTGTGGGCCAAAGCCAAGGGCCAGTGGCAATCGCTGTCATGGAACGAGGCGGTGCGGCAGGTTTGCGTCCTGGCGCAGTCGCTTCGCGCCCTCGGGCTCAATCCCGGCGATCGGGTGGCGCTGGTTTCGGAAAACCGCCCCGAATGGTGCATCGCCGATCACGCGATCATGGCCGCAGGGTTGGTCACCGTGCCGACCTACATCACCAATACCGAGCGCGATCATCTGCACATCCTCGAGAATTCCGGCGCGCGGGCGGTGATCGTCTCGACCTCAAAGCTCTCGCAGCCGCTGCTGCCGGCCGCGCTTTCCGCGCCTTGCGTGGAGCATGTGATCGGGATCGAACCGCTGCGCCAGATGCAGGCCGGCAAGCTGTCCTTCCATGACTGGCAGTCGATGACCAGCGGCGATGGAACGACAGCGCGGGCGGCCGTGGACGAGCGGCTCAGGACCATGGGCCGGGATGACCTGGCCTGCATCATCTACACCAGCGGCACCGGCGGTTCCCCGCGCGGCGTGCGGCTGCATCATGGCTCGATCCTGTGCAATGTCGAGGGTGCCGCCGAGATTCTTGCCAATGACTTCGGCTGGGGAGAGGAAGTGTTTCTCTCGTTCCTGCCGCTGTCCCACGCCTATGAGCACACCGGCGGCCAGTACCTGCCGATCGGCATGGGCGCGCAGATCTACTATTCGGAAGGCTTGGAAAAGCTCGCCTCGAACATCGAGGAAGTGCGGCCGACCCTGATGGTGGTGGTGCCGCGCCTGTTCGAAGTGCTGCGCACGCGAATCATGAAGCAGGTAGAGAAGCAGGGCAAGCTGGCGAACTACCTGATGGACCGCGCCCTTTCGATCGGCGGACGCAAGGCGGCCGGCAAGGGCCGGATCATCGACGCGCCGATGAACCTGATCCTCGAGCGGACTTTGCGCCCGAAGATTCGCGCGCGCTTTGGCGGGCGGATGAAGGCGATGGTTTCCGGCGGCGCCCCGCTCAACCCCGATGTCGGCGTGTTCTTCGAAGCGATGGGGCTGACGATGCTGCAGGGCTATGGC
Organism: Novosphingobium sp. ERW19; assembly: GCF_012641315.1. Lineage (NCBI taxonomy): Bacteria > Pseudomonadati > Pseudomonadota > Alphaproteobacteria > Sphingomonadales > Sphingomonadaceae > Novosphingobium > Novosphingobium sp. ERW19. The sequence goes on from NZ_JABAIC010000004.1 coordinate 236,803, forward strand.
CAGACCGAGGCCGGGCCGGTGATCTCGTGCAATCGCCCCAAGGTCGGCCTCAAGATGGACACCGTCGGACCGCCGATGAAGGGCGTGCAGGTGAAGATCGCCGAGGATGGCGAGATCCTCGTCAAGGGCGAGCTCGTGATGCACGGCTACTGGCAGAACGATGCCGAGACGGCGCGCGCCATTCCGCGCGAGGGCGCCAATGCGGGCTGGCTGCACACCGGTGACATCGGCCATCTCGACGGGAAGGGCCGCATCGTCATCACCGATCGCAAGAAGGACATGATCGTCAACGACAAGGGCGACAATGTCTCCCCGCAGAAGATCGAAGGCATGCTGACGCTGCAGCCGGAAATCGCGCAGGCGATGGTCTCGGGCGACAAGCGGCCCTACATCGTTGGCCTGATCGTGCCCGATCCGGAATGGGCGCTGGAGTGGTCACGCGCGCAGGGCGAACACTTCGACTTCAAGGAACTGCAGGACCTGCCGGCGTTCCGGAATGCGATCCGCGCGGCAGTGGACCGGGTGAACAAGGACCTGTCGGTGATCGAGAAGGTCCGCCAGTTCACCTTTGCCGACGAGGCCTTCAGCATCGACAATGGCGAGATGACGCCGAGCCTCAAGATCCGCCGCCACAAGATCAGGGAGCGCTACAGCGCCCGGATCGACGGGCTTTACAAGGCCTGAGCTTTTCCAAGGTCGCTCATCCTGAGCTTGTCGAAGGATGCCAGCCAAGGCCTGACCACGAGGGGCCTTCGACAGGCTCAGTCTGAGCGGGCTCTGTGGGGGGTGTTATCGTCCCGCCATGGCCTTGACCCGCGCGAGGTAGGTACGGCCGATGCGCTGTACCGAACCGTCGGCCAGTTCGGCGGACCACACGCCAAGACCATCGTGCTTGAGTCCGGCAATCCGGTCGCGCCGGACGATGGTCGAGCGGTGGAGTCGGATGAACTGCTCGGGGTCCAGCCGTGCTTCAAGCCCGGCGATGGTGTGCAGCATCATGTAGCTGCGGCCCCCGCTTTGACCCGATCCGTTGTGATGCCCGACATGCAGGCGGACGTAATCGCGTTCCGCATCGATGCGTTCGAGGTCCGAGGCGGCAACGCGAATCAGCTCCGAGCGGTGTGGCACCCAGAACTCCTCGATCCACTCGCTTTGCGGTTTTTCGGGCGTCAGGGCAGCTTCGGTCGACGTGCTGCGGCGCGCTTGTGCGCGCTCCACCGCCCGCTCCAGCCGTTCCTGCGCGACAGGTTTGAGCACGTAGTCCACCGCATCGCAATCGAACGCCTCGACCGCAAAATCATCATGGGCAGTAACGAATACGACAGCAGGCCGGTTGACCTGTCCTGCAAGCGCCCGCGCGACGCCGAGCCCGTCAACCTCGGGCATGGTCATGTCGAGCAGGACAAGATCGGGATTGAGCGCTTCGATCAGGCGCAGGGCCGCGGCGCCATCGCTGGCCGTCCCCACCACCTGCAATGCAGGTATCCGCGCGCACAGGATCTGCATCCGCTCGACAGCCAGCGGTTCATCGTCAACAATCAGCGTGCGCAACTCAAGTCCCCTCAGCACTCGTTCCGGACGACCGGCATGGTCAGTACCGTTGCATAGCCGCCAGCGGGAAGCGGCCCGCTTTCCACGCCGGCTCCATCCTCGCCGAAGCGGGCGGCGAGACGGCTTCTGACATTGGCGATGCCGATGCCGGTACCACCATTGGCAAAGCCCTCGCCAGGTCCGTCATCCGCTACCGTCAGGATCAGAAAGCCCCCCGCCTCGCGGGCAGTGATGCGAATGGTCACGGGCCGGATCGTGGTCGAGACTGCATACTTGATCGAATTCTCGACCAGCGGCTGCAGGATCATACCGGGCACGCAGGCGGTCATCAGATCGTCCGGAATGTCGAACTCGCAGCGCAGGCGTTCGGGAAAGCGCACTGCCTCGATGTCGAGGTAATGGCGCTGCAAGGCGATCTCGTCCTCCAGCGGCATGTCTGCCGTGGGATCGCCGGCAAGGCTGTGGCGATAGAAACGCGAGATTGACTGGATCATCCGCTCGGCCTGTTCGGTTCGTCCGACCATGACCAAAGCTGACAAGGAATTCAACGTGTTGAACAGGAAGTGCGGGTTGACCTGATAACGCAGGGAACGAAGCTCGGCAGCTTTGGCGGCGCGGGCATATTGCCCCTCGCGATACTCCGCCGCGCGCAACTGTTCGCCATTGCCGAGCGCCAGGTAGAGCGCGGCCCACGCAATCAGCAGGAAGTAGCGCCCCAGCGCGACATCGGTCAGCTGTCGCCATAGCCCCTCGTTCTCGACCGTCTGCCGGATGATGGTGACGTGATCGGGGCCGCGCAGGTCCTCTGTGACAATCTCTGACGCGCTGGGCCGCGGCGTGGTTGCCTCAATTCTTGCTGCTTCAACCTTGGCCGATTCCGCTTTCCGCTGCTCCGCCGCCGTCCGGGCTGCGGCGACCTCACGGGCCCGCACGGCCTGTGCCTTCTCCAGCGCCAGCTTGCGCGCCGCCTGCGCCTTCCTGAGAGCCTTGTCCGCCTCGCGGCGGGCCGTTTCGCGGATCTTTTCCCTTTCCGCGGCGGACAGCGCCGGCGGGACGGGTGGGGCCGGGGGCGCCGCTGATGCCGCCGATGCCGGCGGTTCTACAGCATCGCTGATGCTTTCGACGTCGCCGTCCTCGTCGACGGTATAGACCTTGCCCCCGGTCCGCACTTCCGAGCGGCCATCGGCATATTGGCGGACGAACAGGCCGGGCTGTGAAATGACCATGCTGCCATCGGCGTCCTGCTTGATGCCGAAGTTCTTGAGCGCCTGAATCGTCGCTTCGTCGCCGACCTTGCGCAGCTCGGCAATGTCTTCTGCGCTGAGCAGAGGCTCCATCGATGGAGCAGCCTTGGGAGCTGGCGGGTTCTCTGGCGGAGGCGGAGGTTCAGGCAAGTCGGGTTCAGGTGGTGCCGGAGGAATGAACCCCTCGTCCAGCACATCGACAAGGACGTTGCCCGCCATGTCGTGGCGGATTTTCACGCCTGGCTTGCCCTGATTGCCGGTGATGGTGGTCTGGGTCGTCGTGGTTGTTGTGCGGGGCTCGCCCTGATCAGTGCTGATCCGTTCGATCATGCGCTTTTCGACCGGCGCGAAAGCCCACTGGTTGACCGCTGCCAGAGCAAGCGCCGCTGGAAGCATGATCACCAGCGCGGCGGCCACCCGCGTTGCCAGAGGGCGAGCGTCGAACCGGCGCAGCAGCGGCCAGCAGGCGACCGTCACCACGATCCCCGCCGCCGTCACCAGTGCACGCCGCCAAAGCAGATCGGTAAAGTCACCCAGCTCCACCACCAGCCCGCGCACGGTGATCAACAGGAAGTAGCACAGCCACAGCGCCGCAGCCGACAGGATCACCTGCCGGGCCGGAACGCGCGGGATACCGGGATCGATTTGCGACGACGTCATCCCGTCGACCCTAAACGCGAACCGCCCGACGCGCCATAACGGCGGTCGGGCGGCAAATGTCGTTCATGGAATTTATCGGGTGCGCCTCTGACATCCGTCAGAGGCTTGCGGCACCGTCAAGGAAAGCCCGGATGGGCTTTCCTACCCCTCAAACAGGGAGGAGTTTCTCGTCCGCGATCTTTTTCTTCCAGACGAGCGGGGCAGCTTGGTGGACGTTCTCGCCCGAGCTGTCGACCGCGACGGTTACCGGCATGTCCTCGACGGTAAATTCGTAGATCGCTTCCATGCCCAAGTCCTCGAACCCGACAACCTTGGCTTCCTTGATCGCGCGCGCAACGAGGTAGGCCGCGCCTCCGACCGCCATCAGGTAGGCGCTCTTGTGCTCGGCGATCGACTTCGTCGCGGCGGGGCCACGCTCAGCCTTGCCGACGCTGGCCAGAAGGCCGAGGTCGAGCATGGTGTCCGAGAAGCTGTCCATGCGCGTGGCAGTGGTCGGGCCGGCCGGGCCGACGACTTCATCGCGCACCGGATCGACCGGGCCGACGTAGTAGATCACGCGGCCCTTGAAATCGACCGGCAACTCCTCACCCTTGGCGAGCATGTCCTTGATGCGCTTGTGCGCGGCATCGCGGCCAGTCAGCATCTTGCCGTTGAGCAGCAGACGGTCGCCCGCCTTCCAGCCTTCGACCTCGGCCTGGGTCAGCGTGTCGAGGTTGACGCGCTTGGCTGCGCTGTCGGGCGCCCAGTGGACCTGCGGCCATTCGTCGAGCTTGGGGCGTTCAAGGTAGCTCGGGCCGGAACCGTCGAGCGTGAAGTGCGCGTGGCGCGTGGCGGCGCAGTTGGGGATCATCGCCACCGGCTTGCCCGCGGCATGGCACGGCGCGTCCATGATCTTCACGTCGAGGATGGTCGACAGACCGCCAAGGCCCTGTGCACCGATGCCGAGCGCGTTGACCTTGTCGAAGATTTCGATGCGCATGCGCTCGATATCGGTCTGGGGGCCGCGCTGCTTGAGCTGGGCCATGTCGATCGGTTCCATCAGCGCCTTCTTGGCGAGCAGGACGCAGTGTTCTGCAGTGCCGCCGATGCCGATGCCGAGCATGCCCGGCGGGCACCAGCCCGCGCCCATCTGCGGCAGCATCTCGACCACCCAGTCGACGATGTTCTCGCTGGGGTTCATCATCTTGAACTTCGACTTGTTTTCCGAGCCGCCGCCCTTGGCCGCGACGTCGACCGTGACCTTGTTGCCCTTGACCATCTCGACATGGAGCACGCAGGGCGTGTTGTCGCGGGTGTTGCGGCGGGTGAAGGCGGGGTCGGCCAGCACCGAGGCGCGCAGCTTGTTGTCGGGGTTGTTGTACGCGCGGCGCACGCCTTCATCGACGACGTCCTGCAGGCTCATGTCGGATTCGAGGCGGCAATCCTGCCCCCATTCGATGAACACATTGACGATGCCGGTGTCTTGGCAGATCGGGCGGTGGCCCTCGGCGCACATGCGGCTGTTGGTGAGGATCTGCGCAATCGCGTCCTTCGCCGCCGGGCCTTGTTCGGCCTTGTAGGCCTCGCCGAGCGCACGGATGTAGTCCATCGGGTGGAAGTAGCTGATGTACTGCAGCGCGTCCGCGACGCTATCGATAAGGTCCGCTTCCCGGATCGTGACCATTTCTGCCATGTTGCCGACTCCCTCCAGAGGCCTTGGTTGCGATGGGCGCATTACGCGGCAATTTGCGACAAGCAAATCCCTTGGAAACAGCAGATCGATAATCTACAGGCACTTGGCAACATTCAGGCTTCCCCGGGTGCGGGTGGAAGCCTCTAGCGGATATGAGGGTTTCGAATGACCGTGGTTGAAGATCGCCCGGCAGCGGATGAGATGCTGGTTGCCCGTCGTGCGATGATCGATAGCCAGCTTCGCGTAAGCGGCGTCAATTCGCCGGCAATCCTCAATGCTTTCAACGCCGTCCCGCGCGAGGACTTTGTCCCTGCCGAACGTCGCGCGGTTGCCTACATCGACCGGGCGGTTCCGCTGGGGGATGGGCGCTCGCTTTCCCCGGCGCTGACCTACGGCCAGATGCTCGAAGCGGCCCAGACCGCGCGCGAGGATGCCGTCCTCGTGATCTCGCCGAACGGCTACCTCGCCGCTCTGGTCGGACAGCTTGCCGACAGCGTGACCCGCGCCGAATCGCTGGCATCGGCTCAGGGCGGACCGTATTCGCTGATCCTGATCGATGGCGCCGCAGAAGTCCTGCCGGATTCGCTCGCCGGCTTGCTGGCCGATGATGGCCGGATCGTCACCGGCATCGCCGATCGCGGCGTCACCCGCCTCGCCATGGCCCGCAAGGCGCTGGGCAAGGTGGTGGCAACGCCGCTCGCCGAAGCCGATTTCGCGGTGCTGGCCGAGTTTGCCGCCCCGAAGAAATGGAGCTTCTGAGCCATATGGCGACGGGCAAGGCGCTACGCCTCATTCTGACGGCCAGCGCCGCAAGCCTCGCTGTCACCCCCGCTCTGGCCGATGACCTGCGCGAGGCGCTGACCAGCGCCTACAGCACCAATCCCACGCTTCAGGCCGCCCGTGCGACCCAGCGGGCGACCGACGAAGGCGTGCCACTGGCCCGAGCGCGCGGTTTGCCGAGCCTGCAGGGGCAGGCCAGCTATACGAAAGTGCTGCGCGCCAACCCCAATTCGTTCCTGATCACCGACTGGTCGAACAGCATCGACCTGAGCCTCGGCGTGCCGGTCTATTCCGGCGGATCGGTGAAGAATTCGATCCGGGCCGCCAAGACCCGCGTCGAAGCCGGGCAGGAAGACTTGCGCGCGACCGAATCCGGCGTGTTTTCGCAAGTCGTTGCGGCCTACATGGATGTGATCCGCGATTCCGCGATCGTCGGGCTCAACAAGAGCAACGTCGAGGTTCTGGAAGTGAACCTCAAGGCCACCAGCGACCGCTTCGAGATCGGCGACGTGACCCGCACCGATGTGGCCCAGTCCAATTCCCGTCTGGCTCTTGCCCGTGGCGATCTGCGCACGGCACAGGCGAACCTCATAGCCAGCCGTGAGCGGTACATCCAGGTCGTCGGCAAGGCTCCAACCGATCTGCAGCCGCCGCCGCCGCTGCCGGGCCTGCCCGGCAACCCGGACGACGCTGTCGATTTCGCGCTTGAGAACAATCCCGATCTCATGGCCGCGCGCGAGCGCAGCAAGGCCGCAGCCTTTGACGTGAAGGTTGCCGACGCGGCAAAGCTACCCACGGTATCGCTCTCGACGAACGGCAGCCGTCAGGCCTTCAAGGGGACTTTTCAGGGTTCGAGCCAGACCTTGCAGCAGGCAAATACCACCGCCCAGGCCGGTGTGAGCGTCTCGATCCCGCTCTATCAGGGCGGCGGACCTGCCGCACAGACCCGGCAGGCGCAGGCGCGTGAATCGGCGACGCTCGAGCAGGAAATCGGCGTCGAACGCGAGGTTATCGCCACCGTTCGCTCGGCCTATGCGTCCTGGCTTGCCGCGAACGAGATCATCGCGATGAACCAGACCGCGGTCGATGCCGCAGCGCTGAGCCTTGAGGGCGTGCGGGCGGAGAACACCGTCGGCAATCGCACCATCCTCAACATCCTCGATGCCGAGCAGGAACTGCTGCGGGCGCAGGTGCAGCTCGTTGCGGCGCGGCGCAATGCCTATGTCGCCGGGTTCAACCTGTTGTCGGCAATGGGCAAAGCCGATGCCAATGACCTCGGCCTTGATGGCGGCGCGCTCTACGATCCGCAGGTCAACTATGACCGCGTCAAGGGCCGCTTCTGGGACTGGGATCGCGATCCCAAGCCTGCTGCGGTATCGACGCGCACCGTTGACACGCCCGCGCAGGATGCGACAATTCCGCCCTCACCGCTTCCTTGAGAGAATCGGTGAAGCGGGGGCATTTGGGGGTACAAGTTGCGATGCGTCAGGCCGGTGAACCGTCCGTCGAGGAAATCCTCGAATCGATCAAGAAAGTGATCGCGCGCGACAACAAGGTCGAGGCGCAGGCACGCCTGCAGCCCAAGCCGGCCCCGCGTCCCGACGTGCTCGAACTGACCGACCCTGCCGAAGAGGACGAAGCCGAGCCCGCAGGCGGCCTGATTGCCGATGCGGCAGCAGCGTCGATGCGCGAATCGCTCGCGGCGCTTTCGATGCTGGCGCAGCCCGGCGTTGCGCCGCAGATCGTCCGCTCGGGCGAAACTTCGCTCGAAGGGCTGGTGCGCGAGATGCTCAAGCCGATGCTGGCCGAATGGCTCGACAAGAACCTGCCTGCCATGGTCGAGAAGATGGTCGCCGCCGAGATTGCGCGTATCGCCGGGAAGCGCGGCTGATTTTGCGGTTTGCGCCGTAGGCTTACGGCGCTAATCCGGTTTCCATGAAAACCATCTCGCTGTCGTGGGCGGCTGCTCCGCTCGCCTTCGCTTTCGCTGTTCCTGCTTTTGCCCAGCAGGCCGCGCCGTTCTCTCCGCAGGATCTGGTGACGCTCAGCCGCCTTGGTGGCACGGCGATTTCGCCCGATGGCAAGACGGTGGCCTACATCGTCACCACCACCGATCCGGCCAGCTACAAGCGCACGCCTGCCCTGTGGGTGCGCAGTGCTGATAGCAAGGGCCAGCCGCGCCGCATCGACACTGGCGGCAGCGCCAGTGATCCGGCCTTTGCGCCGGATGGCACGCTCTACTATCTTTCCGACCGCAAGGTTGGCGACGCAGAAACCACGCAGGTCTGGAAAGTCGACATCGCCTCGGGCGTGACGACGCAGGTAACGGCCTTCAAGGCCGAGGTTGCCGGGTTCGAACTCTCCCCCAATGGCAAGCGCATTGCCGTATGGGGCGACATTGCGCGCACCTGCCTGACCTTCGGCTGCGACAGCGATGGCAACACCGCCCTTCCCGGCCCCGGCAACGGCCGCCACTACAAGGACGGGGCTGGCTTCGTGCGCCACTGGGACGCATGGGAAACGCCCGGCAACTACAGCCGCGTCTTCGCTTTTGATCTTGGCGCAGATGGCAAGGTCATCGGCGAAGGCAAGGCTGCCGATGGCCCTGTCGGCACCTTGACTGGCGACAGCCCGGTCAAGCCGTTCGGCGGTGGCGAGGACGTGGCTTGGGCCGCAGATTCGCAATCGCTGTTCTTCGTCGCGCGACAGGCCGACCGCAACGAGCCGACCTCGACCAATCTCGACATCTGGCAATCGAAGCTGGATGGCGCAGCGCCGAAAAACCTGACCGAGACCAACAAGGCCACCGACAACACCCCCGCCCCGTCGCCCGATGGCAGGTGGCTTGCCTACGCCGCGATGGCGCGGCCCGGTTACGAGGCGGATCGTCTGGTGGTGAACCTGATGAACCTCCAGACTGGCGAAAAGCGCGAGCTGACCGGAGGCTGGGACCGCTCGGCCGCCTCGCTGACGTGGACGCCGGACAGCAAGGCCCTGATCGCGACGGCCGAGGACGTTCTCGATACCCCCGCCTTCCGCATCGACCCGATAAGCGGCAAGGTTACGCGCCTCGTCCTCAATCCGGGCCGCGAGGGGCATATCGGCAATGTCGTGCCGCTCAAGGATGGCCGTCTGGTCTACACCCGCGATTCGATCGACAACCCGGCAGAGCTGTTCATCGGCAAGCCGGGCAAGGCTGGCACGCGGCTAACCGATGTAGCCACCAGCGCCCTTTCGCAGCGCGCGCCGGTCGTCACGCAGCGTTTCAGCTTCAAGGGCGCGGATGGCGATACCGTCTGGGGCCAGATCACCAAGCCAGGCTGGCTGAAGGGCAAGCTGCCGTCCGTCCTGTTCGTTCATGGCGGACCTCAGGGCTCGTATAACGACAGCTGGTCCAACCGCTGGAACCCGCGCGTCTGGGCAAGCCAGGGCTATGCAATCGTCTCGATCGATTTCCACGGCTCCACCGGATATGGCCAGGCCTTCACCGACGCCATCAACCGGCAGTGGGGCGGCAAGCCGCTGGAGGACCTGCAGAAGGGCTTTGCCGCCGCGATCGCGCTGGATGGACAGATCGATGGCGACAATGCCTGCGCGGCAGGGGCGTCCTACGGCGGCTACATGATGAACTGGATCGCCGGCAACTGGCCCGACCGGTTCAAGTGCCTTGTCCAGCATGACGGCGTTTTCGATGCCCGCGCCATGGCCTATGAAACCGAGGAACTGTGGTTTGACGAGTGGGAGCACGGCGGGCACCCTTACTACGAAGCGCCGGAAGAGTTCGAGAAGTGGAACCCGGTCAACCACGTTGCCAAGTGGAAAACGCCGATGCTGGTCATCACCGGCGAGAAGGACTTCCGCATTCCCTATACGCAGGGCCTCGCGGCATTTACGGCGCTGCAGCGCCGCGGCATCCCTTCCGAACTGCTGGTTTTCCCTGACGAGAACCACTGGGTGCTCAAGGCCAAGAACTCGTTGCAGTGGCACCAGACTTCGTTCAACTGGCTCGAACGCTGGTTGAAGAAGAATGGCAAGGCCCAATGATCCCTGATGCCGCCGAGATTGCTCTTGCTGAAATAGCCCTCGAAAAGCTCGGCGGTTTCAATCCGCAGCGCCATATCCTGCTGTGCGCCGGGCCGGAGAAGGACAAGTGCGCCCCGCGCGATGTCGGTGACGAGGCTTGGAACTACCTCAAGAAGCGCCTCGGCGAGCTGAAGCTGGGCGGGGCGCAGGGGGTGCTGCGCAACAAGGTCGGCTGCCTGCGCGTGTGCATGGTAGGGCCGGTGGCTGTCGTCTATCCGGACAACGTCTGGTATCATTCCTGCACCCCGCCGGTGCTGGAGCGGATCATCCAGGAGCATGTGATCGGCGGCGTACCGGTAGAAGACTACCGGCTCAAGCAGCCCGTTCCATCACCCGCGGAATGAAGCCGAGAAGCTCGCTGGCAAGGTAGCCCAGCGGGCCGATCGCTTCCGCGCACCGCCTGCCAGCCTCGCCATGCAGCCACACGGACCAGAGCGCGGCTTGCAACGGTTCTGCCCCGCGCGCCAGCAGGGCGGCAGCGATACCGGCCATGACATCGCCCGAGCCACCGGTGGCCAGCCCGACGTTCCCGCCGCTGTAGCTAAACAGCTCTCCGGTTGGCGCTGCGACCAGGCTGACTGCCCCCTTCAGCACGACTACCGACCCGAAGCGCTCGGCACATCGGGACACTGCGGCGGCGCGGTCCTGATTGATCGCGACTGCCTCCTCGCCCAGCAGCGCGGCGATCTCGCCGATGTGCGGGGTAAGGACAGCCGGTGAGTGTCGTTCGCGCAAGCGCCTGGCATGGTCGCAGATCGCCATCAGCGCCGCTGCGTCGAGCACCAGCGGCGTTTCGTCCGCCGCCCTCATCAGCCGACCGACGAGTGCCGAGGCCTGTTCCGCGCAGCTCATCGCCGGACCGAGAACGAGGCAATCGCTCTTGTCCACTTCGCCTTCCAGGTTCGCGCGGGAGGCGTCGATCTCACCCTTGGGGTCGGGCGCCAGCGGCAGGACCGCCACTTCCGGCATCAGTACGCCGATCATCATGGCGGTCGACTCGACGGTCGCGATGCGCACCTTGCCCGCGCCAGCGCGCAGGGCGGCCTCGGCGGTAAGGCGCACGCCGCCCGGGACCATGGTGCAACCGCCGACGACGAGCACGCGGCCGCGCGCATTCTTGTCGCTTTCCTCGTCCGGCTGCGGCAACGGATGCTTTCGCAACCACGCGCCGTCCAAAGTTTGCGCTTTAGCCACGGGCGGCCACCATGCGGTCGGGCTCGCGGGTCGCTTCAGTGCCTTCGCGGACCATCGGGGCGACCATGTTGTAATGCTCGAGCACCAGTTCCCCGTCGCCCTTGCCAGAGCTGTCGAGCCGGTATTGCGTGATCGCGCAGTTGGCGATGTCCCCGGCCTTGTCGATGGCAAGGATCTCTGCTTCCGAAAGATGCTCGATGATATAGCGCATGCACAGCACCACGACCTGGTGCGCCACGATCATCACCCTTTTGCCGGCGTAATGCAGCGATACCGTGTCGAGCAGGGCTCGAAGGCGAAAGATCACGTCGACCCAGCTTTCGCCGCCGGGTGGGCGATGATAGAACTTCCCCAGCACACGGCGGAACTCTGCCTGATCGGGCTGGAAGTGGTGGATGCCGGGCGTAGTCAGGCCATCGAGGATGCCGAACTCCTTTTCCCGCAGGCGTTCGTCGATGCAGATGCGCAAGTCCGGGTCACAGCCGCCCGCCTCGCGGAAGATCTCGGCGGTTTGCACGGCGCGGACATAGGGACTGGCCAGGATCACATCCGGCCGCGCATCCTCTTCGCCACCGGCGAACCAGTGCCCAAGCGCGCGGGCTTGTTCGCGGCCGAGCGCGGAAAGCGGCACGTCCACATCGCGATGGTCGAGCGCAATGCGCAGGTCACCCGCGGCGTCAGCGGCGTCGCGCGCGACGTTGCCGGCGCTCTGGCCGTGACGGATCAGCCACAGCACCTCGGGCCAGCGTTCGTGCGGTTGCGGCAGTGTGCGATGTCCGGTCATGACAAGCCAAGCGCGAGGCGCAGGGGATGGTTCCGGAACATTCGCCGCACTTGGGGGATTGAGCGATCAATCGACTCATTTTCAAGGACTTAGACCCATGGCTCAAGCAAAGTTCACCGATGCCATTGCCCTGCTCAAGGCCGACCACCGCAATGTCGAGGCGCTGTTCGACAAGTTCGAGAGCGCCCGCTCGGACCGCAAGCAGGCGCTGGCCCTGCAGATCTGCAACGAGCTGAAGATCCACACCATCATCGAGGAAGAGATCTTCTACCCCGCGCTGAAGGGCAAGATCGAGGAAGAGACCTATACCGAGGCCTATGTCGAGCACGATGCGGCAAAGCTGCTGATCAACGACATCATGGCCACGTCGCCCGAGGACGAGTTCTTCGATGCCAAGGTCAAGGTGCTGAGCGAAGAGATCAAGCACCACGTCCACGAAGAGGAAGCCCGCTCGGAAGGCATGTTCTCGCAAGCCCGTGACGCCGGGCTCGACATGGTCGCACTGCGCGATGCGATGATGGCACGCAAACAGGAACTGATGGCCCAGGCCAAGACCGAAGCCTTGCCCCAGGCTGAACTGCGCGTGCTTCAGGCCTCGGCCTGAGCAGCCTCGCTGCCCTGCCGCATCGTGCGGTAGGCGTTGGCCGCGCGCCGGATATGCGTGTTTGCCAACGCGCCCGCCCAATCCTCGTCACGCATTTCGAATGCGCTGACGAGGTCACGGTGGTCGCGCTGGCTCTGCTCCATGTCCGCCCGGCTGTACTGTTCTGCCGTGCGGTGGACGACGATCTGGCTGACGACGAACTTCATTAGCTGCCCCAGACGGTCCGACTGCGCGGCTGCAAGGATGACCGCATGAAAGTGGCGGTTGCCCTCGACAAATCCGGAGACATCAGGTCCTGAAGGTGCGGCTATGGCATTGTCGATGAAATCGCAATGTGCCTTGAGCTCGGCGATCTGCTCGTCGGTAATCATCCGCGCCGCGCGGGAAGCGCAGTGGCTTTCCAGCATGGCGCGAAGGGTGAACAACTCTTCCTCGTCCTCGTCGGACCAGACCGGCACGAAAACCCGGTTGGTGCCGGAACGTTGCAGCAGCATTTCGGCGACAAGTTCGGCGATAGCCTCGCGCACCGGGGTGCGGGATAATCCGCAGTATTGCGCGAATTCGTCCTCGGGCACGAATTGCCCGGCAGGGAAGTGCCCCGACAGGATCCCTGCGCGGATCTTGCGGTAGGCTTCCTGCGAGGCTTTGGACACGTATGCTCCTGTATCGTCCGGGAGAGCAGGTACAACCCGCTCCCCGCCGGATCTATCCTGAAGCCCTGATCAGAACGAGGCGCCCACTTCAACCCCGATGAGACGACGCGCGCCCGGCGAGATGAAGGAGCCCCCGAACTCGATCGCCGGAATTGCTTCGGCGATGTACTTCCGATCGAGCAGGTTGTCGGCGAACACCGCGATCCGATAGTTCGGCGTGGTGATTCCGGCGCGCAGGTTGAGCACGCCGAAGGCATCGCGCTTGGCTACGTCATAGCGGGCATTGCCGAACGACGGGGGCAGGAAGTTCAACTGTGAAATCGGCAAGAGCCCTGAGAAGATCGTCGGGCGCTCCTGATCCTGCACCGAGTGGAACCACGTCGGACCGGTCACGCGATAGTCGGCGCGGAACAGCAGCTTGGCATTGTCAGTCAGCGGCGCGGTGATTTCCGAACCCAGATTCAGCGTCCAATCGGCAGTATAGGGCGATTTGTTGCCGACGGTATAGGGGCGCGAAGCGTTCTTCTTGATCTCGCTGTCGGTGACGTTGAACGAGCCGAACACCTTCCAGCCGTCGACGACCTTGCCGGTCAGGTTGATTTCAGCGCCCTTGATGTCCACGCGGTCAATGTTCGAGACCACGCGCAGCAGGCCGAAATCGCCGACGAAGAATTCGAAGAACTGCATGTCGGTGACGCGGGTGTAGTAGCCGGCAAGGTCATAGGTGATGCGGCCGTCGAACAGTTCGCCCTTTACACCGGCTTCGAAGGCGCTGGAGCGTTCCTTGCGGTACTGGTCGTTGATGGTCACGCCCGCATTGATCGTGCCCGGCGTGACGCCGTTGTTGAAGCGTGTGTTGACCACGGCCGACGAGCCCTGGTTGTTGAAGCCACCCGATTTGAAGCCGATGCCCCAGTTGGCATAGAGATTCAGCTGGTTGGTCGGGTGGAAGCTCAGCGTCACCTTGGGCTGGAGCTGCTTGAACGTGGCATTCTGCGGGGTAAATGCCCCGAAGGCGAGGCCCGGATTGATCGGCCCGCCGGTGAACGGATCGGTCGCGTTGGGCACGAGCGAGTTGGCAGCGCGATCCTCGATGTCATAGCGCAGGGCGATGCCGCCGGTGAATACGTCCGAAGGCTTCCACTCGGCCGAACCGAACGCCGCATAGACGTTGGTGCGGAACTTGTCGGCCAGCAGCAGTGAGGTCGGATTCTTGGTGTCCGGCGCATTGTAAAGCTGCTTGATCACGCCCTGCCCCGTGTCGCCACCAAGGCTGACGCCAGTCTTGCGGTCGATGTGCAGGTAATAGGCGCCGAGTTGCCACGTCAGCGGCCCATCGGTGTTCGACAGCAGCCGGATCTCGGTGCTGAAATCCTTCTGGTTGCGCAGCTGGTACTGGATACCGTCGCAGGTCGTCGGGCTGTAGGGTCCGAAGGTCGATCCGTTGGCAGGGGCAAACAGGAACGGCACGGGAAGCGCGCCGATCCCGCCGGGCTGGTTGACCGGATAGCCGGTAAGGGCCTGCGTGCTCGCAAAGCACTGGTTGACCGTGCTTGCCACGCGCGGATCGGTGTTCGAGATGTAGCGTGCGAAGTCAGCCGATGTTCCGTCAGCGACGAGGTCCTGCTTGACGTCCGAGTAGAGCGCCCAGGCGACCAGCTTCATGCCGTTGCCGAACTCCTGATCCAGCTTGACCGAGGCATCGAAGCTCTTCTGGTCGTTGGTGGCGCGAATGTTGTTGTAGAAGTTGAACGGGTGCTTGTTCACATCCTCGTAGAACGCAGGGTTTACCGCACCGAACTGCGGCAGGTGGAACGAGGCGTTGAAAGGAAGCGATGCGCCGTGGAACTCGGCATAACGCGCCTTGACATCAAGCTGGGTCGCAGTGCCCTTGCCGATCATCACCCGGCCATCGAGAGCCCAGTTCTCCTTGTCGTCGACGGTCTTGGAGTTGTTCAGGAACTTGTTGCGCCACCAGCCGTCGGTGGTGAAGTAATAACCCGAGGCGACGAAGCCGACGTTTTCGCCCAGCGGCCCGGCGATGTGCGCAGTGGCCTCATAAGTCGCTTCGTTGGCGTAGGAGGCGCGCAGGCCGCCGGTAAGCGTGTCGGTGGGCTTCAGAGTCTGCAGCACGATCGCGCCGGCCGCGGCGTTGCGCCCATAGAGCGCGCCCTGCGGCCCCTTGAGAACTTCGACCTGCGACAGCGTGCCCTGCGGTTGGTTCAATTGCGCAGTGTTGGTCTTGAGTATGCCGTCGACCACCAGCGCAACCGAGCTTTCAGCGTCGCGCGCGCCGTTTATGCCGCGAATGTTGATCTGCGTGTCGCCTGCTTCGGCCGTGCCGGTCACGATCGTGACGCCAGGCGTAAGCTGGGTGAAGTCCTCAGCCTTGACCGCGCCGGTGTTCTGCAACGCAGTAGCGGTGAGGACCGAGACCGAAGCCGGTACATCCTGCAGGCGCTCGTTCTGGCGGCGCGCCGTAACGATGATGCTATCGCCATCGTCAGCCGCCTGCGCGGCATCCTGTGGCGCTTCCTGGGCGAAGGACGGGGCGGCGCTGGCGATCAGGCCGAGCGCTGCAGTGTTCAATAGAAGACGGGTGGCACGCATTCTCAAACCTCCCTGTTGGTTCGATCACGTCTGGCTCGATCACGTTGCCGTGTTCTTGCGGCATTCGCTTTTGCGAGCGCACGGGCTTTCGCCCCCCTCTTGACGCTCGCTTCTCGGATAGGCAGCTTATTGTATACAAACTTGATCGGTCAAGGTGCATAGGAACCTGCACCTACGGGCAGGTTTCGGCAGTGACTGGAATGCCCGCACAGTAATATTGCATACGAAGAGAGGCCGTTTTGATGACTTCCGGCAAGCCTACCAGCCGACCTGGAGAAGCAGCGTGAGCGCGCCTGCAATTTCGTTCGTCGAGGTCGGCCCGCGTGACGGGCTGCAGAACGAGAAGGCGATCGTGTCCACGGCGGACAAGCTCGAGCTGATCCGGCGCAGCATTGCCGCAGGCGCGCGCCGCATCGAGGTGACGAGCTTCGTCAATCCCAAGCGCGTGCCTCAGATGGCCGACGCCGAAGAGATCTGCGCTGGCCTCCCGCAAACGGGCGACGTCAGCTTCATCGGCCTCGTCCTCAACGCCAAGGGTGCCGAGCGCGCCATTGCCACAGGCCGTCTGCACGAACTTGGCGCCGTCTGCGTTTCGACCGACG
This sequence comes from Novosphingobium sp. ERW19, assembly GCF_012641315.1. NCBI lineage: Bacteria > Pseudomonadati > Pseudomonadota > Alphaproteobacteria > Sphingomonadales > Sphingomonadaceae > Novosphingobium > Novosphingobium sp. ERW19. The sequence goes on from NZ_JABAIC010000004.1 coordinate 253,240, forward strand.
GTTTCGCTATCGCCAACCAGGGCCAGACCAGTGACGAATCGGTCGTGGCAGCAAAGGCCATCGTTGCCATGGCGAAGGACGCCGGGCTCAAGGGCCAGGCCACCATCGGCGCATCGTTCGGCTGCCCGTTCGAGGGCGAGGTTTCCGAAGACCGCGTCGTCGCCATGGCGGCCGCGTTGGCGGAGGCCGAACCCATTGAGGTGGCGCTGGCCGACACCATTGGCGTGGCCGACCCGGCCCACGTCTCGCGGCTGGTCCGGCGCGTGGTTGAGGCGGTTTCGCCGCTGCCGGTGCGGGTACACTTCCACAACACCCGCGGCACTGGCATCGCCAATGTCTGGGCCGCTGTCGAAGCCGGCGCATCGGTGGTCGATGCCGCGCTCGGTGGTCTGGGTGGCTGCCCCTTCGCGCCGGGCGCCGCAGGCAACGTGTCGAGCGAGGATGTCGTCTACATGCTCCACCGTGCAGGCGTGGAGACCGGCATGGACCTCGCCCTGCTGATCGAGGCCAATCGCTGGCTGTCCGGCGTGATGGCCCGCGAACTTCCCTCGATGGTGGCCAAGGCCCCGCCCTTCCCCAAGATCGTTCAGGAGTAATCGAGCAATGGGCTATCGCCTTGGCGTGGACGTTGGCGGCACTTTCACCGACCTCCTGCTGTTTGACACCTCGTCGAGCGCATTCTGGCGGCACAAGACGCCGTCGACCCCGCACGACAGTTCCGAGGGCATTCTGAACGGGGTGACCGCAATCTGTCAGAAGGCCGGGATCACGCCGGGCGACGTCGAATACTTCCTTCACGGCACCACGGTTGCGACCAACGCCGTGCTTGAAGGCAAGGGTTCACGCGTCGGCCTGGTGACGACCGAGGGCTATCGCCACATCATGCAGATCGCGCGCAGCTTCGTGCCGGGCGGGCTTGCTGGCTGGATCGTCTGGCCGAAGCCGCAACCGCTGGCAGCGCTTGAGGATACCGTCACGATCAAGGGCCGGATGAGCGCCGAAGGCTTGGAAATCCGCCCGATCGACGATGCCGACATTCGCGCGCAACTGGGCGTGCTCAAGGACAATGGTGTCGAGGCGATCACGGTCAGCCTGATCAACGCCTATACCAACGGCACCCACGAGAAGCGCGTCGGCGAACTCGCCGCCGAAATCATGCCGGGCGTGCCGGTGTCGCTGAGCCACGAAGTCCTGCCCGAAATGCAGGAGTACGAGCGTACGCTGACCACCGTGGCCAATGCTGCGGTGCGCCCTGTCGTGGGCAAATACGTCTCCAACCTGCGCTCGCGCCTCGCCGAGGCGGGGATGAACGGCAAGCTTTCGCTGCTGCGCTCGGACGGCGGGTTGATGAGCGCGCAGAAGGCCGAGGAGCATCCGGTCAACATCCTGATGTCCGGCCCTGCCGGCGGCGTTACCGGCGCGATCTGGGTCGGCCGGAATGCCGGGATCAGGAACATCCTTACTCTCGACGTCGGCGGCACCAGCACCGACGTTGCCCTGATCGAGAATCTCGAAGCCCGCCGCCAGCGCACCACTGAAGTCGGCCACCTCTCCGTCCGCGCTTCGGCGCTCGACGTGAAGACGGTGGGCGCAGGCGGCGGATCGATCGCCTATGTTCCTGAGCTGACAAGAGCCCTTCGGGTCGGGCCGCAGAGCGCAGGAGCCGTGCCGGGGCCGGTCGCCTATGGAAAAGGCGGCACCTTGCCCACGGTGACCGATGCCAATGTCGTGCTAGGTTACTTGCCCGAGAACCTGCTCGGCGGCACGTTCAATCTTGATCGCGAGGGCGCCAAGAAAGCGGTGCAGACCATCGCCGACGCGCTAGGCATCGACCTGATGGCCGCCGCGCGCGGCATCATCGACATCGTCAACGAGAACATGTTCGGCGCGCTGCGGATGATCTCGGTCCAGCAGGGCTACGACCCGCGCGACTTTGCGCTGATGGGCTTTGGTGGTGCAGGTCCGCTGCACGTAAATGCCGTGGCCCGCCTGATGGGCTCGTGGCCTGCAATCTCCCCGGTCAGCCCCGGCGTGCTTTGCGCGCTGGGCGATGCGACGACACGAATGCGCACCGAAACCGCGCGCTCGTTCAGCCGCCTCGCCAGCCAGACCGAGGCCTCCGACCTCATCGCGATCCTCGACGAAATGGCCGCACAGACTCGCGCCGAACTGCTTGCTGATGGCGTGCCCGAGAATGAGATCAGCACCGCCTTCGAAGTCGACGTGCGCTATGCCGGACAAGCCTTCGAAGTGCCGCTGACGATCACGCCGGACGTCCTGAACGCCGATGGCATCGCCGGAATCCTCGCCCGCTTCGATGCCGAGCACAAGCGCCTGTTCACCTTCAACATGGACACCCCCCACGAGATCGTGAACCTGCGCGCCGTGGCCATGGGCCGCGCATTGGACCTGCCCGCAGCGGAACTCGAAAGGGGCGATGGCAACCCGATCGCTGCCAAGATGCGCGACCACACCTTGTGGATGGACGGGCGTGAACAGGCAGCGGTGATCTATGACCGCAGCAAACTGCGCGCCGGTGATGTGATCCCCGGCCCCGCCATCGTCTGCGAAATGGATTCGACGACGCTGATCGAATGCGGCTGCGTCGGCACTGTCGACCATGTCGGCAACATCCTGATCAACCTGGCCTGAGAGAGGGAGCGCGAGACATGCCTGCAACCATCGTCCAGACCAACGACAAGCCCTTCGAGCGCGTCGCCATCGACCCGGTGACGCTCGACATCATCGAGAACGCCCTGCGCAATGCGCGCATCGAGATGGACGCGACGCTCGTGCGCACCGCGATGTCGCCCGGCATTCGCGAACAGGGTGATGCCTTCCCGCTGATCGCCGACCATACCGGCAAGATGATCGTCGGCCAGTTCGGCTCGTTCATCGGCGGCTTCCTCGAGAACTATGAAGGCACGCTCGAGGACGGCGACATGATCTTCCTGTCCGACCCCTACTCTGTCGGCGGCGCGATCAGCCACTCGAACGACTGGCTGGTGCTGCTGCCGGTGTTCAAGGATGGGCGCCTCATCGCCTATACCTCGATGTTCGGCCATCAGTCCGACATCGGCGGCAAGGTCGTCGGCTCGATGCCGATCAACGCCCGCTCGATCTTCGAGGAAGGCGTGCGCATCCCGCCGGTGAAAATCTGGAAGCAGGGTGAATACAACGCCGATCTGATCCGCCTCGTCATGCACCAGACCCGCAAGCCAGACTGGTGCGCGGCGGACCTCAACGCGCTGATCGCATCGTGCCGCGTCGCCGCGCGCCGCGTGATCGAGATGGCCGAGCGTTTCGGCGACGATGTTTACGTCTCGGCCACGCAGGAACTGCTCGCCCGCAATCACCGTGCGATGAAGGCGCTGGTCGGCATGGCCATTGCCGAGGAGCCGGTCAGCTTCGAGGACTACATCTGCGACGACGGCATGGGCTTCGGGCCCTACAAGATCAAATGCACGATGTGGCGCGAGGGCGAGAAGGTCGTGCTCGATTTCGCAGGCACCGACCCGCAGTCAGTCGCCTCGATCAACTTCTTCCTCAACGAAAACATGTTCAAGATGTTCTTCGGCATCTACATGATCATGGTCTTCGACCCGCAGATCCTGTTCAACGACGGGTTCTACGATCTGATCGACGTGCGCATTCCGGAAGGCTCGCTGCTCAAGCCGAAGTTCCCGGCCGCGCTTTCAGGCCGCACCCATGCGCTGGGCCGCATCTTCGACATTCTCGGCGGTCTTCTCGGCCAGAAGACCCCGGAGTTCCTCAACGCCGCCGGCTTTTCTTCGAGCCCGCACCTGTTCTACGCGGGCAATGACGAGCGACCCGGCAAGAACGGAGACTGGTTCCAGCTGTTCCAGATCGGCTTCGGCGGCATCCCCGGCCGCCCGATGGGCGATGGCCCCGATGGCCACTCGCTCTGGCCGGGCTTCACCAACGTGCCCAACGAATTCCTCGAGCGCTACTTCCCGATGGTGATCGAGCGCTACGAATGCGAGCCGGATTCAGGCGGCGCCGGGCTCCATCGCGGCGGCAACGGCATCCGCATGACCTACCGCTTCCTGTCCAAGGGTACGATCGCGATCCACGACGACCGCTGGTTCGTGCCTCCCTGGGGCGTCAACGGTGGCGAACCGGGCGCGCGCGCGCGCAAGATCCTCGAAAAGCCCGACGGCACGCAGACCATCGTCGGCAACAAGGTCGAGGATCTCGAAGTGGAGGCCGGTGACGTGCTCCACTTCATCACATGGGGCGGCGGTGGCTGGGGCGACCCCCTTGCCCGCGATGCAGAACTGGTCGGCAAGGAAATCGTGCAGGGACTGGTCACGCCTGAAGGTGCGCGGGCTTATGGCGTGGTCGCCGATCACCGAGGAGCGGTCAATCTTGCCGAAACCGAAGCCTTGCGCGCGCGCCTGCGCGAGGAGCGGGGCGATCTTCCGCTGTTCAACTACGGTCCCGGCATCGAGATTCTGCGCGCCAATTGCGAAGCGGAAACTGGGCTACCCGCACCGATCCAACCCGAATGGCCGCTACTGGAGGCGGCAGAATGACCATGACAACTAGCAATCCTGCGCCCGCCAATCCCGGCCCCTTGCGCGACATTCGCGTGCTCGAACTCGGTCAGTTGCTCGCCGGCCCGTTCTGCGGCCAGTTGCTGGGCGACATGGGCGCCGACGTCATCAAGGTCGAACCGCCCGTTACTGGCGATCCGATGCGTGACTGGGGCTTGGGCACGGAAAAGGTCCAATGGGAAGTGATCGCGCGGAACAAGCGCTCGGTCAGCGCAAACCTTCGCGTTGCCGAAGGCCAGGCTCTGGTCAAGCGCCTGATCGCCCACGCCGACGTACTCATCGAGAATTTCAAGCCGGGCACAATGGAGAAGTGGGGCCTTGGTCCGGACGTACTCCTTGCCGCAAAGCCCAACCTGATCATCGCCCGTATGTCGGGATACGGCCAGACCGGCCCCTATTCCAACCGCGCCGGTTTCGGCGGCATTGGCGAAGCTATGGGTGGCTGGCGCTACATCGTCGGCGAGCCCGACCGCGCGCCCAGCCGCATGGGTGTTTCCATTGGCGACACCCTCACGGCCACCTATGGCTGCATGGGCGTGTTGGCTGCATTGCACGAGCGCGAACGCACCGGGCGCGGGCAAGTGATCGACGCCGCGCTCTACGAATCCGTGTTGCAGGTCATGGAGGGCCTCGTCCCCGAATATGACCGCACCGGCTACATCCGCGAGCGGTCGGGCTCGGTCCTGAAGGGCATCGCCCCGTCCAACGTCTACAAGTGCAGGGACGGCGAATTCATGATCGGCGCGAACAAGGATTCGCTGTGGAAACGCCTCGCCAATGCCATGGGCCGGCCCGAACTGGGCGACGATCCGCGCTATGCCACCCACCTTGCCCGCGGCGAGAACCAGGACGAACTGGACGAGCTGATCAATGACTGGACCCGAACGCTGACCATCGACGAGGTCGACGCGCTGATGATCGAGCATTCGATCCCGGCCGGCCGCGTCTATCGCGCGCCCGACATGCTGGCTGACCCGCACTTCCAGGCGCGCGAGGCGATCATCGAGGTCGAGACCGAGCGCTTCGGCCCGCTCAAGATGCAGTCGAGCTTCCCCAAGCTTTCGGCCACGCCCGGATCTGTGCGCCGTCCCGCGCCGTCAAAGGTCGGGCAGCACAATGCCGAAGTCTACGGCGAACTGCTTGGCCTTGGCGAAGTTGAGCTTGCGCAGATGGCAGAGCAGGGCGTCATCTGACGCCCTGCCTTTCGGCTTACTCGAAACCGATCTTCTTCATGTAGGCAGCGCTGCCGGCAATGGCGACCTTGAGGTCGTCGGCCCGGTCCTGCTCGACGAAGAAGTGCTCTACGCCAGAATTCTTCGCGGCCTCGATAATGCCCGCGATGTCGAGCGAGCCGTCCCCGAGCCAGGTCAGGTAAGGGAACAGCGCGATCCAGTCGGCCGGGGCGCCACCATCTCCGGCGAAGCGCTGCTGGCCCTTCATGTCCTTGAGGTGCATCATCCGGTAGCGGCCCTTGTACCGCGCCAGATAGGCCTTCGGATCGGCGCCACCGGCCGTGGTCCAGTAGGTATCCATCTCGAGGAACACGTGTTCGGGATCGGTCGCGTCCAGCAGCGTGTCGATCGGCACCTTGCCGTCCATCGGCGCAAAGCCATAACCGTGGTTGTGATAGGCAAAACGAACGCCGTTGCGCGTGGCGCTCTGGCCGATGTCATTGAAGACGTCGGCCATGCGCTTGTAATCGTCGAGCGTCTTGCGCTGCTCGGCCGGAATTGCCGGGAGCGTGACGTAAGTCGCGCCAAGAGCGCGCGCCGCGTCGGCCAGCTCACCCATCCGGGTCTGCAGCGTGAACAGATCGGTGTGCATCGAGGGCACGGTCATCCCGTGGGAATCGAACACGGCCTTGATCTGCGCCGTGCCAAGACCGAAGAACCCGCTCCCTGAAAAACCCAGCATCTTGGCCGTGTTCTTCCAGCCATCGATCTGGCGCTGGTCGCTGAAGGTATATGGGCCGTAGGTCTCGAGCTCGCGGTAGCCCAGCTTGGCCAGCAGGGCGATGGTTCCAGTAAAGTCCTCGCTCAACATCTTGGCCACGGACCACAACTGGATGCCGAAACGGCGCTTGCTGTCGAGCGCCCGCAAGGGGGCATTGGCCAGTGCCAGCCCCGCCATCGTGGCAGTCCCGGCGGTGGTGAGGAAAGTGCGGCGATTCATGCATCGGCTCCCGGTTCAGCGCACCTTGTCTCGCGCTGTCACGAGACTTTGCGCCCGCTTTACCCGTGCGGTCAAGACCTGTTCGGCCAAGACCGTTGCCGTCAGGCGCCCGCCTCTTCTCGCTCGATCTCGCGCCAGCCGATGTCGCGACGGCAGAAACCTTCCGGAAAGACGATCGCATCGACTGCGGCATAGGCCGCATCACGCGCGGCCTTCACGCTCGGCCCCTTGGCAGTCACGTTGAGCACGCGCCCGCCATTGGCCGAAAGCACACCCTCTGCCGAAAGCGCGGTGCCGGCGTGGAACACTTTCGCCCCGGTCGCCTCGGCGGCAGGGATGTGGTCGATCCGGCCACCCTTCTTCGGTGTGCCCGGATAGCCTTCCGCCGCCATGACCACGGTCATCGCCACCTCGCTGGAGAACCGCGGCGGCTGGATGCTCGACAGCTTGTTGTCGGCACAGGCCAGCAGCAGTTCCACGAGGTCGCTTTCCAGCCGCAGCATCAGCACCTGGCATTCGGGATCGCCAAAGCGGGCATTGTATTCGATCAGCTTCGGCCCCTGCTCGGTCAGCATGAGACCTGCATAGAGCACGCCGGAATAGGGCATGCCCTCGTCGGCCATGGCCTTCACCGTCGGCGCGATGATCTGCGAGAGCGCCTGCGCCTCAATTTCGGGCGTCAGCACGCGCGCCGGGCTGTAGGCGCCCATGCCGCCGGTATTGGGGCCGGTATCGCCATCGCCAACGCGCTTGTGGTCCTGTGCCGATCCGAACGGCACGATCGTCGCCCCATCGGTCAGGGCGAAAAAGCTCGCCTCTTCCCCGGTGAGGAACTCCTCGACGACGACTTCGGCACCGGCAGAGCCGAAGGCACCGTCGAACATGTCGTCAACTGCGGCCTCGGCCTCGGCCATCGTCATCGCCACGACGACGCCCTTGCCCGCAGCCAGGCCATCGGCCTTGATCACCACCGGCGCGCCAAAGTCCTTGAGCGCGGCGCGGGCTTCTTCCAGCGACTTCGCGCGGACGTAGCCTGCGGTGGGAATGTTCGCGCGGGCGCACAGATCCTTGGTAAAACCCTTGGACCCTTCAAGCTGCGCTGCGGCGCGACTGGGTCCGAACACCGAGAACCCCGCCCCGCGCAGCGAATCCGTCAGGCCATCGACCAGCGGCGCCTCCGGTCCCACCACGACAAGGCCGATGCGATTCGTCTCGCAGAAGGTCACCACGCTGGCATGGTCGGTCAGATCCAGCGCCACCAGCTCGGCGTTTTCCGCAATGCCGGGATTGCCGGGTGCCGCATAGAGCTTGTCGAGGAGCGGCGATTGGGCCAGTTTCCAGCTGAGGGCATGTTCGCGCCCACCCGATCCCAGCAGCAGGATATTCATGGCTTTCCCTTCCGCGCCTTTTGACGACGATAACAACGGCTCGGGCGGGCTCCTAGCGAGGGAATCGGCAGGCGACAACGCCCCGGCTCTCTCGATCTCCGAGATTTCGGCGCTGCTCAAGCGCACGGTCGAAGATCGCTTCGGCTTCGTGAGGGTCCGTGGCGAGCTTTCCGGCGTGAAGCGCGCCGCCTCGGGTCACCTCTACCTCTGCCTCAAGGACGAAAACGCGCGACTGGATGGCGTGATGTGGCGCGGCGGCGTGCAGCGCCTGAACTTCCGGCCCGAAGACGGCGTCGAGGTCATCGCCACCGGCAAGCTGACGACCTACCCGGGCCGCTCGAACTACCAGATCGTGATCGAGCGCATGGAGATCGCGGGCGAAGGCGCGCTGCTTGCCCTGCTCGCCAAGCTGAAGGCGCGGCTCGAGGGCGAAGGGCTGTTCGATCCCGCGCGCAAGAAGCCCCTGCCCTTCCTGCCGCGCACCATCGGCGTTGTCACCTCGCCCACCGGCGCCGTGATCCGCGACATCCTCCACCGCCTGTCCGACCGCTTCCCCAGTCGCGTCATCGTCTGGCCGGTGCTGGTCCAGGGCCAGGGCGCGGCGGCGCAGGTCGCAAATGCCGTGCGCGGCTTCTCCGCGATGGAGCCCGGCGGACCAATCCCGCGCCCGGATCTCGTCATCGTCGCGCGCGGCGGCGGCTCGATCGAAGACCTGTGGTCGTTCAACGAGGAGGAGGTCGTCCGCGCCGTGGCGGACTGTACCATCCCGATCATCAGCGCGGTCGGCCACGAGACCGACACCACGCTATGCGATTTCGCCGCCGACTTGCGCGCGCCGACACCAACCGCAGCAGCCGAACTTGCGGTGCCGGTACAAGCGGAGCTAGCCGCCTTCGTCGCCGATCTCAACGCCCGCCAGCGCCGCGCCCTTGCCCGCCAGCTTGCGCAGGCCAAGGAACGCCTCGAAGCCCGCAGCCAGCGCCTGCCCCAGCCGCAGGCACTCCTGCAGGGCCAAGCCCAGCGCGTCGACGATCTGGGCGAGCGCCTGCGCCGCGCCTTGGTCCACCGCACCGAAATCGCCGGATCGGTCCTCGCCCGCCACGCCGGAGCCCTGCGCCCTGCTCTACTGAGCGCACGGGTTACGCGCGAGCGCGAGCGGCTCGACGCCCGCCGCCTGCGCCCCGAAGTCCTGCTCCAGCGCATCGAACACGCGCGCGGCAAGATCGACGCGCTCGACCGGCTGCGCCGCTCGCTCGATCCCAAAGCCCCGCTCCAGCGCGGCTACGTGCTCGTTACTGCACCCGATGGCCACGTCGTCAGGACGCGCGAGGATGCACAGGCGCGTCCGGCGCTGCGGCTGGAATTCGCCGACGGCACGCTCGACGTCAGCACCGGTTCCGCTGCGCCCCCGCCCGCCCGGCCAGCTCCCAAACCGCGCCCGGCCGCACGGCCCGAGGGACAGCAGGAATTGTTCTGAGGCGGCATTAGGACTACATTGCCCTCATGCTGATGTCCCAATCCGGCCGCCTCGCGCGCCTTCACTACCTTCCCGGCTCGTTCCGCCAGCTTTCCGGCGGTGATCATGTCGTCTGCGCCGTTTCGGGTGAGCAGATCCCGCTCGATGCCCTGCGCTATTGGTGCGCGAAGCGGCAGGAGGCCTATGCCACCGCCGAAATCTCGACGCGCCGCCATCTCGAAGGCTGACAGGCACGCCATGCTCCTGCCACGGCGCGCATTCCTTGCCGGATTTGCCGCAGTGGCGGCGGGTGGCGCACGGGCCGTCGCCCCGATCAGCCCGCTGACGATCGAACCCGAAAGTCGCATCATGCAGGGCGGTTGGCTGCGGGGTCGCGTCCCGCATCAGTCGAATTCACTCAAGCTTGATGGCAAGCCGATCCCGTTCGCCAGCGATCGGACATTCCTGCTTGCCTTCGATCGCGATGCCGGCCCTCTCGCCCGCATCGAACTGACGCTGGAAAGTGGTCAGACATCCGTTCGCGAACTCGCCATCGCGCCCCGCGCCTGGCAGATCGAGCATATCAACGTCGCCCGCAAGCCCGGTGGCGTGACGAACGAGGACTACCTCCGCCTGCGCCGTGCCGAGCTTGCCCGCATCGCTGCTGCCCGCGCGCTTGACACCGGCGCACAAGGCTGGCGGCAGCCTTTCATCCGTCCCGCACCAGGCCGGTTTTCCGGCCGCTTCGGCTCCCAGCGCATCTACAAGGGCGAACCGGCGGCCTATCACTCCGGGCTCGACATAGCCGGTGGCGCGGGCACGACCTACGTCGCTCCGGCCGATGGCGTGGTGACGCTTGCCGCGCAGAGCCCGTTCAGCCTCGAAGGCCGGCTCTTGATGCTCGACCATGGCATGGGCCTCAACAGTGCCTTTCTCCATGCCTCCGAACTTCTGGTGCGCGAAGGCGACAAGGTTGCCCAGGGCACGCCGCTGGGCCGAATCGGTGCCACCGGTCGTGCGACCGGCCCGCACCTGCATTGGTCGATGAAATGGCAGGCCAGTCGGATCGACCCGCTGCTTTTTCTTCCTGACCAGACGTAAGCCGCATTCACGGCCCTTTGCGCAGGTAGCCCTCATCACCGGCGGTTCGTTTTCCTTTGGCGCCCGGTTGCCGATGGAACGAAGCGGCCATGGGGATTCTGGTATCAGCTGCAACGCCTTTTTCCCTAACTTCGCAGCGTTGTTTCACCCGAAACCGTCACCTTTGAAATTAATGACAAGTGAACCGGGTCGGAGTGTAATTTCTGTGCATCACCCGTAAGTTACGGAAATCCGGCCTTACCTTACCTGACCCAAAGGCGGTGTGGCAGTTTCGCTACACATGTTTCGGATTCATTTCGTAACTGACAATCGTGTTTTGATGGACCCGATCATTTCAGCCAAACAGACACATCTTGCCCGTTTGCCAAGGGGGCCCAAGCTTCGCTCTGAAGCGCGATGTTAGGGTTTTGGCGATACGGGAAAGGGCCTGCACACCTCTTGCTGGCTGTGCAGGATTCAGGACAAAAGGGACTGGACACGTGAACATCAAAACCTTCTCTGCGCTCCGTGCGAGCGCCGCGCCGCTGGCGCTGGTCGTCGCCGGTTTCGCCGGCTCGGCCGCCATCGTCGCGCCTGCCATGGCGCAGGACGTTACTGCCGCAAGCCTTTCAGGTACTGTCGTTGACGACTCGGGTAAGCCGATCTCGGGCGCCCGCGTCGAAGTAACCTCGGTTGAACGTGGCTTCACCCGCACCACCACCACTTCGGGCAACGGCACGTTTACGCTGCCGGGCGTGCAGGTCGGCACCTACAACGTGACCGTGATGGCTGACGGCTACACCACGACCCGCAGCGAGAACGTTTCGGTCGGCCTCGGCGGCAACAACTTCGACTTCACCGTTTCGAGCGAAGCGCCGACCACCGGCGAAATCGTCGTCCGTGGCGCGCCGGTTCGCAAGGTGGACTTCTCGGGTACTGCCACCGGCATCGTGTTCGACGTCCAGAAGGTTGCCGAGACTGTTCCGGTCGGCCGTTCGATCGAAGCCATCCAGCTCCTGACCCCGCAGGTCACCTCGGGTGACTCGGCATTCGGTGGCGTTTCCATCGCCGGTTCGTCGGTTGCCGAAAACGTCTACTACATCAACGGCATGAACATCACGAACTTCCGCACCTTTGTGGGCGGAACCACCGTGCCGTTCGAATTCTACGACCAGGTCCAGGTCAAGACCGGTGGCTACCAGGCAGAATTCGGCCGCAACACCGGCGGCGCGGTCATCGCGCTGACCCGTTCGGGCTCGAACACCTTCCACGGCGGCTTCAACGTCTATTACCAGCCGGAATGGGGCTACGAGCAGGCGCCGAACACCTACTCGCAGAACAACAAGCTGGACAAACGCGAAGTCATCGAAGGCAACATCTGGGCCTCGGGTCCGGTGATCAAGGATCGCCTGTTCTTCTTCGGCTTCTTCAACCCGCGTCACTACACGCAGAGCGACACCGACGCGTTCGGCGATACAACGACCCGCGTGAACAACAAGCCCTTCTACGGCGGCAAGCTCGACCTCAATCTGTTTGACGGTCACCGCGTCGAAGGCACGTACTTCAACGACTCGCAGGACGAGAAGGTCAAGTTCAACGGTTCTCCGACCACCAACTTCTCGGGCGGTTCGAACTACATCGTCAAGTACACCGGTGCCTTCACTGACTGGTTCACGCTCTCGGCTCTCTACGGGCGGTCCAAGTTCAACCAGACCTCGGCTGGCGCTGATGACGCCAACCCGTATGTACTGGATGGTCGTGTGCCTGCTGATGGCCTCAAGCTCATCTCAGGGAACCCGGCCGGCGTGATCGATACCGGTCGCGACCAGCGTACCAACTACCGCATCGACGCCGACCTCAACTTCTCGCTGCTGGGTGAACACCACCTGCGCGCTGGTTGGGACCTCGAGAAGCTGCAAGCTGACAACGCGACGATTTACTCGGGCGGCACCTACTACCGCTATTATCGCTCGGGCAGTAACCCTGCGTTGGGCGGGCTAATCCCTGCAAACACCGATTACGTCCGTGTCCGCACGCTCAATTCGGGTGGCAGCTTCAAGTCCGAGAACACCGCGTTCTACATCCAGGACGACTGGGACGTTACCGAGCGCATCAACCTGTCGCTCGGCCTGCGCAATGACAAGTTCGTGAACAAGGACGGCCTCGGCTCGCCCTTCACCACGCTCAAGAACCAGTGGGCTCCGCGCCTCGGTGTCAACTTTGACCCGACCGGCGACAAGACCGCTCGTATCTCGGCCTTCTACGGTCGTTACTACCTGCCGGTGGCTGCGAACACCAACATCCGCCTCGCCGGTTCGGAAACGTTCCTGCAGGACTGGTACACGCTGCCCGTCAACGGCAACGGCCAGTACACAGGCAGCCTGACCTCCCCCACGCTCGGCACCAAGGTTCTGGCCGAAGTGCTCTCGCCGGGCGGCGTTGCCGATCCGACTACGCTGGTCTCGAAGAACCTCAAGCCGCAGTACATGGACGAGTTCATCGTCGGTGGTGAATACAACTTCCCCAACCGCATGAAGATTTCGGTCAACTTCACCTATCGCAAGCTGGGTGCAGTGCTTGAAGACGTCGATTTTGACGGCAGCGGTGACAAGAACGTCCCAAGCACCTACTATGGGTCGATCATCAAGTCATTCTGCGCCACGCAAAATCAGGCATTCTGCAACGGCACGACCGTTCCGACCATCGGCAGCGGTGGCTACGTGCTGATGAACCCGGGACAGGATCTTATCGTCAACGTCGCCGACGCCAATGGCGCGCTGCACGAAGTCACAATCCCGGCTTCGTTCATCGGCCTGCCCAAGGCAAAGCGCACCTACTGGGCTGCAGAACTGAAGTGGGAGAAGCCGTTCGAAGACGGCTGGGGCCTCACCGCCAGCTACGTCTGGTCGCGTTCGCGCGGCAACTACGAAGGCGGCGTGAAGTCGGACAATGGTCAGGACGACACCGGCCTGACGCAGGACTTCGACGAACTCGGCTGGGTAGACGGTTCGTACGGCTTCCTGCCGAACCATCGCGAACACACCTTCAAGGTGTTCGGTAACTGGAAGCCGACCGATCGTCTGAACCTCGGGTTCAACGCCCTGCTCCAGTCGCCGCGCAAGTTCGGCTGCATCGGCACCTATCCGAGGGGCGACCTTCGGGCGACGGGCACCTCTGCAGCTTCTTGGTATTGCGATTCGCAAATCAAGGCCGGCAATATCGATGGCACAGTGGGGCAGCCTGTTGGCCGCGGCACAGTGTTTGATGGTGACTGGAACAAGCGCGTCGACATGAGCATCGCCTACACGATCCCGATGGAATCGATCGCAGGCGGCATCACGCTACGCGCCGACGTGTTCAACGTCTTCAACTTCAAGAGCAAGCTCGACTTCAACGAATTCGGCGATCTTGATACTGTTACGTCGATCAACCCGAACTACCGCAAGGTCACCGGCTACCAGACCCCGCGCTTCTTCCGTTTCGGCGTCTCGGCCAACTTCTGATCCTTCGCCGTAAGGCATTGATCAAGAATCGGGGGCGGTTCTTCGGAACCGCCCCTTTTTTGTGCGCTGAGGATCGCTTCGTTTCGGTCCGTAGACCCAGGACACATCACGCGCGCGTGCTCAGCTCGAGGCAAAATTGCCCAGCGCCCGGCTTGCTTGGAGTTGGGCAGGAGCATGGGAAAAGTGGTCCGGTTTCAAGCCCATCCCACGTGCGACAGGCCGAATTGGCCAAATCCTTGCAGTGCCCCGGAATGGCTACCGTCTCGACCGCCTTGAATGTCTGCAATCGGTACTGGACCGAGGGCAGCTCAGCGCTGCCTGAAGCGCCATGCCTTTACACCGCTGGCGTCGGGCATGGTCACCGGTTCAAGCCAGCCCGGAGCCTTGCCGGACATGAGGTGGGCAATGAACCCGGCCGGTGCCTTCTCCGCGTAGAAGCGGGCCTCACTGCCGCCGGGGCAAATCACCACCATCGTCGACCCGCGTCGTGCCATGATCTGCCGCGCGGCCTCGTCCGGTCCAAGGAAGGCATCGATCACGTCGCGAATGGCGGCGCTCGCCCGGTGGTGGGCGGTGGCGACGACCGTATGCCCGGACGTGACCAGCACGGTCGGACCGATGTCCAGACCGGTGAGCAACGTGCCTTTCGGCAGAGCCGCAAGAGCGGGCACGGCCCGGGAGAAGTCGCAGCCAAGGGCCACTTCGCCATGTGCGCGACCATCTGACGCTTGGCCTGCCGGTGCGAGCAGACGCACCCCCTGATCCACCAGCACGCCCGGCAGGAGCAGCGCGATCATGACAACTACCCGGCCCATGCGTCGGACCAACAGGGAATCCTGCCGCCAGCGGGCAAACTGCTCCGCAAACTGCCACGCTGCAGGCACGGTCGCGAAAAGGCAGGACACGCCCGATGCGCGCGCCACCAGCAGGCCGACCAGCGTTGCGCCAAGCAGCAACACCGCATAGTCGAGCCAGAACAGCTGCACTCCACGATCCGCCGCGCGCGTGGCCAGGCGCAGGCAGGCAATCAGGCCGAACAGCGGCAACAGGATGATAGTCGCAGCAAAGCCCGGCTCCTGCCGCCACACCGGTAGCCCCTCAAGCACGGAATCAAGCCAGACCTTGCGGACCAGCGGATCAACCGAAGCGAAGGCGTCTCCCGCAAGGCACTGTGGCGCCCACGCCGCAGCAAGGCCGACAGCCCCTGCGCCGATCAGGCCCACGGCAAGCAGGCTCACCAACGGCGGACGGTCGCGAAGCCGCGGCAGGATGATCGCCGTGCCCCCACCCATCCACAACAGCGCCACGACGTGGACAGGCGACACTGCATCGCAATGCTGCGCCAGATCGCCAAGGCCACGCGTCGCCAGGAACAGGGCCAGGCTCGCCAGGGACAGGCTCAGCAGATAGCCGATCAGCCACGCGCTCTGGCCGCGCCACAGACGCAAGGTGCAAAGTCCGCCGACGATTACGGCCAGAGGCAGCGATTCAAGCGAGATTGCCAGTGCGAGTGCCAGCGCCGCACCGGCCAGTGCCCCGCCCATCCGGGGCGCGCAGGCAAACAGGCCGTTCAATGCCACCAGCGCAAGCACGAACTGCATGGCATGGTGATCAATCCGCAGCGGCATCATTCGGAACGATGCCGGCACCGCCGCTGCCACCAGAAGGGCGGCGACGATACCGATGCGGGGGCCGAATTGCCGCGCTGCCAGCCGCGCCGCCAGCGCCATTGCCGCCAGAAGGTGCAGCAGCGGCACCACCACGATGGCGATGCTCTCTGCCAGCCCCTGCCCCATCAACGGACGCAACAGCAGGATCATCGCCGCGATCGGGATGTCGACCACGCGGGTCCAGTGCATCGCCACCCCTTCGGGCGGCGCAACGCGGTACTGGTGAAGGTCGAACCAGCCTTGCCCACCCAGCAGGTCGCGCACCTGCTGCAAGCGCAGCGCGTCATCGCCGTCGACGAAAGCCGCTATCGACAGCCTGCCACCGCTGCCGATCAGCGTCACGAGGCTAATCGCAACCCAAGCCAGCAACACGCCCCGCCACGGGAACGCATTGCTGCGCTCTCCCGGCAATGGGCCGGAACGGCCACTGGTCACTGGAAGACGACCCGCTTTCTGAGCAGCCACGTCGTCGTGAAGCTTGCCCCCACGGCGATCAGCTTCGATACGCGCGAATCCAGGCCGATAGCGGTTCCGGCTCCGACGATCAGTGTCGTCAGCGCCAGCCCGACCAGAGCCGAGCCAACGAACAATGCCTTCTGCCGCGTGCGCGCGCCGCGCTCTGCCGCCACCGTATCGGTAAAGACCGTACGGCTCGAAAGCAGCCAGTGCGCGACAATGCCAAGCGAATAGCCGCTCGCCGAAGCAATCACCGGCGCGGTCCCCATCGCCAGCAGGGCAAGGAACGAGCCGATGTCCACGGCCAGCGCGCCGACACTGGCGAGCAAGTAACGCAGAAGCATCACGCGGCGCAGGCGATCGATCATCGGCAGGATCGTCCCGGTCATTTGTGGTGGCACTGTCTGGTTCAGGCGGCCTTGGCCGCAACCTTCTCGGGCACGATCCGCGCTGGAACATCGCGCAGCGACGCCAATGCAGCTGCCTGGTCTTCGCTGGGCGCGACGCGCGCCGGAAGGGCTCCTTGCGCACCCTCATTGCCCGCTTCGTGGTACTCGGCATCCTCGTTCACGCACCAGGTGTCGTATACCCGCGCACCTGCTGCGATATTTTCCACGGTCAACATCGCTGTCATCATCGCGTGGTCCTGGTTGTTGTAGCGGTGCATGCCGTTGCGGCCGACCATGTGCAGCGTCGGATGCGCTGCTTCCAGTTCAGTGCGCATGGCGGCGACGTTTGCGGCATATTCGTCGTCATAGACCGGATAGGCCTTTTCCTGACGCACCACCACGCCGCCGATCACCTTTTCGGGGCTGACAAGGCCGAGGATCGCCATTTCCTGCTTGGCCAGTTCGATCAGCTCAGCATCCGACGAATCCCACAGCGCGTCGCCCTCGAAACAGAAGTATTCCAGACCGACGCAGGCCACGCTTTCGTCCGGCACCATTTCGGGCGACCACGAACGGAAGTTCTGGATGCGGCCGACCTTCACCTTGCTGTCGTGGATGTAGATCCAGTTGTCGGGGAACAGTTCCTCGGACCGGATCTTGAGCGCCACCGTCAGGAAGTCACGATACTTGAGGCGGCTGGCTTCGAGTGTTGTGGCGGGCAGCGGATGCAGGCGCGCGGCCAGCTCGCGCATCGGCGCCGAACTTATGGCATGGGCTGCCTCGATCACCACATCGCCATCCGGTCCCGTCGCAGACAGGCGCCACCCGCCCGCGCCATCGGCTGCAAGCTGCTTGAAGGCATGGCCCATCAGCACTTCACCCTTGCCGCTCGCCACGATCCTGTCGCGCGCAGCATCCCACATCATGCCGGGGCCAAGACGCGGATAGCGGAAGGTTTCGAGCAGGGTCTTGGTCTGCATGCCGTCGTTCGGACGCTTGTTCAGGCCAAGGCTGCGCTTCAGCCCGTCGACAACCGCCCCCCACAGCGACAGTCCCTTGATTCGCTGGGCCGCCCAGTCCGCGCTCATCTCGTCGCAGGGCATGCCCCAGACCTTTTCGGTGTAGGTCTTGAAGAAGATCGAATAGAGCTTCTGCCCGAACTGGTTCACGGTCCAGTCCTCGAAGCTTTTCACCTTGCGGTTGGGAAAGGCCTTGGCTTTTGCGAAGCTCGCCATGCACAGCGTCGATCGCACGAGGCCGAGGTTCCACAGCGCCTCGAACGCGCGCAGCGGGTAGGAGTAGAACTTGCCCTCGTAATAGATCCGGCTCATCCGTGGGCGCTGGATGAAATCGTCGGGCAGAATCTCGTTCCACAGATCGACGACCTGCTGGCTTTTCGAAAAGAAGCGGTGCCCGCCAATGTCGAAACGGTAGCCTTCGTGCTCGACCGTCCGGCTTATGCCGCCGACATAGGTCTGGTCCTTTTCGATGATGGCGACGCTGAAACCGCGCTTGGTCAGGAGGTAGCCCGCCGTCAGTCCAGCCGGCCCAGCGCCGATGATCGCAACATCCACCTTGCGGCTGCCAGAACCGTTTGCGAGGCCATCGGCCGCTCTCGTCCCGTTAACCATCAAAACCCCCGTCTCAGCGCACTTCGCTTGAGCCAGACGTGAAGGAAAATGGATAAGGGATGGTTAATGGCGGCAAGGCCTGCGGCAAAGAATTGCCGTTTCCGGCCAGCCCCGCTGTCAAACTGAGCTGTCAGATCTTGCGCAACCGTCCGCCGGGGCTGGGCATCGGCAGATCGCTGCCCTGCAGGGGTGCGGCAATCCGCGCGAGTTCGTCCATCTTGAAGGTCTGCTCGAAGAGCAGCCCGTAACGCGGATGGCTGCGCCAGCGCACTTTGGCGTAGATCGGGGGGAGAACTTCCGTTTCCAGCCGGACGAGCTCGTTCATCAGGAGCCACTTGTCGCTCTCGATGCACGCCCCCTGCTGCGAAATATCCTGGAACGCGACATGGACCGCATCGCCTCCCGAATGGAGGATGGCATCGAGATGGATGCGCAGCCGGACCTGGCGCTTCGGGAAAGTTCCGTGGCTCTCGTCAAGCAGGCGCTCGATCTCGATGTCACCCAGAAAGCGAAAGCCGGCGTATTCGCCCTCGCTCCAGATCTGCTCGATCGGATAACGATCGCCATTGCTCATTTCGATGGCCAGCGATCCGCAAAGGGGCAGCGGGTTGAACAGGCGGATCTTGAGGCCGCTCGCCGACGCATCACGAATGACGCAGAGGAATTCGCGCTCGCCATCGAGGATCAGCTTGGCGGCACGAATCAGCAAGGTGAAACGCGGCGCGGCGCGTTGGTCCGCTCCGGCTTCCGCGTCCTTAGGCACTTGATCGTCGTCTGCCTGGGCCAAGCCCGATCCCCCGCGCGCGTGAAGCCGCACCGGAGCGCACGCAAACCCCGGTAAGAATCAGTATTAGCACGTAATTCCTACCGCGGAGTTACCAAGCAAATTACGGAATGACTTGGATTTTTACAGCCATGTAAACAACCGCTTTCAATGTGTAGTCTGACTTGTCATCAAATCGCGGCAGATAATTACAATAGCGCCGATTTTTGGTGCGGACGGCGGGACTCGAACCCGCACGATCAAGGATCAAGGGATTTTAAGTCCCCGGCGTCTACCATTCCGCCACGTCCGCAAAAGTTGGCAGGACAGGTTCAAGGTGAACCCTGAAAGCCGCAACTTGTGCAAGTCGCGCCTGCCACAGCACAAAGGGCGCGGCAACGTCTGTTGCCGCGCCCTTTGTTGAATTTTCGGCCGGAAGCTCAGTCGGCGTTCAGCCGTTGCCGCATTTCCTTGCCTGCCTTGAAATAGGGCACGCGCTTGCCCGGTACTTCAACGGTTTCGCCGGTTCGCGGGTTGCGGCCCTTCCGGGCATCGCGTTCGCGCGTGGAAAACGCACCAAAACCACGAAGTTCGACACGCCCGCCATCAGCCAGACGCTTGGCAATCTCATCGAAGAAAACGTCGACAACCCGCTCGATTTCTTCGCTGCGCATGCCAGGGCTTTCCTTGGCGAGAGCCTGCAGCAGCTCCGATCTTATCATTCTTTCCCTCCGCCAGGCGACCATGCGGGCGCCCCCCACAGTTATCTACGATCCCTGCGCCCAAACCCCCGTATGCGCGCATTCCGCCATCCTGCCACGGCCGACCGGTCATGACAATCGTTTCATATTGCCGGGAGTGGCCAAAAATGGACCGTTTCAGGCGATTTCCGCTACGTCGGCCAAGCTGATGCCAAGCAGGCGCATCCGTGCCGCCACTGCAGGCCATTCATCTTGCAGGAAAGATTCACGCTCCCGTCGGCGCAAGGCATCAACCGCGCCGGGTGCGACGAACATGCCAACGCCGCGCTGGACAATCACCAGCCCTTCCTCCTGAAACTGCTGATAGGCCTTGGCCACGGTAAGCGGGTTGGCGCCCTGTTCCGCCGCATAGGCCCGAACCGACGGCAGCATGGCACCCTCGGCATAGCGACCGTCAAGGATTGCCACACAGATTTCGTCACGCAGGCGTAGATAGACCGGACGGCTTGCCTGGCTGATGTTCATGCCCATGGTGACGTAGTGCCATAATACAGCGCATCACACAACGGCTCGTTGCCGCCGCGCTTCGAGCGCACTTCTGCCGCGCACCCACCGCTTCGCCACACTGGTTGCGATTGAAAATAGTTTCTTGCCATCGCCACACGTGGCACTAAGGCGGAAACTTGCCGTGCAGGAGAGGCGCGGCAGTGCAAAAAAGCTCACACAGCAACGACGGGATCGCTCGCCGGCATGGCCCAAGACGACACGAACTTCGCACGAACCACGGCTACTGGCGAGTGGTTCGGCCATCCCCAGCAATTGAAGCGCCTGTTCACGACCGAAATGTGGGAACGCTTCGGCTATTACGGCATGAGAGCGATCCTTACGCTCTATCTCGCCAAGCATTTCCTCTTCAACGATACCACCAGCACCGGCATTTACGGCGGCTTCACCGCGCTCGTCTATCTCACCCCGCTCATCGGCGGACTGATTGCAGATCGTTATCTCGGCTCCAAGCGCTCGGTGAAGTTCGGCGCGATCCTGATGGCGGTCGGCTATTTCATGCTCTGCTTCGGCGGCGAGGCGGCCAAGCCCTACGCCACGATCGAAGGCCAGCGCTATGACGTGACCGTCACCGAGACCGCCGGCAGCGAAGTCCGTTCGGTCGAAGTGGGTGGTCAGCGCCTCGAGATCGTCGGTAACGACGACAAGTCCGTGTCGCTCAAGTCGGCTGACGGGGCCGAGGTCAGGCGCATTGCGCCGGGCGGGTTCCAGTCCGACGGCGAACGCTCGCAGTTCCACATCGCCATCCTGCTTGTCGGCCTTTCTCTGGTCACGGTCGGCAACGGTTTCTTCAAGCCCAACATCTCCACGATCGTCGGCTCGCTCTATGCCGATGGTGACCGCCGCCGCGATGCCGGGTTCACGATCTTCTACATGGGCATCAACCTCGGTTCGCTGATCTCGCAGTTCTTCTGCCCGATTCTGGCCGAATCCGTGGGCTGGTGGGCAGGGTTTGGCCTGGCTGCCGTCGGCATGACCTTGTCGTGGGTCCTGTTCCAGTTCGATGGCGGCAGGCTCGATGGCTATGGTGAACGTCCCGCCGGGGCCGATCCGCGCAAGGACTGGCTGATCTACGGCGCGGCGCTGGTCTGCGTGCCGCTGTTCTTCTTCCTGTTCACCAACCTCATGGCCTATGTCGCGCCGGAAGCGGGCGAGGGACTGATCGGCTACCTCCTTGGCCTGCCGATCATGGGCAAGCTGATGTTCGGCACCTTCCTTCTTGCCGTTCCCGGCATCCTGATCTGGGCGCTGGCCTCGGGCAGCCGCGTCGAATTCCAGATGATGGTCGCGGCCATGGTGCTGATCGTGTTCAACACCGTGTTCTGGACCCTGTTCGAACAGGCAGGCTCCTCCCTCACGCTGTTTGCCGAGCGCAACACCGTGCTTGAAGTGGGCTGGACCCGCGGTCTTTTCGCGGTCTTCAACGCCTATCCGTTCACCTACTACCTGTTCTTCGCGCTCCTGCTGGGCGGGCTCGGATGGCTGCTCACCTGGTTCTTCGGCAATGGCGAACCTGCGGCAACGAAGCGGAAGATGGGTGCGGGCTTCGCTCTGGTGATGACGGCCGGCTTCATCGGCATGATCTATGCCCGGGCCAAGGGCTTTGCCACCGATGAGGTCTACGTCATGCCCGCAGGCCAGACGCAGATCTTCAATGCCCTGTTCATCGTGGCGCTGGCGCCGGTGTTCGGCGCGATGTGGAATGCGATGGCCCGGCGCGGCGTCGAACCTTCGATCCCGGTGAAGTTCTCCATCGCCCTGATGGGCGTGGGCGCAGGCTTCCTGCTGCTGGTGTGGGGCGCGCAATTTGCCGACGCCCAGTTCAAGGTCGGACTGGTCTGGCTGGCAGGCCTGTACCTCGTCCACTCGATGGCCGAACTGTGCATTTCGCCGGTGGGCCTTTCGATGATCACCAAGCTGTCCATGGCCCGCATTGTCGGCATGATGATGGGTGTGTGGTTCCTGTCGATCGCAGTGGCGCAGTACGTTGCCGGCATGGTCGCGCAGGTTGCCAGCGTCGAAACGGTTGGCGGCCAGGTCACCAATCTCAAGGTCAGCCTCGATACTTACGTCGGGGTCTTCTCGACGATCGGCTGGATTTCGATCGGCATCGGCGCCGTGCTTCTCGTCATCGCGGTGCCGCTGAGGAAGCTGATGCACGGCGTAGCGTGATAATTGCCCTAATGGCGGGAACCAGCCGATCGTGAGATTGTTTCTGAAGGGCTAGGCATTGGCCAACTTGAGAGTATCATCAGGGTAACGCGGGCGTTGGTCGAAAACGGCAACGGGCATCGCGGAATGGGGGACGGTTCATGGATCATGCGTTGATCCAGCTTATTGCGGCGACAACAGCCTTCGTTATTTCGCATTTCGTGATGTCAGGGCCCATTCGCTCCCGCCTGCAGTCCATGCTTGGCGGGCAGGGCTTCCTGCTGTTCTATTCGCTGGTATCCCTGTCCGTACTGGCCTGGGCGATGGTCACCTTTGACCGTGTGAAGACGGGAACGCCGCTTTGGGATGGCATGGCCGCCGGCCCATGGGTGGTTGCCAGCCTGCTCACGATAACCGGCACGGCGTTTCTGCTGCCATCGTTCACGCGCAATCCCGCGCTGGCCGGCGCGAATGCTGCTGGCGTGGGCACGTGGATTCCGGCCGGCGTGTTCAGGATCACCCGGCACCCGATGATGTGGGGCATTGCGCTGTGGGCGCTCGGTCACATCGTCGCTTCGCCGACACCTCGTGTCCTGATCGTCATGTCAGGTCTGATCGTGCTGGCGTTGCTCGGCTCTCACTTCCAGGACAAGCGCAAGGTCGCCCAGAACAAGCGAGAATTCCACCCCTGGCAGCGCCGTACCAGTTTCTGGCCACGGCTGCAGGAACTGGGCGCGCTACGGCTTATCTGGGCGATTGCCTTCCTCGTCTGGTTCATCGCCACGTGGCTGCACTACCACTTTTTCGGCGTCCCGGCCGGACTGTGGATGTGGATCGGCTGACCAGAGCCTAGCGGAGAAGTTAGCGCAGGCTTTCAGGCGCGGGCTTTCAGGCCCGCGCTTCGTTCACGCCGGCAGAGTTGTGCCGCAAGGCCTTGAGCACGGTATCGACGATTTGCGGCGCGTTGAGGCCCGCCGTGTCGTACTGCTTGTCCGGCGCATCGTGGTCCTGGAACACGTCAGGGAGGCGCATGGTGCGGATCTTGAGGCCGCCATCGGTCAGCCCCTCGTCGCTCGCCATCGTCAGCACGTGCGCGCCAAGGCCGCCGATCGCGCCTTCCTCGATCGTCACGACAACCTCGTGCGTGGCCATCAGCTGGCGGATCAGGTCGGTATCGAGCGGCTTGGCAAAGCGCAGGTCGGCCACTGTCGTCGAAAGCCCCTTGGCCTCCAACTGATCCGCCGCCTTCAGCGCCTCGGCCAGACGGGTGCCCAGCGAGAGCAGCGCAACCTTGCTGCCTGACCGCACGATGCGGCCCTTGCCGATCTCCAGCAGTTCCGGCTCATCCGGAAGCGCCACGCCAGTGCCATTGCCGCGCGGATAGCGGAACGCGATCGGCCCGCTATCGTGCTTTACGGCGGTATAGGTCATGTGGACCAGCTCCGCCTCGTCCGCGGCGGCCATCACCACCATGTTGGGCAGGGTGGCCAGATAAGTGATGTCGAACGATCCGGCGTGCGTCGCACCATCGGCACCGACCAGCCCCGCGCGGTCGATGGCAAAGCGCACGGGCAGGTTCTGGATAGCCACGTCATGCACCACCTGGTCGAACGCGCGCTGCAGGAAGGTCGA
The DNA here is from genome assembly GCF_012641315.1 of Novosphingobium sp. ERW19. NCBI lineage: Bacteria > Pseudomonadati > Pseudomonadota > Alphaproteobacteria > Sphingomonadales > Sphingomonadaceae > Novosphingobium > Novosphingobium sp. ERW19. The sequence goes on from NZ_JABAIC010000004.1 coordinate 277,373, forward strand.
ATAGATCGCGCAGAACGGCCGCATGCCCTCTGCCGCGAGGCCCGCCGCAAAGGTCACCGCGTGCTGCTCGGCAATGCCGACGTCAAACGTGCGCGCAGGATGCGCCTTGGCGAACTTGTCCACGCCGGTGCCGCTCGGCATCGCGGCGGTGATTGCGCAGATCGTCGGGTCGGTTTCGGCAAGCTTGGCCAGCGTTTCGCCAAACACGTTCTGGTAGGCAGGTGCGCCGGGCTTGGCCTTGACCTGCTCGCCGGTCACCACGTCGAACTTCTGCACCCCGTGATACTTGTCCGCCGCAGCTTCGGCCGGGGCATAGCCCTTGCCTTTCTGCGTCACGACATGGACGAGGCATGGCCCCTCGGCCGCATCGCGCACGTTCTCCAGCACCGGGATCAGCTGGTCGATGTTGTGCCCGTCAAGCGGGCCGACGTAGTAGAAGCCCAGTTCCTCGAACAACGTGCCGCCCATGGCCATGCCCCGGGCGAACTCGTCGGTCTTGCGGGCGGCGGTGTGCAGCGGCCGCGGCAGCTTGCGCGAAAGCTTGCGCGCGATTTCACGCAAACCCAGGAACTGGCGCGAGGACACCAGCCGCGCGAGATAGGCCGACAGCCCGCCCACCGGCGGCGCGATCGACATGTCGTTGTCGTTGAGGATGACGACGAGCCGGTTGCCCGCCTCGCCGGCGTTGTTCATCGCCTCGTAGGCCATGCCGGCGCTCATCGCGCCGTCGCCGATCACGGCAATGCCCTTGCCGGGACGATCGCTCAGCTTGTTGGCAATGGCAAAGCCCAGCGCCGCCGAGATCGAGGTGCTCGAATGCGCGGTGCCGAACGGATCGTATTCGCTTTCGCTGCGCTTGGTGAAGCCCGAAAGCCCGCCACCCTGCCGCAGCGTACGGATACGGTCACGACGGCCCGTGATGATCTTGTGCGGATAGGCCTGGTGGCCCACGTCCCACACCAGCTTGTCCTGCGGCGTGTTGAACACATAATGGATCGCCACGGTCAGTTCGACCACGCCGAGGCCCGAACCGAGGTGCCCGCCAGTGGTGCCCACGGCAGAAATCATCTCGGTCCGCAATTCGTCCGAAAGCTGGCGAAGCTGCGAAGGTGCAAGCTTGCGGAGATCGTCTGGTGTCTTGACCGTGTCGAGCAGCGGCGTTGCCGGTTCTGAATTCATCCCTCCGCCCTTACACCGATGCTTTGGCGCTGTCGAACAGGATCATGTTGCCGCAGCCTTCCCCAAGGTTCGTGGCGCGCGCAATCCCAGCAGAAGCGACGAAGCGATCAGCGCTGCCGCCGCCAGCACGAAGGCATAGCCCGGCGCGGCCAGATCGCCGCTTTGCCCGATGTAGCGCGTCAGCAGCACCGGCGTCAGCCCGAAGGTCAGCGCCACCACCGCGCCATAGCCGATGCCGACCAGCCCGGCACGGTGCCGCTTCGGTGTGATCTCGACGAACGCGGCATAGGCAACGGCCGCCGAAACCGTGGCCATCAGCAGGAGCAGGGCCGCAGCAAGGGCCAGTTGCCCCAGCGTTCCGCCAGCAATGCCCCAGCGGAACAGTGGCAGCGAAACCGCAGCGGCCAGAACGGCGGTGGCGAAGTTCACCTTCTGCCGCCCGACCCGGTCACCCAACCAGCCGCCGAACAACAGCCCGACGATCTGCGTGCCTGCCGCCGCCATCTGCAGGACATACCCATTCGTCACCGGGATTTTCAGGAAGGTCACCGCGTAGACGAACAGGAAATCCCCGGTCGCGCCCGCCAGCAGGAATCCGAACACGCCAAGCAGCGCCGCCGCATAGGCCGCAACATCAAGCTCCGTCACCACGTTCGGCCCCGTCTCGGGCAAGTGCAGCGTCTCGTCCAGCCGCCGCCGCAGGATGAACGCCAACGGCACGATCCCTGCACCGATGGCAAAGGCAATGCGCCAGCCATAGGCATCAAGCTGCGCCGGGGTCAGCACGCTCGCCAGCACCAGCCCGACAAGGCCGCTGCCCAGCACGCCGATGCGCATCGCCACCAGTTGCAGCGCCACCAGCATCCCGCGCCGCTCCGGCGGTGAACTCTCGGCCAGGAACGCCGTCGTCGGCCCCACATCGCCGCCCGCCGCAAGGCCCTGCAACAGGCGGAAGATAACCACCAGCACCGGCGCCCATATGCCGATGACAGAATAGCTCGGCGTCAACGCCAGCCCGATTGCACTCACGCCCATCAGCGCGAAGGTCGCCAGCATCGTCGGACGACGGCCAACCTTGTCCCCGAGCAGTCCGAACAGGATCGCGCCCAGCGGCCGTGCGCCAAAGCCGGCCCCCGCCGTCATCAGCGTCAGCAGCAGCGCACTCCCCGGCGCACCTGCGGGGAACATCACCCGCGAGACGTTCACCGCGAAAAAGCTGAAACTGAGGAAATCGTAGAATTCCAGCGCATTGCCGGAAATGACTGCCGCGAACTGCTTCCGCGTCGGCAAGTGCCGTGGCTCGTGTGCCTGATCGTTCATGCTGCCCTCTCCCCCGTCAGGCAAATTCAATCCTCGGCAGCGCACTCCGCACAATGGCCGCGGATTTCCACTACCGGTCGCACCTCGGCAAAGCCCGCCGCCTGTGCCGCCAGCCGCAGCGCGCCAGTCAGCTTGTCGTCGTCGTTGTGCACGGCCTTGCCGCACAGGTCGCAGATCAGGAAGATGCAGTCATGCCGACAGCCGGGATGGCTGTTGGCAACATAGGCATTGGCGCTTTCCACCCGTCGCGCCAGATTGGTGCGCACGAACAGGTCAAGGATGCGATAGACCGAATTGGCCGCCACCCGCTTGCCCCGCCGCGTGCCGACGCTTTCGGCAATGTCATAGGCCGAGGCCGGCTTCTCGTGCGCTGCAAGCGCCTCGAATACGTCGGCGCGCATTTCGGTCCACTGCTCTCCAGAAGCCGTCAGCGCTTCACGCGCCGCCTCGATCAGCTTGTCGCCTGCGAAATCGTGATGATGGTGCCCGGACATCGGCCCTAGATAGGCACGACCGCGCGCCTGCGCAAATCAGTTCCGCGTGAAGCCGGCCTTGTAGAGGTCCGGGAATAGCCGCTTGAGGTTGGCCACCTTGGGCGCGTCCCACCGCTTGATATAGCCGTGGTCGGGATTGTTGGCGGCAAAGTCCTGATGATAGCCTTCAGCTGGGTAGAATGCCTTGTACGGCTCGATCGTGGTGACGATCGGCTGCTTCCACAGACCGGACTTCTTCAATTGAGCAAGATAGGCCGCAGCAACCTTGGCTTGTTCCTGATTCATCGGCACCAGCGCATTGCGATACTGCGTGCCGTGGTCGGGGCCCTGGTAGTTCAACTGCGTCGGGTCCGCGCCGACGGCGAAGAACACGCGCAGCAACTGGTCGTAGCGGATCTTCGCAGGGTCATAGGTCACCCGCACCGCTTCGGCATGGCCGGTCCGTCCAGTGCCGACAACGTCATAGATCGCGGTGTTCTTCGCCCCGCCGTGATAGCCGGAGACGACGCTGCTCACACCGTTCAGGTGGCTGAACACCGCCTCAATGCCCCAGAAGCAGCCGCCCGCGAAAACCGCAGTCTTCTTGCCGGCAGGCTCGTTGGCCTGAACCGCTGCGGCGGGCGTTGCCACTGCGCCCTCGGCCTGTGCGGGTTGCTGGCAGGAGGCGGTGAAGATCCCAACCGCCAGTGCTGCGGAAAGGATCGGTCGGCGCATCTTAGCGCGAAGCCTGTTCGCTGGCGTGTTCAAGATCCGGCGTCGCCAGTGCGGTGGTCCCGGCAGAAATGCCCATGACAGCGGCCCCCATCAGGAACCCAAAAGCCAGAGCGCGGAAGAAGTCAGGCTTGAACAGGCCCATTGTCGTCAGCTTTCACAAATCGTCTTTGCGTCTCGCTGCCCATGGCCCGAGTCGCCTGAATCTTCGGTGACGCCCTGCACAGGGATTCATTCAGGTGATGTGACAATCTGCGAACCGTTCACGGCGTGCGACGAAGCGTTAGGCTCGAAGCTGCACCCACACCGGCGCATGGTCGCTGGCCTTCTCGCGCCCGCGATATTCCTTGTCGACGCCCGCCGCCACCAGCCGGTCGGCCAGCTCTGGCGAGAGCAGGGCATGATCAATGCGAAAGCCGTGATCGCGCTGCCAGGCACCGGCCTGATAGTCCCAGAACGTCCACACCCCGCCCAGCGGGTTGAAGGTGTCGATCGCGTCGGTCCAGCCATCGTTGAGCAACCGCCGGTAGGCATCACGCGATTCGGGCTGCATCAAGGCATCATTGGCCATGGCCTTGACCGAGAAGGTATCCTTGTCTTCCGGGATCACGTTGTAATCGCCGATCACCACCGCGGGCACGTCCTCGGCAGTAATCTCGGCCATGCGCTTGCGCAGGCGCTCCATCCAGCGCAGCTTGTAGTCGAACTTCGGCCCCGGCTGCGGATTGCCGTTGGGCAGGTAGATGCACACCACGCGAATGCCGAATACATCGGCTTCGAGATAGCGCGAATGCTCGTCCTCGGGCTCCCCGGCTAGACCGCGCTGCACTTCGACCGGCACTTGCCCATCGGCAAGAATCGCCACGCCGTTGAAGCCCTTCTGGCCATGCCAGATCGCGTGGTAGCCGATCTTCTCGAACTCGGCAGCCGGGAAGCCCTCGTCCTGCGTCTTGATCTCCTGCAGGCAGGCAACCGATGGCCGCGTCTCCTCAAGCCATTCGAGCAGGCGGGGAAGGCGGGCCTTGATCCCGTTGATATTGAACGATGAAACCTTGATCATATCGCGAAGCTTGCGCCGCAACCGCAACCCGATGCCGCCTGGGGATTACTCACCCGGAACGCCGCCCCCCCAAGCGATTCGACATACTCCACCACGCTGCCTTCCAGCAGGCCAAGGCTGACCTCGTCGACCACCAGCCGCACGCCATCGGTTTCGGCGATGAGGTCACCGTCCTCCGGCGCATCGGCGAGGCCGAACTTGTACTGGAAGCCCGAACAGCCGCCGCCTTCCACCGAAAGCCGCAGGATTGCGGGCTTGCCCTGCTTTTGCGCGATGGTGGCAACGCGGGCGGCAGCGCTGGGGGCGAGGGTGACCTGGGTTTCGCTCATGCGATGCAAGATAGGAGCGCGGCAGCGAAACCTCAACGCCCGAAGCTAGCGATTCCGCTCGTCCTCAAGCCGGTCCTCGATCGATTCATCGTGGCCAGTCCCGCTGGAGAGGAACACCAGCCCCATCAGCGCCGCCATCAGCATGATCGTCAGCCACACGCCCAGCGCCGAGGCGATGTAGAGGTGGATCGAGACGAAGCCGATCTGCATGTAGAGCACGGTAAGCACCACGCCGACGACCGCAGTGCTGAACAGCGCCATCCAGTTCATGATCTGCCGGTATCGCGCCCAGGCAAATCGTGCGTTTTCAGGATCATCGAGCGGGGAATGTCCGGCCATGGCAAAGTCCTTTGGCGATCGAAGATGGTGCGCGCAACGGCTTTGACAATGGCGACCAAGATGTCATGATCCCTATGGGAGATCAGGCGGCCCGAAAAGACGCCCGAAGGCGCAAGTCGGCCGCATCACGCAGGAGGATGCCATGACGATTGCGCAAGTCATTCAGGGAAGAGGGGAAGTCTGGAGCGTGTCGGCCGACGCGCAGGTATCCGACGCGATCGACATGCTCGCCCACCACCGCATCGGCGCCCTGCCGGTCAGCGATGGGGACAGCGGCGTGGCCGGGATTTTCTCCGAACGCGACATGATCCGCTGCCTGCACAAGCATGGCGAGGCGGCGCTGCACATGAAGGTGCGCGACATGATGACGGCACCGGTCGTTACGGTTTCACCCAAGACTTCGGTGATGGAGGCGCTGGCCCTGATGACCCAGCGCCGCTTCCGCCATCTCCCTGTAGTGGAAGGAAATCGCATGGTCGCCTTCGTCTCGATCGGAGACCTGGTGAAGCACCGGCTCGACAAGATCGAGGCCGAAGCGGACGCGATGCGGGTCTATATCCAGCAGGCCTGAAGCCACGATTCAGCGTTTCCAACTCTCGGGGGCAGAAGGGCAACTCCCCCCGAACTCTCCCCCAACTCCCCGCATCCCCCGGGCACTTTCGCGCTGCAAACGGCGATCTCGTATTTCACGTGAAACACTCTAGGCTTCCCTCACACTTGAGGAAATCCATCATGCACCTGACCCGCCGTTCGCTCCTCGCGGGAGCCGCCGCGACTGCCTCGCTGTCGATCTCGATCCGGGCGCAAGTCCTGCCACCGCGAGGCTTCGCCACCCCCTCGGGCACGTTCCCCTTTGGTCCGGAGGTCTATCGCGAGCGCCGGGCGAGGCTGATGGCCATGCTCAAGGACGGCGTGGCGGTGATCCATGGGGCCGAGCGGGACCGGACCAGCGGGCCGGTGAGCCCGCCGTTCCATCAGTCCGGCGATTTCGCCTGGCTGACCGGGATCGTCGACGAACCCGGCGCGGTGCTGGTGCTCGCGCCTGCCGAGCGGACCTACCGCGAATTCCTGCTGCTCCCGTCGCGCGATGTCGAGACCGAGCGCTGGGATGTCGAGCGCCTGCCGCTGGGTTCGCTGATCGAACAGCGCACGGGAATTCAGCGGGTAAGGCGCACTTCGGGGCTGGACGGCCTCGTGACGCAGCTCGCGGCACGCAGCCGGACGCTGCATTTCATGGGGCCGATCACCAGCGCTTCGGCCCCGGTGCCACCGGCGATGGAGCTTTATGGCCGGGTGATGAGCCATGTGCCCGGCTGCACGATGAAGGACCAGAGCGCGCTGCTCCCGGCCCTGCGCACGGTGAAGGAACCGCGCGAGCTGGAGCTGATGCGCAAGGCGCTCGCCGCGACGCAAGCGGGGCACTTGGCGGCGATGAAGGCAGTGCGCCCCGGCATGACCGAGCGCCAGCTGACCGCCGTGCTAGAAGACGGCTTCCGGCAGGGCGGGGGTGAGGGGCTATCGTACGATTCGATCGTGGCGACCGGCCGCAATGCCGCCTCGCTGCATTATGCCCATGGCAATTCCGCAATTGGCGCGCAGGATCTGGTGCTGATCGATGCTGCGGCCTCTGTCGGCACTTACGCCTGCGATATCACCCGCACCTTTCCAGCCTCGGGCAAGTTCACCGCGCAGCAGCGCGCGGACTACGAACTGGTCATGGCGGCGCAGGATGCGGCGGCCAAGCTGTTGAAACCCGGCGTGATTCACGAGGACATGACCGAAGCGGCCAGCGCCGTGTTCCGCAAGGCCGGGCGGATCGACGAGTTTACCCATGGCCTCGGTCATTTCGTCGGCCTCGATGTCCATGACGCTGGTGATTATGCCAAGCCGATACCGGCGGGCGCTGTCATCACCATCGAGCCGGGGCTCTACAACCAGCAAATGAACCAGGGCATCCGCATCGAGGACCTCTACCTCGTCACTGCCAGCGGCTGCGAACGCCTGAGCACCGGCATCCCGCGCACCGCGGCCGAGATCGAAGCGTTCATGGCGCGATAGGGCGACCCGCAAGACTTACGTTTCCGCAGCGCAGGCCCGGGGTTCATGGCCTCACCATCAGGCACGCCATAAGCGTTGTGGACCCCGGCCTTCGCCGGGGTGACGGTGATTGGTGCCAAGAATGGTGCGGCACCCTTTCGGTCCAAAAATTGGTATTGCCCTTGAGCGATTCCGCTTGCGCGGTGCGCCCCTGTTGCCATGATCCGGGATCAATAGGGGAGTTCCTGGGATGGGTGGGCTGCTGGCCCCCGAAAATCTGCCGTTCGCCGTCGCACTGGCCTTGCTGGTGCTGCTGGTCATCGTGCAGGTTACGGGAATATCGGATTTTCTGGGCGACGCCGATGGGCATGACGCCGAGCTTGATGCGGGGTCCGCGCTGGCCAGCGTGACCGGGTTGGGCGCGCTGCCGTTCGTGGTGTGGCTTTCGTTCTTCCTTGCGACCTTCGGGCTTGTCGGCCTGTCGCTGCAGCAGCTGGTGACGTCGTTCTTCGGCGCGCCATTCGGCCCCGGCGCGGCGACCGCGATGGGGCTGCTTGCCGCGTGGCCGGTGAACACCGTGATTACCCGTCTGCTGGGGCGCGTCTGGCCGCATGACGAAACCACTGCCGTGCCGGTCGATGCGCTGCTCGGGCGCAAGGGCACGATCGAGATCGGCCGCGCCACGCGTGGCAGCGCGGCGCGCGCGCAAGTGCGCGACATGCACGGGCAGGTGCATCTCGTCATGGTCGAACCGCACGAGGACAGCGCAACGCTTGGCGAGGGCTGCGAAGTCCTGCTCGTCCACCGCGAGGGCGAGACCTTCTATGCGGTGCCGGTCGACGGCCCGCTGCGCCTGGCCGACTGATCCCTTCCAAAGTTCCTTCCTCTTCGGAGACTGACATGAACCAGCTTGTTCCCATCGGCATCTATGCAGGCACCGGCCTTGCGCTTCTGCTGGTGATCGCCTTCACCTTGACCCGGCTTTACCGCCGCGCAACCAAGGAAGTGGGCTTCGTGCGAACCGGCTTTGGCGGGGAAAAGGTGGTGATCAACGGCGGCGCGCTGGTGCTGCCGGTGCTGCACGAGACGATGCCGGTGAACATGAACACCGTGCGCCTTGCCGTGGAGCGCAAGAACACCGATGCGCTGATCACGCTCGACCGGTTGCGGATCGACGTGAAGGCCGAGTTCTACGTGCGCGTGCGCCCCGATGCCGGTGCCATCGCCATGGCCGCGCAGACGCTGGGCATGCGCACGATGCAGCCCGAAGCGCTGAAGGATCTGGTCGAAGGCAAGTTCGTCGACGCGCTGCGCTCGGTCGCGGCGGGCATGACGATGAACCAGTTGCACGAACAGCGCGCCGACTTCGTGCAGAAGGTGCAGCAGGTGTCGTCGAACGACCTGGCCATGAACGGGCTGGAGCTGGAATCGGTCTCGCTGACCGGGCTCGACCAGACCAGCATCGAGCACTTCAATGCCAACAATGCCTTCGACGCCGAGGGTCTGACCAAGCTGACCGAGCAGATCGAACTGCGCAAGAAGGCGCGCAACGACATCGAGCAGGACACGCGCGTGCAGATCGAGATGAAGAACCTCGAGGCCGAGCAGCAGTCCCTGAAGATCAAGCGCGACAACGAATTTGCCCGGCTGGAGCAGGAGCGCGAGATCGAGATGCGCCGCGCCGAACAGGCCGCCGAAGTGGCGCGCGAACAATCCTTGCGCAATCAGGAAGCGGAAGCCGCGCGGATCGAGGCCAAGAAGCTGGTCGACAGCCAGCAGATCGAGGCTGACCGCGCGGTGCAGCAGGCGCGGATTGCGCAGCAGCAGGCGATCGAGATCGCCCGCCAGGAGCAACAGATCGCGATCCAGAACAAGAGCCGCCAGGAAAGCCAGGCCAAGGCCGAGGCCGACGAGGCCCGCGCCAAGGCGGTCGCCGCCGAGGAACAGGTCGTCACCTCGCGCGAGACCGAAGTAGCCGAGCGCGGCAAGCGCATCGAGCTGATCGAAGCGGCCAAGGCGGCCGAGCGCGACGCCATCCGCGTGAAGGTGGAAGCCGAGGCCGAGAAGGCCGCAGCCGCCAACCGCGCCGAAGCCGCCCGGCTTGAAGCCGAGGGCGAGGCCGAGGCCGAAAAGCTGCGCGCCGAGGCAGCACGGGTGCGCTTCGAAGTGGAAGCGGCAGGCCAGCGCGCGATCAACGAGGCGGCGAACCTGCTCTCGTCCGACCAGATTTCGCTGCAGACCAAGCTGGCGCTGCTGAAAGTCCTGCCCGAACTGGTGCGCGAATCCGCCAAGCCGCTGGAAGCGATCGATTCGATCAAGATCGTGCAGGTCGATGGGCTGACGCGGTCATCGGGCGGGGCGGGTTCCAGTGGGGAAGGGGGCGGGGTGGCTCCGGCCAATGGTAACCTTGCCAGCGATGCACTGACGGCTGCACTCAGCTATCGCGCGCAGGCACCGATCATCGATGGCTTGATGAAGGAACTCGGGCTTGATGGCGGTTCGCTGGAGGGGCTGGTCAAGGCCGCGCCGGCGGTGGCTGAAGTGCCAGCGGCTGCGGCCAGCGAGGAACCGGAGATTTGAGAATCCTCCCTGATTTTCCGAAGGACAATCGGGGAGTGGGACCGCCAGCGCAGCTGGGGGTGGAGGGGTGATACTGATTGCCCCTCCGTCAGTCCTGCGGACTGCCACCTCCCCATTTGCACTTCGTGAAAATGGGGAGGAGCTGGATGGTGTCGGCCCATTTGCACTTCGTGAAAATGGGGAGGAGCTGGATGGTGTCGGCCCATTTGCACTTCGTGAAAACGGGGAGGATCTTTAGGATCAACCGAGCCGCTTGGCGACCAAGTCCTGCAGGTTGGCTTCGGGCCTTGCGCCGTAATGCGAGATCACTTCGGCGGCGCAGACGGCGCCCAGCGTAAGGCTTTCGGCAAGCGGCTTGTTCCGGACGTAGCCATAGAGGAAGCCGGCGGCGAAGAGGTCGCCGGCGCCGGTGGTATCGATGACCTTGGCGATCGGCTCTGCGGGCACGTGGGCGTGTTCGCCGTTGCTGATGGCGTGGGCGCCGTTTTCGCTGCGGGTGACGACGACGGTCGGCACCTTGGCGGCGATCTGTTCGATACCGGCGTGGAAGTCCTCGATACCGGTGAGTGCGGCGAGTTCGTGTTCGTTGGCGAACAGGATGTCGATCTGGCCGTCAGCGATCAGGGCGCGGAAATCGTCGCCGTGGCGCGAGATGACGAAGGCATCGGAGAGGGTAAAGGCGACCTTGCGACCGGCATTGCGCGCGGCGGCGATGGCGCGGCGCATGGCCTTGCGCGGCTCTTCCGGGTCCCACAGGTAGCCTTCGAGATAGAGCACGCTGGCCGAGGCGATCTGGGCGTCGTCCAGCGCTTCGGCGGGCAGGAACTGCGAGGCACCGAGGAAGGTGTTCATCGTGCGCTGGCCGCAGGGCGAGACGAAGATCAGGCAGCGCGCCGTCGGCGGTTCCTCGGCGCGGGCGGGGGTCTGGAAATCGATGCCGCCTGCGCGAATATCGTGGGCAAAGACCTCGCCCAGCTGGTCATTGGCAACCTGCCCGATGAAGGCGCACTTGGCACCGAGCGCGGCAAGACCGGCGAGCGTGTTGGCAGCAGAACCGCCGGAGATTTCGCGCGCCGGGCCCATCGCGTCATAGAGCTCCTGGGCGCGGGCGGTGTCGACCAGCGTCATGCCGCCCTTGGCGAGGCCCAGCCGTTCGATGTCCGCATCCTCGCAAGGGGCCATCACATCGACGATGGCGTTGCCGATGGCGATGACGTCGTAAAGCGGTTCGGACATTCAGGCAGGCTCCGTGATTTCGGGAATGGCGCTGGCCTAGCGGCTAGGCTGGATTGCAGCAAGGGCGAGGGGAGGCAGCAATAGCGGGGGGCAGCAAGCGCGCGAACGCGCCGGGCGGGACGGCTCGCGCGCCAGTCCGCCCAGAGCCACGGTTGACGATGCGCCGACAGCGCGGCATCCCGCACCTGTGACGCATCCCAAGATCCTTGCCGTTCCCGCTCTGGCTCTTCTGCTCGCATCCTGCGGTGGGGGAGCGGTGCCTTCGGGTGGAAAGACTCCGGTTGTGCGATCCGCTTCGTCAGCTCCGGTGCGGACCACGGTGCCGCGTCCGGCTCCGGTGGGCAAGCCCGTCGCGCAAGTGCAGATGATCCCGGGCCTTGAAGGCGTGATCGGAGCGGACGCACTGCAATTGGGTCGCGTGTTCGGCACGCCGCGGCTTGATGTGATCGAGGACGATGCCCGCAAGATGCAGTGGTCGGGCACGGCCTGCATTCTCGACGTCTATCTCTATCCACCTGCGAACGGCGGCAAGCCCGCTGCGACTTACGTCGATGCGCGACGCGGGGACGGGCGTGACGTTGACCGCGCGGCTTGCGTGGCCGCGCTCAGGAAGGCGCCGTAACCGCGCAGGACGGGGCTGCGGGAAGCGTCGCCCAAGGCGCAAAGGCTGAGACGCCTTCGCGGGAGACATCGGCCAGCGTGTAGCGATCGAGCACGGCGAGGAAGGCTTCCAGCGCTTCGGCCAGGACACTGCTGAGCGCGCAGTTGTTGCGCAGGGCGCAAGCGGCGCAGTCGGCCAGGCGCATGCCCCTTTCGAGCTGGCGCACCGCTTCGCCGACGGTGATTTCCGCTGCCGGGCGGGCCAGCGTGATGCCGCCGCTGCGGCCACGCTGCGATTGCGCGAGGCCCGCCTGCACCAGCCCTTGCGCGACCTTGGCGACATGGTGGTAGCTGAGGCCCTGCTCGGCCGAGAAGGCGGGCAGGCTGACCGCCGAGCCCTTGCGCGCGAGCACGATCAGCAGGCGCAGGCCGAAGTCGGTGTGCTGGGTAAGTTGCATGGCGCAGAGATGATTTTTCCGCTTGCGTGAATCAAGCAAATTAAATACCGGTATTTTCAATACCTGATTGGAGATCCCTGATGCGCACCGCTTCCGAACATGCAAAGACCATCGTCAAGGCCACCGCTCCGGTGATCGAAAAGCACGGAGTGGACATCACCACCGCGATGTACAAGCGCCTGTTCCAGAACGAAGATGTGAGGAACATGTTTGATGCAGCCGCGCAGGAAAGTGGCGAGCAGCCGCGTCGTCTTGCCGCAGCGATCCTTGCCTATTCGAAGAACATCGACAAGCTGGAGAACCTCGGCCCGGCGGTGACGCGGATGGTGCAACGCCACGTCGAAACCGGCGTGAAGGCCGAGCACTACCCCTATGTTGCCGAGGCGCTGCTGCCGGCGATTCGCGACGTGCTGGGTGCCGAAGTTGCCACCGACGAAGTGCTGGCGGCTTGGGGCGAGGCTTACTGGATGCTCGCCGACATCTTGATTGCCGCCGAAGCCGACGCTTACGCCGCAGCAGCCTGACCCCCCAGATCGAGGGCCGTTGCTGCAACGCGCCCGCCTGCCGTGGATCCCCTCAGAAGCGGCAGGCGGGCTATGTTGCGTGTGGGCTACTCCGCGGCGAAGCTGATTTCGGCGTGGGCGCGCAGGCGCTCGACCAGCGCTTCACCGAGGACCGCGCCGGGGGTGCCTACCATGCCGGGGGCCTTGGCCGAGAGCAGGGCGATGCCGGTTTCCGCGATCATCCGGCTGGTCGAGCCATAGCCGGGATCGTACCGCCCCTTCACGCCATAGCGGATGGTCTGGCCATCGGGCATTTCACCGAGGAACAGGACATCGTAGAAACCGGTCTCCCGCTCTTCCTTAGAGGGGCCTTCGCCCGGTTGCGGATCGTCGGGGCGGCCGATCATCGGCGTCTTGGCCATGTGCTCGGCTATGGCCTTGCCCTGATCGCCGGGGCCGGTGAGGACCATCTCGTCGTAGACGAAGTCCGTGCCCCAGGCGTGGCCGAGCAGCGCGTTGGTGCGGTGGACGTTCTTGGTGTTGATCGCCGCCATGATGAACGGCGTTTCCCATGAATCCAGCGCATCGTCGTGCTGGACCTTGTCGCCCGCAGGCTGGGCTGGGCCTTCGAAACCGGGGGTAAGGCAGAAGCTGCTTTGCATCAGCGGGATCAGCGAGGGGTCCTTGCCCAAGGCGGCGAGCGTGGCCTTGAGACTGGCGGCGGTCCCGCCCGAGGCGCCACCCTTCATGCCGCGCACGCGCCCTTTGACGCGGGGGGCGGGGCGGCCAAACCGCGCCACCGCTTCCTTCTGCAGCATCAGCACGCCCAGATCGAACGGGATCGAATCGAAGCCGCTCGAAAAACAGATGCGCGCGCCGGTGCGCTGGGCCGCTTCGCCGTACTTGTCGATCATCTGGCGCATCCAAACCGGTTCGCCGCACAAGTCGGCATAGTCGGTGCCAGCGGCGATGCAGGCGGCAAGCAGCGGTTCGCCATAGAGCTGGTAGGGGCCGACCGTGGTTACGACGACCTTGGCCTGCTCGACTATGGCCTTGAGACTTGCGGGATCGGCGGCATCGGCGACGATCAGCGGGGTGTTCTTGGGCGCCTCGATCAGGGCACGCACTTCGGCGAGCTTTGCGGCCGAGCGCCCGGCCATGGCCCAGCGCGGGCCTTCCTGCCCGTAATGGCGTGCCAGATATTCCGCGACCAACCGCCCGGTGAACCCCGTCGCCCCGTAGACGACAATGTCATAGGGCCTTTCCGACTTCTCCATCAGCCTCTCCGCCTGTTGTGCTTATGCACGGCAGCTTGGCGAGTTCGGTGACGATTGCAACCGGATTTAAGCGGAAGGTTAAGGCGCTGCTACAGGCGTGGCAGCGTTACGCCGCGCTGGCCCATGTATTTGCCCGCGCGGTCGGCGTAGCTGACTTCGCACGGTTCGTTGCCCTGCAGGAACAGGAACTGGCAGGCGCCTTCGTTGGCGTAGATCTTGGCCGGCAGCGGCGTGGTGTTCGAAAATTCGAGCGTGACGTGCCCCTCCCAGCCCGGCTCCAGCGGCGTGACGTTCACGATGATGCCGCAGCGGGCATACGTGCTCTTGCCGAGGCAGATCACCAGCACGTCGCGCGGCACGCGGAAGTATTCGACGGTGCGCGCCAAGGCGAAGGAGTTGGGCGGGATCACGCAGACATCGGTCTCGCGGTCGACAAGGCTGGCGCCGTCGAAGTTCTTGGGGTCCACCACAGCGGAATCGACATTGGTGAAGATCTTGAACTCGGGCGCGACGCGGGCGTCATAGCCGTAGGACGAGAGGCCATAGCTGATGCAGCCATCACGGCGCTGGTTCTCGACGAAAGGCTCGATCATGCCTTCGTTGAGCGCCTTGTCGCGGATCCACTTGTCGGAAAGAATGGCCAATTGGCTCTCCCATGTGAAGCTTGTGCGGGAATGCCCACCCCCGACCCCTCCCGCTTGCGGGAGGGGGGAAAGGCCCCGGAATGTCTAGGCGAGATTGGCGGGGCCGAAGGCGTTGGGCAAGAGCACCGACAGGCGCATTTCCACGGTTTCCTGCGCGCCGACGCAGATCACCAGCGGATCGGTGCCGCCCAGTGCCGCCAGCTCGTTGAGAATCTGGCGGCAGCGGCCACACGGGCTGATCGCCGCCTCGACCGCGCCACCCATGCCGCCATGCACTGCCACGGCCAGCAGACCGCCGCGGCGTCCGGCGTGCGAAGCGATGGAGGCGGCCACCGTTTCTGCGCAGAGCGAGAGGCCGTAGCTGGCATTCTCGAAGTTCGCGCCGGTGACGATCGCGCCGTCATCGAACAGCAGCGCCGCGCCGACGTGAAAGCCGGAGTAGGGGGCGTAAGCCGTGTCCATCGCGCGCCGGGCGGCGGCGATCAGGTCCTCGCGGGAAGCGGTCAGAAGGTCAGTCACGCAAAGGTCCTCACGGTTGCACCACCACCCAATGCACGGGCTTTGTGCTGGCATCCAGACGCAGGCGGTCGCTTGCCGTCCACATCACCCATGGCCGGCCCGCATAAGTCGGTGCGAGGAAATCCTGCGCCACCCAGATATTGCGATCGATCCGCGCGGCGAGGTGGTACTCCTTCTCGAGACTGCGCGAAACCATCAGGATCACCGGCTTTTCGGCGTGCTTTTCCACCTGGTTGAGGAACGTGGTCAGCTCGCTTTGCATCTGCGCTTCGCCGGGGACCTGCGGGCAGGTGCGCGAATCGAGGTCGAGCCGGATGGCGGGCGGCAGCAGGTCCTTGTCGCGCGGGACGATGGTGACGAAATTAGCGGCCTGCGCATCGGCCGGAGCGCACAGGTCATAGACGTGGAGCGCGCCGACCTGCATGCCCCGCTGGCGCGCGGCGATCACGCCATCGGCAAAGGCGGTATCTCGGGTCGAAGTGCCCTCGCTTGCGGTGAGGTAGGCGAAATCCGCACCTGCAGCGCGCAGCAAGCGCCAGTCGATCGGGCCGTCATCGTCGCTCAGCCAGACGCCTTGCACGGCATAGTCGCGGCGGTCCGGCATCCAGTTGCGGGCCTTCCACCAGGCAAAGCCACCGGCGACCATGGCCGCCAGCAGCAGGACGCCAAGAATGCGTCTTCGTGCCGCACCAGGGCGGCCAGTTTTCCGTTTTTTCGGCATATCGAGAGTTGCGCGCCCCGATTCTCAGATCAGCCCCTGATATGCAGCACGCAGATCAGGGTAAAGAGCCGACGGGCCGTGGGAAAATCCGTATCGATCTTGCCTTCGAGGCGTTCGAGCAGGGTATCGGCAGCATCGTTGTGAATGCCGCGCCGGGCCATGTCGATCGTCTCGATCTCGGACGCGGTGGCCTTGCGAATCGCCTGATAGTAACTGTCGCAGATCGCGAAATATTCGCGGATCGGGCGGCGAAAACGGCCGAGGCCGAGAATGATCGTCTCGAGCGGGGTGCCGGCATCGTCGGCAATGGCCAGCACCAGCCGCCCGTCGTCGACTGAAAGCTTGAGCCGGTAGGGCCCGGTGTGCCCCGCCTCGAACGCGCGCAGCGGCTTGAAGGTGTTTTCCTCGATCAGATCGAAGATCGCGATGCGCCGCTCCTGCTCGATATCGGCGTTGCGCCAGATGATCGTCGCTTCGTCCAGCTCGATATGGGAGATGCGCGGGTCTGCCATCAGGGCTTCATGTGTTGCAGACGCGCAAGGCTCGGGCAAGGGTTTTGACCGCGTGCTCCCCGCTATCCACAGGGTCTGTCCATTGCCGGATCGGGCCCGTTCGGGCACTATGCGCCGATGTCCGCCAGCGAAGCCATCCTCACCCGCGAACCTTCGGAAATCCGCGCGCTCCCCTCCAACGTCGAGGCGGAAGCGGCCTTTCTGGGGGCGGTGCTGATCGACAATCGCATTCTGGAAGAACTGCAGACCCCGCTGAAATCCGAGCATTTCTTTGCGGCCGTCCATGGCCGCGTGTTCGAGCGCATCCAGGCGCTGATCGATCGCAAGGCAGTGGTCACCCCGGTGACGCTCAAGCCCTATTTCGAAAGCGACGAGGGGCTGAAGGAACTGGGCGGCGTTGCCTATCTGGCGCGGTTGACGTCTGACGGCCAGGGCCTGCTAAACCCGCGCGAGTTGGCCGAGCAGATCTATGACCTCGCCCTGTTGCGCGAGCTGATCTCGGTCGGGCGCAATCTCGTCGAAGGCGCGTTGGACACCAGCGATTCGGTCGCCCCGCTGGAGCAAGTGGAGAAGGCCGAAGCCGCGCTCTATGCCGTGGCGGAAGGCGCGCAGACCGGCAGCGAGGCGCAGAGCTTTGCCCAGGCTACGCGCGCATCGCTGGAAATGATCGAGAAGGCGCTGCTTTCGGGCGGCCATATCTCGGGCAAGACCACGGGCCTGACCTCGGTCAACGAGAAGATCGGTGGCCTGCACGATTCCGACCTTATCATCCTTGCCGGACGCCCCGGCATGGGCAAGACCTCGCTCGTCACCAACATCGCCTTCAACGCCGCCGACCGGCTGCGCCGCGACATGGCCGATGGCATTTCGCTCAAGGATTCGGTCGGGGCGGGGGTCGCCTTCTTCAGCCTGGAAATGAGCGCGGATCAGCTGGCCACGCGTATCCTTGCCGAACAGTCGGGCATCAGTTCCGAAGCGCTGCGCATGGGCCGCATCAGCCGCGAGGATTTCCAGCAACTGTCCTTCGCCAGCCAGCGTCTTGCCGAACTGCCGCTGTATATCGACGATACGCCGGCGCTGACGATCGGGTCACTGCGCGCCCGGGCGCGCCGGTTGAAGCGTCGCCACGACATCGGCCTGATCATCGTCGACTACCTGCAGCTGCTGCAGGGATCGGGCCGCAGCGACAACCGCGTCAACGAAATCTCGGAAATTTCGCGAGGGCTCAAGACCTTGGCCAAGGAACTCTCGGTTCCCGTCATCGCGCTTTCGCAGCTTTCGCGTGCGGTGGAACAGCGTGACGACAAGCGCCCGATGCTTTCGGACCTGCGCGAATCGGGCTCGATCGAGCAGGACGCCGACATGGTCTGGTTCGTGTTCCGCGAGGACTACTACGTCGCTGCCAAGGAGCCGAAGCAGCCGCAGGGCAATGACGACGCCAAGGTGCAGGAAGCCCACGCCGCATGGCAGGCGGAAATGGAGCGTGTCTATGGCCTGGCCGAACTGATCGTGGCCAAGCAGCGCCACGGTTCGACCGGCAAGGTCCGCCTGCGCTTCGAATCGCGCATCACCCGCTTCAGCGATCTGGCGCCGGACGACCTGCGCGCGGCTTATGCGAGCGATGATGAGTAAAGACGCGCTCTCGCGAATCCTTGACTTTTCCACACCTCCGGCCTAGCTGCCGTCCTTTCCGTATCCTTTGATTGATTGGAGTGCCTGATGGCGCGCGTTACCGTCGAAGATTGCGTCGACAAGGTCCCCAACCGTTTCGATCTCGTCCTGCTGGCTGCCGAGCGCGCACGCGCGATCTCGGGCGGCGCCGAACTCACCGTCGATCGTGACCGTGACAAGAACCCGGTCGTCGCCCTGCGCGAGATCGCCGAAGAGACCGTGCGTCCCGCCGTGCTCAAGGAAAACGTGATCCAGTCGCTGCAGCGCGTGCTGCCTGACGACGATGATGAAGTCGATGAAATCGGCTCGCTGTCGCAGTCGGCCGAAGCGCTGCGCATCACGGCTGCGGCGCCGGTGCGCAACACCTCGCTGGGTGCCGATTACGACGGTTGATTTCAGTTTGAAATCAATGGCTTAGATTAAAGCTCGCAGTTCGCGCTGCGGGCTTTTTTCATGTGTTAACGCCTATCAGGTGTTCTCAAGCCGCTCGGCCATGAGCTGCCAGACCTTGTTGATCGCCTTCAGCGGGCGGACCATGACCTTGAAATCGACGATGCGGCCTTCAAGGTCGAAGCGGATCAGGTCGATGCCGTTGACCTTGATGCCGTCCATCTCGCATTCGAACTCGAGGCAGGCCTCGGGTCCGTCCACCAGTTCGCGCACATAGCGGAAGGTGCCGTTGCCGAAGACCTGGCCCGCGGCGGTGAGATACATCAGCACCTTCTCACGGCCCTCTTGCGGGGTGTGGACGACGGGGGAGTGGAACACGGCATCGTCCGCGACGAGCTCGTCGAGCAGCGCAGTATCGCCGCTGACCATGTACCGGTGCCAGGCTGCAAGGCCGAGTTTCATGTGCTTCTCCCGTTGTTCTGGTTCTGGTTAGGGCAGGGGCGCTGCGCCGGCATTGATCCGGCGCAACGCAAGAAATTTAGCCGAGATGCTGCGCAAAGAAATCGCGGGTACGGCGATCGGCGAGGGCGGCACCTTCCTCGTCACGGCGGCTGCCCATCTCGGCGGCAAAGCCGTGGTCGAGGCCCTCATAGTCGTGCAGCGTGACCTTCGGATGCGGATCAAGGCCATCGTGAATCGCCTTCTGCGCTTCGGGGCCAACGAAGTGGTCAGCCGTGGGAATGTGCAGCATCAGCGGATTGGCGATGGCGTGCGATTCGTTCAGCATCTGGTCGATCATCACGCCGTAGTAGCCAACCGAGGCGTCGATATCGGTGCGCGCCGCGGCCATGTAGGCCATGCGTCCGCCCAGGCAGAACCCGACGAGGCCAACCTTGTCGATGCCTTCGTAGCCGCGCAGGAAGCGAATCGCCGCCTCGATGTCCTTCACGCCCTTGTCGGCATCGTACTGGCCGAAATAGCCCAGGGCTTCCTGGAACTGCTCTGGCACATCGGCATCGAGTTCGACGCCTGCCGCGAAGCGCCAGAAGATGTCAGGCGCCAGCGCCATGTAGCCCTGATCTGCCCAAGCCTCGCACTTGTGACGAATGCCGGGGTTCACGCCGAAGATCTCGGGGATGACGATGATGGCGGCACGGATCGGGCCATCGGGCGTGGCCAGATAGCCGGGGATATCGCCTTCGCCATCAAGTGCTGCAAACGTGATCTTCTCGCCCATGGTTGTTCATCCTGCGATTCAAAGGAGTTGGTCGAAAGCCATGTTGGCCCCGGCGGTGGACTTTGCCAAGCGTGCATGACAATCTCCGCCGACCAGCGGATGCCGGAAAGGGCGCACATGAAAGTCACCGTCGAAGTCGATTGCACGCCCGAAGAAGCCCGCCGTTTCCTCGGCCTGCCCGATGTTTCGAAAGCGAACGACGTCTACATCGAAAGTGTCGCCAAGGCGATGCAGGGGGCGGGCAGCCTCGACCAGTTGCAGAGCTTCGCCAAGCAAGTGGCGCCTATGGGCGAGATTGGACTGAAGCTGTTCCAGAACTTCATGGAGCAGGGCGGTCTTGGCGCAATGACAGGGGCGAGTTCCAAGAAGTCGAAGGACTGACGTTTCACGTGGAACAGTGTAGGGCGGGGCGGTGACCGATACCATCTTCGCCCTTTCCTCCGGCCCGCCGCCTGCGGGCATCGCCGTCATCCGCATCAGTGGCCCACAGGCAGGCCCAGCGTTGCGTGCACTCTGCGGCAAGCTGCCTGCGCCACGCCGCGCGAGCTTGGCGACACTCGCTGACCCGGCGGACGGTACGCATCTTGACCGGACGATGGTGCTCTGGCTGCCCGGTCCCGGTACGGCGACCGGTGAGGACAGTGCCGAACTGCATCTCCATGGTGGCCGCGCTGTGGTGGCCGCTGTCGAAGCAGCACTTGAGCGGCTGCCGGGATTGCGCCGGGCACAGGCGGGCGAGTTCACCCGCCGGGCTTTTGCCAATGGCCGCATCGATCTGGCCGAAGCGGAGGGCCTGGCCGACCTGCTTTCGGCGGAGACTGAACTGCAGCGGCGCGTTGCGCTGGCCATGGCCGAGGGTGCGCTTTCGCGCGACGTCGAAGCATGGCGCGCGGAGCTCCTGCGCATCTCGGCGAGGCTCGAGGCCGCGCTCGACTTTTCGGACGAGGACGATGTGGGTGAGGGGGAAGCCACGCTTCCCGCAGGCTTTGCCGGTGAGTGCATTGCGCTGGCCGAGCGAATCGACGCATGGCTTTCCCGTCCGCGCGCAGAACCGCTCAAGGAGGGCTTCCGCGTCGTACTTGCCGGGCCTCCCAACGCGGGAAAGTCGACGCTGTTCAATGCGCTTGTCGAACAGGAAGCGGCAATCACGGCGGCGGAGCCCGGCACGACCCGCGATGTTCTGACTTTCGGCGCCTCGCTCGATGGCGTGCCGTTCACCTTCGTCGACACGGCAGGACTGCGTGATGATGGCGCGGGAGAGATCGAGCGGATCGGCATTGCACGGGCGAGGGCGGCCGCAGAGAAGGCAGACCTGATCCTGTGGCTTGGACCTGAAGGAGAGGGGCCGAAGGGGCGGACGCTGTGGGAAATCGCAGCACGAGCGGACGATCCGATCGCGCCATGTAAATCGGACAAGGCGCTGGCGTTGTCGGCCCGGACAGGGGAGGGACTTGCAGCCTTGCGCTCCGCACTCGTCGACCATGCGCGACGCTCCCTACCAGCGCCGGGTCAGGCGGCACTGAACCAGCGGCAGCACGACCGGCTGAGCGAGGTCGCGGAAGCCCTGCGCTTTGCGGCGGTGGAGCGTGACGGATTGCTGGCGGCGGAGAACCTTCGCCTTGCTCGGCGCGCACTGGATGCTCTGGTCGGCAGGACCGGGACCGAGGACATGCTCGACGCGCTGTTCGGACGCTTCTGCATCGGCAAGTAGTGTTTCACGTGAAACACCGCACCTGAAACTTTGACGCGAATCCACAAGTCGCGTATCGCGCCAGTCATGCAGCAATTCGACATCATCGTGGTCGGCGGCGGACACGCCGGCGTCGAGGCGGCCGCCGTTGCGGCGCGGATGGGTGCGCGCACCGCTCTGGTCTCGTTCGATCCCGCAACGGTTGGCGCGATGAGCTGCAACCCGGCGATCGGCGGCCTTGGCAAGGGCCACCTCGTGCGCGAGGTCGATGCCTTTGACGGCCTGATCGCGCGCGCAGCAGACGCCGGAGCGATTCACTACCGCATGCTCAACCGGTCGAAGGGTAGCGCAGTGCAGGGGCCACGCGTGCAGGCGGACCGCAAACGCTTCAAGGCGGCGATCCAGCTGATGATCGCCGCACAGCCGAACCTGACGCTGGTTGGTGGAGAGGCGGCGGCCCTCCATCTTGAACAGGGCCGCGTTGCCGGGATCGACCTTGCCGACGGTACGCGGCTTGAGGGCAGTGCGGTGGTTCTGTGCACGGGCACCTTCCTCGGCGGGCGCTTGTTCCGCGGCGAGGAGCGCATGGACGGCGGGCGGATCGGCGAGAGTTCGGCGCATCGCCTGGCTCAACAGTTGCGGGCAGCGGACTTGCCGATGGCGCGACTGAAGACGGGGACGCCGCCGCGCATCGATGGTCGGACAATCGACTGGGCACGCCTGCCAGAGCAGCCGAGCGACGCCGACCCGTGGACGATGTCACCGCTGACAAAGGATCGTCCGCTGCCGCAAGTGTTCTGCGCGATCGCGCGGACCAATGAACGGACGCATGAGATCATCCGGGCAGGGCTGGATCGCTCTCCCCTGTTCACCGGTGCCATCGGCGCACAGGGCCCGCGCTATTGCCCGTCGATCGAAGACAAGATCCACCGCTTCGGCGACCGCGATGGTCACCAGGTGTTCCTCGAACCGGAAGGCCTGGATGACCCCACCGTCTACCCCAACGGAGTCTCCACCTCGTTGCCGACCGATGTGCAGGTGGCGATGATCCGTTCAATGGAAGGGCTGGAGCAGGCCGAGATCACCGTGCCGGGCTACGCCGTCGAATATGACCACATCGACCCGCGCGCGTTGCGCCGGAGCCTCGAGATCAAGGCCATCCCGGGACTCTATTGCGCCGGACAGATCAACGGTACGACCGGGTATGAGGAAGCGGCGGCGCAGGGACTGGTCGCGGGAATGCATGCCGCGGCGGCCGTGCTGGGGCGTGAGGCTCCTGAACTTGATCGTGCCAACAGCTACATGGCGGTGATGGTCGATGACCTGACCTTGCACGGCGTGAGCGAGCCCTACCGGATGCTGACGGCGCGGGCCGAGTATCGCCTCCGCCTGCGCGCCAACAATGCCAGTTCGCGGCTGACGCCGATTGGGCTTGCGGTCGGGTGCATTGGCGATGAGCGGGCCAGGTGGTTCGAGGCGCGGCAGGCGCAGCGGGGCCGATTGGAAGAGGCGCTGGCGCTGGCAGCAACTTCGACAGAACTCAGCCGTGCCGGCATGGCGGTCGGCGCGGATGGCGCCCGGCGCTCACTGGCCGAGTGGCTGCGCTTTCCGGAAGTGACGCTCGAGACTTTGCGGCCCTGGATCGGCGATGCCATCTTCGATCCACTTCTTGCCGAGGAGGTAGAGGAGGACGCGGCCTACGCGCCATACCTTGCGCGGCAGGATGCCGAACTGCGCGACTTGCGCGCGTCCGACCATGTGCCTCTGGGGGAGGGCTTCCCCTTTGCCGAGGTGCCGGGTCTGTCACGCGAAATGGTCGAGCGTCTGGAGAAGGCCCAGCCAGATACGCTTGCCGCGGCCGGTCGCATTGCCGGAATCACGCCTGCGGCTCTTGCCAGCCTCCTGGTTCACGCCCGGCGGAGGATCGCCGCATGACGATCGTTACCGAGGCCGAGGCGCAGGCATGGTTGCGCGACGTGCTTGGTGTTGACGCGCCGGGCATGAAGCGTCTGGAGCAACTTGTGGCGCTGCTGCTCGAGGAGAACGAGCGCCAGAATCTCGTCGCGCGAGGGACGCTGCCGCACGTCTGGGTGCGCCACATCGTCGACTCCGCACAGCTACTGCATGTTTCACGTGAAACACTTCCCAATGGTGAGTGGCTCGATCTCGGCACGGGTGCGGGCTTTCCCGGTCTCGCGATTGCTGCCCTGCAGCCGGATCGCCCGGTCACCTTGGTGGATTCCCGGCGTCTTCGCACTGAATGGCTTCAGCGCGCTGCGGATGCGTTGGGGCTTGGCAATGTTCGCGTGGTCCTGTCGCGGGTGGAGGATCTGCCGTCAGGTCCGCGTGCAGTCATCTCTGCTCGTGCTTTCGCGCCTTTGGACAAGCTGGTTACTCTTTCCGCACGCTTTTCCACACCGGACACGGTCTGGCTGTTGCCGAAAGGGGCAGGGGCAGCGCAAGAATTGCAGATGCTCCCCGAATCATGGAATCACATGTTCCACGTGGAACAATCCCTGACGGATGCGAACGCTGGTGTGATATGCGGCCGACTTCTCGGCGGCAGTCCACCGCGACCCTCGAACGCCAAGGGCAAACGCAAATGATCACGATCGCGGTCGCAAACCAGAAGGGCGGGGTGGGCAAGACCACCACGGCGATCAACATCGCCACCGCGCTCGCGGCAACGGGGTGGAAGACGCTGCTGATCGATCTCGATCCACAGGGCAACTGCTCGACCGGAATCGGCATCTCTGCGGGTGAGCGTGAGCGTTCTTCCTATGACCTGCTGATCGATCAGGCGTCTGTCGCCGAGTGCCTGATGGAGACCCGCATTCCGGGGTTGGACATCGTGCCCGCGACGGTCGACCTCTCCGGTGCGGAAGTGGAACTGGTCAGCGTCGAAGATCGCACCCATCGCCTGCGCAAGGTGCTCAATGGCGACACCGGGCATGACATCTGCCTGATCGATTGCCCGCCGTCGCTCGGCCTGCTGACGCTGAATGCCCTGACTGCGGCGGACACGATCCTGGTGCCCTTGCAGTGCGAGTTCTTCGCGCTCGAAGGGCTGAGCCAGTTGTTGCAGACGGTGGAGCGGGTGCAGGAGCGGTTCAACCCGGACCTCGGCATCCTTGGCATCGTGCTGACCATGTATGACCGGCGCAATCGCCTGACCGATCAGGTCGCCGACGACGTGCGCTCATGCCTGCGCGATCTGGTGTTCGAGAGCGTGATCCCGCGCAACGTGCGCCTGTCCGAAGCGCCGAGCCACGGGTTGCCGGCGCTGATCTATGACCATGCCTGCCCCGGTTCGCAGGCCTACATGAAACTGGCGCGCGAGCTGATCGGTCGCCTGCCCGAGAGGAGACAAGCGGCATGAGCGGCGAAGACGCAGTGAAGGCACCAGTGCGCAGGACCGGGCTTGGCCGTGGCCTTGGCGCACTGATGGGCGAAGTGCGACGCGAGGAGCCGATCGCGCGCATCTCGGTTTCGCCGGCTGACGTTGCCGAGAGCCGCGACGGCGGGCTGGCGCTGCTGACCGTCGCCTCGATCGAACCGCACCCGGAGCAGCCGCGCCGTCACTTCGATGAGGATGCGCTGGAGGAACTGGCGCAGTCGATCGCAGCGCGCGGCGTGATCCAGCCGGTGGTCGTGCGGCCGCTGTCGGGCGGACGCTATCAGCTCGTGGCCGGTGAGCGCCGCTGGCGTGCGGCGCAGAAGGCGCAGGTTCACGAAATCCCGGCTATCGTCCGCAAGCTGGACGATCGCGATGTTGCCGCGCTGGCGCTGATCGAAAACCTCCAGCGTGAGGATCTCAACCCGGTGGAAGAGGCGCGGGCGTATCAGCGCCTGGCCGACAGCGAGGGACTGACGCAGAACGACATCGCCAAGTTCGTCGACAAGTCGCGCAGCCATGTTGCCAACATGATGCGCCTGCTCGGGCTGCCCGATGAAGTGCTCGACATGGTGGTGCGCAGCGAACTGTCGATGGGCCATGCCCGCGCGCTGATCAACGCGCCCGATCCGGTCGGTCTGGCGCGCGAAGTGGTGGCCAAGGACCTTTCGGTGCGCGATGTCGAGAAGCTGGCGCGCAAGGCTTCGCGGCCCGAAGGCCAGCGCAGGCAGGCGCGGGCGGGCAAGGATCCTGTGGGCGCGGCCGATCTTGCCGCGATCCAGCAGCACCTCGAGGACTTCCTCGGGCTCAAGGTCGTGATCCAGCCCGACTCCGATCCGACGACCGGAGCCGTGACGATTCGCTACAAGAACCTCGACCAGCTGGACCTGATCTGCCAGCGGCTGACCGGCGGAGAATTCTAAGTAATTGAAATTGCTGATGCATGCTGACGTCACAGCGTCAGCATTGCCTGCACCATCGGACATTAATTGGTCGATTAATTCTCGTTGACCGGGACGGGCTTGTGCGCATAGGCTGCGTGCAAACAACCAGAACCGGAGAGAATGGCCATGTCGCTCGACCTGATCCCGCGCACAGCCTATAATGAAGACCACGAAGCCTTCCGCCAGACCGTCCGCCGCTTCCTGCAGGACGAGGTAGCGCCGCATTCGAACGAATGGGCCGAGGCGGGCATCGTGCCCAAGAGCATCTGGCCCAAGGCTGGCGAGCTCGGCCTGCTGTGCCCGACAGTGCCCGAGGAATACGGCGGGCTCGGCCTCGACTTCGGCTACAATGCGATCGTCGACGAAGAGAGCGCCTATTACGGCCGCGTGGCCACCGGCTTCTCGCTGCAGTCGGACATCGTGGTCAACTACATCGTCTCCTACGGCTCGGAAGAGCAGAAGAAGAAGTGGCTGCCCAAGATGGTTTCGGGCGAGGTGATCACCGCCATCGCCATGACCGAACCCGGCACCGGCTCAGACCTTCAGGGTATGAAGACCACGGCCAAGAAGGACGGCAACCATTACGTGATCAACGGGTCGAAGACCTACATCACCAATGGCCAGAACGCCGACCTGATTCTGGTGTGCTGCAAGACCGACACCGAAGTGCAGCCGGCCTGGAAGGGTGTTTCGATCGTGCTGGTCGAAGCCGACCGCGAAGGTTTCAAACGCGGGCGCAATCTCGACAAGATCGGCCAGGACGAGGCCGATACGTCCGAGCTGTTCTTCGAAGATGTGCGCGTGCCGATCACCAACTGCTTGGGCGAAGAAGGCAAGGGCTTCATCTACCTGATGAGCGAGCTGCCGCAGGAGCGCCTGTCGATTGCCGTCAGCGCGCAGGCTTCGGCGCAGAAGGCGTTTGACGATACGGTCGAATTTACCCGCGAACGCAAGGCGTTCGGCAAGCCGATTCTCGATTTCCAGAACACCCGCTTCACGCTGGCCGACATCAAGGCGAAGCTGCAGGTGGGCTGGGCGCACCTCGACTGGGCGCTGGCTCGGCACCTGAAGAAGGAACTGACCGCCGAGGAAGGCGCCGCGGCCAAGCTGTGGCACACCGAACTGCAATGGGAAGTGATGGACAAGTGCCTCCAGCTCCATGGCGGCGCAGGCTACATGAACGAGTATGCGATTGCCCGTGCATGGCGCGGTGCGCGCGTGACGCGCATCTTCGGCGGCACCAACGAGATCATGAAGGAACTGATCGGGCGCAAGCTCTGATCAAAAAAGCTGATGCAAACGAAAGGGCCCGCTCTCCAGGTCGGAGGGCGGACCCTTTCCTCTGACATTCTGCCGGTTCAGCCGGTGTAGACGCGCTTTTCCTTGACCCGCTTGTCGCGAACCGGACGCCGCGGGATCACGCGGGCGCGCCTTGTCTCGACCCAGGTTTCGGTCACGACGGTCTTTTCAACGCAGGGCTTCTGCGGGGGCAGCATGACCGGGACCATCACATAGCCATAGGGCGCGTAGCCGGGATAATAGCCCGGATAGGCTCCGGGGAAGGGCCCACCGGGATAGGGCTGCGGCGGGAGCGAGGCGAAATAATCGTCGCATTCGCGGCGCAGGCCCTTGTCCTCGGCCTTGTCGATCACATTGCCAGCCACTGCACCGACGGCAGCACCGGCGACCGTGCCGAGCACGCGGTTGCCCTTGCCGGCGATGCGGTTGCCCGCCACGCCTCCAACGACGCCGCCGAGCAGCGCGCCACCGACGCCCTTGTCGCCATAGACCTTGGCGCAACGCTCGTTCATCTCGGCCCAGCGCGGATCTGGCTGCGGATAGGCCTGGGGATAGTAGCCCTGCGGCGGCGGAGGTGGCGGCGGCGGCGGCGCATCCACCACGGGCTGGGTCATCACCACCGTGGGATAGGGCGCGCCGATCATGGGCGGGTAATAGACGGGACCAGTCGCACCGCCGTAATAACCACCGGTGTAGCTGCCCTGCCACCCACCGCTGACGGGACCGGGACGACGGTGTTCACCAGCCAAGGCCGGAGATGACACTGCACCCAGCGCAACAGCTGCGATCAAGAGACGACGAAGCATGCGGTTTGCCCCTGAAAAGGTTCGTTAACCGCAAACTTACCATCATGACCCGCATAAAACCAAGGTTTCAGGGGGGCGAGAGTCCCGTCTGTCCCGAATCGGGGCAGGAATCAGATACGGGTCGCGATTGCTGCCGCCAGCGCCTCGATCCCGCGCGCATCGTCCTCGTCGAAACGGTCGGGCGAGGGGCTGTCGAGATCGATCACCGCGATTACCGCGCCATCGCGAATCACCGGCACGACCAGTTCGGAACGGCTTGCCGCGTCGCACGCGATATGGCCCGGAAAGGCGTGCACATCGGGCACGAGCTGGGTCGTGGCGGTCGCCGCCGCCGTGCCGCATACGCCCGAGCCGAGCGCGATACGGATGCAGGCTGGCTTGCCGACGAAGGGGCCGAGCACGAGCTCCCCGCCGACCATGCGATAGAAGCCTGCCCAGTTCAGATCCGGCAGATATTGCCAGATCAGCGCGGCAAGGTTGGCCATGTTGGCGATGCCGTCGGGCTCGCCATGGGTGAGGGCCTTGGCGGCCTCGAGGAGATCGGCGTGGAGTTCGGCGCGGCTCTGGCCGTCGGTGGGTGCGAATGTGAACATGGCAGGGCATCTAGCGCAACCGGACCGAAAAGTCGCGCCGCGCAACTTCGCACAGGTGTGCCATTGCCCTGAGACACGGTCAGGCCTAGATTCCAGGGCATGAAGCTTCTCAAGAAACTGCTGATCGCGCTGCTCGTGATCGTCGCCATCGTTGCCGCCTGGGTTGCCTGGTCGATCCACGGGTCCTCGGCCGAGTACACGCTCAACGAAACCTCGGGCCCGAAACCCAAGCTGGCGCGGCCTGAGGGCCAGACGATCCCGACGATCAAGACGGCCGACCCGATTGGCTGGAAGGATGGCGAGGCGCCGGTCGCAGCCCAGGGCCTGCAGGTCACCCGCTTTGCCGACAAGCTCGATCACCCCCGCACCGTGGTGACCCTGCCCAACGGCGATGTTCTGGTTGCCGAGACCAATTCGCCACCGCGCAAGGTCGAAGGCATCACCGGCGCGGTGATGGGCTATCTGTTCAGGAAGGTCGGCGCGGGCGGCCCTTCGCCCAACAAGATCGTGCTGCTGCGCGATGGCGATGGCGATGGCAAGGCCGAGCAGCGCTTCGTGATGGAGAACCCGGCGCTGGATTCGCCGTTCGGCATGGCCTTCCGCGAAGGGCGCCTGCTGGTAGCGAACCACAATGCGGTGCTCTCGTTCCCCTATGAACTGGGCCAGACCACGCTGACGGGCAGCCCCGAAAAGCTGATGGACCTGCCCGGCGGCGGCAACCACTGGGCGCGCAACCTGCTGCTTTCGCCGGATGGTTCGAAGCTTTACGTCACGGTTGGCTCCGCCTCGAACATCGCCGAGGGTGGCATCGATGCCGAATATCGCCGCGCTTCGATCCACCAGTACGATTTCGCCAAGAAGAAGTCGTTCGAGTATGCAGGCGGCCTGCGCAACCCGAACGGTCTGGACTTCAATCCCTACAGCGAAGAACTGTGGACCGTGGTCAACGAGCGCGACATGCTCGGATCGGACCTCGTGCCCGATTACCTCACCAACGTGCCGTTCGGCGCGAACTATGGCTGGCCGTGGGTCTACTGGAAGAACAATATCGACCAGCGCGTGACGGCGCCGATGCCGGAATACATGCTCGATTATGTGCGCAAGCCGGAATATGGCCTTGGCGCGCATGTGGCGCCGCTCGGCCTTACCTTCGCCAAGGGCGGCAACCTGATGGGCGACAAGTTCCAGCAGGGCGCGTTCATCGCGCGCCATGGTTCATGGAACCGCCGTCCGCTGTCGGGCTATGACGTCGTTTTCGTGAAGTTCGACACGCGCGGCAACGTCCTGCCCAATCCGCCGGTGCCGGTGTTGACCGGCTTCCTTGCCGACGAAAACACCGCGCACGGACGCCCGACCTGGGTCGCCTTTGCCAAGGATGGCGCGCTGCTGGTCAGCGACGATACCGGCGGCGTGATCTGGCGCGTGGTTGCGCCGGGGGCAAAACCGGCAGCCGCGATCACGCCACTCCCGACGCGCACGGCACCGCCCCAGCCCAAGGGCACCGGCAAGTTCATCATGAAGCCGAACGCAGATTCGGACCTTATGAAGCCGCAGCAGTAAGCGCTTTTGCCCACCCCTGAACCCTCCTGCCTGCGAGAGGGGCGTAAGATCGCGCTTATACCCTCCCACACGCGGGAGGGCTGAGAGACTTGGCGAGCTGGAGGCGAGGTCAGTCGCCGCGGGGTGGGCAGATCAGAGCGACCGGCCAGCCCGTCCTGCCAGTTCGTTGACGTACTGCCACGCCACGCGGCCGGAGCGCCCGCCGCGGCGTTTTGACCATTCCAGGGCATCGCCTTCCTCATAGGCCAGGCCGAAGTGCGCGGCGTAGCCGGCGATGATCGCGAGGTAATCGTCCTGCGTGCAGTTGTGGAAGCCAAGGCTCAGGCCGAAGCGGTCGGCAAGGGCGAGACGATCGTCCACCACGTCGCGTGGGTTGATTGGATCGTCCTGCTCGGAAAGATGGCGCTCCACGATCGCGCGACGGTTAGACGTTACCGCGAGGCGCACGTTTGCCGGTCGCGCCTCTACGCCGCCTTCCAGCCACGAGCGCAACTTGCGCGCGCCGTCGCTGTCGCCCGCGTCGAAACCGAGATCGTCGAGGAAGACGAGGAAGCGACGGTCGATCTTGCGCAGGATCGCGAAAAGATCAGCCAGGCCAGCGTCAGGGCTGGCCTGCACCAGTGCGATGGAACCGGGCAGCGCGGTCTGCGCCGCCAGCGTTGCCGCCCGCAGCAGAGCCGACTTGCCCATACCGCGCGCGCCCCACAGCAGCATGTCATGCGCCGCAGCACCGCGCGAAAGCCGCGCGACGTTTTCGACCACGGCTGCCTTCTGCTTGTCGATCCCCTGCATCAGACCCAACGCGGGCGCTTCCAACGGATCGATCCCGCGCGCCGCCTTGCCGTCCCAGACATAGGCGGGGAAGGCGAGCCAATCGGCACTGGCCCCGCGCGGCGGGGCAAGGCGCTCCAGCGCCTCGGCGATGCGGGTGAGCAGGGCGTCGGTCATGGCCAGGCGATTATCGGGCCGGCGGTTATCCGGCAAGCGCCTCGCTGTCGAGATCGTAGAGCAGCGCTGCGCCCGCCATCGCCGAGGAGCCGAGGCCGCGCGCCTCGGGCACGATCACGCGGTTGAAGAACTTGGTCACGGCGATCTTGCTGTGCAGGTCCGATGCGCGCGATTGGCGGGCCAACTGCCACCCGGCAACGGCAACCGCGCACATCGTGGTGAAGGGCACGGAGCCTGCCAGCTTGTCGTCAAGCGAGGCGGTCGTGCTCATCCACTGGCCGATCGCAGCGGCATCCTTGGCCAGAGCCGCGACCTCGGGGACGTCTTCCATCTCGGACGCGATTTCGGCCATCAGTGCCTGCAGCACACCGCCGTTGTCGTAACCGAGTTTGCGCGTGACGAGGTCTGCCGCCTGGATGCCGTTGGTGCCTTCATAGATCGGGGCGATGCGGGAATCGCGCAGGTGCTGGGCGGCGCCGGTTTCCTCGATGAAGCCCATGCCGCCGTGGACCTGAATGCCGAGGCTGGCGACTTCGCAGCCGATATCGGTGCCCCACGCCTTGAGCATCGGCACCAGCAGTTCGGCGCGCTTCTGCGCCGCGTCATTGCCGAGCGCGCCGCGGTCGACCTGGCCTGCCGTGTAGTAGAGCAGGGCGCGGCTGCCTTCGGTCAGGGCGCGCATGCGCATCAGCATACGGCGCACGTCGGGATGCTCGATGATCGCGACCGGGGCCTTGCCGGCCGCACCGGCGCGGGCCGACTGCACGCGGTCTCGCGCATAGGCCCGCGCCTGCTGGAACGCGCGCTCGGCGATCTGGACGCCCTGGCTGCCAACATTGATGCGGGCCGAGTTCATCATCGTGAACATCGCGCGCAGGCCGCCATTCTCATGGCCGACCATCTCGCCGATACATTCGCCCTCGTCGCCATAACTCATCACGCAGGTGGGCGAGGCGTGGATGCCGAGCTTGTGCTCGATCGAGACGCAGCGCACGTCGTTGCGGGCGCCGATAGAACCATCCTGTTCCACGTGAAACTTCGGAACGATGAACAGCGAAATGCCGCGCGAACCCTCCGGCGCACCGGGGGTGCGGGCAAGAACGAGATGGACGACGTTGTCAGCCGCGTCATGCTCGCCGAACGTGATGTAGATCTTGGTGCCGACGATGCGCCACTTGCCGACGTGCGGCCCTTCGGTGATCGGCGTGGCGGTGGTGCGCAGGGCACCCACGTCGGAGCCGGCCTGTGGTTCGGTCAGGTTCATCGTGCCCGACCATTCGCCGCTGATCAGCTTGGGCAGGTACATCGCCTTCTGCGCTTCGCTGCCGTGATGCTCCAGCGCCTCGATCGCGCCGACTGTGAGCATCGGCAGCAGGGTGAAGCCCATGTTGGCCGCGCCCAGCGTTTCGAGCGTTGCCGTGGCCAGCGTAAACGGCAGGCCTTGCCCGCCGAACTCGGTCGACCCGGCAATCGAGTTCCAGCCCTGCTCGACGAAGGCCTTGTAGGCATCGACATAGCCGGGCGGGAGAGTGACCTCACCATCGCGCCACTTTGCGCCGATCTGGTCGCCCGCGCGATGGAGCGGTGCCCATTCACCCGCGGCGAACGCGCCAATGCCCTCGACGATCGCCTCGACCAGATCGGGCGTGGCGGCGGCAAAGCGTTCGCTCTGGGCCAGTTCGTCGATCCCGGCGCTCACGCGGATGGCGAGCAGCTGGTCGGCGGTGGGCGGCGTGAAAGTCATCGTCCTCTCCTGTCTCGCGCAATCTCAGGCGCAGGGCATGTGCGCTTGGCGCGGGGCCTGGCTCTCCCTATAGCGAGCCTGATGGAGCCGACAAAGCCTTCCAAAGTGCATCTGTCCGACGCCCGAGGACTGGAGCTTGCCGCGCAGGTGATAACGCGCGGCGGAACTGTCGCCGTGCCGACCGAGACGGTCTATGGCCTGGCCGCCCGCGCCGACGACGATGCGGCGGTGGCCGGGATCTATCGGGCCAAGGGTCGGCCCGATTTCAACCCGCTGATCGTGCACGTGCCCGACGTTACGGCAGCCGAAGCTCTGGCCCGGTTCGACGAGCGCGCGAGAAACCTGGCAAAAGCCTTCTGGCCCGGCGCCCTGACCATGGTCCTGCCCCTGCGCGAGGGCGCAGGATTAGCCCCCGCAGTCAGTGCCGGATTGCCGACAGTAGCCCTGCGCTGCCCGGCACATCCGGTGATGCAGGCCCTGTTGAAAACCTGTGGATTACCGCTCGCTGCGCCGTCGGCGAATCGCTCGGGCGGAGTGAGCCCGACCAGTGCAGCCCATGTCGCAGCCTCGCTGGGTGACCGCGTCGATCTGATCCTCGATGGCGGGGAAACGCGGCAAGGAATCGAATCCACCATCGTCGGCCTGCGCGCGGATGGGTCGTGGACCGTGTTGCGGCCAGGCCCGATCACCGAGGCCGAAATTGCCGGCGTTCTGGGCGAACAAAGCGCCGCCATGACGTCAGCAAAGATCGAGGCTCCCGGGCAGTTGGCGAGCCACTACGCCCCGGGCAAGCCGGTGCGACTGAACGCTGCGGAGGCGGGGGCAGGGGAGTTCCTGATCGGTTTCGGCGACATCGCCGGAGACGTGACGCTGTCTGCTTCGGGCGATCTGGCGGAGGCAGCGGCGCGGCTCTACGCCTGCCTGCATCACGGCTCGGCAGCGCCGCAGCCGCTTATCGCCGTGGCGCCGATCCCCGACCATGGCATCGGCGTGGCGATCAACGACCGCTTGCGCCGCGCTGCTGCCTAGTCGCGAGCTTCGTAAGGCACGCTGGCGCGCATCGCGTCCATCTCGGCATAAATGCTGCGGGCATCCTCGCATGCGTCATCGTCGCCTCGGCTGCAATCTTGGCGAGCCTTGTCATATTCGCGTGACAGCTTGCCATAACGCTCTTCGCGGCGGCGGATTTCGCGGCCGCGCTTCTGATCCCGCTCGGACTCGCTGACGGTCATGCGATCGTAGACGCCGGCGGTGGTGTCGATCGCCTTTGCGCCCACCCGCACCGGTGCCGTCGCCAGATCGAACGCGCTTTTGGCGACGCAGCCTGACAGCGCGAACGCGAGAATGGAAAGTGCTATGAGGCGATGACGCATGGACTTCTCCCTCAAGGGAAAAATCCCACCCTGCTAAATACTTGGCAAGCAGGACCT
The DNA here is from genome assembly GCF_012641315.1 of Novosphingobium sp. ERW19. Taxonomy (NCBI): domain Bacteria; kingdom Pseudomonadati; phylum Pseudomonadota; class Alphaproteobacteria; order Sphingomonadales; family Sphingomonadaceae; genus Novosphingobium; species Novosphingobium sp. ERW19. The sequence goes on from NZ_JABAIC010000004.1 coordinate 311,598, forward strand.
GCACCGGTTTGGTCCTTGCCGCGCCGATCCGGTGCAGGTCCTGCAGAAGATCACTGCTCGTCGGCTTCAGCAGTCGCCTCCACCGGGGCCGCGTCCGCGTCATCGCTGTTCGGCGTGACACCGTTCTCGCAGACCAGCTTGCCCGAGCCCATGGCGCTGACCTTGCAGGTGGCGCGGCCGAACACGCGCACTTCGCCCGAACCCATGATGTTGGCGTTGACGTGGCCGTTGGAGGCGAAGCGGGCGTTGCCCGAACCGGCGACGTCGACCTTGACCTCGTCGACCGTCAGCCCGTCCATTTCGGCATCGCCGCTGCCGGCCACGGTCATCTTCAGTTCCCTCGCCTTGCCAGCGGCGCGCAGCTTGCCCGAACCGACCACGTCGATGCCGAGCTTCTGCGCGTCGATCGCGCGCGCCTCGACCACACCCGATCCGGCGACGGTGATCTTCGCATCATCGCCGCCGAGCTGGTCGGTGGTCAGGTTGCCGGAACCGGCGAGCACGACCTCGTTCAACGCCGGAAGCGTGACGTTGACCGTGGCCGCGCGGGTTGACTGGCCAAGCTTCCAATCCTCGCGCGTGATGCCAAGCTGGCCTTCCGACAGGGCAAAACGCAGCTTGTCGGCGCCTTCGCCCTCGACCGTGATCGCCAGCTTGTCGCCCCGGGTGATACGGACATTGTCCGGACCCAGAAGTGCAATTCCGGTCGGCGCAGCGCCGCTCATGTCGAGATCGGCAAGCGGAACGCCCTTCTTACCATTGAACGAGATGTTGCCGCCGTCACAACCAGCCAGCGCAGTGGCCAGACCCATGACGGCAACACCCGCCAATGTCCGTAAAAGGGGGGCACGAACGAAATTCCTGAACATGACGAAGTCACTCCTGCCGCCATTCCTAACTGTATTGCCGATATAACACGGTGATACGATATCGGCCAAGTCGTTGGTGGAGCCACGGCAGGAGTTGGTCGTTCGAGACAAAGGCCCGCGACGATCAACCCGTCGACGAGATCGACAGATCGGTGAACAGAAATTCCCCGGTCGAGCAAATGACTCGCACGACTGGCGAATTGATCTCTGTGGCAAATGTCCTTTTGCTTCCGGCAAAGTTGATCGAGACCGAGGTGCCGGTCAACCGCAGCGAGAACGGCAGGGCCTCACCCACCGGCAGCACATTGATCGGTTCGCTTTCGACTTCCTTGCCGCCGGCAAACTCGTCCCACTGCAGAAGCTGGATAGCCAGCTTGGGGTCCTTGATCGACTTGTCGACCAGCTTGGCCGGCATCGCGGTGATCTTGATGCCGGCAATATCCACCGGCGCTTCACCGGGATTGCCTGCAGACTGTGCAAATCCGATCCGCACCAAGGGCGCGTACTTCTTGAACTCCGCGAGATCCCGGACCTGCACCTTCCCGGTGACCGTAACCGATCCATCAGGGACCGGCAGCAACAGCTCCGAGAAATGGTCGCCCCGGGTATCGCAGTCATACGAGATAGCCGAGGCTTTCGCCTGTACGGGAAGGGCCGTCAGCAGAAAAACGGGCAAAAGGGCAAGTGCAGCAGATTTCACAAAGTAATCCCCCAAGTCAGGCCAAAGAGCGCTCCGACCGCCGGGATGGTCCTTCAGGACAATGTGAAAAGCCAGAGACAATGCTTCCATCGCAACGAAAAAGGCCCCCGGTTTCCCGGAGGCCTGTTTCATGCACCAGTGCGTGAAACGGATCAGGCCGTTTCGTAATACTTCGGCGCGTGTTCGTTGAGGATCGCGAGGATCTTCTTGAGCGCGGCAGGCTCGTCAGTCTTTTCCATCGCCGCGAGTTCGCGGGCGAGGCGCGAGGAGGCTGCTTCGAAGATCTGGCGCTCCGAGTAGGACTGTTCCGGCTGATCATCGGCACGGAACAGGTCGCGCGTCACTTCGGCGATCGACACGAGGTCGCCCGAGTTGATCTTCGCTTCGTATTCCTGGGCACGGCGCGACCACATGGTGCGCTTGACCTTGGGCTTGCCCTTGAGCGTATCGAGCGCTTCGCGCAGCGTCTTGTCGGACGACAGCTTGCGCATGCCGATCGCTTCAACCTTGTTGACCGGAACGCGCAGAGTCATGCGTTCCTTTTCGAAGCGCAGCACGTAGAGCTGCAGCTTCATGCCGGCAATTTCTTCGTCCTGAAGTTCGACCACCCGGCCGACACCATGCTTCGGATAAACGACGTAGTCCCCAACATCGAAGGCGAGAGCCTTACCTGCCATTGGTAATCCTTTCGACGCGGGCAGGACTGGCAAACGGAGGTTAGCGAAGCCTTGGGGGAAATAGGCATGAGTCCGCCGGATCGACGGTCATGCGAGGCTTGCGATCCGGTTGCTGTTCTTGTCCTGCCGTTTTTCGTGGTGAAAAGACGCCGGACAGGCATGAACCCACCGGCGCTTGGGGCATGATATAACACTTCGGCAACAAAATTACCACCCCTGAACGCACTGCAGCGCAGCGGAAATCGTTTGCTGTCTCCGTTGCGGAGCCAACAAACGCCTTACGCTGCGCCGGCAGAGGGATGGAAGGGCAAGGGCGACTTCAGCCGCCGACCCCTGCAACCTGCTGGAATCAGTCGCCTTCGCCGGGTTCGGCAGAGAAGTACTTGTCGAACTTGCCTTCTTCGCCCTTGTGCTCATCGGCGTCCTCGGGCGCATCCTTCTTGGCGGTGATGTTCGGCCATTCCGCCGAATACTTGGCGTTCAGTTCAAGCCACTGCTCAAGCCCGGATTCGGTATCGGGCAGAATCGCTTCTGCCGGGCATTCCGGTTCGCACACGCCGCAGTCGATGCACTCGCTGGGGTTGATCACCAGCATGTTCTCGCCCTCGTAGAAGCAGTCAACGGGGCACACTTCGACGCAGTCCATGAACTTGCAACGGATACAGGCGTCGGTGACGACGTAGGTCATGGCGATTTGATCCCTCAGGTCTTCGTTTGAGGCCGTGCTAGAGGCCTTTGGGCCGCCCCGTCAAGCGGGCGCTTGACCGGGTGACGATTGGTCAGGAATTTCGACCACGCGATAGCACGATTGCGCTTCGGTTGCCGGACCGCGCCGGGCGGGGATGGCGAGAACTTCGATCACCGTCACCCGGCTGCGCATCGGCAGGACCAGCACGTCGCCTTGCTTGATACCGGCACTGCATCGCTCGATCCGGCGGCCGTTGAGGCGAATATGGCCGGCGGAAACCCAGTCCTGGGCAAGGCCGCGACTGCCGGCGAAACGGGTGAACCAGAGGAACTTGTCGATCCGCAAGCAGGCTCTCTCCTTGTCCTATCGCGCCACCAGTTCGGCAAGCGCGGCGAATGCGCCGGTGGGTGGCGGCTTGGGTCTTTCCGGGTCGGCTGCAGGTTCGCGGCGCGATGGCCGCCAGTCCCACAACGGCGGATGCGGTGGGCCGTATGCCTTTTCGGGCAGGCTCCGGCCCATGTGCACGCGAAAGCCACCGGCGCGCAGCAGCGCTGCATAGGCGGCGGTAGAAAGGCTCATCGATCGCGCCACCGCAGGATCGAGGAACACGCGTTTCGCCTTCGTCCCCATGCGCGTGGCGTGCGCGGCGTGGAGCAGCTTTTCGGCCAGATCGACGCGCAAGGCCTCGTTGCCGAGGCGGCGGTATCCGGCAGGAGCGATTCTGGTATGGACCACGGGCTGCATTGTCTCGGGCGGCAGGGGCGCGGGCTTGCCCCAGATGCGCGCCAGACGGTGCCACGCCTGCATCGCGCCCGGCCGCAAGGCGTTGGGCAGGAACAGATCAAGCGCACCAATGCGGACGCCCAGCTTCTTCAGGCGCTGGCGCTGGCCCGCGTCGAGCCGGTCCAGTCCCGAGCCCTCCCGCACCAGCACCCCACCCGCTTCGACCAGGTGAAGCAGCAACGCGCGCAGCTCAGGTCCCGAAGCGGGATCGCGGCTCGCATCGTCGAGCGCGAGCAGGGGCTTGAGATGGCGCTGATGTTGCGCCTGCAGCCATGCCTCCAGCGCCGCGACCACCTCAGCCTTGTCGTCGGGAGCAAGCCGGTCCAGCGCGACATCAGGCTTGAGCCGAGGGGCCAGCATCGCCCGCCCGCGCTCGAGCTTGGCAACCACCGTGTCCTGCCAGACCAGCGCAGTGTCCTCGAACGCGATGCCGTTCGATTCACGCGCCGCTTCAGCCAGAGCCTTGGCACGATGGCGCAGCAGGCCCGGCAGGTGGCGCTCGGCCGCAGCCAGAAGCAGGCGACGATCCTCGGCGCGGGCGAGGGGATCGACGACGAAGCGGAAGCCTTCGAGGTGGCCGATCGGCTCGTCATCGACGAGAACTGCGCCTTCGTCCGCCAGGCGCACCGGCAGCAGCGAGGCGTCAGCGCCGGCCTTGCGCATCAGCACCGCGGTGCGGCGGTTGACGAAGCGTTCGGTCAGCCGCGCGTGCAGCGCATCGGACAGCCGCGCCTCGACCGCGCGGGCACGGGCCGACATTTCTTCCTTGGCCAGCACCCAGTCCGGCCGCTGCGCGATATAGGCCCACGAACGGATCGCCGAGACGCGCGCCTGCAGCGTGTCGATATCCCCGGAAGGATTGTCCAACTGGGCAATCGCCTGCGCCACGTAGTCTGCGCCAAGGTAGCCGTGGCGCAAGTCCTGCCACAGGCGGGCGACAAAGCGACTGTGCGTTTCCTCGCCCTGCGAGCGGAAGTCGGGCAGGCGGCAGACCTCCCAGAAGCGTTCGACCGCACGCTTGCCACGCACGCTGGCAACAGTTTCGGGATCTTCGGCGAGGCGCTTGAGCACGGCGAGGTCGATGGCCTGGGGCGGCGTCACCAGTTCGGGGCGCGGGGGAATGCTTTCGAGGTCCTCGATCAGCGCGGCCAGATTGTCGAACCGCGGCTCCGCCTCGCGCCAGAACAGACGGGTGAGGGGCGGGAAGCGGTGTTCCTCGATCGCGTAGATTTCCTCGTCGGTGAACTCGGGATTGGTGCCACCCGCGCCCGCTAACGTACCGAAAGTGCCATCGCGCTGGTGACGCCCGGCGCGCCCGGCAATCTGCGCCATTTCTGCGGTGGTGAGCCGTCGCTGGCGGTGACCGTCAAACTTGGAGAGGCCGGCGAAGGCCACATGGTGCACGTCGAGGTTGAGGCCCATGCCCACCGCATCGGTCGCCACGAGGTAGTCGACCTCGCCCGCCTGATACATCGCTACCTGGGCATTGCGGGTCTGCGGGCTCAATGCACCCATGACCACTGCCGCGCCGCCCCTGAAGCGCCGCAGCATCTCGGCCATGACGTAGACCTGCTCGGCGCTGAACGCGACGATCGCGCTGCGCGGCGGAATGCGCGAGAGCTTCTTGGCGCCGACATGGCTCAGCGTCGAAAAGCGCGGGCGGGTGACCACTTCGGCCTCGGGCACCAGCGCCTTGATCATCGGCTCCAGCGTGGAGGAACCGAGCAGCATTGTCTCCTCGCGGCCGCGGGTATGCAGCAGGCGGTCGGTGAAGACGTGACCGCGCTCGGGATCGGCGGAAAGCTGGGCCTCGTCGAGCGCGACAAAGGCAAGATCGGGGCGCGAGGGCATGGCCTCGACCGTGCAGAGGTGCCAGCGCGCGCCCTTGGGCTCGATCTTCTCCTCGCCGGTGATCAGCGCGACATTGTCCGCGCCCTTGATCGCGCAGACCCGGTCATAGACCTCGCGCGCCAGCAGCCGCAGCGGAAAGCCGATCGCGCCCGAGGAATGCGCGCAGAGCCGCTCGATCGCGAGGTGGGTCTTGCCGGTGTTGGTCGGCCCGAGCACCGCCTTGACCACGCCGGTATGCGCAGGTCTCCGAGGCTGGGCAGGATTGCGCGGGGCCATGTGTCTGAATGTGGCGGGCATGATGCCCATAAACAAGAAAGGGCGGGGAATTTATCCCCGCCCTCGATTCTCGCGCGCTTCGGGCGCTTGCCGATTCCCGGAGTTACTGGTTCATCGTCGCGAAGAAGTCTTCGTTGGTCTTCGAATCCTTCATCTTGTCGAGCAGGAATTCCATCGCATCGACGGTGCCCATCTGCATGAGGATGCGGCGCAGGACCCACATCTTCGAAAGCTGGTCCTTCGGCACGAGCAGCTCTTCCTTGCGGGTGCCGCTCTTGCCGACGTCGAGCGCGGGGAAGATGCGCTTGTCGGCAACCTTGCGGTCCAGCACGATTTCGCTGTTGCCGGTGCCCTTGAACTCTTCGAAGATCACTTCGTCCATGCGGCTGCCGGTATCGATCAGGGCCGTCGCAATGATCGAAAGCGAGCCACCTTCCTCGATGTTGCGCGCCGCGCCGAAGAAGCGCTTGGGGCGCTGCAGGGCATTGGCGTCGACACCGCCGGTCAGCACCTTGCCCGATGACGGCACCACGGTGTTGTAGGCGCGGCCAAGGCGCGTGATCGAATCCAGCAGGATGACGACGTCACGCTTGTGCTCGACCAGGCGCTTGGCCTTCTCGATCACCATTTCGGCAACCTGCACGTGGCGCGTGGCAGGCTCGTCGAAGGTCGAGGAGATGACCTCGCCCTTCACGCTGCGCTGCATGTCGGTGACTTCTTCCGGACGCTCGTCGACCAGCAGCACGATCAGGAAGACTTCCGGATGGTTGTCGGTGATCGCCTTGGCCATGTTCTGCAGCAGCACGGTCTTGCCGGTGCGCGGCGGCGCGACGATCAGCGCGCGCTGGCCCTTGCCCTGGGGGCTGACCAGATCGATCACGCGGGCCGACTTGTCCTTGACCGTCGGGTCGAGCGTGTCGAGCTTCAAGCGCTCGTTCGGGTAGAGCGGGGTGAGGTTGTCGAAGTTGACGCGGTGGCGCACGGCCTCCGGCTCGTCGAAGTTGACCTTGATCAGGCGGGTGATCGCGAAATAGCGCTCGCCATCCTTGGGCGCGCGGACTTCGCCTTCCACGGTATCGCCGGTGCGCAGGCCCCACTTGCGGACCTGGTTGGGTGAAACGTAGATGTCGTCCGGCCCGGCGAGGTAATTCGCCTCGGGGCTGCGCAGGAAGCCGAAGCCGTCAGGCAGGACTTCGATGGTGCCGATACCGAGGATTTCCTCGCCGTCTTCCGCCATTTCCTTGAGGATGGCGAACATCAGGTCCTGGCGGCGCATGGTGCTGGCGCCTTCGACCTCAAGCTCTTCGGCCATCTGGACCAGCTCGGCGGGGGTCTTCTGCTTGAGTTCCTTCAGGTGCATTTCGTGTTTTTCCAAAGGGTTGGATAGATGGCCGGAAACCTCTGAAGGGCTTGGAGAAAGCGAGAGGGCGGCTGCATCGATCGGCAGCACATCTGCATTCCGGTTCGCCGCAGATATGCCTGCGCCAGCCGATAGTCAATTGTGGATAGGGGCAGGGGGGTGGTATCCTCCCGGCATCAAACCGGAAAACCGGTCTTTCGAGAGGAACGGCACATGATCAGACTGCCCCGCCGCAACGAAGCTTTCCCTCGCCCGCAGGCACACGATACTCCGGCCAACGCCTGGGGCTCGCAATGGAAGCACCTGCCGCGCTCGCCTTTGCGATTGGTGCGCAATGCGATGCGAGATGGATTGCGGACCTTGCGCGGCTAAACAAGGATTTCACACGCGAAGACGCAAAGGCGCGAAGATGTTGCGCTTCGGCGAAGGCGAGTGAACAATCGCGGCAATTGATTGACGCACATCGCCTGCGGCAATCGCAACCTCTTTGCGTCTTCGCGTCTTTGCGTGAAACCGGAATCAGAACGGCTTCACGATCACCATGATCACGATCACTGCAGCGGCAATGCCGGGGATCTCGTTGAGCATGCGCAGTTTCTTGCCGGACAGTTTGCGAACGCCTTGCGCTAGTTGCTGCGCATAGTTCGCCAGCCAGAAGTGGTAGGCCGTCAGCACGAGCACGAAGGCCAGCTTGAGGTGGAACCAGCCTTGCGCAAACGCGCCGATGTCCACGGCCAGCAGCAGGCCGAGCACCCACACCACCACCAGCGCCGGCCACATGATGATCTTCATAAGCTTGCGCTCGCGATCCACCCAGATCGCATTCTCGGGCGAACCTTCCGGCGCTTCCTGATGATAGACGAAGAAGCGCGGCAGCATGAACAGGCCGGCCATCCAGAAGATCACGAAGATGACATGGCCCGCCTTGAGCCAGAGATAGAGCATCGCCAATACCTGCTGCATCTGTTGCGGCTCCGCCTGCCAGTGCGCCCCTGCTGAGGGCTATTTCGGCGCGGAAACCATGGTTTGCAAGTGCCCGAAAAGGTTCAGTCGCGCGACCAGCCCCGCACGATCTTGAGCAGCGCCTCGACGTTTTCGATCGGGGTGTGCTGGCCAATGCCGTGGCCAAGGTTGAACACATGCGGGCGGTCGGCGAAGGCTTCGAGCACGCGGTGAGTCTGCTTTTCCAGTTCCGGCCCACCCGCCAGCAACAGCAGCGGATCGAGATTGCCCTGCACCGGCATGCCCGCCGGCATCTCGCGCGCGGCCCACAGCGGGTCGATGGTCTCGTCCACGCCCACGGCATTGACGCCGGTCTCGCGGGCATAGGCGGCAAGCTTTTCGCCCGCGCCTTTGGGGAAGCCGATCACCGGCACGTGCGGATAACGGCGCTGCATTTCGGCCGCGATCTTCGCATTGGGCGCGATCACCCAGCGCTCGAACTCGGCAGGCGCAAGGCTGCCCGACCATGAATCGAACAGCTGCAAGCCTTCGGCGCCGGCTTCGACCTGACCCGAAAGGTACTCGATCGTCACTTGCGTGATCGCATCGATGATTGCCTGGAACTGGCCGGCATCGCGATAGGCCAGCGCACGGGTGTCGTGGTGATCGCGGCTGCCTTCGCCTGCCACCATGTATGTGGCAACCGTCCATGGGCTTCCGGCAAAGCCCAGCAGCGTCGTCTCAGGGCCGATCTGTGCCTTCACCTTGGCCACCGTCTCGTAGATCGGCGAAAGGCGCTCAGGCACCGCGACAAGGCTTTCCAGCGCCACGTCGAGCAGGCGAGGAGACAGGTCCGGGCCTTCGCCGACGAGGAACTTGAGATCCTGACCCATCGCATAGGGCACGATCAGGATGTCCGAGAACAGGATCGCACCGTCGAAACCGAAGCGGCGGATCGGCTGCACGGTCACTTCTGCCGCGGCGTCAGTGTCATAGACCAGCGCCAGGAAACCGCCCTTTTCCGCGCGCAACTCGCGGTATTCGGGCAGGTAGCGCCCCGCCTGGCGCATCAGCCAGATCGGCCGACGGGAAAGATTCTCACCCTGAAGTGTCCTGAGCAACGGGCCGGGCATTTCGATCCAATCCACTAAAATAGATTCTTAGAATCAGGTTGAAGGTGTTTGTTGGCCCTGTGGAAACCGGGGATTGCCTGTCACTGCCCGATTTGTGAGCCCGCTTCCACACTTTTTGCTGTTCGCGACTCTGGACAGCATGTGAGTCAACGCGAAGTTCTCACCGCTCTCCACAGGCTGGGGAAAACGCTGTCCACTTGTCCACAAATGGCCCTGAACAGGACTCGGATCGAGAGTGAATCTCACGCTGAAACTTGTCCCTGACTCTGTCCCGTGGTTTATCGGTGCTGTTTCCACAGAGTCATCCCGACCCCGTCCGGACCCCCTGCCGGACACCCTTTGAAAGTCCGCAAATGCAGCGTCTGCACCTGCACCTCCTGTCGGATTCCACCGGCGAAACACTGGAAATGATCGCCAAGGCGGCGCTCGCGCAGTTCGATGGCGCCGACGTGGTCCGGCATTTCTGGCCGATGGTCCGCTCGATGCAGCATCTCGACCGCATCATGGGCGAAATTGCCGCAAATCCGGGGCTCGTACTGTTCACGCTGGTCAATACCGAAACCCGCGCCCGGCTGGAGCAGCGCTGCGCTGCGTTGGGCTTGCCGATGGTCCCGGCACTCGATGCCGTGACCGACGCGCTCGAGCAGCAGCTCGGGGTTCAGGCCAAGGCCCGGCCGGGCCGCCAGCACATGATGGACGAGGCCTATTTCGCGCGCGTCGATGCGATCCAGTTCACCATCGCCCATGATGACGGAGTGAACTGGGAAAATTGGGAAGAGGCCGACATCGTGCTGGCCGGCGTTTCGCGCAGTTCGAAGACGCCGACCTCGATCTACCTCGCCAACCGCGGCTACAAGGTCGCCAACATCCCGATCGTGGTGGAAAGCCCGCCGCCGTCGATGCTGTTCTCCTTGCGCCGCCCGATGGTGGTTGGCCTCACCACCAGCCCGGAACGCCTGATCGCGGTGCGTCGCAATCGGCTGCTGTCCTTGAATCAGGCCCCCGAGACTGCCTATGTCGACAACGAACAGGTGACGCGCGAAGTGCAATACGCGCGGCGCATGTTTGCCGACAACGGCTGGCCGGTGATCGACGTCTCGCGCCGCTCGATCGAGGAAACGGCCGCTGCCGTGATCAATCTCTACAACGAACGCGGCGCTGCGGGCGGCAGCGGCGATGGAGCAAAACCGATATGACACTGGTACTGGCGAGCCAGAGCTTCTCGCGCCGGATGATGCTCGAGGCGGCAGGCGTGCCGTTCGAGACGCGTTCGTCCGACGTCGATGAAGGTGCGATCAAGCGCGAGCTGATCGGCGTTACCGGCTGCCAGATCGCCAGCGTGCTTGCCGAAGCCAAGGCCTTTGCCGTGTCGCTCGCCATGCCCGGACGGCTGGTGCTCGGCGGGGATTCGATGGTCGAAGTCTGCGGCCGCCAGTTCGACAAGCCGACGAGCCGCGAGAATGCCGCGGAGCATCTTGAGTTCTTCTCCGGCAAGGACATGAAACTCCATTCCGCCGCCGTTCTGATGCGCGATGGCAAGGTGGTGTGGAAAACCTGCGAGACCGCAAACCTGCGGGTCCGCGCGCTTTCTCCCCAATTTATCCAGAGCTATCTCGACAGGGAATGGCCGGAGGTTTCCGGCTGCGTCGGCGTGTTCCGCATCGAGGCGCTGGGCGTGCAACTGTTTGAAACGATCGAAGGCAGCCACTTCACTGTGCTGGGGATGCCGCTATTGGCGCTGCTCGGTGCATTGCGCGAACAGGGTGAGTTGCCGTCTTGAGTCTTCCTTATGCCGAAGTGATCGGCGATCCGATCGCTCAGTCCAAGTCTCCGGTGATCCACGGCTTCTGGCTGGAAAAGCTCGGCCTTTCGGGGCGCTATGATCGCGCCCATGTGAAGGCCGAAGAGCTCGCCGACTATCTCGCCGCGCGCCGCACCGATCCCGACTGGCGCGGCTGCAATGTCACCATGCCGCATAAGCAGGCGGTGATTCCGCTGCTCGACCGGCTCGATCCGCTGGCCGAGCGCATCGGCGCCGTGAACACCGTGGTGCCAGAAGACGGAGCGCTGGTTGGCTACAATACCGACGCGCCCGGCTTTCTCGAACCCCTGCGCGAGGAACTGGCCAAGACCCACTACTTCCGCATGGCCCGCGTTCTCGGCACGGGCGGCGCGGCGCGGGCGATCATCGCCGCGCTGGCGGACGAGCACATGGTCGTGGTGCTGGCCGGCCGCAACGTCGACAAGGCCCGCGCCCTGCTCGATGAACTCGACCCGCAGGGCGAACACCACGTCGCCCCGCTCGAACATTTCGCCGACGCCACCGACTTCGCCTTCGACAATCGCGAAGGCTGCTTCGATCTCGTGGTCAATGCCTCCTCGCTCGGAATGACGGGGCAAGCGCCGCTCGCCTTCGACATGAGCCACGCCCCGCCCGGCTCGGTGTTCTACGACATCGTCACCAGCCCGCTCGAAACCGAATTCCTGAAAGCCGCGAAGGCCGCCGGATTCCGCACGGTCGATGGCCTGTCGATGCTGATCGGACAGGCCGATCATGCCTTCCGCCGCTTCTTTGGCGCCGTTCCACCACGCGGAGAGGCGGACGCCGACCTTCGGGCGAGAATCCTGGGATGAGCCGCCCTTACATCCTCGGCCTCACCGGTTCGATCGGCATGGGCAAGTCCGCCGTGGCGCTGATGCTGCGCGAACTGGGCGTGCCGGTGTTCGATGCCGATGCCGCCGTCCACCATCTCCAGGGCCCGGGCGGAGAGCTGCTCCCGGCCATCGAGCAAGCCTTCCCCGGCACCACCGGACCCGAAGGCGTCAAGCGGCAGGAGCTGGGCGCGCAGGTCTTCGGCGATCCGGAAGCGTTGAAGCGGCTGGAGGCCATCGTCCACCCCGCGGTCGCGCGGTTGCGCCACGCCTTCATGGTCGAGCACATGGGCGAGCCGCTCGTCGTCTTCGACATTCCGCTGCTGTTCGAAAAGGGCCATGGGGCCGATCTCGACGCGGTCATGGTCGTCTCCGCCCCCGCCGAGGTGCAGCGGCAGCGCGTGCTCGCCCGCCCCGGCATGACGCCCGAAAAATTCGCCCACATTCTCTCTCTGCAAGTGCCTGACGCCGAAAAGCGCGCGCGCGCCACCCACGTGATCGATACCGGCGTCACCCTTGCCGAGACCGAGGCGCAAGTCGCCGCGCTGGTTGCGGCCATCCGGGAAAAAAACCCCCGCCAGTAACCTTCGCAACCCCTTGTCAGCCCGCCACGAGGGGTCCACATATTCTTCAATGCGTGAGATCGTTTTCGATACCGAGACGACCGGACTGGACCCGAAAAGCGGGGATCGGCTGGTCGAGATCGGCTGCGTCGAAATGGTCAACCGGGTGCCTACTGGCCAGGTTTTCCATTGTTATTTCAATCCCGAACGCGACATGCCGGCCGAGGCCGAGGCCGTCCACGGCCTGTCATCCACGTTCCTGTCCGACAAGCCCAAGTTTGCCGCCGAAGCTGACGCGCTGCTCGACTTCCTCGGCGACTCGCCGCTGGTCGCCCACAACGCCGGATTCGATTTCGGCTTCATCAACAACGAGCTGGAAATGTGCGGGCGCGAACCCGTCAGCCGTGATCGCATGGTCGATACGGTGGCGATCGCCCGGCGCAAGCACCCCGGTGCCAAGCTCAGCCTCGATGCCTTGTGCACCCGCTACGGCATAGACCGCAGCCACCGCACCAAGCACGGGGCGCTACTGGACGCGGAACTGCTCGCCCAGCTCTATGTAGAGCTGATGGGCGGGCGGCAGATCGGCCTCGAACTGGCGGCAGATGCCGCTGGCGCAGCCGGTCTTGTTGTGGTGGAGGAGTCGATCACCGTCACCTCCAGCCTGACCCGCACCTTCCGTTCCCCGCGCCCGCATGCCGCGAGCGCCGAGGAGCTTGCCCGTCATGCCGAATTCATGGCGGGCTTTGCCGAGCCGATCTGGTCGCGCTGAAACCAACCCGCAGTGCGGATGGTTCAGCAAGACCGGGCGTCTCGCCCGAGTGACAGGAGAAGTGACTTATGGATATTCGCGTTTCGGGACACCAGGTCGAAACCGGCGCTGCACTGCAGACCCATGCCGAGGAGCGCCTTGGCGCCATCGTCGACAAGCACTTTTCCCGAGCGCTTTCCTCGAACGTCACCTTGGGCAAGGCCCCGCACGGGGGCTTCCGATGTGATATCGTCACGCATGTGACGCAGGGCCTGATCCTCAAGGGCAGCGCCGTGGCGCAGGACGCCCACGTCGCGCTCGACCAGTCGGCCGAGAAGATCGAGAAGCAGCTGCGCCGCTATCGCCGCCGCATCAAGGACCGCCACGAAGGCGCCGATCACGCCCGCAAGGCCGAGGAAGCTGCGTTCGAACCGCAGGAAGCGGCCTATACCGTCTTCGTCCACGACGAGGTGAGCGAGGATGAACCGGCCGACGCACCGCTGGTCATCGCCGAAACCCGTGTCGACGTGCCCACCGCCAGCGTCTCGGACGCGGTGATGATGCTCGACTTGCGCAATACCAATGCGCTGCTGTTCAAGAACGCCGGCACCGGCATGCACAACATGGTCTATCGCCGCGGTGACGGTTCGATTGGCTGGGTCGAACCGAAGTAGATCGGGCCAGGATAATAAAGGAGGGGGGTGTTCCGGCGCCCCCTTTGCATTCGGTCGGAGCATCGCTGCACAAACCGATTGCGCTTGCCTTCCCCCGCATTCGGGAGCATGGCGCGCCCCAATTCACCGTGCCTTTGCACTCATGTGATACGTTTTTTCGTATGTCGGCTCTGTTCCAACTCGATCCACAAGCTGTCCGCGTCATCCGCGCCGATTCCAAGCAGCAGATCCTTGCCGATCTCGCCGCCTGCTTCGCGTCGGTCTACGCGCTTGACGCCGAAGTGGTCATCGACGGGATCGAGGAGCGCGAAAAGCTTGGCAGCACGGGCTTTGGCCGGGGCGTTGCCATTCCCCACGCCCGTATCGACGGTCTGGAACGGCCGGTTGCGGTGTTCTTCCGGCTGGAGAATCCGGTCGAATTCGCCGCCGCCGATGGCATGCCGGTCGATTGCGTGTTCGGCCTGCTCTCGCCCTCGCAGGCGGGTGCCACACATCTTCAGGCCCTCGCGGCGATCTCGCGCCTGATGCGCGACGAACGCATGCACGAGCGTCTGGTCTCAGCCACTGATGCCGATGCGATCTACGGGCTGCTCGTCAACGTCATCGATCGCGATGCCGCCTGAGCACGGCGCCGACAGCGCAAGCCTGCACTGGCGCGCGCTGGAAGGCCTTTACGCTTCGGCGCCGGTCAACAGCCTGTTCGAATCGCGGCTGGAAATCATCGGTGAAGGCCTGTCCCGCATCCATTTCGATGTCTCGCCATCCTGCTTCCACGCTGCAGGTGCCGCCCATGGCACGATCTATTTCAAGATGCTCGACGACGCGGCGTTCTACGCGGCGAATACGCTGGTTACCGACCGTTTCCTGCTGACCACTTCGTTCAACCTGTTCTTCAGCCGCCCGATCAAGGGCGGGCGCGTCACTGCGGAAGGGCATTGGGTCTCGGGACGCCGTCGCGTGCTTGTGGCCGAAGCCCGCCTGATCGACGAGGACGGCGAGGAAGTGGGCCGTGGCACCGGTACGTTCCAGCGTTCGCGCATCCCCCTGTCCAGTCTCGATGGCTACAACGCCGGCCTGCGCGCCGCGCTCGCCTGATCGGCCAAATTGTGGACTCGCGGCTCCCGGCACATCTCGAAGTCCAGGGAATCGTCCGTGCCGTGCAGGCCGACGGCGGCTTCGGCATGGTGCTGCACAAGGGCGAACGCGACGGCGGCACCATACTGATTGTTATCTTGGAAAATCAGTCGCTTGCCGTGCTTTACGAGCGCATGCCAGACCTTGATGGACGCCGCCAATGGCGCGTTTCCAAGGTGCAAGTAACTGACAATAAACAGGAATTTGAAGACTATCTGAGCCGCAGAATGCAACAGGATCCCGACGTGTGGATAGTCGAACTGACCGTCGCGGATCGCGAACGGTTCGTCCGGGACAACCTTTCTGCTGGCTGAACGCGGGTTGACTCTTCTGCAGCGCACAATAAAGGCCCCATACCGATTTTTGCGCAGGCGGTGACGGACGGCAGCAAGGCCCGACGCACTGGCACGCAGACGGGGGGCAACCGACATGGCCCTTCGGCAGTTGACCGGCACGCGGCATCGCTCGCGCTCACCGGTCTTTTGTCGCGCCATGGCAGGAAGCTCACCGCCCATTGACGACAAAGTATGAGCACGAAGTTCAAATACGCAGCCAGCTTGAGCATTGCTGCGACTTTTATCACAACGCTTCTCAGCACAGGCGGATCCCACGCCGCCGCGCAGTCCACCAATGTAGTGGGCATAACAACTCCGGTCGCAGTCACTGCGACGTTCATCTCCCAGCCCGTGGTTCAGCCCACTCCGATCCAGGCCGTTGCCACCGCAACGCCGGAAGCTGCCATCGAAGCTGAAGCCGCCGACGCGGCATCGCTTACCGAGCTGGTCGAGGAAACCCAGATTCCCGCTGCGCTTTCGAACGAGCTCGAGTGCCTTGCCGGCGCCGTCTACTTCGAAGCCAAGAGCGAAACCCTTGCCGGACAGCTTGCCGTCGGTCGCGTCATCGTCGCCCGCGCCAATTCCGGTCGCTTCCCCTCGTCGTACTGCGGCGTGGTCTACCAGCCCTCGCAGTTCTCGTTTGTTCGCGGCCACGGCATGCCGGCGATCAACCGCGACAGCCGCGCTTGGCAGACCGCCGTGCGCATCGCCAAGATCGCCGATGAAGGCCTGTGGAAGAGCCCGGTAGAGGGCGCAATGTTCTTCCACGCTGCCCACGTCTCGCCGCGCTGGGGCAAGACCCGCATCGCGCGCGTCGACAGCCACATCTTCTACCGCTGAAGATCGGCGCTGATTTCAGCTGCCTTGGACGGCAATGAAAAGGGCCGGTCCCCGCTGCGGGGCCGGCCCTTTTGCTATGTTCCTGACAGCCAACGTTGGTGTGATGCCCACCCCGCTGCGACTAAACTCGCCTGCGGCTCGCCAAGTCTCGCTCCCCTCCCGCAGGCGGGAGGGGTTGGGGGTGGGTTTGCAACGCAATCAATGCCGGAAGTGGCGCATTCCGGTGAAGACCATGGCGAGGCCGGCCTCGTCGGCAGCCTTGATCACGTCTTCGTCGCGGATCGAGCCGCCGGGCTGGATCACGCAAGTCGCGCCTGCTTCCACTGCCGCCATCAGGCCATCGGCAAACGGGAAGAACGCGTCCGAAGCCACGGCTGAGCCGACCGTGCGCACATCGGCAAAGCCGTGTGTCTCGGCCGCTTCCTTGGCCTTGGCTGCCGCAATGCGCGAGCTGTCGCGGCGGTTCATCTGGCCCGCACCGATACCGGCGGTGACGCCGTCCTTGGCATAGACGATGGCGTTGGACTTGACGTGCTTGGCCACGGTCCACGCGAACAGGGCGTCTTCCAGTTCCTGCTCGGTCGGCGCACGCTTGGTCACGACCTTGAGGTCGGCCTTTTCGATCTTGCCGGCATCGCGATCCTGCACCAGCAGCCCGCCGGCAATCGGCACGGTCGTCAGGCCCTTGCGATTGGCATCGGGCAGGCTGTCGATCAGCAGCAGGCGCAGGTTCTTCTTGCGGGCAAAGGCTTCCTTGGCCGCATCGTCCGCGCCGGGTGCGACGACGACTTCGGTGAAGATCTCGCAGATCGCGTTGGCGGTCGGCCCGTCGAGCGGCACATTGGTCGCCACGATACCGCCGAATGCCGAAACGGAATCGCACTCCAGCGCGTCCTTCCACGCATCGAGCAGGGTGTCCGCCGTGGCGACGCCGCAGGGGTTGGCGTGCTTGACGATGACCACCGTCGGCTTGGCGCCGGCGAACTCCGCCACCAGTTCCAGCGCGGCATTGGCGTCGTTGTAATTGTTGTAGGACAGCTCCTTGCCCTGCACCTGCGTCGCCTGCGGCAGGCCGGTGACGGCGGGGTTGCGCGGCACGTAAAGCGCCGCATCCTGGTGCGGGTTCTCGCCATAGCGCAACGTCGTCACGCGCGTGTGCGCGGCGGCGAGGACGGGCGGGAAGTGTTCGCCCTGATCGACCGTGGCAAACCATTGCGAGATCGCCGAGTCATAAGCGGCCGTCGCGGCATAGGCCTTGGCTGCCATCTTGCGGCGGAAGGCCAGCGTCGTTGCACCGCCGGTCTGCTCCAGCTCGCCCAGGAACGTTGCGTAATCGGCAGCGTCGGTCAGGATCGTCACATAGTCGTGGTTCTTGGCGGCAGAGCGCACCATCGAAGGCCCGCCGATATCGATGTTCTCGATCACCTCGTCACGCTCGGCACCCTTGGCCACGGTCGCCTCGAACGGATAGAGGTTGACCACGACAAGATCGATCGCGCCGATCTGGTGCTCGGCCATCGCGGCCGCATGTTCGGGATTGTCGCGCACGGCCAGCAAGCCGCCATGGATCGTGGGGTGCAGCGTCTTGACGCGGCCGTCCATCATTTCGGGAAAGCCGGTGTGCTCCGAAACGTCCTTCACGTTCAGGCCGGCATCGCGCAGCGCCTTGGCCGTGCCGCCGGTCGAAAGCAGTTCGACACCGCGCGCCGCCAGCGCCTTGCCAAGATCCACAAGACCGGACTTGTCGGACACCGAAAGCAGCGCCCGCTTGATCGTAACCTCGCTCACGTGGGAATTCCTATCTATCGCATCTTCTTCAGCAGCCAGGAGAAGCTCTCGCCGCTGCGGGGAACCTTGGCCGTCACGACCAATTGCCGCGTGCCGATAGGCCTTCCGAGCCCGTCTGCCCAGAGGGATTCCTCGATTCCGACCGCATCGCGGCCAGAGCGGAACTGCCACAGGCTGCCATCGGGCAGCGACAGCGTCACGCCCTTGCCATCCGCGCTGGCCGCCAGTTCGATATGCGGGCCGAGATGGAAGCGCAGGGCAACGCCGATCATCCCGCGCTTGCCCTTGCGCCCTGAGGGCACCAGCAGGTCCTCGCCGCGCAGCTCGGTGCCGTCATCGCGCAGGATCAGGATGCGGCGATGGGTCAGGCCATAGCGGCTGACATAACCATTGTGGCTCGCCTCGATCCGCGTCGCCCCCGGCCCTGCGCCTTCGGCCGAAAGCGTGCGGCGATCGACCTCGACCTCGGACACGCCCGATCCCAGCTTGCCGTTGATGAGCACGGCGGTGGAGTTGAAATCGTCGATCGTCAGCGTCGAATGGGCAGCCGTGGCGCGCAGGCCCTGTTCGAGCCGAAGCGGGATCATGCCGCCGGCAAAGGCCGCGCCGCCGCAGTTGACGATCAACCGCTCACCTGCGTGGCTCAGTTCGAAGGCCAGCGTGGAAGCGCAGCCATCGCGCGTATGCCGCGCCACCGGCGGCGGCCCTGCGTCGAACTGCAGCACCGCCTTGCCCGCCGTGGCACGCTGGTAGCCCCACTGCCGCGCATCGCGCAAAGGCCGCGTGCGGACACCGCTGGCGCGCACCAGTTCCTCGATCCGCTCGGCCGGGATCGCTCCCGCGCCCTGCCAGTTGCCGAGGCCGCCATCGCCATGGAGCAGCGCCAGCAGGGGCGGCACCAGCAGCGTCAGCATCGTCTGGATCTGCGGCAGCGGTTCGGCCCTGATCGCCTCGTAGCAGGCGCACAGGTCCACCAGCAGCTCGATCGCCTCGATCTGGCAGAGCGGGCTGCGCGACAGCACGCCGCCATCGTCACCCACCAGCTCGCCCAGCGCCTTGACCAGCCCGGCTTCGCCATAAAGGCGGCGCGCCTTGCCGTCGGCCATGAGCAGGCCGACCGCGACCAGCGCACACCAGCCCGCCACTTCGGAAAGCCGGTCGTCGGCCTTGGTCACGCGGCGGTCCAGCCAGCGCGCCGTGTCCTCGATCGTGTGCAGCACCCGCGTCCGGAACGCGCGGTCCTGTCCTGAAAGGATCAGCGGCGCGTGGACCATCCAGTTAAGCAGGCGGTGGCCGACATTGCCCACGTCCCATGCCGGCGTCGGGTCCGGCTTGGGATTGGCGGCGAGCCAGGTCTGGAGAATGCGCTCGGCCACTTGCGCGCATTGCGCCCGGGTGCCGCCGGATTCGAGATCGCGCAGCCAGCGAAAGCCATGCACCATTCGCTCGAACGATGGCGACAGGCGGGGCCCTGAAAAGGCCGTGTCGGCGATCGGCGACTTGTAGCCGTGGACCAGGAAATGCCCGGCGCGCAGGGCCTTGCCCGCAGCCGCATCGCCCGGCAGCGGCGGCGTGACGGTGGCCGTCAACCGCGTGCGGGCGCGCTTGCGGAACGGGTGTATCGCGCTGGCCGGAAGGCCAAGGCTGTAGGCGAAGCGCACCAGCCTGTCGCCTGCACCGATCGCTGGCGGCGCAAAGTCGGCCAGGGCAAGCGCGCGCCCCGGCTCGATCACCGCCGGGTCCGGACGGTCATCGTCCAGCGCAACGTAGCGACTGCTTGCCTCGGGCGTCGGATCGGCCAGCGGTTCCTCCTTCGTCGCATCGAGCGGAATGGCAGGCGTGGGGGCGGAACGGCCAGCCTCCGCCGGGCGACTTCCAACTTCGGGGAAGCCGCCGGTCTTCATCTCAGGCCTGCCCCGCGCCGATGGCCTTCAGCCCGGCAATGTTGGCCGCATATTGCGAAGGCCCGCCCTTGAACGTGGCGGTGCCGGCGACCAGCACGTCGGCCCCGGCGTCGACGCAGGCACGGATCGTGCGGGTATCGACCCCGCCATCGACCTCGAGGTGGATGTCACGGCCCGACTTGTCGATCATCTTCCGCACCGCCTCGATCTTGCGAAGCTGGCTGGAAATGAAGCTCTGCCCGCCAAAGCCGGGATTGACGCTCATGATCAGGACCAGATCGACATCATCGATAAGGTAATCGAGCATCTTCGCCGGGGTTCCGGGATTGAGCGATACGCCGGCCTTCTTGCCGAGGCCCTTGATTGCCTGAACCGTGCGATGAATGTGCGGCCCCGCCTCGGGATGAACCGTGATGATGTCCGCACCGGCATCGGCAAAGGCCTGGAGGTAGGAATCGACCGGCGAGATCATCAGGTGCACGTCGAACGGCTTGGTGGTGTGCGGGCGCAGCGCCTTTACGACCATCGGCCCGATCGTGATGTTGGGCACGAAGTGACCGTCCATCACGTCGACGTGGATCCAGTCTGCCCCGGCTGCATCGATCGCGCGCACTTCCTCGCCCAGCTTGGCGAAGTCTGCGGAAAGGATCGACGGCGAAATCAGCGGGGTCATCTGGTCATCTTCCTGCGGCGGGTGGCAGGCAGATTGGTAAACGCTCATGCGCTCAGGCATAGCCACCCCATGCCATGCGCTTACCTTTGGCGAATCGGCGGAACAAGCACTATCGGCCTTATTATCCACACGGAATGTCCCGCTTTGGAGGCGGTTCTTGGGATGAACGGCAGGCGAGGCGAGAATTCAGCCGCTATTCACGGCACGAATCTTACTTAACGAACCAGCCAACCGCCGTTATTGGAAGCGGCGGGGAAGAAAAGAGGCGCTGCGCGGGCTTCCGTTGGAAGCGCGTGGATCAAGCGGTTGCCGCAGGAAACATCGAAATCGGGGCTTTTTGACATGACCAAGCCGGGACGGCTGCGCGCTGCAGCCGCTTTGACTGCCACTGCACTCGCCGCCACTCTGATGGGCGGAAGCACTGCTGCCAGTGCGGCTGGCCCGAACTGTGCCGGGCCGGTGAGCGACACCTGGATTAACGTCACCATTGACGGCGTGCGCAACGGCAACGGCCTGATGGCCGTGACGCTCTATGCTGACGAGCCGCGCAAGTTCCTCGTCAAGAAGGGCTCGATGTACGTTGGCCGTGTCGATGCCACGGCACCGGAAACGCGCATGTGCCTTTATGTGCCCAAGCCCGGCGTCTATGCCCTGGCCGTCTATCATGACGAGGATGCAAGCCGGAACATCAAGCGCAGCGGCGTTCTTGGCCTGCCCGAGGAAGGCTTCGGCTTTTCCAACAACCCGCCGACGATCGCGAGCATTCCCTCGTTCCGCTCGGTGCGCCTGAACATCTCGAAGACCGGCCTCGCGACCCGCATCCACCTCAAGTATCCTTGATGGGATAAGCCTGCCTCCTCCCCTCCCGCAGGCGGGAGGGGCTGGGGGTGGGTCTTTCAATTTGTCACGCAAAGGCGCGAAGATGCTGCGCCAGAAGCGGAAATTGCATGTATTACAGCTGGGTCATGCGAAAGATTGATCGAGCCGCGTAGTCGACAGCGCGACAACTTCGCAACTTTGCGGCTTCGCGTTATAGTCAAAAAAACCGGCTCACTCGCCCGCCGGCACGCCGATATCCGCGAAGGTGCGCGCGAGGTGCCACGGCGCCAGCTCTTCCGCCAGCGCATGGGCGCGCGGATCGTCCACGTCCATCCACCAGGCATCCTCGATGTCCATCGTGCCCGCACGGCCCGCATCGGCAAGGCGCTGCATGCCGTCCGAAAGGCTGCCGGGCTTGCCTTCGGCAATCGCTTCGTGGATTGCCTTGGCCAGATCCGGCGTGGCCAGAAACGCGCCGCAATCGACCGCGTCATAGGGCGCGATGGTCTTGCCGATGGCGGTGATCATGCCATCGTCGTCCATCTTCACCCACGTCGCGTCCTCGGGATCGACCAGCGGGTTGTCGATGCGACGGTCAACCGCCAGCGTCACGGCGCAGTCCGGCCGGTGTTCGTGGATCAGCCGCTCCAGAATGTCGGCATCGAACATGTGGTCGGCCATCATCAGCAGATAGTTGCCGTCGCAGCGCGTGGCTCCGGCCATCACCGAATGGCCGTTGGGCGTCGACCAGTTGGTCAGCCGCACCGGTACGATCTCGACCCCGGCGCGCATCGAAAGATCGGCCAGGAAACCTTCGAGCAGTTCGGCCTGATGGCCGGTCACCACGACGACGCGCGTGACACCGGCCTGCATGGCCTGCCGCACGCCGATTTCGATCAGCGGCACGCCCGCAACCGGCGTCAGCGGCTTCGACGGTGATAGTTCGGCAAGGCGGCTGCCGAAACCGGCAGCGATGATCAGCGCATCCATGGTCGCCTCGGGTAGAGGTTTCGGCGGCAAATGAAAAGGCCGACCAGACGAAACGTCGGGCCGGCCTTTCAATCCGTCAGCGAAGCTGTCGCTTATTCAGCGGCGAGCTTCTCCACCGAAGCGTACTCGTCAACCATCTGGGCGGCGACGTCGTCGTTGAACTGCTGCGGCGGGTGCTTGCAGAAGTAGGCCGACGGGCCGATCAGCGCACCACCTTCGCCACGGTCCAGCGCGACCTTGCAGCAGCGGATCGCGTCCATCACGCAAGCGGCCGAGTTCGGGCTGTCTTCAACCGACAGGCGCAGTTCCAGGTTCATCGGAACGTTGCCCCACTGCTGGCCTTCCATGCGGATGAAGCACAGCTTGTTGTCCTTCTGCCACGGAACATAGTCCGAAGGACCGACGTGGATGTTCTCGTCCTCGAGACGCGTGGCGAGCATTGCCTGCACGGCCTCGGTCTTCGATTCCTTCTTGCTGCCCAGACGCTGGCGGTCGAGCATGTTCATGAAGTCGGTGTTGCCACCGGTGTTGAGCTGGTAGGTGCGCTCGACGTTGACGCCGCGGGCAGCGAACAGGCTCGACAGCACGCGGTGAACGATCGTTGCACCGACCTGCGCCTTGATGTCGTCGCCAACGATCGGGATGCGCTTTTCGCGGAACTTCGCTTCCCATTCCGGGGTCGAAGCGATGAACACGGGCATGCAGTTGACGACGGCAACGCCGGCTTCAAGCGCGCATTCCATGTAGAATTCGGTGGCTTCCTGCGAACCGACGGGGAGGAAGTTCAGGAGAACTTCGGCGCCCGAGTCCTTCAGGGCCTTGACGATGTCGGCCTGGGTGGCTTCGGGCTCGTCAGCGACGATGAAGCCCTTTTCGCCAACCGAGGTCATGTGCGCGGCAACGCCGTCCGACACGCGACCCATGATCACCTTGCCGCCAGTGGTCGGCACGTTGGGCTGGAACACGGTGGTGTTGTTCGGAGCAGCGAAGATGGCTTCGGCAATGTCCTTGCCGACCTTGCGCGCGTCGACGTCGATGCCGAGCACGAAGTCCACGTCACCGGCGCCATAGCCGCCAATGCGGTCGTGGATGAGGCCCTGCGACGAGTTGTTGCTGCGATAGTAGGCTACACCCTGCACCAGCGAGCTAGCGCAGTTGCCCACGCCGATCATGGCGACCTTGATTGGCTTCATGAAAAACGATCCCTTCAGACAGGCGCCTTGCGGCGGCTGTAATCAAACTGCCTCAAAATACCGAAATGCCACCGAATGCAAGCCGAATCCTCAGTCCGTCAAGACGAAGCGGAGAACCGCCGGTCATGGCAGACCTTGCAATCCCCACTCCCTGCTCGCAATCGCGCCGCCTGCGCTGCACCAAAGTATGGGCGCGCAAACCACAGCAATTTCCGATGGGACCGCGCCCTTAACCGAAAAAAGCTGCCAGCGATAGCCCGTTTCGCCAGATGCCCTTCACAAGCTGGCAACAGTGTCGGTGACCGTTGCAATATGGTCACCAAGCTCGGCCAGGCTGGTCAGGGTCCGGGTGCCCGGAACCGCCCGTTCGAAGTCTTCGGGGCCGAAGGCATCGGTCAGTAGGGCACGAAAACGCACCCCTGCGGCGGCCGCGATGTGGGCGTCGTTCGGTGAATCTCCGGTGAACAGAAATGCGGACCGGTCGATACCGAAGCGTGCCTCGATTGCCGTGAAGTGCGGCTCGCCCTTGGCAAAGCCGGCATCGCCTGCCGACGGCGCGCGGTATCCCAAGGCGCAGTCGACCGGCCAATCGCGGGCCAGGCGCTCGACATACTGTTCAAGATTGTTCGAGGAGATGACCACGAGCAGGCCGGAATCACGCCACCGTTGCAGCAGCGCGGCTGTGTCTGCGGCAATGGCAATCCCGGTGAGGTAGCCGTCCTTCCAATCCTCGAATCGTTGTGCGACCGGGTCGGTGTCCTGCCCGGGGTAAAGCTGGCGCAACTGCTTTTCGAACGGCAGGCCCGAAGTAGCGAAATAGGAGCGGCGGGCCTGCGCAAAGGGCGTGCCGAACGATTCTTCCATCAATTGCGCCGCACGGTCGGCGTAGTCCTCCATCGTCGGCACCAGCGTACCGTCGAGATCGAAGACCAGAACGCGGACGTCAGGCTCCTGAATCACGCAGTCAGGCTTTCGCGCGCGACCGCCAGATCCTCGGGCGTGTCGACCTCGAACCACTTGAGCCCCGAAAGCCAGCGCACCTGCGGCGCGGTCGCCACGTCCTGCGCCAGTTCGTGCAGCACCATCTCGACCGAGGCGGTGGCCAGGTCCTTGGTCTCACGCACCCGCTCGAACGCGGCCCAATATGCGTCGCGCGCAGCCTCGCGCACAAAGGTCGTGCCGATATAGGCGCCGTCGTACTTGGGCAAGGTCTTGGAAATGGCCTGCAGCGCGCCGTCCTTCTCGATGACCTTCATCTCGTCGGGCAGGACCGGCCGCTCGCGCTCGCAGGCGACAGCCACTGTCGCGCCGCCGGCTGCGGTGGTGAAGTGACGGGTGTACATGTCGGACGGAAAGAGGTGGTCGGCGTTGGTCAGCACGAAGGGCGCATCCCCGATCAGCGCCCGCGCCGCACCCAGCGAGGTCAGGTTCCCGGCCTCCAGCTGCGTATTGCGCACGGTCCGCACCGGGGCGTTCCCCCACTCGGCCGCGATGTGATCCTCGATCAGCTGCGCGCGATAGCCGGTCACCACGATGACGTCGTCAGCCACCGCCAGCAGGGCTTCGATCGCGAAATCGAGACAGGTGCGCGAGGCGACCGCCATCAGCGGCTTGGGCAGGGAGTTGGTCGCATCGCCGAGCCGACTGCCTCGGCCCGCAGCAAGGATAACACCTTTCATGGTTTCTCACGGTTCCTTGTTGCGGTCGTTGCTTGCGCTAATTTGGGGGAACGCAGCGCGTCGCGCAAGGGGTGGGGCTGATTGATGCCGCGTTGCAGCACCAAAGGGTGCCCCAGTTGCAACAGGGTTGCGCCCGAGTTGAAGGGGAGTTGCGGGGGAGTTGCCCCAGAGTTGAGGGGGAGTTGGGGTAGAGTTGGAAACGCCGGCTCAGAGCTGGCGCATGTGTGGCGGCAGCAGCAGGCCCTCGCTGTCGGCGGCGATCAGCGGCGCGCACCAGGCCACTGCGCCAAGCCAGATGCACAGCCCGCCAAGCAGCATTCCCGGCAGGACCCAGGCAAGACCCAGCAGGCAGAACACGCAGGCGACAAGCACATAGACGTCGCGCTTGAACAGGCGCTCCAGCGTCAGCGTGACGCTCTGCAGGACGGGGCGCCCCTCCAGCCTGCGTTCCAGCGCGGCGCGCAGAACGTCGAAGCTGCCGCGCTTGGGGCCGATGCGGACAAGGATGCTCATGGCAACGATGCCGCAGACCAGCAGCACCACGCAGGCCAGCGCAATCCAGCCATATTCCGGGCCATAAGTGCGGATCACCCCGGTCATCAGGCCGATCACGAAGCCGAGGTTGGCCACCATGTCGCATGCGGTATCGAGCAGCGCGCCGCGCCGGCTCATCGCCCATGAAACGCGGGCAATGTCGCCATCGACGCAATCGGTGACGGAAACCGCCTGAAACAGGAAACCGCCCAGCGCCAGCCATTCGACGCCGCCCTGTCCCAGTATGACCGCCATGACCATCGCCAGCGCGAGGGTGAACCAAGTGATGGGATCGGGACCAAGGCCGAGCTTCATCGCCAGCGCCGACATGCGGAACGAGATCGGCCGGTTGATCCAGCGACCAACCGGTCCCTCGGTGGGCTTCAGTGTTGCGCGCAGCAGTGCGAGGACGGTGGCCTGGTCGGTCTCGCCGCGAATCAGGCGTGGATCGCCCCGGACCAGGACCAACGCCGGATCCTCGCGCAGGGCTTCGAGCGCGGCCTTGGTGGGCTGCGCATCGGCTGGCAGCAGCGCGGTGCCGGGAGGCAGCGGCGTCGAGGCAGCGACGCAGGTGACTTGCGGCAAGGGGCGTGCGCGCATCGCAAAGCTGCGCTGCCAGTCCTCGGGAACCGGGGAATCGGCGAGAATCACGATTTCGCTGGCGCCGGTGAGATCGGCAAGAATCACCGCTCGCGCCACGCCGCTGATGCCACCGATGCGGCGGCGCAGGTAGGGACTTGCCGGAATCGCGACGGAAAACGGGGTATTCAAGCGTGCGTGCCTCATCCAGAGCCATCAGGCCCTTTCCACGGCCTATAGACACGGCTACCTGATGCGCCAAGCCAGCATCGTCGGGATGCATGCTGGCTGGCCAAGGCATTCAAGGGGTCGCAAGGGTGAACGCGGGAAATCGGACCGGGGCGATCGAACGCCCCAAGCGTCCGCGGGAATTGCAGGATGGACTGAACTACCATCTCTACCATCCGCTGGCATGGCGGCTGGCGCGGCTTCTTGCGCATACGCCGCTCACGCCGAACATGGTCTCGGTCTTCGGTGGCTTGCTCGTCGTGGCGGCGGGCGTGGTCTATTTCAACATGGATTCGACCGGCGGCACATGGACATTGGGCTGGCCGATGGGGGCAATGCTGGGCATGGCCCTGCACATGAGCTGGCACGTGGTCGATGGCGCCGACGGCGATCTGGCGCGGATCACCGGCAGGACCAGCCCGATCGGCGAAATGGTCGACGGCATCTGCGATTATGCCAGCCACATCGTGCTCTACGTGCTGCTCGCCTTCGTGCTGACGCGGCAGATCGGGTCGGGGCAGGCCTGGGCATGGACCTTGGCGGCTGGCGCCAGCCATATCGTGCAGTCCAACCATGTCGAGGTGCAGCGCCGGTTCTACCAGTACTGGACCTATGCCGTGCCCTGGCTCAACAACGCCA
Organism: Novosphingobium sp. ERW19; assembly: GCF_012641315.1. Taxonomy (NCBI): domain Bacteria; kingdom Pseudomonadati; phylum Pseudomonadota; class Alphaproteobacteria; order Sphingomonadales; family Sphingomonadaceae; genus Novosphingobium; species Novosphingobium sp. ERW19. Next base: position 338,852 of record NZ_JABAIC010000004.1, read on the forward strand.
AGGACAACAACGCGGGCCTGTTCGGGGAAAAGACGCTGTTTTCCCGCCTGTTCGAACCGATCGCGCGCGGATACCTGTTCCTCGCCGCCGGGATGACGCCGCACGCCCGACAGATCGATGAAGCAGTGCGCCAGGCGCTGGCGGCGGACGACAAGGCGCGGCTCGAGGCCATCCGTGCCGAAGTGGCGCGCGAGCAGAAGCCGCTGCTTGATTTCCTCAAGCTGCTCGGGCCAAATCCGCGCGCCATCGTGCTGGGGCTGGGGATGATTGCCGGCAGCCCGGTCTATTACTTCTTCTATCAGGTGGTGGTGCTCAACCTGCTGCTGCTGATCTCGGTGCAGTTGCACAACCGCGCGGCCACGCGCACCGCGTCGAGAGTCTGATCAGCTGACGCGGTAACGGTTGAGCGAGAGCACGCCCGGCTGCGCCTTGCGCCAGATCATCACGAAGCCGGCATAGAACAGCAGCGCGATCAGCGGCGAAACTGCCTTGGTCACCACCGGATGCGCCCCCATCAGCGCCGTACCCTTGGCAAGACCGCCGAGCCACATGCCGAGCAGCACGGCCGCCCCGGCTGCGAGCACGGGGATTGCGGCATGGAACGGATGCGGGCGCACGCCGAGGCCCGAAAGCCAGTGCCGCCGCATGAAGGACGCCACCAGCGCCGCCAGCAGCATGGCCAGCGCCGCGCCGAGAATGCCGTATGCCGGAGTCAGCAGCGGGATGGCGAATCCCGCGATCACGATCAGGATCAGGTTGACCTGCAGGGCAAGCGCAGGTCGGCGGTAGTAGAGGATCAGTTCGGACACCCCGAATGCGCCATTGACCGTTTCGGCCAGCACCATCGCCAGCAGCGCGGCATAGCCGCCGGCATAATGCGCCCCGAACAGGTCGAGCAGGGCTTCGCCGGTTGCCGCCATCAGCAGGACGACGCCGAGCTGGATGGTCAGGATCACGCGCGTTGCCGCCGCCGTGGCCTTGCCGGTGGCGATGTCGCCATCGGTCATCATGGTGCGCGCCGTGAGCGGGGTGAGGATGCCGTCGAAAGCCTGGCGAACCTGCAGGATCGGCGTGCGCAGCTGGCGCAGCACGCCATAGACGCCCACCGCAGCATCGCCGAGCAGGAAGCCGACGAGATAGAGATCGATGCGCTGGGCCAGAGTGGTCAGGAAGTCGCTGCCGCTGGCCGGCGCCAGGGCGCGGGCGCGGCGGAGCAGTTCGGCCGGGTGCGGACGCCAGCGCCGCAGGCCAAGCGGACCGAGGCAGTGCCGCGCGCTCCACACTGAGAACAGGGCCAGCGCGATGGACCCGGCCCAGTAGCCGATGATCATGCCGGTCTGTTCAAAGCCCAGATACCAGGCGCCGAAGGCCACTGCGGTCAGTACATAAGGTTCGACAAGGCCGCGCGCGATGACCTCGTAGCGCATCTTGTGGGTCCAGCGGGTGGCGGCGAGCGCGACATCGCCGGTGATCTGGCCGAGCACGGCGGGCGCGATCAGGGCAAGCGCGAGGCGCAGGCTTTCGGACACCAGGCCATCCGGCAGCGCCTGTGCGCCAAGAACCAGCAGCATCGAGACTGCGATTCCGGCAATCGCGGCCAGCAGCAGCGCATCGAGCAGGACATGGGTGGCGCTTCGCGGGGCAGTGTCTGGCGTCGTTTCTTCCAGCCAGGGGAAGATCATGCGCTTCAGCCCGAGGCTGGCGATCGGCACGGCCAGTTCGACCATGGCGCTGGCCATCGTGAACACGCCATAGTTTGCCGCGCCATAGAGCCGCGCGCCGACATAGAGGAACGAGGCGCGCGCGGCGAAGCGGATCACGAAGCTCAGGGCGTTCGATCCCGCGCCGCGCGCGATTACTGTCTGTGAGCCCCGGTCTGCCGTCATTGCGCCCGCGCGCTTGGCGGCAAATGCGCGCAGGCGCAAGGGTGCCGGGCTGTGCGGAGGGCGGTCAGGCCGGGTCGCGCTTCATGGCAACGAGGCACAGCAGGACCACCCCTGCCGAAAGCACCTCCATCACGCCCCATGCCAGCCACTGCGAGTGATTGTAGAGCCAGACGCCAATGGCCGGGGCTGCGATATAGGCCGCGCCATTCACCGAAGCGACGATACCGGCGGACTGGCCCTGTTCGGCTGGCGAAACGGCAAGACTGGCACCCGAGGTGAAGCCGGGGCGGAACAGGCCGAAGCCCATCGAGGCGATGGCAAAGCCGACGGCAATGGTGTGCAGGTCACGGCCCATGGCGACTGGTATGATGCCTGCAGCGGCCAGGCTCATTCCCCACAGCGTCGAGGTTCTGGGTCCGAGTCCAAGCATCGGGATCAGCCCCCATTGCGCCAGCAAGGTCGCCACTGCGCCGCACATCAGCACGAGGCCGACCGGCCCTGCGCCGGCATCGGGATCGCCGCGCAGGCCAAGCCGGTCGAGCAGCAGGAAGCCGATCACGCCAAGGACCATCGCCTGCGCGTGCCCCCCGATCAGCCCTGCTGCCAGCCACGGACGCAGGCGGCGGTCGGTCCAGCGCAGACGGTCGCTTCCCTGGTGCCGGGGTTCCGCTTCGGGCAGTTCGTCGGGACTGCCATCGGGATGATCCTCGACCATGCGTGGATTGGACGAGGCGCTGAATGGCGCCGACATCACCTCGCCGCGGGCGGCAAAGCGGGGATCATCATCGGGCAACTGCGTGCGCAGCAGGACCAGCACGATCACGCCGAACAGGGCGAACATCGCGAAGGGGCCAACCAGTCCCAGGCCGGGCAGGATCAGCAGCGGAGCAAGCGCGGGGCCGAGGACCGTCCCCAGACCAAAGCTCGATGCGACCAGCGACAGCGCCTTGGTCCGGTCGGCGCGGCCGGTGCGGCTGGCGACGTAGGCTTGCACGGCGGGCGGGGCTGCGGAACCGAAGCCGCCATAGAGCGAGCGGGCAACGGCAAAGAGGATCATCGTCAACCCTGCGCTGAACCAACCATCGAGGCCGAAGTGGAGGATCGCTCCGCACAGGGCGAATGAGGAGATGAAGCCGACGACTCCCAGTGCCATCATCGCCTTGCGCCCGCGACGGTCGGACCGACGCGCCCAGAAGGGGGCCATGATCACCCACAGCAGCGCCGACCATGAATAGGCGAGGCTCACCCAGACGTCGGCAATGCCAAGCCGCGTGCCGATCGAGGGCATGACCGATTGCATCGCGGTATTGCCCGCCGCCGTGACCAGCATGACCGCAAACAGCAGGGCCATGCGCTCTTTCGGCAGGCGGATGGCGCCTTCGCTCATGCCTTCGCCCCCAGGGCAGGGATCGGAATTGTCCACGGCTGGTTCATCCATTGCTGACTAGGCCGGGCGAACGGTGCTTGCAATGGCAGGCCAAATTTGCGACCCGCTTCAGCCAAGCTTGACCGGCAGAGGACCATTTCCTGCAATGACTTCGACCCAGGTGGCGCGTGAGCCTCTTCTTCAGCGGGCAAAACGCAAGGTGGTACGCTTGGCTGGGCCGGCCGGGATCTTCTTCAAGGGCTTTCTCAAGCACCCCGCCATGGTTGGCGCAATCGTCCCGTCGTCGAACCGCACGATCGAGCGCGTGCTCTCGGTGGTCGATTGGGAAGAATGCCGCCTGTTCGTGGAATATGGCCCGGGTGTCGGGACGTTCTGTCGCCCGGTGCTCGAAAAGCTGCGCCGCGATGGCCGCCTGATCGTGATCGACACCAACCCCGATTTCATCGCCTATCTGCAGAAGACGATCGGCGACAGCCGCTTCATCGCCGTTCACGGTTCAGCCGCCGACGTGGAGGACATCGTCAAGGCGCATGGCTTTGACCACGCCGACTATGTGCTTTCGGGCCTGCCGTTCTCGAACCTGCCCGAAGGCGTCGGCCCGGCGATCATGGGGGCAACGCATCGCGTGCTGCGCCCCGGTGGCGCGTTCCTGGTTTATCAGTACACCGCCCGCGCGCGCGATCTGATGGGCCAGTTCTTCCGCCGCATCGACAAGGGGTTCGAGCCGGTCAACATCCCGCCCTGCGTGATCAGCTGGGGCTGGAAGGAATAAGCGCTCAATCGAAGATCGAGCGGATTTCCGAGGGCTGCCGTCCGCCAAGCTGGCGGTAGACCGCCGCCAGCACCGCAATGAAATAGATCAGCGCGCCCGAGGTTATGGCGCTTGATACCGCAGCCGTCAGCACGCGCTGCAACTCGCCCCCGGTCGTCAGCACCAGGACGACGCCGACCAGCATCATGGCCAGGCCATAGACCACCGCGAAGAGCAGGCCGAGAAGCACGAGGAAGGCCAGCAGGCGTCCCGAATTGCCCTGGGTCAGCGTCCACGAGCGGCGCAGCGCCTGGATCGGATTGCGCTCGCCCTCGATGGCAAGGACGGGCGCGACAAGCGCCATGCGCAGGCTGCACCAGACCATGGCCACGAACGCGGCAAGGATGACGACTGCGCCGATGGCCTGAACGCCGGTCAGCGCGGCCGCGCTCACCAGCACGAGGAACGCCATGCCAAGCGCGCCGCCGACGATGATCTGCGCCAGCACGTAAGGCCCCAGGGCGCGGAAACCGCGCGCGATGGCCTGGGCCACTGTCGGTCGTTCGGGATCGGTCATGACGATCAGCACGGTGACCGTCCCGGCCATCTGCAGCAGCGTGACGATGATCAGCAAGGGCAGCGACGACGTCCAGGCATCGGCCATGATCTCCATCATCCGACCCGGCGGCGTGCCCGGGGCCATCTGCGGTTCAGGCACGAAGATCGAGAAAGCAAGTCCGGGCAGCAGGAAGAACACGCCGGCGATGGCCATCAAGACATCGCGGTTGGTCGCAACGAGGCGCGTGGCGGTCTTCCAGGCAAGGCTGCTGTCGAGTTTGCTGTCAGGGCGGGGCGTCATGGCGGGGTCAATAGCAGCGTCGGACGATCACGTCGAACGTCAGTTTTGCGTGTCCAGCCTCTTGTCACCCGTCCGGCGCTGGGCCATTTCGCAGGCCATGGCCCGAAATGAGACTATCGAAATCCGGCGTGAAAGCGCGCAAGTGCCCTATCGCGCGGCGCTGGACGAAATGGCCCTGCGCAATGCCGCGATTGCCGAAGGCACCGCGCAGGAGCTGATCTGGCTGCTCGAACATCCGCCGGTCTATACCGCCGGGACCAGCGCCGTGCCCGACGAACTGCTCGATCCGCGTTTCGAGGTGGTCGAGGCCGGGCGGGGCGGGCGCTACACCTATCACGGGCCGGGGCAGCGCGTCGGCTATGTCCTGCTCGACCTGCGCAAGCGGGCGCGGGACGTGCGCGGTTTTGTCCATGCGCTCGAAGGCTGGGTGATCGAGACACTGGCCGACTTCGGCGTCGAATCGTGGCGGGCCGAAGGGCGCGTCGGCATCTGGACTCACGGAGCGGACGGGCGCGAGGCCAAGATCGGCGCGATCGGCGTGCGCATCCGTCGCTGGGTGACGATGCACGGCTTTTCGGTCAATCTCTCGCCCGATCTCTCGCACTTTGGCGGGATCGTGCCCTGCGGCATCGAGGAATTCGGCGTGACCAGTCTTGCCGCGCTGGGCAAGGAGGTTACACCGGAAGCGTGGGACGAGGCGCTGCTCTCGCACCTCGACCGTTTTCTCGAACGTCTGGATACGCCGTGCCCGCCATCAGCCGCCTGATTGTCCTCCCGCTCGCTCTTGGGCTCGCACTTGGCGGTTGCGGCAAGAAAGCCGACGACAAGGCGGCGGCGGCAGCCGGTGCGGAGGTTCTGCCCGGAACGATCTCGGACGACATGATCGACCTCGATACGTCCACGGCATCACCGCCGTTGGCACCGGCCCGCACCGAGAAGAAGAAGAAGGCAGCAGCGCCCTCGGCAAGCGAAGCCGCTGCAGAAGCACCGGCGGCTGGCGATGATCCTGCGGCCGGGGTGGCAGCTGGCTCAGCCGATCCCGAGTAACTGCCGCGCCATCCTCAGGTGCGGCTGATCGACCATGCGGCCGTTGTATTGCAACGTGCCGGCGTGGGGATTGGCGGAAAACAGGGCCACGATCGCGTGCGCCTCGGCCAGTTCCTCCGCGGTGGGGGCAAAGGCCGCGTTGATGATCGGCACCTGTGACGGGTGGATCGCCAGCATCCCGGTGAAGCCATCGGCCTTGGCCGCTTCGGCGGCGCGGCGCGTGCCGTCTTCGTCACGGAAATCGTCGTAAAGCGTGTCGACTGCCCACACGCCCTTGGCATGCGACACCAGCAGGCACTGCGCGCGAATGAAGCGGAACGCATCGGTCCACGCGCCGGCAGCATCGCGCTTGCGGCTGGCGCCGAGAACGGCGGACAAGTCTTCCGCGCCCCAGGTCAGGCCGGCAAGGCGCGGCATGGGATCATCGACATAGGACGGAATGGTCAGGGCAGAGCGTGCGGTCTCGCTGACCAGCGGCAGGATCTTTGTTGCGCCATTGGGCAGGCGGTTGCGCTGTTCCAGTTCGTAGATCTCGGCGGCGACCATGCGGATCTGGTCCGGCCCTTCGCACTTGGGCAGCATCACGCCATCGGGTGCCCCGGCCATGACCACGGCGAGGTCCTCGCGCCACAGGCCGGTCTCGATTGCGTTGATGCGCACCCAGCGTGCCAGCGGGCGGTTTTCCGTCACGTGCTGGCGATGGATCGCCAGCCAGTCGCGTGCGAGGATGCGGGCCTGTGGCTTTGCCGCCGGAGCGACCGCATCCTCGAGATCCACGATCACCGCATGCGCGCCGGTGGTCATGGCCTTGCCCAGCTTCTTGTCACTGTCACCGGGAACGAAAAGCCATGATCTTGGCGGCATGCGGCATTGCTCCATTGGGGCGTTGTCAGTCGGCGGCGGCGGTTTCCTCCGCCAGCGTCGGATAGTCGGTATAGCCGACCTCGCCCGGGAAATACCACGTCTGTGGCACCCCCTTGTTCGGATTGATGTGCGCTCCGACACGGATGCGCTCGACCAGATCGGGGTTCGAGATGAACGGACGGCCGAAGCTGATTGCATCGGCGCGGCCCGAGGCGACGTCGGCGGCGGCCTGTTCGGGCGTGTAGTCGCTGTTGAGGACGAGCGGGCCGGTATAAATCGAGCGGATCAGCGCGTCCTGCTGCGGCACGTCGGTCTGCCCGAAGGTTCCATCGGGCCCCGGCTGGCGAAGTTCGAGGAAGCCGATGCCGAGGTCCTGCAGTACCCGCGCCGCTTCGCCGAACGTGGCGGCGGGATTGCTGTCATCCGTGCCTTGCGAATCGCCGTTGGGTGACAGGCGGACCGAGACGAGGTCCTTGCCCCATACCGCGATCAGGCGTTCGACCACTTCACGCAGGATGCGTGACCGGTTCTGCGGCGAACCGCCGTAGTCGTCATCGCGCAGGTTGGTGCCATCGCGCAGGAACTGGTCGATCAGATAGCCATTGGCGGCATGAAGCTGCACGCCATCAAAGCCGGCCTTCTTGGCGTTTTCCGCAGCCAGGCCGTAATCATCGACAAGGCGTGGCATCTCGTCGAGGCGCAGGGGCCGCGCCGTGGCGAAGTCCTGCTTGCCTTCCGGCGTGTGCGCCTGCCCCGGCGCACGGGTGGCCGAAGCCGAGACCGGCGGTTCGCCACCGAGGAAGTACGGGTGAACAATCCGGCCCATGTGCCACAGCTGCATCACGATGCGACCGCCCGCCTGGTGTACGGCTTCGGTCACCGGCTTCCACGCTTCGGTCTGTTCTGCCGACCAGATGCCCGGTGCGCTTGGCCAGCCAAGGCCTTCGCGGCTGATGCCGGTGGCTTCGGAGATGATCAGGCCGGCGCTGGCGCGTTGCCGGTAGTATTCAGCCATGACCGGCGTAGGCACGCCTTCGCTAGTGGCGCGTCCACGGGTGAGCGGCGCCATGATGACGCGGTTCGGTGCTTCGATCGCGCCGAGGCGCAGGGGCTGGAACAGCGGTTCGTGCATGCTAGAGGACCTTTCCGAAGATAACGGGGAAACGCCAGATTTCGCCCTAAGTTTCTCTTTGCAACTGGATTAGGCTGCGCCCATGACGAATTCAAGTGACGCAGACCTGTCATTTCGCACCACACCGAAGCATTTCCTTGCACTGCTGACAGGAAACATTGCGCTGGCGCTGGGGCCTTGGTTCGTGCGCATTGCCGATAGTGGGCCGGTCTCGGCGGGGTTCTGGCGGCTGGCACTGGCGCTGCCGTTGCTCGCCCTGCTGGCATGGCGCAGCAAGGAACCGTTGCGCGGCTACCCGGCCAAGGACTGGTGGTTCATTGCTGCTGCGGGCGTGGTCTTCGCGCTCGATCTTGCCAGCTGGCACGTCGGGATCGAGCGGACCAAGCTCGGCAACGCTACGCTGTTCGGGAATTCCGGCAGCGTGATCCTGATGGTGTGGGGACTGGTGACGATGCACCGCCGCCCGCACTTGCGCGAGTTTGCCGCTGTGGCGATGGCGCTGGGCGGAGCGGGGCTGCTGCTGGGCCGCTCGATGGAGATCGATGCGCGCACCCTGGCAGGAGACCTGTTCTGCATCCTCGCCGGGCTGTTCTACGTGGTCTACATCCTGCTGGTGCAGAAGGTGCGCGAGCGACTGCGCCCGTGGAGCCTGCTGTTCTGGTCAAGCCTTGCCGGTTGCCCGGTCATGCTCGGCACGGCACTGGCGATGGGCGAGCCGGTACTGGCGCACAACTGGTGGCCGCTGATCGGGCTGATGCTGGCGAGCCAGATCGTCGGCCAAGGCTTGCTGGTCTATTCGCTCGGCCACTTTCCGCCGCTGGTGATCGGCCTCGTCCTGCTCACGCAACCGGCCGTCTCGGTCCTCGTCGGCTGGCTCTCGTTCGGCGAAGTCCTCGCCCTGCCCGACGCCATCGGCATGGCGCTGGTCGGCACCGCGCTGGTACTGGCGCGGCTAGGCGAGGGAAGGAGCGCCTAGCTCAGCTGCCGAACGGCCGCGCGCCCAGGTCGCCGAGGCCGACGGTGCCGCTGGCCATGTCGAGCATGCGGTCGAGGCTCTTCTTGGCAGCGAGGCGCAAGGTTTCGTCCATCTCGATGCGCGGCTGCAGGTCGCGCAGGGCGAGGTAGAGCTTTTCCATCGTGTTCAGCGCCATGTACGGGCAGATGTTGCAGTTGCAGTTGCCGTCCGCGCCCGGTGCACCGATGAAGGTCTTGTCGGGGACGGCCAGTTCCATCTGGTGGATGATGTGCGGCTCGGTCGCCACGATCAGCGTATCGCCGGGCATGGTCTTGGCAAATTGCAGGATGCCGCTGGTCGAGCCGACGTAGTCGCAATGGTCGATGATGTGCGGCGGGCATTCGGGGTGGCCGGCCACAGGCGCGCCGGGGTGCTGCGCCTTGAGCTTCAGCAGTTCGGTCTCGCTGAAGGCTTCGTGCACGATGCACACGCCCGGCCAGAGCAGCATGTCACGGCCGAACTTTCGGTTGAGATAGCCGCCGAGGTGACGGTCCGGCCCGAAGATGATCTTCTGCTCGGGCGGGATCTGGGCGAGGATCGTCTCGGCGCTGGAACTCGTGACGATCACGTCCGACAGGGCCTTCACCTCGGTCGAGCAGTTGATGTAGGTCAGCGCGATGTGATCGGGGTGGGCTTCGCGGAACGCCTTGAACTTGTCGGGCGGGCACGAATCCTCGAGGCTGCAGCCGGCGTCCATGTCTGGCAGGACCACGATCTTGTCAGGCGACAGGATCTTGGCGGTATCGGCCATGAACTTGACGCCGCAGAACGCGATGACGTCGGCATCGGTTTCAGCGGCCTTGCGCGAAAGCTCGAGGCTGTCGCCCACGAAATCGGCAATGTCCTGAATTTCCGGGCGCTGGTAATAGTGCCCGAGGATCACCGCGTTGCGCTCCTTGCGCAGACGGTCGATCTCGGCGCGCAGGTCGAGGCCGGAAAGGTTCAGGGGCTGGGCAGTCATCGTGTCACATCCTCCCGCCCGCTTGGGCGCGCGGGCGAGAGGCGGACTTAGGGACCTCAACCCGCCGCGGCAATACCTTCTGCCAGCGAAACGAACGGCGGAAACACGGCAAGGCCCATGACCACGCCGAACAGGACCACTACGGCCAGTGCGCTGAAGCGGGTGGCCGGGTGCACCGATCCGGTCTCGCGCAGGTCATGCATCGCGATCAGGCCCACGGCAAAGAGCTGGAAGGCGCCCTCGACAATTGGCGTCAGCGTTGGCCCGAGGATCGGCGCGGGCACGAGCCGGCCGATGGCAGGTTCGAGGATCAGGATCATCGCGCCCATCATCAGGCGGCGATGCCACTGGGTTTCGCGCCGCATGGCGATCGCGGCGATGACCATCGCGGCGAACAGTGCGGTGCCGATGTGCGTCAGCGCCAGGAAATAGGCATTGCTGAAGAATGGCGGCACGCGATGCAGTTCGATCGCCATGCGGCCGGTGAACATGCCAAGCCCGGCGATGAACAGGACGAGCGCCAGCGACACCCAGCCGAGCTTGCGGTGCAGCGCGATGTTGCCGGTGAGCGCCAGCTGGTTCTGCAGCACGAACATGCCGAGCCATGACAGCATCGCCACGCCGTGGAGATGCACCCAGACCGGTGCGGTGGACGGCGAGGCCATCCCGCGCAAGGCCCACTGGCCGAACGCGAAGACGACGAACACCGCCATGCCGATGGCCATGCGGGTGAAAAAGCGCTGGTCGCGCGAGTACGGATAAACAGTATTGATTGCGGCGGTTGCCATGAGGTGTCTCCACCAGTCCCGAGGCGCCCGCTAGGCGATTCGGTCCGATCTGGCGGTGACGTCAGTCACACTTGCAACCATTTCGCCAGGGCTGTCGCCCTTTACTTGTCGAACGTGACCTCGACCTTGGCCTTGCCGTAACCCGCCACCTGCAGGGGGATCGACAGATTTTGGGCGATGGCTTCCCGGGCGGCCTGCCGGGCAAGGTTCATCAGCACGGGATTGGCCGCCTGCTGCACCGCCTGCGCTTCGGCAAGCCGTGTGTTGTCGCGGGTCAGCTTGTCCTGGGCATCGCGGCTGATCCAGATGCCGTCGCGCAAGTACTGCGCCCGCGCCTCATCGAGATTGGGACGGCTGACGGTGAGCGGCGGCAGGCGGACTGCAAGGGTCTGTCCTTCCGCATTCCACGTCAGGCGGTCTCGGCCGACTTGCGCAAGGTTGATCGTGTAGTCGATCCGCGCCGGGATTACTGCGACCTGTTTGGAATTGACGAGGCCGAACAGGCGGGAATCGTTGCTCGATACGACAGGGGCGAGCTCGGCGCTGAACACTGTCAGCTTGTCCTGTTTTTCGAACGCGACAAGACTGGTGGAGAGCGGATCGCCAAGATCCTCGGGCTCCCACCATTGCCAGGCGAAGAAGGCTGCCGCTGCCAGCGCGACAAGGAACAGGCCCCAAGGCAGCAAGGAGATGCGCGCCAGCGAAGGCGCTGCCGGTTTGGTCGTAGGGCGGGAGGTCAGGCCTGGATCATCCATGTCTCATCCTCAACCCTCACCCGTCCCTGACGTTCCAGATCGAGCAGGTGGGCAAGCACCGAGCGACCTGCTGCACCGTGGAGCCGCGGATCGAGGCCCTTGTACATGGCGCTGACGAACTCGGGAATGGCGTGCGGTCCGCCGTCTTCCAGCAATCGCAGGATCTGGCGTTCGCGCTGGCGGCGATGGCCGAGCATGCCGCGCACGAGCTGGCGCGGGTTGTCGATCTGCGGCCCGTGCGCGGGATAGAGCACGCGATCGGCGCGATCGTGGAGCTTCTGCAGGCTCGCCATGTATGCCGCCATGTCGCCATCCGGCGGTGAGACAACCGAGGTGGACCAACCCATCACGTGATCGCCGGTGAACAGCGCACCGCTTTCCACCACGCTGTAGCACAGGTGGTTGGAGGTATGGCCGGGCGTGGCGACGGCTTCGAGCGTCCAGCCATCGCCCGAAATGCGCTCGCCATCTGCGAGAACGCGGTCGGGCATGTAGTCGGCATCGAAAGCGGCATCGGCGCGCGGGCCGTCGTCCTCCATGGTCAGCGGAGCGCAGCCGATGATCGGGGCGCCAGTGGCTTCGGCAAGGGGGCGCGAGGCGGGGCTATGATCGCGATGGGTGTGGGTGCAGACAATCGCGACGATCCTGGCATCGCCCACTGCGGCGAGGATGGCGTCGAGATGGCCCTGGCTTTCCGAGCCGACGACATGGTCCATGCCGTAAGGGCCGGGATCGATCACCGCCACGTCCTTGCCAGCTCCGACCAGATAGGTCTGCGTGCCGGTGAAGGTGTAGGGCGAGGGGTTGGGGGCGAGCACGCGGCGCACCAGCGGTTCGAGTTGCTCGGCGCGGCCGACGGGCCATTCGCTGCGGTCGGGGATCGGGGGCATCTGGGCCATGGCCGGGGTATGGGGACTGCAACGCCCGGGCGCAACCGCGCAAGTCATGTCAGATTGCAGTGGATGCCGCTACCGTGCCGGCAGATCAGGCGGCGCTTGAATGATCCTCGACAGCACGGGCAAGGCGGTCGCGCAAGCGTTGCACGGCACTGCCATTGGCGATGGCCTCGGATCGCCACGCCTGTTCCAGCCGCTGGATGCGCTGGTAAAGCCGCTGGCTGTCGTGAACCAGCGCCTGCACGTCCTGCGGCAGGTTGGCGACGACTTCGCGATCGCTGTCGGGAAAATTCGCGATCAGGCGGCCATGGCGGCGCAGTTGCAGCTCCGAAAGCTCGCCTGCGAAGTGGGCGCGATGATTGAGCAGCCAGGCCAGGCAGTGCATCACGCGTGTCGTCGTGCGCAGCGCTTCACAGCTTACCTGCACGCGCCGCAGATCCTCGTCATCGGCGACGATCTGGTTGGTCTCCTGGCGCAGCCGTTCGAATCGTGTGCGCACCTGATCGGCAAGACCGAGCGCCTCGGCATGGAGAGCGTCTACGATACGCGGATTCAGGCTCGGCAACAAAGGCATGAAATGCGCATAGCCCGACCGTCTTTGTTTCGCCAACATGACATCGAACCAAATCTGTCCCGTTTCGTGAACGTTTCTTAACGGGACACTCGCGCATTGCCGAGCGCGTGATTCAACTGTCTGATTTCAGGCGATGATGTCGGGAATAAGGTAATCCTCGATCATCGCGATCTGGTCTTTCAGCAGCAATTTGCGCTTCTTGAGACGGGCGATCTGCAACTGGTCGCGCGCACCGTTGAGCGAGAGCGCGTCGATCGCCGCGTCGAGGTCACGGTGTTCGATACGCAGCGCAGCAAGCCGCTTGCGCATTTCCTCTTCGGTCACGTTCCGCCCAACTCCTTCGACCCGGTGAACCGGTCGTAATCTGCGACTTACGGCATAACCCGTAAAGTGCAACGCTCCGGCGCGGTTTGGCTTGCAAGATACGGCCAATGTGGGAGCATGACAACGCGCCGCCTGTTCGAGTCGTGAAGAACCGGCCGAAAGGTTGCGCCGCCCCGCACGGGGATGGCCTCGTGCGGTTTTCTGAAGGGGGCTTTCCCTTAAGGAGGAAAAAGCATGGAATCGACGCACATCAGCGCACTCCAGACAAAGCACGCCGGACTTGAAAAGCAGATCCAATCGGAAATGTCCCGGCCTCTCCCTGATGAAACGCTGGTGGCTCAGCTCAAGAGAAAGAAGCTGAAGATCAAGGAAGAGCTATCGCGCTTCCACTGATCCTTGCGCGCCTTTAGGCAACACACGGAGCCGCCCGATCGGGCGGCTCTTTTGCATCGGCAACTCGCCATTCTCTACCTGCATAGCTATCCGCAGCATAATCGCCTCGGTATCGGATTGTGCGCAACATTCCCAAACCGCGCGCACTAGGCTAATCCATGTCCATGCTCAGTGCCGTGACCTCTGCCCGACAAATCCTGACTTCGCTGCACGAGGTCATGGCCTCGCGCGCGGGTGCCCAGGCCAAGCTGAACCAGATCGTCGAAGTCATCGGCGAAAATCTCGATTCAGAGGTGTGCTCGATCTACCTCCTGCGCGAGGGGATGCTCGAGCTCTTCGCCACGCGCGGCCTCAACCAGGCGGCGGTCCACGTCACCCGGCTGGCCGTGGGCGAGGGTCTGGTCGGCACCATCGCTGGCAATGTCGAGACGCTGAACCTTGCCGAGGCAGCGGCGCATCCCGACTTCGCGTTCCGTCCCGAAACGGGCGAGGAAAAGTTCCACTCCTTTGCCGGTGTTCCGATCGTGCGGCGCGAACGCGCGGTGGGCGTGGTTGCGGTCCAGCACGTCGAACCGCGCCGCTACGAAGAGGTCGAGATCGAGGCGCTGCAGACGGTGGCGATGGTTCTTTCCGAACTCATCGCCAATGCAGAGCTGATCGACGACGAGGAAACGCTGGGGGTGCCGGCCCACCTTACCGGGCCGGACCGCATCAAGGGGCTGACCCTGGTGAAGGGCCTCGCCAGTGGCGTTGCCGTCTATCACCAGCCCCGCGTCACGATCGAGCATGTCGTCGCAGAGGACACCGAGGCCGAGCGCCAGCGCGTCTATCTGGCGTTCGACAAGATGCGCGAACAGATCGACCGCATGGCCAGCCAGGCGGAATTCGGCGTAGGCGGAGAGCATGAGGAGGTGCTCGAGACCTACCGCATGTTCGCCTATGACGAAGGTTGGTCGCGCCGGATCAACGAGGCGATCGATTCCGGGCTCACGGCAGAAGCGGCGATCGAGCGCGTGCAGCAGCGCACCCGCATGCGCATGCGCCAGATCGACGACCCGCTTCTGGCCGACCGCATGCACGATCTCGAGGATCTGTCGAATCGCCTGCTGCGGATCGTCTCGGGTCAGCTGGGCACCGCCGCCAGCATGGGCCTCAAGGGCGATGCCATCCTGATCGCACGCAATCTCGGCCCGGCCGAACTGCTCGAATACGATCGGCGGCGCCTCAAGGGCGTCATTCTCGAGGAAGGCTCGCTCACCGCGCATGTCGTCATCGTGGCGCGGGCCATGGGCATACCGGTGGTCGGCCGCATGCGGGCGCTGCGCGGCAAGGTGCGCGATGGCGATCACCTCCTGCTCGATGGCGATCAGGGCGTGGTCGACGTCCGCCCCGCACCCACGCTGATAGAAGCGTTCGAGGCGCGCTTTGCCAGAAACCGCGAACGGCAGGCCCATTACGCCACGATGCGCGAGGTCGAGCCTTTCACTCGCGACGGCACGCGCATCGCCGTGCTGATGAATGCGGGGCTGCGCGACGATACGCCAATGCTCAACCTCACCGGCGCGGATGGCATCGGCCTGTTCCGCACCGAGTTCCAGTTCCTCGTTTCGGCGACGCTGCCCTCGCGTGAGCGCCAGACCCGGCTCTATCGTGATGTGATGGACTCGGCCGGCGATCGTCCGGTGGTGTTCCGCACGGTCGATATCGGCGGTGACAAGGTGCTGCCCTACCTGCGCCATAATGACGGTGAGGCCGAGGAGAACCCGGCCATGGGCTGGCGCGCGCTGCGCGTGGCGCTGGAACGCGATGGCTTGCTGAAGGTGCAGGCCCGCGCCCTGCTCGAAGCCGCGGGCGGGCGGACGCTCAACGTCATGTTCCCGATGGTCACCGAACCGTGGGAGTTCGATGCCGCCAAGGCCGTATTCGATGGCCAGCTGGCCTTCCTGCGCAAGCAGAAGAAGATCCTGCCCGAGGCGATCCGCTATGGCGCGATGCTCGAAGTCCCGGCGCTGGCCGAGTGTCTCGACCTGCTGGCTCCGAAGCTCTCGTTCCTGTCGATCGGCACCAACGACCTGACGCAATTCCTGTTCGCCGCCGACCGTGCCAATCCCAAGCTTGCCGAACGCTACGACTGGCTCAGCCCGGCCATCCTGCGCTTCCTGCGCCGCGTGGTGAACACGGTGGCGCCGTTCGGCACCGACGTGACAGTCTGTGGCGAGATGGGCGGACGCAGGCTGGAGGCGCTCGCCCTGCTCGGCCTTGGCATCACGCGCCTTTCGATTACGCCTGCGGCGGTCGGGCCCGTCAAGGAACTTGTCCGCAAGGTCGATGTGAACGAGATTCGCGCGGCAATGGCCGGCTGGCTGTCCGAACCCCCGCAAGACCTTCGCGCTGCGATTGCCGAATGGGCCGCCGCACGCGGGATCGAGTGCGACTGAGGGTGGCTCAGGGGCGTTTCGTCGTCGAAATCCGCCATTCTTCGTCGAAAGCCGTTGACAATCGCAGGGGCGACGCGAACCCTGTTAACGGGTTGCAAAGCATACGCGGAAGACGGGAGTAACGCCTTGGCTGAAGCCGGCGGTCTGCACGACATTACCAATATCGACACCACGCCCATGCCCGCCGGGCAGCCGGGCCCGCAAAGCGTGGGCGAAATGCTGCGCGCGGCGCGTGAGGCCGCAGGGCTGGACATCAAGCAGCTTTCACAAGCCACGCGGGTAACGACGCGGCATCTGCAGGCGCTTGAAGTGGGCGATTATGCCGCCTTCCCCGGACGGCCCTACGCGCTTGGCTTTGCCAAGAGCTACGCAAGAGCCGTCGGCCTCGATGACAAGGCCGTTTCCGAGGCCGTTCGCGCCGAGCTTGACCGGCAGGCGCCGCCACCGCCGCCGCGCGTGATCAACCAGTTCGAGGTGGGCGATCCTGAAAAGACGCCTTCGCGGCTGACTGCGTGGCTTGCCACAGGGCTGGTAATCGTCATTGCGCTGGCGGGGCTGGTGTTCTGGCGCAGCTATTACCTGCCGTCTGCCGAACTCCCGCCGCTGGTCGGGCCGGAAGAGGCGAGCCCGGCGCCGAGCCAGGTCGCCGCCGCTGCACCGGCTCCCGCACCGACCGGCCCGGTCGTGTTCACGGCCACCGAAGATCGCATCTGGGTGAAGTTCTACGACGGCACCGGCAAGCAGATCCTCCAGAAGGAACTGGCCAAGGGCGAAAGCTTCACCGTGCCGGCCGACGTGCCCGAGCCCAAGCTGTGGACCGGGCGTCCCGATGCGCTTGCGATCACGGTGGGCGGGCAACCGGTTCCGCGCATCGCCGAGAAGGAAGGCATCGTTAAGGACGTGGCGGTCAGCGCAGCGGCCTTGCTGGCGCGCGGTACTGCGGCGGCCACGCCAGCTCCTGCGGCGACGCCTTCTGCGGCGGCCCCGGCCGCACGACCTGCCCCGCGCCGCCGTGTGCAACAGTCCGCTGCGGCAAGTGAGCCGACAACGGCTCCGGCTCCGGCCGCAGCCCCGGCAGAGGGTACGCCGCCACCTGCCGCCCAGCGCTGAGGCGACGGGCCGAGGCGGATAACCTGCTGGCCGGTCTCGACTTGGTGCAGGCTATCGGGCAAACTTGCGGCGTTGATTGAGGGTGCGCGGGGGATCGTGCGCCGCTGAACGGGAACGACCATGACCATGACTTTCCGGCGTGCTGCGCCGCTTGGAGCCCTCCTTCTGGGGCTGACCGCCCCGATCGCTGCGCCGCTGCTGGCCCAATCCACTGCGCAGAAGACCACAGCCGCGCCGGTCGACCCGGAAATGCGCCTGCGCCGGATGGAGGCGGAAATCCGCGCGATGCAGCGCAAGGTCTTCCCCGACGGCGCCGGCAAGACATTCGTTCCTGAAATCACCGCAGGCCCGACGAACACCACACCGGTTGGCGCGCCCGCCTCGTCCGCGGTGACCGACATTCTTGCGAGGATGGATGCAGTCGAGGCGCAGATGGCGCGGCTGACCGCGCAGGTCGAAGAGGGGCAGAACCGCTCGGCCAAGATCGAGGAGCGGCTGGCCAGGCTTGAGGCCGCTGCCGCGCCGCCGCCCGAGGAACCGGCGGCGACGCCAGCGCCTGCCGCGACGACGACGCCCGCTCCTGCGGCAGTGACGCCGAAGCCCACGACGCCAGCCGCTGCCAAGCCTGCTGCAACCAAGCCGGCCGAGACCAAGCCTGCAACGCCTGCCGCAAAGCCGGTATCGCCTTCGGCCGCGCGCGTGGCAGCTGTGCAGGCGATCGAGAAGCCGGCGACGGGTGATGCCGCGCTGGATGAATACAACTATGGCTTCCGCCTGTGGGAAGCCAAGTTCTATCCCGAAGCGCAGCAGCAACTGCAGATCTATGTCGATCGCTATCCCAAGCACAACATGATCAGCTTCGGCCGCAACCTGCTGGGTCGGGCCTGGCTCGATGATGGCAAGCCCGGCACCGCGGCGCAGTTCTTCCTGCAGAATTACCTTGCCGACAAGAAGGGCGCGCGTGCGCCTGACAGCCTGCTCTATCTCGGGATCGCCATGGTGCGCCTCAAGGATACCGAAAAGGCATGCGGCGCCTTCACGGAGCTGGCCTCGACCTATCCCGATGAAGTCGCCGGTCGTCTCAAGGGCCAATACGATGGCGCCCGCGCCTCGGTGAAGTGCAAGTAATGGACTCGGGAATAGCCTGACCGCTGCTGCTGCGCGCTTTGCCGCGCAGTGGGCGGCGGTTGCCCCGCATGAGCCCGTCGGCATTGCCGTATCGGGCGGACCGGACAGCCTCGCCATGCTGCTGCTGTTCCACGAAGTTGCGCCGCGCAACTTTCAGGTGGCCACGGTCGATCATGGCTTGCGGGCGGAATCGGCCGATGAAGCGGCAATGGTCGCTGCAATCTGCGCTGAGCGCGGCATTGCGCATCGGACTCTGGCGCTCTCGCTCGAGAAAGGCAGCGGCGTGCAGGAGCGGGCGCGGGCTGCGCGCTACGCGGCGCTGGCGCAGTGGGCGCGCGACCAGGGTCTGGCGGCTATCGTCACCGCCCACCACGCCGACGATCAGGCCGAGACGATGGTCATGCGCCTCAACCGTGGTGTCGGCTTGCGGGGGTTGGCAGCGATGCGCCCCGTTGCACAAGTGCCGGGCGCTCCGGGCCTTACGCTGCTACGGCCCTTGCTGTCATGGCGGCGGGCGGAATTGCAGGCGGTTGTCAACTTGACCGGCCTTGCCGCGGCCGACGATCCTTCGAACCGCGATCCGGGTTACGAGCGGGTGCGCATGCGTGACGCTCTGACGTCAACCGATGCGTTTGCAATCATGGGTTTCGCTCGGAGCGCCCGGCACCTTGCCGAAGCCGATGCTGCGCTGGATTGGGTTGTCGGCCAGCTGTGGGAAAGCGTGACAACGGCGGGCGAGGGTTTCACGTGGAACCCGCCGCCAGGCCTGCCCGACGCCATCGCCTTGCGCCTGCTCGAGCGCGTGCTCGCCAGATTGGGCGGAGGGACGCCACGAGGCGCAGAACTGGTCCGCTGGCTTGAAACCCTCCGCCAGGGCGGCGTTGCGACGCTTGGCGGGGTAAAGGGGGATGCCCGGAGCGGCGCCTGGCGCTTCACCCTGGCGCCGCCACATTGCGCTTGACGGCATGCCCTATCGGCACAGGTCGCTGAAAAACCACATTCGCGCTATATTGCCAGTTACCCGATATTGAGAATCGGGGTGGCAATCCTACATTGCCTCCATACCCGCCCGCGTCCCCGGGCGATTGCGGAAAGACAGCGATGAACGACGACCAGCCTCAGGGAAATCCGTGGATCAAGAGTCTCCTTGTCTGGGGCATGATCTTCCTTGCGCTCTTGCTGGTGGTTTCGATGTTCGGATCACGGGTCGATACCAACGCGACGACGATCCCCTACTCGGCCTTCCGCTCGCAAGTCAGCGATGGTGCGGTCCGCTCGGTCGAGATCGCGCCGGAGCGCATCACCGGCACGCTCAAGAATGGCAGCCAGTTCGCAACCGTGCCCGTGCCCGGCGATTCCGATCTGCCGAAGCTGTTGCAGGACAACGGCGTGCAGTATGCCGGCAAGGCGGCTGAACAGCCGAACATGCTGATGTACATCCTGTTCAACTCGCTGCCGTTCCTGCTCATTCTCGGCGTTGCCTTTTTCGCGCTGCGCCAGATGCAGAAGGGCGGCGGATCGGGCGCGATGGGTTTTGGCAAGTCTAAGGCCAAGCTGCTGACCGAACGCTCGGGCCGCGTCACCTTCGATGATGTCGCCGGCATTGATGAAGCACGCGAGGAGCTTGAGGAAATCGTCGAGTTCCTGCGCGATCCTTCGCGCTTTTCCAAGCTCGGCGGCCAGATTCCCAAGGGCGCGCTGCTGGTCGGTTCGCCCGGCACCGGCAAGACCCTGCTGGCCCGCGCCATTGCGGGTGAAGCGGGCGTGCCGTTCTTCACCATTTCGGGTTCGGACTTTGTCGAGATGTTCGTCGGCGTCGGTGCAAGCCGCGTGCGCGACATGTTCGAACAGGCCAAGAAGAACGCGCCGTGCATCGTCTTCATCGACGAAATCGATGCGGTCGGTCGTCACCGTGGGCACGGTCTCGGCAATTCGAACGACGAGCGCGAGCAGACGCTGAACCAGCTGCTGGTCGAAATGGACGGCTTCGAGGCCAACGAAGGCATCATCATCATCGCGGCGACCAACCGCCCCGACGTGCTTGATCCCGCGCTGCTGCGTCCCGGTCGTTTCGATCGCCAGGTGGTCGTGCCGATCCCCGACATCGAAGGCCGCGAGAAGATCCTTTCGGTCCACATGAAGAAGGTGCCGCTCGCGCCCGACGTCAATCCGCGCACGATTGCGCGCGGCACTCCCGGCTTCTCGGGTGCTGACCTTGCCAACCTCGTCAACGAGGCCGCCCTGCTCGCCGCGCGCCGCAACAAGCGCCTTGTTGCCATGCAGGAGTTCGAGGACGCGAAGGACAAGGTCATGATGGGCGCGGAACGCCGCTCCATGGTGATGACCGACGACGAGAAGAAGATGACCGCCTATCACGAGGCGGGCCACGCCATCGTCTCGGTCAAGGAACCGGCCTCCGATCCGATCCACAAGGCCACGATCATCCCGCGCGGTCGCGCGCTGGGCATGGTCATGCGCCTGCCCGAGCGGGACAGCTATTCCTACCACCGCGACAAGATGCACGCGAACCTCTCGGTCGCGATGGGTGGCCGCGTGGCGGAAGAGCTGATCTTCGGGCACGACAAGGTCTCGTCCGGTGCCTCGTCCGATATCCAGTACGCCACTTCGCTGGCGCGTTCGATGGTCACCAAGTGGGGCATGTCGGACAAGCTCGGTCCGTTGCAGTACGAAGATCAGCAGGAAGGCTACCTTGGCATGGGCGGTTCGGCCCGCCTCTTCGCCTCGGACGAAACCAACAAGCTGATCGACAGCGAGATACGCCTGCTCGTCGACGGTGCGCACGAACGCGCGACCGACATCCTCAAGACCAACGAGGACAAACTCCACCTCCTCGCCCAGGCATTGCTTGAATACGAGACGCTGACCGGCGACGAGATCAAGGAACTGCTCGACAGCGGCAAGCTGGACCGCCCGCAGAACCCCGGCGGCACGGCACGGCCAGTCGCAGCCCAGGGCTCGGCAGTGCCGCGCGCGGGCAAGAAGTTCGGCTCGACCAATCCGCAGCCGGCCTGATTTTAAAGACTGATCGAAAAGAAAGGGCCGGGGCGAAACCTCCGGCCCTTTTGCTTAACCGCCTGCTTCCACGAGGATGAGCATCGCGAACAGGATCAGTGCCGTAAGGGCGAACATGGACAGGAACCACGTCCGCAGCCATGCCCCGAACCACGACAGGCCGTAAGTTCCTCTCAACTGCACCAGCATGTGGAACGGCGGCACCAGACCGAGAAGTCCGAGTGAAGGCACGCCAAGCTTGGCGCCGAGCATCGCGACGATTGCCAGCAGCGTCATGAAGCAGAGCGAATAGGTGACGAACACGGTGTGATCATAAAGTCCGAAGCGGCGGCTGAAGGGAAACAGCAGCCAAAGGAACGGTACCGAGATCGGGATCAGTGCCCAGCTCAACTTGTAGCTGTAAGTCTGCACCTTGTAGAGCGCGAGCTTGGGGTTCTCTTTCCACACTTTCACCGCCTCGTAGACGAACGGGACTTTCTCGAGCCCCTCGATATCCGTGTCGGGCTGGATCATGTTGATGTTCACGTTGCTGGACCTGAGCGTTGCCAGCCCATCGAGACTGGATTGCGCAACTTCGATCTTCCGCTTCAGTCGCGCGATGTCATCCGCATCGGTCTCGGTCCTGAGTTTCGCCTGAAGCGCACTCAGCTCTGCTTTCTGCTGAGCCTCTGCCTGCTCGATCGAAGTGGTCGCCGATTTTCCGAGGTCGCCGGCGTTCATGGAATTGATCGTCGTGAACAGCAGGAACACGCAGAACAGGAACAGCGCGATGGGTGAGACATAGCTCGCCCGCCGCCCGTCGATGTATTCGCGGGTAAGTTGGCCGGGCTTGGTCACCAGCATTGGCAGCGTCCGCCAGATCTTGCCTTCGAAGTGGAACACGCCGTGGAGCAGGTCGTGGAAGAATGCGCCGATTGTCTTGTGGACATGCGCAGCTTGCCCGCAGGCATGGCAATGGCTGCCGACCAGCGGCGTGGCGCAGTTGAGGCAAGCCGATTCGTGGGTGTGGCCGTCGGCCCGATACTCCCCCGCCGTCGGCTCAACCGTGCGTGCCGCAGCAAAGGCACCCGCCATTTCGCCCAGAGTCTCCGTGCCGCTCAAAATCTTGTTCCCCTTGTAACCAGTTGCAGCATAACGAGCAGGCTCGGTTCACGCCACATCCTTGAGACAGCGCGGCAAAATGGCTGATTTCACGGAACATTAACCTTGAACGTGCAGTCCGGAGCCCAAGAGGGTAAGCAGGACACGTGTTCACACCGCGGGATCAACTGATAGCACTCGCCGGAGCGGGAGGGGGAAGCGGCTTCGGCCAGCGCACCACGCCGCCCCGCGCCCCCGTGACGCCGCCCCGCTGGGAGCTGTTGCTCAAGAACACCGAGCTGTTCTTTTCGCGCCACTGGCCGCGCCTGACTGCGCCGGTGGAGCGCGCTTTCGCCAGGTTCGATCTCGTGCCCGACCTTGCCGAAGACCTCGGCAGCGCCCGCTGGTTCCGGGGCTTTGGCACCATGCTCGGCCTCGGCGCGGCTGCCGTGCTGATGTGGCCGAGTTTTGCCCCGTTGCAGGCCGCGCCGCTGACCATGCTGGACGATGCCGCGCAGGACGAGTTCCGCGTGATGGGCATTCGCCCGCTCGCCTTCGGTGCGGACAACGGCCGCCGCATCAACGCCACGTCAGCCGTCATCCCGCTCGCTGCCGCGCCCGAACGGCCCAGCATCGACCTGACGGCAACCCTTGGCGCCGGCGACAGCTTCCCGCGCATGCTGCAGCGCGCCGGCCTTGCCAGTACCGATATCGTGCGCGTGCTCGATCTTGTCGGCGGCCAGGTGAAGCCCGGCGCGATTGCGGAAGGCACGCGCTTTTCCATTCGCCTTGGCGCGCGCACCAGCCCAGCGCAGCCGCGCCCGCTCGAGCAGCTGTCCTTCCGCCCGCGCTTCGATCTCGCGCTCGACATCCGGCGCAGCGGAGGCGGACTGGCGCTGGCCAGCAACGCCATTGCCGTCGACACATCGCCGCAACGCATTCGCGGGATCGTCGGGGCGAGCCTCTATCGCTCCGCCCGCGCTGCCGGGGCACCGCCGTCTGCGGTGCAGGACTACTTGCGCACCATCGACGAGCACATGGCGTTCGAGGAAATCGCGCCGGGTGACGAGTTCGACCTGGTCTATGCCAATCGCCGCGCCGGCACGGGCGAGCAGCAGGCGGGCGACCTGCTTTATGCAGGCGTGGTTCGCGCCGGGAAGCCGGTGCTGCAACTCCTGCGCTGGGGCAACGACGGGGCGTTCTATTCGCCCCAAGGTATGGCCGAAGGCGCGCAGGAGACCACCGGCTTCCTCGGCGCGCCGGTCAACGGTCGCATCACTTCGGGCTATGGGGCGCGTCGCCACCCGATCCTCGGCTATGTGCGCATGCACGCCGGGATCGATTTCGCCGCAGGCTGGGGCGCGCCGATCTATGCCGCAACCGATGGCCGCGTAAGCATTGCCGGGTGGCATGGCGGGCACGGCAACTACGTTCGCCTCGATCACGGCGGCGGCATCGGCACCGGCTATGGCCACATGAGCCGCATCGCTGTTTCGGCAGGCATGACCGTGCGGCGGGGCCAGGTGATCGGCTATGTCGGTTCCACCGGCCTTTCCACCGGGCCGCACCTCCATTACGAGATGTATCGCGGCGGGCAGACGGTGAACCCGATGTCGATGACCTCGATCGTCCAGCGCGCAGCCGTCGATCCGGCGCAACTTGCCGCCTTCCGCAGCAAGCTGGCGCAGATCACCGCGATCCCGGCAAACCGTTCCCGGTGATTGCAGCGGGGCGAGCCAGCGGCTAGGCCTTCGTGCCATGACGACTTATCCGATGACTCGCCTGCGCCGCACCCGTGCCACCGCATGGAGCCGCGCCATGCACCGCGAAGTGCTGGTCACCCCGGCAGACCTGATCTGGCCGCTGTTCGTGACCGAGGGGGAGGGCGTCGAGGATCCGATCCTGTCGCTCCCGGGCGTATCGCGCTGGTCGGTTGACGGGATCGTCGCGCGGGCAAAGGAAGCGGTGGCGCTGGGCATTCCCTGCCTTGCGCTGTTTCCCAACACCCAGCCCGATCGCCGCAGCGAGGACGGCAAGGAAGCGCTCAATCCCGACAACCTGATGTGCCGGGCGATCAAGGCGATCAAGGATGCCTGCGGTGACAGCATCGGCGTGCTGACCGATGTCGCGCTCGATCCCTATACCAGCCACGGGCAGGACGGGCTGATCGACGAGGCGGGCTATGTCCTCAACGATCAGACCGTCGAGGTGCTGGTCGGCCAGAGCCTCAACCAGGCCGCTGCCGGAGCCGATATCATCGCCCCCTCCGACATGATGGACGGCCGCATCGGCGCGATCCGCGAGGCGCTGGAAGGCGCTGGACATATCAACGTGCAGATCATGTCCTACGCCGCCAAGTATGCCTCGGCATTCTACGGTCCGTTCCGCGATGCGGTCGGCTCGCGCGGGCTGCTCAAGGGTGACAAGAAGACCTACCAGATGGACCCCGGCAACGCCGAGGAAGCCCTGCGCGAGGTGGAGATGGACCTTGCCGAAGGGGCTGACAGCGTGATGGTCAAGCCGGGCCTGCCCTATCTCGACATCGCAGCCCGCGTGAAGGACACTTTCGGCGTGCCGGTCTTCGCCTATCAGGTGAGCGGCGAATACGCGATGATCGAGGCGGCAGTGGCGGCCGGTGCAGCCGATCGCGATGCCATGGTCCTGGAAACCCTGCTGTCGTTCAAGCGCGCGGGCTGTTCCGGCGTGCTGACCTACCACGCCGCCCACGCCGCACGCCTGATGGGCGCCTGAAGGACTTGGCCATGTACCCCGACGTCTCGATCATCCCGCTGAATGGCAAGACCCCGCGCATCCACGAGAGCGCCTTCATTGCGCCGGGATGCCGGATCATCGGCGATGTCGAGATCGGGCCGGACGTGTCCATCTGGTACAATTGCGTCCTGCGCGGCGACGTCAACTTCATCCGCATCGGCGCACGGACCAACATCCAGGATGGCAGCGTCATCCACGTCGACAGTCCCGCGCCGAACAAGCCCGATGGCTTTCCGACGATCATCGGCGAGGACGTGCTGGTCGGGCACCTCGCCATGGTCCACGGTTGCGTGATCGAGGATCGCGGCTTCGTCGGCCTTGGCGCTATCGTGATGAGCGATGCCCACATCGAAAGTGACGGCATGCTGGCGGCAGGCGCGATGCTGACCGGCGGCAAGCGCGTGCTGTCGCGCCAGTTGTGGGGCGGCCGTCCCGCCAGGTACATGCGCGATCTCGATGATGCGGCCATCGCCGACATGCAGCGCGGCGTGCAGCACTATGTCCGCAACGGGCAGGCGCACAAGCTGGCTGTCGGGGCGGCCGTCCTTGGCGCGGCCGAAGGCTGAGCTGCCGCCGCCGGAGGCCTTGCGCGCGCTGGTCGATGCCGAAGGGCGGTTGGCCGTGCGGGTGACGCCGGGCGCGCGCAGCGAGGGCATCGAGATCGAACAGGGGCGCATCGCCGTCAAGGTCCGCGCCAAGCCCGAGGATGGCAAGGCGACCGCAGCGGTGGGGGAGCTACTGGCAAGGGCGCTTGGCGTTGCGCCGTCCAGGGTGGAAATGTTGCGCGGCGCAACTTCCCGGGAGAAGCTGTTCAGGATTCCGCCGGCCTGACTTTCCCCGGCCTAGCTCTCCGAAGGCACCCTGAAAGCAACGACCACCATTGCCACGCTCCAGGCGCTGGCGATCCACAGGCATCCCATCGGCAGGCGATCCTGCAGAAAGGCGCCCAGCACGGCACCGGCGAGCAGGCCGAGCCACAGCTGCGCCCATGACGTCCACCGGCCATCTCCTTTGCCCACGATGCGGCGGGCCATGCCAATGCCGAGCTTGACCAGCGCACCGGTCATGTAGGTCAGGCCGACAGTCACTTCGCCATCGCGCTGGAAAGTGTTGTTCAGCGCACCCATTGCCAACACCAGTGCCGCCATCATGAGCGTTCCGATCCCGGCAGCGCGGGCCAATGCGCCGATCACCAGCAGCGCGGTCACCAGCGCCAGCACGGCGGGTTTGCGCATCGACCCCGCACGCTCGGAAACGAGTGCGCCACCCGTCACGCCAGTGATGAAGCCACCGATCAACAGAGCGGGAACGATCGCGTCATGCGGGGAAGTGCCAAGCGCAACGCCAAGCCGCGTCGTGTTGCCCGACATGAATGAGACGAAATAGGCCTGCGCGGAGAGAAACCCGACCGCGTCCACGAACCCGGCCATGGCGGCAAGAGCCATGGCAAATGTCCGGCGCTGGCGGTCGTTGAGGATCACGCTCGCCTTCTAGCGCGGCTTTACGCGCAAGGGAATCAGGTGCGCGCCATGCCTCGGGCCATCTGGCCGAGGACTTCGCTGAGCCCGGCGGCAATTTCGCGGTCCTGCGGCGCGATATCGGCGATCGCCCGCGCCATGCAGTCGGCCCATTGCGTGGCCGTCTCGCGCGTGATTGGGAAGGGCTTGTGCATCGACATCATGCACTTGCCGGGGTGTGCGTCGAACCAGTCGCGCGGACCGCCGCTCCAGCCGGCCAGAAACCCCGGCAAGGATTCGCGCATTGGTGCAAGGTCGGGCGCATGCATGGCGCGCAGCTCTGCAAAGGCCGGTTCGGTTTCCATCAGATCGTAGAAGCGATCGGTGATGCGGCGCAGCGTTTCAATTCCGCCAAGGCGGTCATAGGGACTGGTTGCGGGGGCTTGGGTCGCCAAGGGAATGCTCCGGAACAGGGATCTGGAGCCTTGCTTGTGCGTCAAACAAGTGCCGAAAACATTGACCGCAATCAACCGCTTGAGCAACCGCTCGGCGCTTCAGTTGCGGTGAGGGAGCGCCTTGGCCGCAAGGCTTGCCGCCATTCCGCCAAGGACTGCCCCGATCGCCCAGTTGGTCGCCACCGCATCCCACTGCCGATAACGCGTCCATTCGCCGCCGGTGCGCAGCGATGTCCAGGCGAGTCGTCCGAGCGCATAGGCCGGAGCGGCGAGCAATACGTTTGCCATTGTGTTCTCTCCCAGACGTTTTTCTGGAAACGGCAGGCAGGTGACTAGGTTCCGCAAGCTCAGTCGGCGATCAGGCCTTTCAGCGTCTCGAGCCGGTCCGCTTCATGCGCCGGCTTGTCTGCGCGGATGCGGCTGATCCGCGGGAAGCGCATGGCGACGCCCGACTTGTGCCGTTTGCTGGCATGAACCGAATCGAAGGCAACTTCGAAAACCAGCGACTTGTCGGTCTCCCGCACCGGGCCAAACTTGCCGACAGTGTGCTGCCGCACGTAGCGGTCGAGCCATTTCAGCTCCTCGTCGGTGAAGCCGAAGTAGGCCTTGCCGACGGGGAGCAGTTCCGCCCCCTCGTCCGGGTCGCCGTTCCAGCAGCCGAACGTGTAGTCCGAATAGAACGACGAGCGCTTGCCGCTCCCCCGCTGCGCGTACATCAGCACGCAATCGATCAGCAGCGGATCGCGCTTCCACTTGTACCACAGGCCGGTTCGCCGTCCCGCCACGTAGGGACTGTCGCGCCGCTTGAGCATGACTCCCTCGATCGCTTCGTCGCGCGCCCGGGCGCGGATCTCGGCAAGTTCGTCGAAGTCCCGGGCCTCGATCACCTGCGAGATATCGAAACGGCCCTGGTCAAGCTTGGGCACCAGAGCTTCAAGCCGGGCGCGGCGCTGCTCCCACGCCCATTCGCGCAAGTCTTCGCCGTCCTCGATCAGCAGGTCGTAAAGGCGCACGAAGGCGGGATAGTCGCTGAGCATTGCCTTCGACACGGTCTTGCGCCCAAGGCGTTGCTGCAGGGCGTTGAAGCTCGCGGCGCCACCGCTCTCGCCGCCCTGATGCGCCCCGCGTACCAGCAACTCGCCATCAAGCACGCAGGGCGTGGTCAGCGCGGCCGTCACTTCGGGAAAGGTGCCGGAAATGTCGTCGCCACTGCGCGAATAGACGCGCGTCTCGCCCGCCACATGGACAATCTGCACGCGAATGCCGTCCCATTTCCACTCGGCCGCGAACTCCGAGAGGTCGAGGCTTTCCGCTTCGAGCGGGTGGGCCAGCATGAACGGCCGGAACAGTGGCAGCAGGTCGGTGCGCGGCGGCGCGGAACCGTTCGCTGCCCAATCGAACAGCGGCAAGTAGGGCGGCGCCTGTCCGTGCCAGTACTCTTCGACGTCCTCGACACTGACCTCGAAAGCCTGCGCGAACGCGACCTTGGCCAGCCGCGCTGAAATCCCGATGCGCATCGCACCCGTGGCAAGTTTCAGCAGGGCATAGCGACCATTGACGTCAAGACGGTCAAGCAGATCGGTGAGAATTCCGGGCGCCGTTGCGCGCGTGGTGGCGTGGAGTGTCTCGACGACTTCGGCAACCGATGGCGGCGGCAGCTGATCGCCGATTGGCTCCGGCCAGAGCAGGCTGGCCGTCTCGGCGGTGTCGCCAACGTAATCGCGGCTCAACGTCCACAGCACCGGGTCGAGCCGCTCGGCCATCAGCGCGCGGATCAGGCTTGCCTTTACCGCGGGGAAATCCAGCCCGTCGGTCAGCGCAGCCAGCGCCCAGCCCCGGTCAGGATCGGGCGTCTCGCGCATGTAGTCGGCCAGCAGCGCCAGCTTGGCATTGCGCGATGGCGTGAGCACGAGCGCGTCGAGCAGGGCGGCAAAGCGCTCCATCAATCATCCTCGTCCTCATACCCCACCAGCGCCAGGGCCCGCGCCTTGCGCTGCGCCAGTTCGCACCAGCGCAGCAGCGCTTCCTCGCGGCCGTGGGTGATCCAGGTCTCGACCGGGTTCACCTGCGCGATGGTCTGGGTCAGTTCGTCCCAGTCGGCGTGGTCGGAGATGATCAGCGGCAGCTCGACATTGCGTTGCCGCGCCCGCTGCCGCACACGCATCCAGCCTGACGCCATGGCGGTGACTGGGTCGGGCAGGCGGCGGCTCCAGCGGTCGTTGAGCGCCGATGGCGGACAGATCACGACACTGTTGGCCAGCGCCGCCTTGGGCACACCGGCCACGGCCTTGAGATCGCCCAGGTCGACGCCGTGGTCCTGGTACAGCCGGCACATCCGCTCCATCGCGCCGTGCAGCCAGATCGTCTCGTGAAATCCTGCAGCCCGCAGTTCTGCGATCACCCGCTGCGCCTTGCCCAAGGCATAGGCGCCAACGAGCACGCAGCGCCCCTGATCGTTCTCACGGGCACTGAGCAGCTTGGCCATTTCCTCGGCAATCGGCGGATGGCGGAACACCGGCAGTCCGAAGGTGGCCTCGGTGATGAACACGTCGCATGGCGTCACTTCAAATGGCGGGCAGGTGGGATCGGCCCGGCGCTTGTAGTCCCCGGTCACGATCACCCGCTCGCCTGCATGCTCGAGCAGGATCTGCGCAGAGCCGAGGACGTGGCCCGCGGGCACGAATGTCGCCCGCACACCCCCCGGAAGGCTGATGGTTTCGCCATAGGCGACGGGCGCCGCCCGGACTTCGTTCTGCGCTTCCACGCCATACCGCAATTGCATGATGGCCAGCGTTTCGGGGGTTGCCACGGTTCGCCCATGTCCGCCGCGGGCGTGATCGGCATGACCATGGGTTACCAGAGCCGTATCGACGGCGCGTGCCGGATCGATCCACACGTCGGCCGGCGCAACGTGGATGCCCATCGGCTCTGCCCTGATCCACGAAAATGACGCTGCCATGGTGGAACAATGGCGGGCTCACAGGTTTCGTTCCAGATGAACTATCGCCACAGCATTCCGCGCGCGGGACAGGCAAGGTTCAGGTCACCGGGTTAGCTTTCGCCTGCCCACTAACAGACGATCCGGGAGACAAGCCATGCTCCGCAAAAGCACATTGCTCCTCGCGCCTTTATGCGCCGCCCTGCTGCTGGCCGGGTGCGACGGCAAGGAGAAGGAGACCGGCCCGGATGTTTCGCCAACCGCCTCGATCCCGGCGATTGCTGCGCCCGAACCAGCCGTTACGTCAGTGCCCCTCGCTGCCAATCCGCTCACTGACTTCGCCCGGCTCGACGCCGCGCGCGATGGCGCGATCTCCAGCGCGGAATATGCACAAGGGGCGCAGACCCTGTTCGAGATGATGGACCTGAAGCAGAACGGCAATCTCGATGCGGACCAGCTCCGCGCGGGCGCTGCAATGCTGGCCGAGATCGACGGGCTGACTCCGCAGGTGCTGCTGAACGTGGCCGATGCCGATGGCGACGGAAAACTGACCCTGTCCGAATGGATGGCCTTCAACAATGCCCGCTTCTCGATGATCGACCGGAATGGCGATGGCATGGTCAGCCGCGCCGAATGGGACGCCCCTCATCCCGCGCCGCCGCAGGCGCCGTAGAGTGACGACCCTGAGAACAACGAGAAGGGGCGGCACCTCGCGATGCCGCCCCTTTGTTCATTTTCACCAGTGAAGCTTACTCGGCTTCGTCGGCGCTCGGCTCTTCGGTTGCCGTGCTTCCGGCCTTGCCCTTGCGGGCCTTCTTCTTGACCAGCTTGGGCGCAGCCGGCGTCAGTTCGAAGGACAGCGCGTCCTCCTTAAGGCTGACGTGGACTTCGCCGCCATTGGCCAGCTTGCCGAACAGCAGTTCCTCGGCGAGCGGCTTCTTGACCTTCTCCTGGATCAGGCGGGCCATCGGGCGGGCGCCATAGAGCTTGTCATAGCCCTTCTTGGCCAGCCAGCTGCGCGCATCGGCATCGAACTGGATGTGGACGTTCTGTTCGGCCAGCTGCAGTTCGAGCTGCAGCACGAACTTGTCGACCACGCGGCTGACAACCTCGGGCGGCAGGTAACCGAACGGCACGATCGCATCGAGACGGTTACGGAATTCGGGCGTGAACATCTTCTTCACCGCCTCGTCACCCGCGTCCGCCTTCGACACGTCGCCAAAGCCGATGCCCTGGCGCGCCATGTCAGAAGCGCCCGCGTTGGTGGTCATGATCAGGACCACGTTGCGGAAGTCCACCGTCTTGCCGTGGTGGTCGGTCAGTCGGCCGTTGTCCATCACCTGCAGCAGGATGTTGAACAGGTCCGGGTGCGCCTTCTCGATCTCGTCGAGCAGCAGGACGCAGTGCGGCTGCTGGTCGATGGCATCGGTGAGCAGACCGCCCTGATCGAACCCGACATAGCCCGGAGGGGCACCGATCAGGCGGCTGACCGAATGGCGCTCCATGTATTCGGACATGTCGAAGCGCTGCAGCGGGATGCCCATGATCTGGGCAAGGCTGCGGGCGACCTCGGTCTTGCCGACGCCGGTCGGGCCGGAGAACAGGAACGAACCGATCGGCTTGTCTGCATCGCGCAGGCCCGCACGGCTCAGCTTCATTGCCGACGACAGGACCTCGATGGCCTTGTCCTGGCCGAACACCAGACGCTTCAGATCGCGCTCGAGATGTTCGAGCACCTTCTTGTCGTCGGAGCTGACCGACTTGGGCGGGATGCGCGCCATCGTCGCGATGACCTGTTCGATCTCGCGCGCGGTGATCGTCTTCTTGCGCTTGTTTGGCGGCACCAGCATCTGCATCGCGCCCACTTCGTCGATCACGTCGATCGCCTTGTCGGGCAGCTTGCGGTCGTTGATGTAGCGCGCCGAAAGCTCGACCGCGGTCTTGATCGCATCGGGCGTGTACTTGACCTTGTGGTGTTCCTCGAACGCGGTGCGCAGGCCACGCAGGATCTTGATCGTGTCCTCGATGGTCGGCTCGTTCACGTCGATCTTCTGGAAGCGGCGCAGCAGGGCGCGGTCCTTCTCGAAGTGGTTGCGGAACTCCTTGTAGGTGGTCGATCCGATGCAGCGGATCGTCCCGCCCGAAAGCGCGGGCTTCAGCAGGTTCGAGGCATCCATCGCGCCGCCGCTGGTGGCCCCGGCACCGATCACGGTGTGGATCTCGTCGATGAACAGCACCGCGTGCGGCATCTTCTCGAGCTCCGAGACGACCTGCTTGAGGCGCTCCTCGAAGTCACCGCGATAGCGCGTACCGGCCAGCAGCGAGCCCATGTCGAGCGAGTAGATCACCGCTTCGGACAGCACTTCGGGCACTTCGCCTTCGACGATCTTGCGGGCAAGGCCCTCGGCAATCGCGGTCTTGCCCACCCCCGGATCGCCCACATAGAGCGGGTTGTTCTTGGAACGGCGGCACAGGATCTGGATGGTGCGGTCCACTTCGGGGCCACGTCCGATCAGCGGATCGACCTTGCCGTTCAGCGCCTTCTCGTTGAGGTTGACGCAGAACTGGTCGAGCGCGGTTTCCTTCTTCTGGCCCTTGGCGTCAGCCTTCTCTTCCTGCTGCTTGGGAGCCTCCTCCTCTGCGCCCTTGGGCGTGCGGCCTTCGACCTGGCGACCGCCCTTGCCGATGCCGTGGCTGATGAAGCTGACCGCGTCGAGGCGGCTCATGTCCTGCTGCTGCAGGAAGTAGACGGCGTATGAATCACGCTCGGAGAACAGCGCTACCAGCACGTTCGCTCCTGTCACGGTGTCCTTGCCCGAGGACTGCACGTGAAGGATGGCGCGCTGGATCACCCGCTGGAACCCGGCGGTCGGCTGCGGATCGGCCTTCTCCTGGGTCTTGAGCGACTGGTATTCCTGATCGAGGTACTGGCGCACCACATCGCCGAGATCGCCGAGGTCCACGCCGCAAGCCTGCATGACCTGCGCCGCGTCCGGATCATCGATCAGGGCCAGCAGGAGATGCTCGAGAGTCGCGTACTCGTGGCTGCGCTCGGACGCGTTGGCGAGCGCGGTGTGCAGCGTTTTCTCGAGACTCTGGGCGAAACTGGGCATGTTGCGGCTACTTTCTGGCTTGCGCCGGTGGGTTCTCCGACATGGAGAGTGCACACGCGTTATTAACCCGGGCTAAACCACGTGTGAGGGTGAGAACAGATGCCTGAAAGACACCCGTATATCGTGAGATATGGTAACGCCCTTCGGCAAAGGGAAGGGCGCGCGAATTCATCCTGCCTCGCCTGATGGTGGAGGCGTTCGGAACAGCGCTTCGGCCGCAGCGCGATGTGCGCTCGCCTTGTCGCGGTGGGCGACAGTGCGCATGATCTCGAGTTCGAGCAGGCGAATGCGCTCGTTCAGTTCGTCGTGTGAATAAGGGTCGAGCACTTCGGTTGCCAGCTGGCTGGCCAGGTCCCCTTTCGGGCGAGGGCGCTCGTCAATGTCCATTCCGGGCAGTTTGGGCACTGCAGTGCCTTGCTGTCAACGCCTTGCATGGTTAGCCAAGGGCAAATTGGTATTCGATAACGACAAGGGCGGTGGATGAGCGGCATTCCTGCAACAATGACGGCAATCGGCTGGGACGCACCCGGCGGGCCCGAGGTCCTGCGGCCGGAAAGCGTTCCGATTCCGGTGCCCGGACCCGGACAGGTGCTGGTCAAGGTGGCCTTTGCGGGCGTGAATCGCCCCGATGTCATCCAGCGCCAGGGCTTCTATCCCCCGCCGCCCGATGCCTCGCCCCTGCCGGGCCTCGAAGTGTCGGGGCAGGTCGTCGCGATGGGCGAAGGGGTGACCTGGCCCTTTACCGGCACGATGGTCTGCGCGCTCGTGGCGGGCGGCGGCTACGCCGAGTACTGCATCGCCGAAGCCGCGCAGTGTCTCCAGGTGCCAACCGGCCTTTCCATGGCAGAGGCTGCGGCGATTCCGGAAACCCTGTTCACTGTCTGGCACAACGTGTTCGAACGCGGCATGGCAGCGCCGGGCGAAACGATCCTCGTCCATGGCGGCACCAGCGGTATCGGCTCGATGGCGGTCCTGCTCGGCAAGCTGTTCGGCGTGACGGTGATCGTCACCGCCGGCGGGTCGGAGAAGTGCAGGCAGGCGCTGGCAATCGGCGCGGCTCACGCGATCGATTACAAGGCCGCCGATTTCGTGGAAGAGGTCAAGCGCATCACCGCAGGTCGCGGCGTCGACATGGTGCTTGATATGGTCGCGGGTGATTACGTCGCGCGCAATCTCAAGTGCCTCGCCGATGATGGCCGCCATGTGACAATAGCGGTGCAGGGCGGGGTGAAGGCGGAACTCAACATGGCCGAAGTCATGCGCCGCCGCCTCACGCTCACCGGCTCGACGCTGCGCCCGCGGTCAAAGGCCTTCAAGGCGGCGCTCGCCTCCGAAATCCGCGAAACAGTCTGGCCGCTCGTCGCCACCGGAGAATTGCGCCCGATCATGGACCGGACCTTTGCCTTGGCTGAAGCATCCGCCGCCCACGCCCGCATGGAAGAGGGCAGC
The DNA here is from genome assembly GCF_012641315.1 of Novosphingobium sp. ERW19. Lineage (NCBI taxonomy): Bacteria > Pseudomonadati > Pseudomonadota > Alphaproteobacteria > Sphingomonadales > Sphingomonadaceae > Novosphingobium > Novosphingobium sp. ERW19. The sequence continues at coordinate 373,457 of NZ_JABAIC010000004.1, forward strand.
CACATCGGCAAGATCGTGCTGGCGATCTGACGCACGTCGCGACTTCTTCCCCTCCCGCACGCGGGAGGGGTCAGGGGTGGGCATTGGCGATAGCCAACAAAAAGGCCGCCCCTTCGCAAGGGCGGCCCTTCTCAATTCAGCAATCAGCCGAAAGCTCAGCTGTCCGAAATACCTTCAGCGCGGCGGGCAGCCAGCCATGCGGCCGCTTCAGCTTCCTGCGCCGCTTCGGAAGCAGCCTTGGCCGAGGCCTGACGCTCCGCGCGCAGCTCCTCGATCAGCGCTTCACGGTCGGTGCCAAGGCGCAGCGCGGCTTCGCCGTTGTCCTCGATGCCGGCCTTCTTGGCAGCCTTGGCCACCAGCGAATCGAGTTCGCGCTGCGAGCACAGGCCCAGCGTCACCGGGTCCTTGGGATTGATGTTGCCGATGTTCCAGTGGCTGCGATCGCGGATCGCGGCGATGGTGGTGCGCGTCGTGCCGATCAGCTTGCCGATCTGCGCGTCCGAAACTTCCGGGTGGTTGCGCAGGATCCAGGCGATGCCGTCCGGCTTGTCCTGGCGCTTCGAAACCGGCGTATAGCGCGGGCCCTTGGTGCGGCTGACCGAGATCGGCGCACGCTGCATCTTGAGCTTGTATTCCGGGTTTGCCTGGCCCTTGTCGATTTCGGCCTGGTTCAATTCGCCCGAGTGGATCGGATCGCGCCCGGTGTACTTCTGCCCGGCGAGGTCATCGGCCATGGCCTGCACTTCAAGGATGTGAAGGCCGCAGAACTCGGCGATCTGCTCGAAGGTCAGGGCGGTGTTGTCGACGAGCCAGGACGCAGTGGCGTGCGGCATCAGCGGATACGTGGGCTGGTTGCTCACGGACAATCTCCCGAAAAAAGCGGTCCCGCAAAAAGCGGATACAATAAGGGCCGCCCCTCGCGGAGCGGCCTTGAACCTCGCCGATGTAAGCCGGGAATGGCGAATCGGCAAGAAAAGAGTTGCGGCACCGGCCCGCTCCGCTGCCCGCTCGCCCTTTGCGGCAGGATTTGGGTGGCCGGGCGGGGGAGCGGGCCGGTGCCGCAAGCCCCTGACGGATGTCAGGGGCGCACCAGACAAAGAACCCTCAGCTGACCAGAGTCAGCGACGGCTCCTCGCCCGCATGGACGCGATGGGCGAAGCGCCCATCGACCTGTGCACCCTGCTCGATGGTCAGCGCGTCGTAGCTCACATCGCCGTGGATGCGCGCGGTCTTGAGGATCACCAGCTCGCCCGCCTCGATAGACCCGTGCACCGTGCCCGAAAGCCGCGCACTCTTGGCCTTGATCGCGCCGGTGACGGTGCTCTTCTCGCCCTGCACGAGCGCGGCGCAAGTGATGTCGCCTTCGACGCTGCCGTCGATGTGGAGATCGGCCGTCGCCGAAAGATCGCCCTTCACGGCGAGATCGGCACCCAGCACGGAGAAAGTCGCGGCCATTGCTGAATTACTTCCCCCCAAGATTGTTGACGCGGTGCGCGGCGCTTCCGGCGCGGATTTCCTGAACATGCCTGTTTGCCTCAAGGAAGGGGCGCGGATTGACCGGACGGTCGCCTATCCGCACTTCGAAGTGAAGATGGGGCCCGGTCGAGCGCCCAGTATTGCCGATCTTGCCGATCTCGCTGCCGGCGTCGACCTTCTGGCCGAACCGCGCCTCGGTGCGCGACATGTGGGCATAGCGCGTCATCAGCCCGTTGCCGTGGCTGACTTCGACAACATTGCCGTAACCCTGGCGCTGGCCGACGAAGCTGACCGTGCCTGCCGCCGCCGCATAGATCGGCGCGCCGACGGGGCCGCGGAAATCGAGCCCGGCATGAAACGCCGGACCACCGGTGAACGGGTCCGAACGGTAACCGAAGCCGCTCGAAATGTACTCGAGGCTGGCAGGCAGGGTGTTCGGGATACGCCGCAGCCCCTTTTCCAGCGCGGCCATCCGCTCGAGGCTGGCACCAAGGCGGGCAAAGCGAGGATCGACGCTGTCATCGTTGCCGGTGAACAGGCGGATCAGCGGGCCGCCCTGGCCTTCGCGCGAAGCAGCGCGCAGCATCGCCGGGTTGAGCCCGACGCGCCGGATCGCCGTCTCCGCCTGCGCCGAACGCGCATCGGCAAAGCGGGTGAGGCGTTCGATGAAGGCCAGCTGGCGCGCTTCCACTTCGGCAAGGCGCCGCGCTTCAGGCAATTCCATCGAGATCTTGCGCACGGTTTTCTGCGCTTCGCCGCTGCTGTCGGATACGGTGCCTTGCGGCAGGTCCTTGGGCAGCTCGCCGATCGTGCCTTCGATCGCCTTCTCGATGAAGTCCTGGCGACGATCGAGGTCGTCCGCCACGCCTTCCAGCCCGCCGCGATACTTCGCCACCCGGCTCTCGGCCGAAGCGACTGCCGCCTCACGCTCGAGCAGTGCGGCGTGATCGCGCGCGGCGGTGAACTGCGAGAACAATGTCGCCGCCATGACCACCAGCCAGAGCAGCACCGCCGCAGCAACGCCACCGGCCACGGTCATCTGCAGGCGCGAGGAAATGCGGATGAAGCGGACCTGACCCTGCGAGCGCATGAAGAACTCGCGCTCCGGAAACCAGCGGCGCACACGGGCGACAGCGCTGGCCACAGCTGGCGCAGCCGCAAAGCGGGCAGGCTTTATCGATGGCACAGGCAGGCGACCCCCGTCGTATATCTGCGTGGTTTTGGTTAATTCAGATCCCGTCGCGGCGCGGACTAGACGTCGGGTTCCCGGCTGGCGAATCCGAATCGGGAAAGACGCGCTGAATCGTGTGAGTCCCCCGATGAATCGTTTGCAGCGGTGTAAGCAGGCGCACAATGCGCGCTCTCGAAGATTTCGACTCGACGGTTCGTGCTCCCATCCGGATGACACGCGACAATCGCGGTGCTAGTGCGCAGCCCATGTCCAGTCAGCCCGCACAGCAGCCCGAATCCGTGACCGATCTGGTCGAAGGCCTCGCCCGCGCCGCCCGCACGGCGCAGCGCCAGCTGGCGCGGATGGATTCGCCAGCCAAGGAGCGCGCGCTCAAACTTGCCGCTGCAGCCCTGCGCACTGCCGAGGCCGAAATCCTCGCCGCCAATGCGCAGGACATGGCCAATGGCGAAGCAAATGGTCTCACCGGCGCCATGCTCGATCGCCTCAAGCTGACGCCGGAGCGGCTTGCCGGGATCGCCGATGCGGTCGAACAGGTGGCCAGCCTTGCCGATCCCGTCGGCGAAGTCATTTCGGAGGCCGCGCGCCCCAACGGCATGGTGTTGCAGCGCCTGCGCATTCCCGTCGGCGTGATCGGCATCATCTACGAAAGCCGCCCCAACGTGACCGCCGATGCCGCTGCGCTCTGCGTCCGCTCCGGCAACGCCACGATCCTGCGCGGCGGCTCCGAAGCTGTCCACTCCAACCGCGCGATCCACAAGGCGCTGGTCGCTGGCCTCGTCGAAGGTGGCGTGCCCGCCGATGCCGTCCAGCTCATGCCCACGCAGGACCGCGCCGCCGTTGGTGCCATGCTCGCCGCCGCTGGCCTGATCGACATGATCGTGCCGCGCGGCGGCAAGAGCCTCGTCGCACGCGTCCAGGCCGATGCCCGCGTGCCGGTTCTCGCCCACCTCGATGGCATCAATCACACCTTCGTCCACGCCGCTGCCGATCCCGCCATGGCCAAGGCGATCGTGCTCAACGCCAAGATGCGCCGCACCGGCATCTGCGGGGCGATGGAAACGCTGCTGATCGATGCGACCTATCCCGATCCGCACGGCCTGGTCGAACCGCTGCTCGATGCAGGTTGCGAGCTGCGCGGGGATGCCCGCGCCCGCGCCATCGATCCGCGCATCGTGCCTGTCGCCGCGAACGACTGGGACACCGAATATCTCGACGCCATCCTCTCGGTCGCCGTGGTCGACGGCCTCGATGAAGCACTGGCGCACGTCTCCGCCCATGCCTCGGGCCATACCGACGCCATCGTCACCGAGGATCAGGCCGTGGCCGACCGCTTCCTCACCGAAGTCGACAGTGCGATCGTCATGCACAACGCCTCCAGCCAGTTCGCCGATGGTGGCGAATTCGGCCTTGGCGCGGAAATCGGCATCGCCACCGGGCGCCTCCATGCACGCGGCCCGGTCGCGCTCGAAGGCCTCACCACCTACAAGTGGCTGGTCCGCGGTTCGGGGCAAGTGAGACCCTGAGGAATCCCGCAGCATCCCTGACCGGCCTGTTCGGCGGCAGCTTCAACCCCGCGCACGGCGGCCACCGCCGCGTCACGCTCTTCGCGATTCAAGCGCTGGGGCTGGATGAGGTGTGGTGGCTGGTCTCGCCCGGCAACGTGCTCAAACCGGTGCAGGGCATGGCTCCGCTCGAAGCGCGGCTGGCCTCGGCCCGCGGGCAGAGCCGCAACGCTCCGATCCGCGCCACCGCGATCGAGCGTGAACTCGGCACGCGCTTCACTGTCGACACCCTGCGCGCGATCAAGCGGCGCTATCCAAGACGCCGCTTCATCTGGCTGATGGGGGCTGACAACCTTGCCCAGTTCCACAAGTGGAAACACTGGCGGCAGATCGCCCGCGAGATGCCGATTGCGGTGATCGCGCGTCCGGGTTATGATTCGGCTGCCTTGGCAAGTCCTGCCATGGCCTGGCTGCGCCGCTGGCGCCAGCGGCCCGGACAGTTCGTCTCCGGCGCAATGCGGAGCGCTCCGGCGCTGACCATTCTTCGCTTTGATCCTGACCATCGGTCTGCCAGCGCGATTCGCGCAAATGACCCTGATTGGTCACGCCGCTATGGCAATGCGGCCATGCGCGATGCCGTCACGCATCGCCGGATCAATCGGGGCCTTATCAAGCGAGGAAAACCCTGACCGCGCAATACCTTGATCCATGTTCCGCCACGGGGCGGAGCATAGAAACTCTTGCGCGTTCCAACCGTTATCACTTGACTCTTGAGCCACGGAGGCCATTTCGCGCATCATGACCAGCGTACAACCGCTGTCGGCCAATGCCGGCACCGCACCCAAGACTCCTTACACCCCCGCCGCGCTGCACGATCTCGTGCTGCAGTCGCTTGACGACGATCAGGCGCAGGAGGTCGTGTCCATCCCGCTTGAGGGCAAGAGCTCCGTTGCCGATTACATGGTGATCGCCTCGGGCCGATCGACCCGTCAGGTCGCCGCAATGGCGCAGAAGCTGGCCGAGCGCATCAAGCACGGCGGTTTCGGCCACGTGCGGATCGAAGGGCTTCCCGCGGCAGACTGGGTGCTGATCGATGCGGGCGACGTGGTCGTCCACCTTTTCCGCCCGGAAGTGCGCACGTTCTACAACCTCGAACGCATGTGGGCCTTCGGAGACGCTGGCGCGGCGTGAGTTCGTGAAGTGCGCCCTTGGCTTCCGCCAAGGGCTTGCGGCTGCATTTTCGCCAGGGGATTCTCTTGCGGTGTAAATCCCGCTAGACCCCGCCCATGCTGCTCCACGTCATCGCCCGCGGAAAGATCGGTCGTTCGCCCGAGGCCGAGCTGGTCGAGCGTTATGCCAAGCGCATTTCGTGGGGCTGGAAGATGACCGAGCTGCCCGACCGGGGCGGCTCCATCCCCCCACCATCGCAGACGCCCGCCCGCACTGTCGCGCTTGATGAACGCGGCAAGCAGCTGACCTCAAGCGAGTTCGCGGCAATCCTTGGCCGGTGGCGCGATGATGGCGTACGCGAATGCCGCTTCCTGATCGGCGCGGCGGACGGTCATGATGACCCTTTGCGCGATTCCGCCGACCTGCTCATTGCCTTTGGCAAGGCCACTTGGCCGCACATGATGGCGCGCGCCATGCTCGCCGAACAGCTCTGGCGCGCGACCAGCATTCTCGCTGGCCATCCCTATCACCGCGAAGGATAGTGGCGGCATGACGTCACGCCTTGCCTTTGCCTTCATATGCCTGTCGCTGGCTGGCGTGTTGGGCTGGCAGGTCACGGCGCAGCAGGCCACGCCCTATGCCGATGCCGGTGAGGCCCGCGAGGTGCTGCGCCGTGCGGGGCAGGCACTGGCCCAATCGCGCAGCCGCGCCGAACAGCTCGAACAGGCCGCGCGCAAGGTTACCGCCGAGGCGGACCGCACGGCGCGCGAAGCCGCCGCTGTCGCTGCCCGCATCCAGCAGTCCGAGGCCGAGATCCAGCTGGCGCAGGCGAAGATCGTGCTGATCGATCGCCAGCGCGAAACCTTGCGCAACCGCATGGCCGAGCGGCAGGAGCCGGTCGTGCGTCTTACCGCCGCGCTGCAGATGATGGCCCGCCGCCCGCTCGCTTTCAGTCTCGTACGCGCCGATTCGGTGCGCGACACCATCCACCTGCGCGCAGTGATGGAGACCATGCTCCCCGAAGTGCAGCGGCGCACTGCCTCCCTGCGCGCCGAAATCGTGCGCGGTCGCAAGCTGCAGGATGCAGCGCGTCTCGCCGCGCAGCAATTGCGCGAAGGTGAAAAGTCCCTCGGCGCCCGCCGCACCGAACTTGCCGCCCTTGAGAGCCGCCAGCGGCTGGCATCGCGCGCGGCGCAGGGCGTTGCCGCGCAGGAATCCGATCGTACCCTGGCGCTGGCCGAACAGACCCGCGACCTGTCCGGCCTGATGGGCAAGCTCGAAGCCGACGGTGCCTTGCGCCAGCAACTTGCCGCACTCCCCGGCCCGGTGCTGCCGCCGGTTCGTCCGGGCGAGGTACTCAAGGTGCTGGACGCGCCGCCGCCGCTCCTCGCTACATCCACGCCGAAGCTCGCCTGGATCATGCCGGTCTCGGGCCGTCTCGTCTCGGGCTTCGGCGCGCAGTCGCCTACGGGCCTGACAACGGGCGTTTCGCTCGCGCCTGCGGGAGGCGCGCAAGTCGTCTCCCCCGCCGATGGCCGCGTCGCCTTTGCCGGGCCCTATCGCGGCTATGGCACCATCGTCATCGTCGAACATTCCGGCGGCTGGACCACGCTCGTCACCAATCTCGGCCGCGTTGCGGCGCGGGTGGGTGACAAGGTCGTGCAAGGCTCGCCACTGGGAATCGCCGGGCCGGGCCGTCCGGTCCTCACGGTCGAGTTGCGCCGCGATGGCACCCCGGTAAACCCGCTCGACGTGCGCGGCTGACGACGCTGGTCGGACGCCAACTGCAGTTTGTCGACGAAGCGGGCTCGCCCTGTCCCAAAACCTCATCTGGTGTTAATTCAGAGCCGGTTATAGAACCGCTGCAATGATTGCCTCTTCGCGAAAGGCCCCCGGGCACATGAAGTTCGCCCCACTGCTGCGCGCAACCGCGCTCGTTACCGCTGTTGCGCTGATCCCTGCCGCGACCACCGGCCTTGCCGCCGTCGACGCCAAGTCCGGCCCCGAGTTTGGCAAGCTCATGGCCGTCTACGAACGGATCAAGTCCAGCTATGTCGAGCCGGTCGACGACGACAAGCTGCTCAAGGGCGCGATCGACGGCATGCTCGCCACGCTCGATCCGCACAGCGCTTATCTTGACGCGCGCGATTTCGAGAACCTGCGCACCCAGACCGAAGGGTCCTACGGCGGGCTGGGCCTGTCGGTCACCATGGACGACGGCGCGGTCAAGGTCATCGCGCCGACCAAGGGCAGCCCGGCAGACCTCGCCGGCATCAAGGCGGGCGACTTCATCACCCACCTCGATGGCAAGCTGATCTACGGCGGTTCGCTTGACGAGGCGGTCGATCAGATGCGCGGCGTCCCCGGCACGCAGATCAAGCTCAGCGTCTTCCGACCCGGCCGCGACGAACCGTTCGATGTCACCATCACGCGCAAGATCATCGAATTGAAGCCCGTCGAGCTCGAAATGAAGGGCAATGTCGCCGTCATTTCGGTCTCCAGCTTCAGCGCCGACGTCGGCGCTTCGGTCCAGCGCGCCTGGAACGATGCCAAGGCGAAGTCCGGCGGCAAGGTCACCGGCCTCGTGCTCGACCTGCGCGGCAACCCCGGTGGCCTGCTCGATGAAGCCGTGGCCCTGTCGGACCTGTTCCTCGACAAGGGCACGATCGTCTCGCAGCGGGGCCGCTATGCCCGCGATACCGAGGTCTACCCGGCAGAGATCGACACCAAGGGCGATATCGCCAAGGGCATTCCGATGATCGTCCTTATCGACGAAGGCTCGGCCTCGGCGTCGGAAATCGTCGCAGGGGCCCTGCAGGACCAGCACCGCGCCGTGGTCATGGGCCAGCGCAGCTTCGGCAAGGGCAGCGTGCAGACGCTGATCCCGCTCACCCGCGATACCGCCGTCAAGCTCACCACCGCGCGCTACTACACGCCTTCGGGCCGCAGCGTGCAGGAAGGCGGCATCGATCCCGATATCACCGTGCCGCAGATTTCCGACCCCGACCTGCGCAAGCGCCAGCTGCGCTCCTACCGCGAGAGCGACCTGCGCGGCCACCTGATCAACGAGATCAAGCTCGAGGACAAGGACCTCGAGAAGGACAAGATCGAGGACCCGCGCTTCAAGATGACGCCGGAAGAACTGAAGGCGAAGGACATCAAGGATTTCCAGCTGTACTACGCCGTGCAGACCCTGAACCGGACCCAGCCGCGCGCCGCGCTTGCAGCGAAGATGAAGCGCTAATAAGGCGCTGCCCATGACTTCGCAGCAGTCCCGCAACGTCGCCTACGCGCTTGCCCTGATCGTCCCCGCCGCGCTGATGGGCGGGGCGCTGATCTCGCAATACGTGTTCGGGCTTTATCCCTGCCAGATGTGCTGGTGGCAGCGCTATCCGCACATCGCTGCGATCGTTCTGGCGGTTCTGGCGCTTGCGATGAAGGGTAAGGGCTCCGGCGATCTGGCAGTGACGCTCGCCGCCACCGCCATCGGCATTTCCGGCCTGATCGGCGGGTTTCATGCCGGCGTCGAATATGGCTGGTGGGAAGGCGTCACCGCTTGCTCGACCGTTGCTGGCGGCGGCAATCCCTTGGATGCGATCATGAATGCCCCGGTCGTGCGCTGTGACCATGCCCCATGGGACCTCTTCGGAATCAGCCTCGCCGGGTTCAATTTCCTGATCTCGACAGCAGGCGCGATCCTTGTGTTTGCGCTGCTCGGCAAGAGCCGCAAGGGAGCGTGAGATGACCAAATTCGCCGAAATGCTGCGCGTCGATCAGGCCGGCGAATTCGGCGCGACGCGGATCTACGCAGGCCAGCTTGCCGTGATGGGCAACCGCGCACCGCATTCGGCAGAAATCGCCGCAATGGCCGAGCAGGAAGCCGGACACCGCGAAAAGTTCGACGCCCTGATCGCCAAACGCGGCGTGAGGCCCACCGCACTCCAGCCGGTATGGTCGGCAGCAGGCTTTGCCCTTGGCGCGGCCACCGCCCTGATCGGCCCCGAAGCGGCGATGGCCTGCACCGCCGCGATCGAGACCGAGATTGACCGGCACTACACCGAACAGCTCGATGAACTGGGCGACGAAGACCCCGAACTCGCCGCGATGATCCGCGAATTCCGCGATGATGAGCGCGAGCATCGCGATGCCGCGCTGGCGGCAGGCGCGGAAAAGGCGCCCGCCTACCCAGTGCTGTTCCACGCCATCCGCCTCGGCTGCCGCGCCGCCATTGCACTTTCCAAGCGGATTTGATCCAGCGCAGGGAACTGCGCTCCTTCATCTACCATTCACAGGCAGCGCGCCCTATATCGGGGCAAGCCTGACCGGAGACCGATGATGAAGCGCCTGATCCCTGCCGCCCTGCTGCTGTCCAGCGCCTTTGCCGCTCCGGCCCTTGCGCAAGCGGACCAGCCGCTGGTCGATCCCTCGGGCGAGAAGGTCAACCAGCTGATCGTCTATGGCGACGATCCCTGCCCCAAGTCCGAAGGCAGCACGATCACCGTCTGCGCGCGCAAGGAAGAGGAAGAGCGCTTCCGCATTCCCAAGCCGCTGCGCGACAATCCCAACGCCCTTGTCAATCAGGCCTGGAGCCAGAAGGTCCGCGCTTATGAGACGGTCGGCAACTTCGGCACCAATTCCTGCTCGGCCGTGGGCGCTGGCGGCGCCACCGGCTGTCTTTCCCGCCTGATCGATCGTGCCTATGCCGAGAAGAAGAACAGCACCGACGTCCAGTTCGGCAAGCTGATCGAGGAAGAACGCGCCAAGCGTCTCGAGACGATCGATGCCGATGCCGCCGCCGAACAGGCGCGGGTCGAGCAGATCGAGAAGGAATACGAAGCAAGGCTGAAGCGCGAACGGGAGCAAGCCGGGGAGCAGGCTCCGGCTACCCCCGCGCCCGCGCAGCCCTGAAGATCGAATGTGCGGTCTTCCCTCCCGCAGGCGGGAGGGGTTGGGGGTGGGCACCGGCGACAGCCGGTAAAATCACCCCGCCAACGAAATCACCCCAGCGCGATATCCGGCGCGTCTTCCTGCTTCATGCCGACAGTGTGATACCCGGCATCGACATGATGCGTCTCGCCGGTCACGCCCGATGACAGGTCCGAAAGCAGGTAGAGGCCCGCGCCGCCCACGTCCTCGATGGTCACGTTGCGGCGCAGCGGGCTGTTCAGCTCGTTCCACTTGAGGATGTAGCGGAAGTCGCCGATGCCGCTGGCGGCCAGCGTCTTGATCGGTCCTGCCGAAATGGCATTCACGCGCACGCCCGAAGGCCCGCAGTCGTTGGCAAGGTACTTCACGCTGGTTTCCAGCGCCGCCTTGGCCACGCCCATCACGTTGTAGTGCGGCACGACCTTCTCCGCGCCGTAATAGGTCAGCGTCAGGATCGAACCGCCGTTCGGCATCATCTCCATGGCCCGCTTGGTCACCGCCACCAGGCTGTAGGCGGAGATGTTCATGGTCATCAGGAAATTGTCGAGCGTGGTGTCGTAGAACTTTCCGCGCAGCTGGGTCTTGTCCGAATAGCCGATGGCGTGGACGATGAAGTCGATCGTCGGCCACTTGGCTTTCAGCGTCTCGAACGTCTGGTCGAGCGCGGCCATGTCGGACACGTCGCATTCGATCAGGAAATCGCTGCCAAGGCTCGCTGCCAGCGGTCGCACGCGCTTTTCCAGCGCCTCGCCCTGATAGGAAAAGGCCAGTTCAGCGCCATGTTCGTGAAGCAGCTTGGCAATGCCCCAGGCGAGCGACTTGTCGTTGGCGAGGCCCATGATCAGGCCGCGCTTGCCTTGCATAAGTCCGGTCATGCGTCAGTGTTCTCGCTTCTTGTCTCGTTCCCGGCGCTTGTGCGCGATGCGCGTGCGCGATTGTCAGCCTGGCCCAGCATGTCGCGCTCTTCCGGCGTTTCGGCAAGTGCGGCGTTGAGTTCGGCCCCCACAACCATCCCTAAGCCCACAAGCCAGAAAAAGAAAAGGGCGATCATCACCCCGGCAAGACTTCCATAGGTCAGATCGTAGGAAAAGAACGTCCGCAAGGCGGTGGGCAGCAGCGTCGTCACCACGATCCACCAGACCGTCACGAACAGCGCCCCCGGCCACTTCGGATAGCCGCGCCCGCGATAGGCGCCGGGCGTCAGCGAAATGAACAGCAGCCACAGCGCGCCATAAAGAACCGCAGCCGGAATGAAGCGCGACAGGGCAAGGCTGCCAAGCAGATCGGCAAATTGCGGCAGCCACGCCTCGATCACCTCCTGCGCCGCACCGATCACGACCTGGGCGAAAATGGCGAGAAGGATCAGCACAACCGACGCCAGCGTGATTCCGGTCGATGCCAGCCGGTATCGCCAGAAGGCGTGCTCCCAGCGCGTGCCATAGGCGCGGCGCAAGATGTCGCGGATCGTCTCGACCAGACTGCCGACCGTCCACAGGCCGAAGATTCCGCCGATCCACAGCAGCCATCCGGTCCGCGCCTCGATCACGCTTCTGGCAACGGGCTCGATCGTCGTCGCAACGACCGGAGGCAAGGCGATCAGCACTGTATCGATTGCGGCGGCGCGCTGGCTGGCCTCGCCGATGAACGAGAACAGCGCGGCCCCCGTGATGAAGAACGGGAACAGCGCAATCACGATCATGTAGGCCAGATTGCCGGCATGGATCGAGCCGTCGTTGAACACGCCGGTCCACACCCGTTTGATCACTTCCCAGGCCTTGCTGCCGGGACCAAGCTTCTCGCGGGCCTCGGCAAGGCCTGAGCGCCAGCGCAGTGCTTCACGCCGCCGGGCTTCGGGCGAAAGATCCGGCATGTCGACAAGTGGGCGGGGCCCCGGCGGGGTCTGGCCGGGGGCGTTCACTCAGACACCAAGCTTGTCACGAAGGTTGCGCATGTCCGCCCAACCCTCGAGACGCGCTTTCAGGTCCCCGTCATCTGCCGGAAGATCGATCTGCAGCGTCACCAGCTGGTCACCGCGCGTGCCGTCCTTGCGGGTAAAGCCCTTGCCCTTGAGGCGCAGCGTGCGCCCGCTCGAACTGCCCGGCGCAACGGTGAGCATGACCGCGCCGTCGACAGTCGGCACCTTCACCTTGGCGCCGTTCAGCGCCTCGGCCAGGCTGATCGGCAGGTCGAGCCGGATGTTGTCGCCGTCGCGCTCGTAGAACGGGTGGCTGCCGATCTCGAGCGTGACGATGGCATCGCCATTGCCGCCGGGGCCGGGCTCGCCCTTGCCGGCCAGCCGCATCTGCTGGCCGCTTTCCAGCCCCGCAGGCAGCTTGAGATCGATCGTCTTGCCGTCAGACAAGGTGATGCGCTGGTTCGCGCGCGTTGCCGCATCGATGAACGATACCTGCAGGCGGTAGTTCACATTGGCGCCCTTGGGGGGAGGGCCACGGCGTGCGCCGCCTCCCATGCCGCCCATACCACCCATGCCGCCGCGCCCGCCGAACAGCCCCTCGAAGATGTCGCCGATGTCGGGGCCCCCGCCGAAGCCGCCTTCGAAACCGCCATCGTGGCGGAAACCGCCCTGATGCCCGCCGAAGCCGCCGCCGCCACCGAACCCGCCGCCGAACGGGCCGGTCGGGTTGCCATCGGCGTCGATTTCGCCACGGTCGAACTTGGCCCGCTTGTCCTTGTCGGACAGCAGGTCATAGGCGCGGGTCACTTCGGAAAAGCGCTCCGTTGCCTTGGGGTTGTCCTTGTTGGTGTCCGGGTGCAGTTCCTTGGCCAGCTTGCGATAGGCAGACTTGATGTCCTTCTCGCTTGCGCTGCGGGGAACGCCCAGGGTGGAATACGGATCGGCCATGGCTCTCTAGCTAGGGCGCGCGCGGCCTGCCCGCAAGGTTGGCTTTCCTACATCGCAGCAGAAGAGTAGGCCGGTCCCATGCAATTGATCCCGGTCATGGAAAACCGCTCCCGCCAAGCCAGACTGCCCATCGAGGCAGGGAGCCCGGCCGTTCAGAAAACCCCGCCGGAGAGTTTTCTCTGGACTGTGTAAACCCCGTAAACCCCTTTCAGGAAATTCCAGTGCAACCTGAACAGAATTCCGACGCGATCCCCCACGCCGATCCCATCGCGATCTTCGAATCGTGGTTCGCGCAGGCCCAGGCCAGCGAGCCCAACGACCCCAATGCGATGGCGCTGGCCACCTCCACGCCCGATGGCCACCCCTCGGTGCGGATGGTGCTGCTCAAGGGCCACGGCCCGGACGGCTTCGTGTTCTACACCAACTTCCACAGCCGCAAGGGCGGGGAGCTGGCGGCAAATCCCAACGTCGCGCTGCTGTTCCACTGGAAGTCGCTGCGCCGCCAGATCCGCATCGAAGGCACGATTGCCGAAGTCACGGCCGCGGAGGCCGACGCCTACTTCGCCAGCCGGCATCCCGAATCCCGGCTCGGCTCGGCGGCGTCCGACCAGTCGCGCCCGCTGCCCGACCGGCAGGTCTACCTTGACCGGGTCGATGCGCTGCGGCAGCAGTACCCCGATGGCAATGTGCCGCGCCCGGCGCACTGGTCCGGTTACCGCGTGACCCCTTCGGCAATCGAGTTCTGGCAGGATCGCGACTACCGCCTCCACGAACGCCGCCGCTTCGTTGGCGACGGCGCAGGCGGCTGGACCAGCACCCTGCTTTACCCTTAAGGGCCTGAAACATGGACATGACCCGCACCGACACCCACGCCGACCTCAATCGCAAGGCGGCGCTTGCCAGCATTTCGGTGGCGGTGCTGCTGGTCGGCATGAAAGCGTGGGCGGTCCTGTCCACCGGGTCGACCGCCATGCTCGGCTCGCTCGCGGATACCGCGCTCGACCTCGTGGCAAGCCTTGCGACCTTGCTCGGCGTGTGGGTCGCCTCGCAGCCCGATGACCACAACCACCGCTTCGGGCACGGCAAGGCCGAGGCGCTGGCGGCGATGTTCCAGGTCGTGCTGATCTCAATCTCGGCCATCGGCCTTGCCTTCCGCGCGGTCGGGCAGTTCCTCGGGCAGGCGCAAGTGGCCGAGGCCGAATCGGGTGTCGTCGTCTCGACCATTGCGCTTGGCGCCACGCTGGCACTGCTGGCCTACCAGCGCCACGTCATCCGGCAGACCGGCAGCCTGGCCATCAGCACCGACAACGTCCACTACAAGTCCGACCTGTTCCTCAACCTCGCGGTCATCGCCGCGCTGGTGCTCGACACTTACGTGGGCATCAAGGGCGCGGATGCGGTGTTCGCGTTCGGCATCGCGCTGTGGCTGGCATGGGGCGCGTGGGGCGCATCGCAGGAAGCCGTCGATCAGCTGATGGACCACGAATGGCCGCTCGAAAAGCGCGAGCGCTTTCTCGAGGTCGTTGCCCAGCACCCTGAACTGAAGGGCCTCCACGATCTGCGCACCCGCACCAGCGGCAACCGCGATTTCGTCCAGTTCCACGTCTGGGTCGACGGACGCATGACCGTGACCGAGGCGCATCGTGTTATGGACGAGATCGAGGACAAGCTGATGGCGGAGTTCCCCGGCGTCGAGATCCTCATCCACCCCGATCCCGAAGGGCTGGTCGACGAGGACATGATGGGCGCGGAGAATCTGCTCAGCCCAGGTCCCGACGGTACCAGCCCGGCCATCCTCGCCCAAGGTGCGCCCAATACTTGAGGACAGCCGCGTGACCGATTCGAAAGTCCCCTACTTCCACGTCGATGCCTTCACCGCCCGCGCGCTGGGTGGCAATCAGGCGGCGGTGATGATGCTCGAGGCCTGGCCGGACGACGCGACGCTGCAGGCGATCGGTGCCGAGAACATGTTCGCCGAGACCGCGTTTCTGGTGCCCGATCACACCGGCGCGGCCGATTTCGAACTGCGCTGGTTTACCCCTGCGGTCGAAGTCGCGATGTGCGGACACGCCACGCTGGCATCGGGGCACGTGGTGCTGGCGCAGGACCCGATGCAAGGCCGCGTCACTTTCTCGACGCGCAAGGCCGGCGTGCTTGAAGTTGCGCGCGATGGCGATCGCTATGTGCTTTCGCTCCCGGCCGTGCCCACCGTTCCGGGCACCTTCGATGAGGCCGTGCCCCTGCTCGGGCCGGGGCAGCCGAGCGAGGTCTGGCAGACCGAAGGCTACAACATCTTCCATTACGCCACGCCCGACGAAGTCCTTGCACTCGCTCCCGATTTCAAGGCGCTCCTCCGGTTCGGCGACGTCCAGTTCATCGCTACCGCGCCGGGCGCGGGGCATCCCTCCGGCGCGGATATCGTCAGCCGCGTGTTCGTGCCGGGCGGCGGGATTGACGAGGACGCGGCCACCGGGTCGGCCCACGCGGCGCTGACGCCATATTGGGTCGCCAAGCTCGGCCGCATGACGTTCTCGGCGTATCAGGCCTCGGCACGCGGCGCGGACTTCATCTGCCGCCTGGAAGGTGATCGCGTGCTGCTGGGCGGGGATTGCGTGACGGTCGTGGAAGGCCTCTTCCGCCTCCCGTAAGCCACCGCCCTAACTGTAGAGCGCCACCACGTCTGCCAGGCCGTCGACCAGCGGGGCCAGCTTGTCGTCCTGCGTCTTGCCGAGGCGGACCACGGTGAGGCCCCGGCTCGGGCTGACCATGACGTACTGGCCGAGATGGCCGATGCAGGCGAACAGGTCCTTCGGGCCGCGTTCGGGAAACAGCGAGGAATCGCCGTTCGTCGGGGTTCGGTTGAGCCAGATCTGCGCGCCGTACTGCGCTTCGCGCGGGGAGGGCATGACCATGAACTCGATCCACTGCCGCGGGATGATCTGCGCGCCCTTGACCGAGCCCTTGTTGCGCAGGAACTCGCCGAACTTCGCCCAGTCACGCGCGGTGCCGTGGATCAGCGAACCGCCGATCAGCGTGCCCGAGGCGTCGAACTCGGGCAGCATCGATTTCATGCCGACCGGTTCGAACAGGCGGGTACGCAGGTAGTCGGACACGGCCTGGCGGCGATTCTCGGGGTTCGGCGCAGGCGAGAGCACGCGCGCCGCGAGATCGGCAAGGATCACACTGGTCGCCGAGGAGTACTCGAACTTGCGGCCCGGCTCTGCTTCAAGCGGCTGGTCCTCGGCATAGCGCGCCATGTCGTCACGCCCGTCAAGGAACAGCATGCGCACTTCATCGGATTCGTAGACCGGATCGATCGCCTCGGAATGGCGCAGGCCCGAGCGCATCTGCAGCAGCTGGCGCAGTGTGATCTCGCCGCGCGGGTCGCCGGGGCGCTGCCACGCCGGAACCGGCGCGGTCTCGTCGAGCCGCAGGCGCCCGTCGGACACCAGCATCCCGATCATCACGCCAGTGACCGACTTGGCCATCGACCAGCTGACGAAGCGGGTGTTCTCGTGATAGCCCTCGGCATAACGCTCAGCGACGATACGACCGTTCTTCATCACGATGACGGCGCGCGTCTCGCCCATCTCGGGAGCGAACAGGGCATCGACGGCGCGGGCGAGCTTCTCACGGCTGGTGCCCGGCTCCTTGACCACTGCCTTCAGTGCCTCTTCCGAGACGGGCGGCGGCCCATCGGCCTCATTCGTCCCCCGCGAACAGGCAGCCACGGCTGGCAGCAGCGCGAGGGTCAGGATAAGGGAGAGCGAGCGGCGGGCCATCGGGCCAGTCCTTTCGACCAGAATCGGCAGTCATGGCAACCGGCAACCACAGTTCCCCCACAGCTCCGTCACTGACGATCGCGCCCAAGCGCAGCTGGCGCTGGCGCGCGCTGCTGATTGCACTGGCTCTGCTGCTTGCGGTGCTTGCGACGTTCTGGCCGGCAATTCACGGCTATGCGACGACAGGAGCCAGCTATGGCGCGCGCGTCGCGTGTTCGTGTCGCTTTGTCGGCGGACGCGAACTGTCGGATTGCCGCAAGGACTTCGAGCCGGGGATGGAACTGGTGTCCCTGAGCGAGGACGCCGAGGCCAAGAGCGTGACAGCGCGCTTCGCCCTCGTGTTCAGCCAGACCGCAACCTATCGCAAGGGGCCGGGCTGCATGCTCGAGCCCTGGAAGAAATAGGGCGCAAGAACTGAAGGTTCAGGCGTCCCAACGCTTGGTCGAATCGATCCAGCCGCCGCCGATCACCCGCTCGCCCGCATAGAGCACTGCGGCCTGCCCCGGGGCGACGCCGTATTCGGGCTGCAGGAAGCGAATCGTCGCAGTGGCGCCTTCGCCGAACGGGCCATCGAGTTCGACCGGGACGGGCTTGGCCAGCGAGCGCACCTTTGCCGTCAGCGGGCCTGCCGGGAGCGGGCCGATGCGGTTGGTTTCCGTGATCGTCGCGCGGCTGACGGCCAGCATCGGGCGCGGTCCCACCAGCACGCGGCGCTGCGGTGCGTCGAGGCCGATCACGTAGAGCGGTTCGGGCTGCCCGCCGATCTCGAGGCCGCGTCGCTGGCCGACGGTATAGTGAATGATGCCGCGATGGTGCCCGAGCACTTCGCCAGTGGCGGCATGGACGATCTCGCCCGGCGCATCGCCCTCGGGGCGTACCGAACGGACGATTCTGGCGTAGTCGCCATCGGGCACGAAGCAGATGTCCTGGCTGTCGGGCTTGGCGGCGACGACGAGGCCCATGTCCTCGGCAATGCGCCGCGTCTCGGTCTTGGGCAATCCGCCTAGAGGAAAGCGCAGGAAATCGAGCTGGGCCTCGGTCGTGCCATAGAGAAAGTAGGACTGGTCGCGCGCGGGATCGAACGCGCGGTGGAGTTCGGGGCCGTCAGCACCGACCACGCGGCGCACGTAGTGGCCGGTGGCAAGGCAATCTGCGCCAAGTTCGCGCGCCATCGCCAGCAGATCGGTAAACTTCGGCCCCATGTTGCAGCGGACGCAGGGAATCGGAGTCCGACCGTTGAGATAATCGTCGGCAAAGCGTTCGACCACTTCCTCGCGGAAGCTCGATTCGTGATCGAAGACATAGTGCGCGATGCCCAGGCGGTCGGCCACGGCGCGCGCATCGCGGATGTCATCACCGGCGCAGCAGGCACCCTTGCGCCCGGTTGCCGCGCCATAATCGTAAAGTTGCAGGGTTACGCCGATCACTTCGGCGCCGCTTGCTGCAGCGATTCCCGCGACGACCGAACTGTCGACGCCGCCCGACATGGCGACGACGATGCGCCGCGCCTTGAGCGGTTGCGGCAGGTCGAAAAGATCGGGAAGTGTTGCCGTATCGAGCATGGTGCGCGCCATAGTCGGTTTGGCGCCGCAGCGCAAAGCGTGCCGCACGGCGCGGCATTGGACTGCCACAAGATAAACAACAGCTAAACGGGCCCTTTACCGGACCTTAGCCATCTCGCGCCTAGAAGCACGGCGATGGATATGAGTTTGAACGATCACGCGGCGTTTTTCGGCGGCGACACGGCTTTGGCGGCCGGGACCGGATTGCGTCCGCTGTCTTGGCACGGGCTGTGCGCCCGCATTGCCGCAACGCAGGATTTGCGTCGATCGCTGGGTGCCGACGGAGAGCACGGCGATGCCGAACGCGGTGGCAGCTTTCACCGGCTCACTGCTGCATTCATTGCGTCGAACGTGCAGGGCAATCCGGCGCATGAACGAGTCGTTAACCCAACCTCTTCAGCGAATAGCAAAGCCGATTTGGGCACATTCGCCGCCGATATGACCGTGACGCGGCAGGGCCGCGCCGAAGCACGAGATTGACATGATCGAGAACCAGAAAATCCGTCCGGCACAAGTCATCGGCCCGCTCGGGGAGCCCCTGACGATCGATAGTCTGCCGCCTGCCAACACCACGCGCTGGGTCGTTCGTCGCAAGGCGGAAGTCGTCGCGGCCGTGAACGGCGGGCTCCTTACTATCGACGAGGTCTGCGAGCGCTACAACCTCACGCTCGAGGAGTTTGCATCGTGGCAGCGCGCGGTCGACCGCTCGGGCATGCAGGGCCTGCGCGTGACCCGTATCCAGCATTATCGCGATCTCTACGAGCGACAGCTCAAGTATTGATCGCAAGCACCAGCTCCATCCGCGGCGGCCGCTTCCTTCGGGAGGCGGCCGTTGTTCTTTTGGGCATCTGTTCCGTTGTTTGCCTGCACTGCAAAGGTCGCCGACCGGTTACAAAAAGTTACAGGTGCAAGAAAGACACGGTGTCCATTTCGGCATAAGTCCTTCGTCGAGACGGAATTGCGCCTCGTCGGAAGGGTAGCTATTGCAGTGCAATGACCTGCCATACGGCGGTGCCGCATGCTTGCGGCAAGTGCGTTATGAATGTAACACACCTACTCGAATTCCAAGGGGCCTGCCCTCGCCCCGCTACGGGACGAAGGCATTGACGAACATGAACTACGAAACGACGATCAACGCCGACAACGCAGCCTCGCCCATGTTTGACGGAGAGGGTGACGGTCAGCGGTCGTCCCGACGGCTCTGGATCATCGGCGCGGTTGTTGTGGCGGTCCTGGCCGGGGTGTGGTTCCTGATGCACCGGGGCGATGGCAATGCCGCCGCTGATGCGCAGGAATCGCAGGCGCAGGTCGTGACCGTCGTGGTGCCCGGCACCACCACCATCGCCGGAACCATCACGGCCAGCGGCACGATTGCCGCGCGGCGCGAGATGCCGGTCGGGGTCGCCGGAGAAGGCGGGCAGATCGTCCAGGTGCTGGTGGATGCGGGCGACTGGGTCCGTGCAGGCCAGGTCCTTGCCGTGATCGACCGGTCGGTGCAGGGCCAGCAGATCGCGAGCCAGGCCGCAAACGTCGAAGTGGCCGCCGCCGATGCCCGCCTCGCGCAGGCCAACCTCGATCGTGCGCTGAAGCTGGTGGAGCGCGGCTTCATCTCGAAGGCAGACATCGATCGGCTCACTGCCACCCGCGACGCAGCCAATGCGCGGGTGCGCGTGGCACGGGCGAGCCTTGGCGAACTCGGCGCCCGCGCCGCGCGCCTGAACATCGTCGCGCCGGCGGCGGGCCTTGTCCTGACGCGCGCGGCCGAACCGGGCCAGATCGTCACTCCGGGTTCGGGTGTCCTGTTCTCGATGGCGCGTGATGGGCAGATGGAAATGCAGGCGCGCCTGTCGGAGTCCGATCTTGCGCGTCTTTCCGTCGGGGCGAGCGCGGACGTCACGCCAGTTGGCACAGACCGCAAGTTCTCGGGCCAGGTCTGGCAGCTCTCGCCGACGATCGACCAGACCAGTCGCGAAGGGATCGCGCGCATTGCCCTTGCCTACGACAAGGTCCTGCGCCCCGGCGGTTTTGCCACCGCAACGCTGGTGTCGGGCACGACCAATGCCCCGCTTCTCCCGGAATCGGCCATCCTCAGCGACGACAAGGGCTCATACGTCTTCGTGATCGACAAGGACGACAAGGCGGTCCGCCGCGCGGTCAAGACCGGTCAGGTCAGTGCCAAAGGCATCGCCGTGGTCGAAGGCCTTTCGGGCAGCGAACGGATCGTGCTGCGGGCCGGCGGCTTCCTCAATCCGGGGGACAAGGTCCGGCCGGTCGTTCAGAAATAAGGGCTGGCGATGAACTTCCAGAACATCTCGGCCTGGTGCATCCGCAACCCAGTCGTACCCATCGTCCTGTTCCTCGGGCTTACGCTCGCGGGCCTCGTCTCGTTCATGCAGATGAAGGTCCAGGACAATCCGGACATCGAATTCCCGGTCGTCATCGTCCAGATCAGCCAGCCCGGCGCTGCGCCGACGGAAATCGAGAACCAGATCACGCAGCGTGTCGAATCCGCCGTGCGTTCGATCGCCGGTGTCGACACCCTGACTTCTACCGCCTCTGAAGGCAGCAGCCAGACGCAGGTCCAGTTCAAGATCGGCCAGGACATCAACGCCGCGGTCAACGAGGTCAAGAACAAGGTCGACCAGATCCGTTCCGACCTGCCCGAGGGAATCCTCGAGCCGCAGGTCTTCAAGGTCGAGACATCGTCCAACCCGATCGCCTATTTTGCCGTCGCGGCCGACGACATGACCATCGAGCAGCTTTCGTGGTTCATTGACGACACGATCGCCAAGCGCCTGCTGACCGTGCCCGGCATGGCCGAAGTCAGCCGTTCGGGCGGGGTCAATCGCGAGATCGCCGTCACGCTCGATCCGATGAAGATGACGAGCCTCGGTGTGACGGCAAGCCAGGTCAACGCGGCGCTGCGCCAGGTCAACATCAACGCGGCCGGCGGCAAGACCGAAGTGGCCGGTTCGCGCCAGTCTGTTCGCGTCCTTGGCAATGCGAAGAGCGCGTATGAACTGTCCCAGACCGAGATCAATCTAAGCGGCAATCGTACGGTGCGTCTGTCCGACGTTGCCGATGTCAGCGATTCCTACAGCGAACTGACCTCGATCGCGAAGTTCAACGGCAAGCCTGTCGTCACCTTCTCGTTCTCGCGTGCCCGCGCCGAATCCGACGTGTCGGTCTATGACGGCGCGCTCAAGGAAATGGAGAAGATCAAGCAGGAGCAGGGCGGCAAGATCCACTTCGAGCTCCTGTTCACCTCGGTCATCCAGACCAAAGATCAGTATCGTTCCTCGATGAACGCGATGGTCGAGGGCGCTGTGCTGGCGGTGGTCGTGGTGTTCCTGTTCCTGCGGGACTGGCGCGCGACGATCGTCTCGGCGCTGGCCATTCCCCTGTCCTCGATTCCCACGTTCTGGGTGCTGGACCTGATGGGCTTCACGCTCAACCAGATGTCGCTGCTGGCCCTGGGGCTTGTCGCGGGCGTGCTGGTCGATGACGCGATCGTCGAGATCGAGAATATCGTCAGACACATGCGAATGGGCAAGACCGCCTATCAGGCGGCAATCGACGCGGCCGACGAGATCGGTCTCGCCGTTGTGGCGACGACTTTCTCGATCGTCGCCGTGTTCTTCCCCGTGGCGCTGATGCCCGGCGTATCCGGCCAGTTCTTCAAGAACTTCGGCCTGACCGTGGTCATCTCGGTCCTGTTCTCGCTGCTGGTTGCGCGCATGATCACGCCGATGATCGCGGCCTATTTCCTGCAGGCGCATGGCGAGGCCGAGCACGGCACCGGGCCGTGGATGGACAAGTACATGAAGGTGCTGGGCTGGTCGCTCGATACCTCGAAGGCGAGGGCCTACCGCGCCGAGCATCCGCGCCGCCGCTTCCGCGCGCGCCTGCGCGACCACCGGTTGTGGATGATGGGCATCGGGGCCGGTGCCTTCGTGCTGACCATCGTCATGTTCATGTCGATCCCCGCACAGTTCTTCCCCGACGCCGACAGCGATTCGAGCACGGTAACCATCGAGATGGTCCCCGGCACGACTCTGCAGCAGACCGAGCGCAAGGTGGGCGAGGTCGTCGCCCTGCTCGCCAAGCAGCCCGAGGTGGAATCGCAGCTGGCCTCGGTGCGCGAGGGACGCGGCAACATCTACGTCAACCTCCGGCCCGACCGTGAGCGGACGAGCCTGGTCTTCGAACGCGAACTGACCCCGCAACTGCAGTCGATCTCCGACATCCGGGCGAACTTCCAGGCCCAGGGGCCGAGCGGTCCGGGTGGTGGTTCGGGCCGACCGATCAGCATCATGCTGGCCGGGTCGGATCCCGAATTGCTGCAGAAGACTGCACAGACGCTGGTCGATCAGATGAGCACGCTGCCGCTTGTCGTGGCGCCGCGCATCAGCGCCGATCTGCGTCGGCCTGAAGTGATCATCAAGCCAAGGCTCGATCTTGCGGCAAGCCTCGGCGTGACGACGCAGACCCTGAGCCAGGTGATCCGCATCGCGACGCAGGGCGAAATCGACCAGAACAGCGCGAAGTTTTCGCTGTCCGATCGCCAGGTGCCAATCCGCGTGAAGCTGCCCGAAGCCTCGCGCCGCGACTTGTCGACGCTGGAAAATCTGCCGGTGCCGACTGCATCCGGTGGCTCGGTTCCGCTATCGCGCGTGGCCGAGATCGATTTCGGTTCGGGGCCAACGCAGATCCAGCGCTACAACCAGAGCCGCCGCGTCTTCGTTGGTGCGGACTTGCCGCCGGGCGTGGTCAAGGGCGATGCCATGAACGCCATCGCGAAGCTGCCGGTGATGAAGAACCTGCCGCAGGGCGTTTCCAACACGGCGGCGGGCGAAGACAAGTTCCAGGCCGAGCTGATGTACAACTTCGTCATCGCCGTCGCCTCGGGCATCCTGCTGGTGTTCTCGGTGCTGGTGCTGCTCTACCACCGCTTCATCTCGCCGCTGGTCAACATGGGCTCGTTGTTCCTGGCGCCGCTGGGCGGATTGCTGGCGATCTGGCTGATGGGGCAGGCCCTTTCTCTGCCCGTGTTCATCGGCATTCTCATGCTGTTCGGCATCGTGGCGAAGAACTCGATCCTGCTGATCGACTTCGCGATCGAGGAGATGGCGACTGGCCAGGAAAAGCTTGCTGCCATTACCGAGGCTGGGCACAAGCGCGCACAGCCGATCATCATGACCACCGTAGCCATGGTTGCGGGCATGATCCCGACTGCGGTCTCGGTTGGCGGCGATGGCGGATGGCGTGCGCCGATGGGCATCGTGGTGATCGGCGGGCTTACCCTGTCCACGGCCCTGACGCTGCTGATCGTGCCGGCAGGCTTCAGCCTCGCCGATGGTCTCGAAAAGCGTCTGGGTCCATGGCTTGCCCGCAAGGTTCTCGGCCATGAACCTGCGCCGCAGCCGGCCCACGCCGCCAAGCCGGTCATACCCGCAATGCGGAACGAACCGCAGCACGAGGCATTTCCGGCGGAGTGACCGCCGAATTGCCACAGCCAGTCGAAGCCGCGCCTTCGATCTCCAGCGGACCCGTCCGCATCGGAAGAGGGCGCGTGATGCCGGTGGTGGCTGATCGTGCGCGCCGCATGCGCATCGTCGCCACCTGTCTGCTCGTGGCGATGGCGCTGATCTATATTGCAACGCGCCGGTACGAAGGACTGCACCCGGCGATCGGCTTCATCCGGGCGTTTGCCGAGGCGGCGATGGTCGGCGGTCTGGCAGACTGGTTTGCGGTAACTGCACTGTTCCGGCATCCGCTGGGCCTGCCGATTCCGCACACCGCGATCATTCCGGAAAACAAGGACCGCATCGCCGATACGATGGCGTCGTTCCTGCAGGCCAATTTCCTCACCCCCCAGGTGGTTGCGCGCCGCATGGGAGCGGTCAACGCCGCCGCCGCCGCCGGTGCGTTTCTTTCAGACCCGCGAACCGGGGAAAGCCGCCTGCGCGATGGCGCGGCAGGGCTGCTGGCCGACGTGCTGGAATCGCTCGATCCGGATGAACTGGGCGGTCTTGCCAAAGGCGCGTTGCGGACGCAGCTCGAGAAGCTGGAGCTGGCGCCGCTTTTGGGACAGTTGCTGGGGGCGGCCATCGCCGATGGTCGGCACATGCCGGTGATCGAAAGCCTGATCCGCAAGGCTGCCGAAACGATCGAGGCAAACGAGCAGCTCATCCAGTCGACCATCCACGAGCGCGCCAATACGATCCTGCGCTGGACCGGGCTGGACGAGAAGCTGGCGAACGCAATCCTGGATGGCCTCTACAAGCTTCTCGCCGAGACTCTGGTCGTCCCCGACCATCCCTTGCGTCGCAAGATCGAGGAAGGGCTGGCAACGCTTGCCGACGATCTGGTGAACGATGCCGAGATGCGCGCGAAGGTCGAACGGATGAAGCGTGAGGTGCTGGCCAATCCTGCGTTCGGGCGGTGGCTGGACGGGCTGTGGGAACGCGGCCGGATGCGGCTCCTGCAGCTTGTCCGCAATCCGCGTGGGGCGCTTGGCGGCCAGCTGGGAGCCAGCCTTGCCGAGCTTGGCAATGCGTTGCAACGCGACGTGCGACTGCAGAAGATGGTCAATCGTTTTGCCCGGCGGACGCTGGTTGGCGTGTCGACGCGTTACGGCGCGCAAATCGTGCGACTGGTGTCCGAAACCGTCAAGCGGTGGGACGCCCGCACGGTGACCGACCGCATCGAAGGCGCTGTCGGCCGGGACCTGCAGTTCATCCGCATCAACGGTACCCTCGTCGGTGGGCTGGTCGGCCTCGTGCTCCATGCGATGGACGCGATGTTGTGAACGTGCTGCCGCAGCTGGAGACGGATCGCCTGATCCTCAGAGTGCCGCAGCGCGACGATTACCTGCTGCTGCGTGATCTTGTGGCCGATCCGGAAGTTCACCGCTTCCTCGGGCCACGGCCGGAAGACCCGACCACCGACATGTTCTCGCGCGCCTTGCGCGGTGCAGGCTCATGGCAGTTGTACGGCTACGGCATGTTCATCGTGCACGAGAAAGGCAGTAATGCTTTCGTCGGGCAGATGGGCCTGTTCCACTCCTTGCGCGGTTTCGGCAAAGGGCTTGATGACGCGGTCGAAGCCGCGTGGATCGTTGCGCGTCCGTTCTGGGGCCGTGGCTATGCGCAGGAAGGCATGCAAGCCGCGCTGGACTGGTTCGACCGGACTCGCGAGGCTCGCCGTGTCGCCTGCATGATCGAGCCTGAGAACCATGCATCCGTTCGACTGGCGCAGCGGCTTGGCTTCGTTCGCTATGACGAACACGTCTTCGACGGCGAAGCGGCTGTTGAACTTTACGAGCGAGTCAGAGCGAACTGACGTTGGGCAGCGTTATGGAAACCGGCCGGGCGAGGTTGCGTGCAAGAAGGTGAGCGGTCTGCCG
This sequence comes from Novosphingobium sp. ERW19, assembly GCF_012641315.1. Taxonomy (NCBI): domain Bacteria; kingdom Pseudomonadati; phylum Pseudomonadota; class Alphaproteobacteria; order Sphingomonadales; family Sphingomonadaceae; genus Novosphingobium; species Novosphingobium sp. ERW19. The sequence goes on from NZ_JABAIC010000004.1 coordinate 399,338, forward strand.
CTGAAGGTCCTCGATCGAAAAGGGCTTGGTCAGAATGAGGGTTCGATCTTCCAGGCTGGCATCGTTTTGCAAGACCACACTGTCGGCATAGCCTGTCACAAATAGGACGCCCAGATCAGGCAGGCGGCGGCGCGCCTCGTCGGCGACTTGTCGGCCGTTGAGCCCGCCAGGCAGGCCCACATCGGTGACCAGCAGATCGATATCGGGGTGGCGATCCAGCATGGCGAGTGCCGCAGCCCCATCAGCAGCTTCAATGCAGCGCATGCCGATCATTGCCAGCGCGTCGAGCATCATCATGCGCACCGTTGGTTCATCATCGACAACCAGGACGGTGGCATCAGGGGACGGATCGACGCATCGGCTATCCTCGGTGTCCACTACGTCCTCGGGCAAGGCATCATGCCTCGGCAGATAGATCCGCACTTGCGTGCCTGCGCCCTGCGTCGAACGGATGCGGACGATACCGTTGCTCTGTCGTGCAAACCCGTAGACCATCGACAGGCCCTGCCCCGTGCCCTTGCCCGTGGGCTTGGTCGTGAAAAATGGTTCGAAAACGCGGTCGACATCCTCGGCCGCAATGCCCACGCCGGAATCGCTCACGGTGATCGTCATGTAGTCTCCGGGCGCCAGACTACGGCTTCGCGCATCGTTGTCCGCCAGCGCGACGTTGAGCGTGGAGATCACGAGGTTGCCGCCGTCCGGCATGGCGTCGCGGGCATTGATGCACAGATTGAGCAGGGCGTTCTCGAGCTGGTTGGGGTCTACCAGCGCGAGCCAAAGCGCGGGATCGAGTTCGGCCTGTACGGTGATCTGCGGCCCCATCGTGCGGCGGACGAGATCAATGAAATCCTCGACGAGCCGGTTGGCATTGGTTGCGCGCGGAGAGAGGGTCTGGCGCCGGGAGAAGGCCAGCAGCCGGTGAGTGAGTGCGGCGGCGCGCTGCGCAGCGCCAAGCCCTGCGTCGACATAGCGGGTGACTTCTTCCGCGCGGCCTTGGCTCACGCGCCGGCCGATCAGCTCGAAAGCCCCGGTTATGCCTGCCAGTAGATTGTTGAAATCGTGCGCAAGACCACCCGTCAGCTGGCCTACGGCTTCCATCTTCTGCGCCTGTCGCAGCGCGTTCTCGGCATGCTCGCGCTGGGCGAGGGCGTCGGCGACGCGCTGTTCGAGCGTTTCGTTGAGCTGGTGCAAGGCGCCTTCGGCGCTGACCTTCTCGGTCACGTCCTTGAACAGCACTGCGACCAGTCGATCCTCGAACGCGCCGATGCGGAACGAGGACACCTCGAGATGGCGTCCTGTCGCTACGAGTTCATTGCGGAACCGGATCGGCTCGCCGGTATGCAGCACCTTGCCGTAGAAGGCGATCCAGTCATCGGCCTCGTCCGGCACCATGTCGCGCAAGTGCTGCCCGACCACGTTCGGAATTCCGGTGTGCCGTTCGTAGGCCGAGTTCGCGAGGACGTGAACGTAGTCGCTGAGCGGACCATGAGGCCCATCGAGGAACCTTATGACGCAAAACCCGTCGTCCATGTTCTCGAACAGGATGCGATAGATCTCGTGGCCGACAACTGGAGCGGGAGGAGTGTGATCCGTCCTGGCGATGCCGTCCTTCACGGGCGCATCAATTCAGTCAGGCAGGATCGGGCGCAGTCCATCGTTCCCCAAACGCGGCTCGTCGCAACTTGTTCCCGTTCTTTTTGCCATGAGAACGAAAAAGGCCGGGAAGATCGCTCCTCCCGGCCCAATCCGTGTCAGCGTGAGCTGCGTGGACTTAGAAGTCCATGCCGCCCATGCCGCCCATGCCACCGCCCATCGGCGGCATCGCGGGCTTGTCGTCCGGCTTCTCGCTGATCGCCGCTTCCGTGGTGATCAGCAGGCCCGAGACCGAGGCAGCGTCCTGCAGGGCAGTGCGAACGACCTTCGTCGGGTCGATCACGCCGGCAGCCTTGAGGTTCTCATAGGTGTCGGTCGCAGCGTTGAAGCCCTGGTTCTCGTCGTTCTCGCGCAGCAGGTTGCCAGCGACGACCGCGCCGTCATGGCCTGCGTTCGCAGCGATCTGACGGATCGGGGCCTGGATCGCGCGGCGCACGATGTCGATGCCCTTGGTCTGGTCGTCGTTGGCGCCCTTGAGGCCTTCGAGAGCCTTGGTCGCATAGAGCAGCGCAGTACCGCCGCCCGAAACGATGCCTTCCTCAACCGCAGCGCGGGTGGCGTGGAGAGCGTCGTCGACGCGGTCCTTGCGCTCCTTCACTTCGACTTCGGTAGCACCGCCGACCTTGATCACGGCAACGCCGCCAGCAAGCTTGGCCAGACGCTCCTGCAGCTTCTCGCGGTCGTAGTCCGAAGTGGTGACTTCGATCTGCGCACGGATCTGCTCGACGCGGGCCTTGATCTCTTCGGCCGAACCTGCGCCGTCGACGATCGTGGTGTTGTCCTTGTCGATGGTGACCTTCTTGGCCTGGCCGAGCATGGCGAGCGTGACGCTCTCCAGCTTGATGCCAAGGTCTTCGGAGATCATTTCGCCGGCGGTCAGCGTGGCGATGTCGCCCAGCATGGCCTTGCGACGGTCACCGAAGCCCGGAGCCTTGACGGCAGCGATCTTGAGGCCACCGCGCAGCTTGTTGACGACGAGGGTCGCCAGCGCTTCGCCTTCGATGTCTTCGGCGATGATGAGGAGCGGACGGCCCGACTGCACAACCGCTTCGAGAATCGGCAGCATCGCCTGGAGCGACGAGAGCTTCTTCTCGTGGATCAGGATGTACGGGTTCTCGAGTTCGACCGTCATCTTTTCCGGGTTGGTGATGAAGTAGGGCGAGAGGTAGCCGCGGTCGAACTGCATGCCTTCAACGACATCGAGTTCGAATTCGAGGCCCTTGGCCTCTTCCACGGTGATCACGCCTTCCTTGCCGACCTTTTCCATCGCTTCGGCGATCTTCTGGCCGACTTCGGTGTCGCCGTTGGCCGAGATGATGCCGACCTGGGCGATTTCCGACGAGCCGGCAACCGGGGTCGAGCGCGCCTTGAGGTTTTCGACGACCTTGCCGACGGCGATGTCGATGCCGCGCTTCAGATCCATCGGGTTCATGCCGGCGGCAACCGCGGTCATGCCTTCGCGAACGATCGCCTGGGCGAGCACGGTCGCGGTGGTGGTGCCGTCACCGGCTGCGTCGTTGGCCTTCGAGGCCACTTCGCGCAGCATCTGGGCGCCCATGTTCTCGAACTTGTCCTTGAGTTCGATTTCCTTGGCGACCGAAACACCGTCCTTGGTGATGCGGGGTGCGCCGAAGCTCTTGTCGATCACGACGTTGCGGCCCTTGGGGCCCAGCGTGACCTTTACCGCGTCGGCGAGGATGTCGACGCCGCGCAGAATGCGTTCACGAGCGTCGCGCGAAAAGCGTACGTCCTTGGCAGCCATTTCTCGTTCCTTTGAATATCTTGAGTTGGTTCAGGAAATCCGGGGTTCGGCTCAGCCGATCACGCCCAGGATGTCCGATTCCTTCATGATCAGCAGGTCTTCACCCGAAACCTTGACTTCGGTGCCGGACCACTTGCCGAACAGGACGCGGTCGCCGACCTTGACGTCGAGCGGAGTGATCGTGCCGTTTTCAGCGCGAGCGCCGGTGCCGACGGCAACGATTTCGCCTTCAGCGGGCTTTTCCTTGGCGCTGTCGGGGATGATGATCCCGCCGGCAGTCTTTTCCTCGGCTTCGACGCGGCGTACGAGCACGCGATCGTGCAGCGGACGGAAAGTCATGGGTTGCTCCCTCTTCCAAGTTAAAAATGAGGCTTGGCACTCTCAAGGCGAGAGTGCCAGCGGGCGGCATATGGGTGCCGGTAGAAGGGGCGTCAATGGGTCTGGCGCAGATTCTTTTCACGCAGATGAACAAATCGACGAAGCGCGGCTTCAGGCAGGCAGAAGCCCGAGCCTGGCCCGGTTGCGCCAGCGCCAGTGCATCAGCCCGGCCACGAAGATCAGGCCGACCAGCAGGCCGAACCACACGCCGAGGCCGCCATTGCCGGTGAACAGGCCGAGGGCGAGTGCCGTGCCCACGCCCGGAACCCAATAGCCGAAAATCGCGATGAGCATTGGAACCCGGGTGTCCTGCAGGCCGCGCAACTGGCTCGACCCCACGGCCTGTGCGCCGTCGAACAGCTGGAATGCAGCCGCCACCATCATGTACTGCAGGGCAAGGCCGACGACGCGCGCGTTTTCAGGCGCTGCCGGATCGATGTAGAGCCTGAGCAACTGCAGCGGGAACAGCAGCATGATCCCCGCCGAAACCGCCATGAAGCCGATGCCAAGCTGGGTTGCGACCTTTCCGGCCAGCGCAATCGCGGCATTGTCTCGCGCGCCATAAGCGAGGCCGACGCGGATCGTGGCGGCTTGCCCCACGCCAAAGGGCACCTGAAAGGCGATCGCCGCGAACTGCAGGGCCAGCGTATGGGCGGCAAGTTCGATCTCGCCGATCCTGCCCATCAGGAAGGCGGCGCCGTTGAACATGCCGGCCTCGGCGATGATCGTGCCGCAGATGGGCAGGCCGATCTTGAGGACGTCGCCCAGGCGCTGCCACTCTGGCCGCCACCACCGGCCAAGCAGCCGGTAGCGGTGCAGCCGCCGGTCGAAGCGGATGACCAGCATGAACGCCAGGAGCATCGCAACGCTCGTCATCACGCTCGAAATGGCCGAGCCGAGCAGCCCCAGTTCCGGTGCGCCGAGATGGCCGAACACGAAGACCCAGTTGCCCAGCGCATTGACCGCCACGGCCATGCCGGTAATCGCCGTGCCGATGCCGGGGCGCCCGAGCGTTGCCACCACCGTGCGCAGCAGAGCGGCAAGCACAGCCGGGATCGCGGCCCACATCAGGACTTCAAGAAAAGGAACTGCACGGGCGATCACGCCGGGGTCCTGCCCGGTCACGCGCATCAGCGGCCCGCCGAGCAGGCATACGCCAATGGCGACGAACGCTGCGAGCAGACCGGCCCACGCTGCCATGCGAACGGTGCGCCGCACCTCGCGGACCGCGTGGCGCCGACGCCCGAGTTCAGCCGCGATCAAGGGCGAGGCCGCGCCGACCAGGCCGGACAGGCTCCAGATCAGCAGCCCGAACAGCGAGACCGATAGTGAGGAGGCGGCCAGCGCCTCGGGACCAAGACGCGCGACGAACACGACGTCGACGGCGAATACCGCCATCTGCAGCAGGTTCGCCCCGACAAGCGGCGCGGCCAGGCGCAGCATCGCGCGCAGCTCGTCAATCCATTTGTGGGGCGGTTGTTCGAACATCGGACGCGGGGTGTAGGCGGGCCGGCGCGGGAAGGAAAGCGCTTCGATGGCGAGTCGCAAAGCGGCCGGATGGCGCCTCTGCATGGCCTGCGCCGGGCAGTGATGCGGATTGTCTCTGATGGACAAGTTTCTGATAAACAGCAGATTCCCGTCATCGCGTGTCACAAATCATGTCCGCCACGCGGCAATGGTTGACCCGTCGCGTCGCGGGTGACAGCGTTTCGGCGATGCAAGGGTTCGGCCATCTGGCAAGCCGGCGGCGCGTGGGGCGCAGTCCGGAGATGCGATCGGCAGGTGGCGTAGGCCGCCTGCGCGCGTTCATCGAGGCGCACCCGCCGCACGGGCCCAATCTGTCCCGATTGGCGGTTCGCGCCGCGACTCTGCTGCTGCTGCTGGCGGCGGTGCAGGCAATCGCCAGCCTCGCCTTCTACGATGTGATCGACAAGGAAACCCTGCGCGAGGACCACGCGCGGCGTGTGGCGGAACTGCTGGTGGTCAGCAATCGCCTGCACGAACTTCACCCCGAGGCGGTCGGCTCGACGATGAGCACCAGTCACCTCGAAGTGGCCCTTGGCAACACGCCCCATCCAATACCCGACCGGGACGACGAAGCCGTGGCCCAGATCCGCGGCTACATCCTGCGTTGGGAGCCGATGCTGGCAGACCAGCAACTGATGCTCGGGCTTGAGCCATCGCGTCTGGGCTACGGCAACCTGGTTGGCGCGATGCGCTTGTCCGATGGCCACTGGCTGAACTTCCGCTCGCGCGACGTGACCTCGGGCTGGCCGATCGCGCTGCGCGCCACGGTCCTTACGCTTGTTACTGCGGTCGTCAGCTTTGCCCTGTCGCTATGGTCGCTGCGCATCATCACCCGCCCCTTGCGGGAGCTGACCGACGCCGCCGATGCGATCGGCAAGGGGCAGGTCGTGCCGGTGCGTGAAAGCGGGCCGGACGATCTGCGCAGCCTCGCCCGGTCGATGAACGCCATGCAGGAGCGCATCGCGGCGATGCTCGAGGATCAGGCGCGCTCGTTCGAGGCCATCAGCCACGACATGCGCACGCCTCTATCGCGCGTGACCATCGCCGCCGATCTGATCGACGATGCCGAAATCGCCGGCCTTGTCCGCGACGCCACGGGCGAGATGGAAGCGATGCTGATGTCGCTCCAGCGCTATCTCCGCGCCCAGCACCTCGCGCCCGAACCGGCCATGATGGACCTTGGGCTGGCAGTGACGGATCTTGTCCTTGGCAGCTTTGCCGGAAATGCCACGGTCGAGGTGACCCCAGGGGCGATGATCTGCTCGTGGCGCGAGCCTCTGCTGATGGCGCTCCACCCGCTGATCGAGAACGCCGTGCATTATGGCGGCAAGGCGAAAGTCTGCGTCGAACCGGATGCGGATGGACGCTGGCACGTGCTGATCGCCGACCAGGGGCCGGGCATCTCCGAGGACCAGTTCGAGCGCATCCTCGCGCCGTTCTACCGGATCGATGACGCCCGCGCGCGCGACACTGCCGGCTTTGGCCTCGGTATTCCCACCGCTGACCGGCTGCTGCAGCGCTTCGGTGGGAAGCTGTCCTTTGCCAGAAGCGAAAGCGGCGGGTTGCTGGTGATCGTGAGAGTGCCCGTGGCCACCGATCCAGCCTGACATCAGGCTGGCGCTGGTGACTCCATATCTGCCAGGCGAAGTAGGTTCTGCCGCCGTCGCGGCGGAACGTCGTTGCTCGTTGCCCGCAACTCGTGCAGCCGCGCTTCTGCCTTGCGCAAGGCGTCGGCGACCTTTTCGTCGGCCAGCGCGCCGATGCATTCATAGTCTTCGACAATGCTGCGCACTGCCTGCGTCGTGCGCTTGAGCGCGCTCTGGTATGCCTCGCAGTTCAGGCCGCGATGCAGTGCCACGGCAGCAGCGCCAATGAAGCTGAGCGGCGAGACGAAGCCTGACAGGTGATCGCCCAAGGCGATGGATCCGGCCGCTACCGGCAGGACGATGCTGATGACCTGAAGGGGCCAGCTTCCTGCGCGGACCCAGAACAATTGGCGGCGCAGGCTCAGGTCCTCCTGCTCGAGCTGCTCCACCCTCAACGCCGCGAAGCGCCGATACCGCGCAATATCTGCTGACATGTGATCCCCCGGACTCTGGCTAGAGGATGTCGCAGCACTACGGTTTCTTCAAACGAAAAAGGCGGAGCCGAAGCCCCGCCTTTCCCTGTATCTTTTCCGAAAGTTCGGAAGAAGAAGATTACTTGACTTCGACGGTGCCGCCGGCTTCTTCGATCTTCTTCTTGATGTCTTCGGCTTCAGCCTTCGACACGCCTTCCTTGATCGCCTTCGGAGCGCCTTCGACCAGCGCCTTGGCTTCGGTCAGGCCCAGGTTGGTGATCGCGCGGACTTCCTTGATGACCTGGATCTTCTTGCCACCGTCGCCGGTCAGGATGACGTCGAATTCGGTCTTCTCTTCAGCGGCTTCAGCAGCAGCGCCGGCAGGAGCCGCAGCAACGGCAACAGCAGCAGCGGCGGAAACGCCCCATGCTTCTTCGAGAGCCTTGGCGAGGTCAGCGGCTTCGAGGACGGTCAGCTTCGAAAGTTCTTCAACGAGCTTGGCGATATCGGCCATGGTATTTCACTCCTGATCTTGTGGTGCCCGCGCACCCGAGTGGTGCGGCCGGGCGGATTCCGAACAATCTTATGCGGCTTCCTTGGCGTAGGCGCCGAAGACGCGGGCCAGCTTGGCTGCCGGAGCAGTCGTGAGCTGGGCGATCTTCGTGGCCGGAGCCTGGATGAGGCCGATAAGCGTGCCGCGCAGTTCGTCGAGGCTGGGCATGGAGGCGAGTGCCTTGACCCCGGCTTCGTTGAGAACCTGCGAACCCATTGCACCACCGACGATTTCGATCTTGTCGGTGGTCTTGGCGAACTCGACCACTGCCTTGGCGGCAGCAACCGGATCGACAGAGGCGGCGATTGCGGTCGGACCGGTGAAGAAATCACCCAGACCTTCGTAATCGGTGCCTGCGACGGCAAGCTTGGCAAGACTGTTCTTCGCAACCTTGTAGGTCGCGCCCGCTTCGCGGATCTTCGTGCGCAGGGCGGTGGACTGGGCCACCGTCATGCCGAGGTTGCGGGTGATGACCACCGCGCCAGCCTCGCTGAAGACGCCGTTAAGGAAGGCGACCGAATCGGCTTTCTGCGAACGATCCATGCCATACTCCTTCACATGTGACTGAACCGGTAGGCCCGGACAGTCGGCTACGTTTGTCGATGGCCCGAAGACCACCGGCGAGTCCGTGACAAGGGAAGGAGATGCGCCGTAAAAGACGCGAGGGGCGCCACGATCCTGTTGGAGCGAGGGGCCTTGAAACTCTTTTCCCCGTCTAGGCTGGAGATTAAGTGCAGGCAGATCCCGCACACCAACTGTCTCGGACGGATGATCGGCAAAACCAAAAGAGGCCCACCGGTCGGGCGGGCCTCTGGCGGATTCGGGTCTCGAAGTCAAGCTTTACACGGTTTCGGCCTCGTCCGGTTCATAGCCGAGGACGTCGCCGGGCTGGCAATCGAGTTCCCGGCAGATCGCTTCGAGGGTCGAGAAGCGGATCGCCTTGGCCTTGCCGGTCTTGAGGATCGAGACGTTGGCGAGCGTCAGGTCGATGCGTTCGGCCAGTTCCGTCAGCGTCATGCGGCGGGCGTGGAGCAGGTCGTCAAGTTTGACGTTGATCGGCATCACACGGTCCCTTCCAGATCTTCGCGCATCTTCGCGCCGGTGCGGAACACCCGGGCGAGGATGAACAGGACGAGGGCAAGCAGCAGGCCGTTGGTCGAGAAATCGGCATCGACACTTATCGACGCTGCATCCGCGCTGGCCTTTTCAAGCATCACCCCGACGATCCCGAGGGGTATGGAAAGCAGCTGGATGATGACCGACAGCCAGGCCATCGCGCGCAGCCGCTCGGCGTTGTCGGGGGTGAACGGATCGCCGTCCTCGACCGTTATGACGATGGCGCGGAGCTTGTCGACGAAACGATGCATCGAGGCCAGCATCGCGGCAAGCAGCGGGAACATCAGCAGGATCAGCCAATAGGTCGATTCTGCGGCACCAGCCTTCGCGAGCTTTTCGGCAACCATCCCATGCAGGCCCACCGTTGCGGCGAATCCTATTCCCAGGCCCACCATGCCGATGACAATGACGACCAGCATGAATGTGAGCAAAGCCTTGGCCAATCCGAGCAGTGGGTCGGTACGGAGCGTGGACATCGTGTTTCCCTCCTGTTGAATGAGCGGTCAGGCGGCGAGTGGAAGCTGATAGGTCGCCATGACCGGACCATCGACGAGCGCGAGCGGAGCCGCGCCTGCATCCACCGTCGGCAGCCACAGCGTGGCGGCCAGCAGCAGCGAGAGGATCGCGGCGGCGGTCTGGGGAAGGTGGCGGGACATTGATCGTTCTCCGATATGGTCGATATCGAAAATCAATAAGGTCGATTCGCCTTATCGTCAATCAATAATATCGAAAAACGATATTCCCCTTATCGTTTTGCTTAGGGTAACGCTTTCCCCATGCAAAAAGGCCCCGTCCGGCGGACGAGGCCTCGTTTGTCGGTGATGGGTTGGCGACGGGTTCAGGCCTGCGCGTAGTCCGTGCGAACCTCGGTCAGGACCTGCTCGCCACGTGTTGTCGTGGGCACGTCGCTGCGGGCGGCCATCGATTGCACCATGATCCGCGCGCGGCGGCGACGGGCCTTGCGTGACAGGAACGGGTTGGCATCGTCGGGCGGAGACGCAACGATGCGCTCGATCAGGGCTTCGCGCTCGCTGGCGGTGCGCGTGTTGGCAGCCGACATGGCGTAAGTCGGGGACGAGGGTCGCTCAGGCGGCATCGGCGGCGCGATGCGGCGCTCGGGCTGCGGCCTCAGGCTCGGACGGGTGGTGACCGGCGGCACGAAATCCACGTCTTCTTCATAGACGCGACGGCGGCGGCTGACGGCCAGGCCCACGCCACCGAGCACGAGCAGGGTTGCCGCGGCGCCAATCGGCAGGGCCCAGTCCGGTGATGCACTTTCAGTGGCGACGTTTGCTGCAACGGGGGCGGCTGCTGCCGGCTCTTCAACAGGCGCAGGTGCAACGGCCGGGACGGGCGCGATTGCCGGCACCGGCGTAGTCTCCGCTGCGGCCGCTGTCGAACGTGCAGGCGCCGACTCACGCACGGGTGCTCGCGGCGCCGGTCGCGCTGCCGGTCGGGGCTGCGCCGTCGGCGTCGCCACCGGCGTCGTTGCGGCCGTGGTCGCGGGCGCTGCAACCGGCTCCGGCGTCGTGGTCGGGATCACGATGGTCGGTGTGACCGGTGCGGGAGTCACGACGGGTGCCGCTGCCACTGGCGCATCAGTTACAGGGATCGTAACCTCCTGCGCATGGGCAGTTCCGGCAGAAAGCAGCAGCATGGCTGAAATCGCCATGGTGCTGCGGGGCGATATGGCGTTGATCTTGGTCATGACGAGAAAACGCGACGACCTGTGCAATAGGTTCCATATTGGCGACGAAGCGAGCGCTTATTGCCAGTGAGCCGTCGTCACTTTGGCGCGCCGCAACAATGTTTCACAGTTTCTGAACCGGTGTTCATCATTTCGCTGAATTACTTGAAGATGCCGCACGTCGGCGCGCCGCCTGCCCAATGCGCCCTTTGACTTGTCCTGCGGCATTGCCTATATGCCGCCCCTGTCCAGCGCTTCGAGCAAGGCCGTCCCATGCGCAGGGGGTGGCTCGGGAAGGAAGTGCAGGGCAATCCATCTGACGCAAAAGGCTGCGGGCCATGGCTTCCGTTGAACGGATCGCCGTGCGCTGTGCGGCCTTTCGCTGTTTGGTGGCGCCATCCTTGCGCGTGGCAGAATTTCCGCCGGTTTTCCGGCCATTTGTTGAGAAGAGGCTCGCAACCTTTATGGTTTCCAAGACAGCCAGTCGTCCCGGCGTGAAGAAGCGCATCCGCAAGATCTTCGGGGACATCCACGAAGTCGTGCAGATGCCGAACCTGATCGAGGTCCAGCGCGAATCGTATGAGCAGTTCCTCCGCTCCGATCCGTCGGTGGGCTACGTTTCGGGTCTCGAAAAGACGCTGCGTTCGGTTTTCCCGATCCAGGATTTCGCCGGCACCGCCAGCCTCGATATCAAGGAGCGTGACGGCTACGTCCTCGAAGCTCCGAAGTACGACGTGAACGAATGCCGCCAGCGCGGCATCACCTATGCTGCGCCGATGAAGGTGACGCTCAAGCTCGCGACCTTCGAGGTCGATGCCGAGACCGAGACCAAGTCGCTCATCGATATCAAGGAGCAGGACGTGTACATGGGCGACATCCCGCTCATGACCGAGAACGGGACGTTCTTCATCAACGGTACCGAGCGCGTGATCGTGTCGCAGATGCACCGCTCGCCTGGCGTGCTGTTCGACCATGACCGCGGCAAGACCCACTCCTCGGGCAAGTACCTCTTCGCTGCCCGCGTGATCCCCTATCGCGGTTCGTGGCTCGACTTCGAATTCGACGCCAAGGACATCGTCAACGTCCGTATCGACCGCAAGCGCAAGCTGCCGGTCACCGCGCTGCTGCACGCGCTCGGCCTCGATGACGAACAGATCCTCCACCACTTCTACGACACCGTGCAGTGGGCGCGTGCCGAAGGTGGCTGGAAGGTGCCCTTCGTGCTCGAACAGTGGCGCGGTGCGAAGCCGATGTTCGACATCGTCGACGGCAAGTCGGGCGAAGTGATCTTCCCGGCAGGCCAGAAGATCAGCCCCCGCGCTGCCAACAAGGCAGCGAAGGACGGTCTTGAAGAACTGCTGATCCCGACCGAGGAAATCTTCGGCCGCTACGCCGCGCGTGACCTCATCGACGAAGCGACCGGTCGCATCTGGATCGAAGCCGGTGACGAAGTCAGCCCGGAAAACCTCGACCTGCTGGACAAGGCCGGCATCGACACGCTCGAGCTGCTCGACATCGACCACGTCTCGACCGGTCCCTGGATCCGCAACACGCTCAAGGCCGACAAGGCTCCAGATCGTGACCACGCCCTGGCCGATATCTACCGCGTCATGCGTCCTGGCGAACCGCCGACGCGCGAAACCGCCGAAGCGCTGTTCGACGGCCTGTTCTTCGACGCCGACCGCTATGACCTCTCGGCCGTGGGTCGCGTCAAGCTCAACATGCGCCTCGGGCTCGAGTGCGACGACAGCGTCACCACCCTGCGCACCGACGATATCCTCGCCGTGGTCAAGGAACTGGTGAACCTCAAGGACGGCAAGGGCGAAGTCGACGACATCGACAACCTCGGCAACCGTCGCGTGCGTTCGGTGGGCGAACTGCTGGAAAACCAGTACCGCGTCGGCCTGCTGCGCATGGAGCGCGCGGTGAAGGAGCGCATGTCGTCGGTTGACGTGTCGACGGTCATGCCGAACGACCTGATCAACGCCAAGCCGGCCGTTGCTGCCGTGCGCGAGTTCTTCGGTTCGTCGCAGCTTTCGCAGTTCATGGACCAGACCAACCCGCTTTCGGAAGTCACCCACAAGCGCCGCGTTTCGGCACTTGGGCCGGGCGGTCTGACCCGCGAGCGCGCCGGCTTCGAAGTCCGCGACGTTCACCCGACGCACTATGGCCGCATCTGTCCGATCGAAACGCCGGAAGGCCCGAACATCGGTCTGATCAACTCGCTGTCGACCTTCGCGCGCGTCAACAAGTACGGCTTCATCGAAACCCCGTACCGCAAGGTCATCGACGGCAAGGTGACCAAGGACGTCATCTACCTCTCGGCGATGGAAGAGCAGAAGCACACCGTGGCGCAGGCTTCGGCCGAGCTGACGGCTGACGGTTCGTTCGTCGAGGAACTCGTCTCGGCTCGCCAGAACGGCGAATTCGTGATGAGCCCGCGTGATCAGATCACGCTGATGGACGTCAGCCCCAAGCAGCTCGTCTCGGTTGCCGCCTCGCTCATTCCGTTCCTGGAAAACGACGACGCCAACCGCGCGCTCATGGGCTCGAACATGCAGCGCCAGGCCGTGCCGCTGATCAAGGCCGATGCGCCTTACGTCGGCACCGGCATGGAAGAGACCGTGGCCCGCGATTCGGGCGCCGCGATCTCGGCCCTGCGTTCCGGCGTGGTCGACCAGGTCGACGCTACCCGTATCGTGATCCGCGCCTCGGGCGATATCGAACCCGGCCAGTCCGGCGTCGACATCTACCGCCTGCAGAAGTTCGAGCGCTCGAACCAGTCGACCTGCATCAACCAGCGTCCGCTGGTGAAGGTGGGTGACCTGATCGAGAAGGGCGACATCATCGCCGACGGTCCCTCGACCGAGTTCGGTGAGCTGGCGCTGGGCCGCAACGTGCTCGTCGCGTTCATGCCCTGGAACGGCTACAACTACGAAGACTCGATCCTGATCAGCGAACGCATCGTCAAGGAAGACGTCTTCACCTCGATCCACATCGAGGAGTTCGAGGTCATGGCCCGCGACACCAAGCTCGGGCCTGAGGACATCACCCGCGACATCCCGAACGTCGGCGAGGAAGCCCTGCGCAACCTCGACGAGGCGGGCATCGTCTACATCGGTGCGGAAGTTCACCCCGGTGACATCCTCGTCGGCAAGATCACCCCGAAGGGTGAATCGCCGATGACGCCGGAAGAGAAGCTGCTCCGCGCGATCTTCGGCGAAAAGGCCAGCGACGTGCGCGACACTTCGCTCCGTCTGCCGCCGGGCGTTGCCGGAACGATCGTCGACGTTCGCGTCTTCAACCGTCACGGCATCGAGATCGACGACCGTACCCGCGCCATCCAGAACGAGGAAATCGAACGCCTCGCCAAGGACCGCGAGGACGAGCGCGCGATCCTCAACCGCGCCACCTTCAACCGCCTGCGCGAAATGCTGCTTGGCCAGGTTTCGGCGGCGGCGCCCAAGGGCATCAAGAAGGGCGAAACGATCGACGAGCAGGTTCTCGCCGATGTCGAGCGTCACGAATGGTGGAAGTTCGCCGTCGCCGACGATGCGCGCCAGCAGCAGCTGGAAGCGGTCAAGGCGCAGTACGACACCGCGGTGAAGGCGATCCAGGAGAAGTTCGAGGACCGCAAGGAAAAGCTCGAGCGTGGTGACGAACTCGCCCCCGGCGTGCTCAAGATGGTCAAGGTCTTCGTCGCGGTGAAGCGCAAGCTGCAGCCGGGCGACAAGATGGCCGGCCGTCACGGCAACAAGGGCATCATCTCCCGCATCCTGCCGCAGGAAGACATGCCGTTCCTCGAGGACGGTACGCCGGTCGACTTCGTGCTCAACCCGCTGGGCGTGCCTTCGCGCATGAACGTCGGGCAGATCTTCGAAACGCACCTTGGCTGGGCCGCCCGCGGCCTTGGCAAGCGCATCGGCGCGGCTCTCGACGCATGGCGCGAGGCCAACCCGAACCCCGAAGCCGGCCAGCCGCCGGAAGCGGTGCGCGAGCTACTCAAGGAGATCTACGGCGACAACTACACGGGCGACATCGACGCCCGTGACGACGCCCAGATCATCGAGTTCGCCCAGGCTGTCCGCAACGGCGTGCCGATGGGCTCGCCGGTGTTCGACGGCGCGGTCGAGAAGGACGTGACCGACATGCTGCGTCTGGCAGGGCTGGATGAATCCGGTCAGGTCACGCTGTTCGACGGTCGCACCGGTGATGCGTTCGACCGCAAGGTGACGGTGGGCATGAAGTACGTGCTCAAGCTGCACCACCTGGTCGACGACAAGATCCACGCACGTTCGATCGGGCCGTACTCGCTCGTCACCCAGCAGCCGCTGGGCGGCAAGGCGCAGTTCGGCGGCCAGCGCTTCGGTGAAATGGAGGTCTGGGCTCTCCAGGCCTATGGCGCGGCCTACACGCTGCAGGAAATGCTCACGGTGAAGTCGGACGACGTGGTCGGCCGCACCAAGGTCTACGAAGCGATCGTCAAGGGCGACGACACCTTCGAGGCCGGCATTCCCGAAAGCTTCAACGTGCTCGTCAAGGAAATGCGCTCGCTCGGCCTCAACGTCGAACTGTCGTCGCTCGACGACACCGATGACGACGGCCTCGCCGAGGCGGCGGAGTAAGGAATACGGGCGGCGGTCCTGCCGCCGCCCATCCCTTCGCACCGAAATTCACGTCCAACGCCTCACATTGAGGCAAGGGAACGGCACCACATGAACGACCTGACCAAATTCACCAACCAGCTCGCCAAGCCCGAGACCTTCGACCAGATCCAGATCGGTTTGGCGAGCCCCGAGCGCATCCGCAGCTGGTCCTTCGGCGAGATCAAGAAGCCGGAAACCATCAACTACCGCACGTTCAAGCCCGAGCGTGACGGCCTGTTCTGCGCGCGCATCTTCGGCCCCGTGAAGGACTACGAGTGCCTCTGCGGCAAGTACAAGCGCATGAAGTACAAGGGCGTCGTCTGCGAAAAGTGCGGCGTCGAAGTCACCGTCACCAAGGTGCGCCGCGAGCGCATGGGCCACATCGAACTGGCCGCGCCGGTTGCGCACATCTGGTTCCTCAAGTCGCTGCCCTCGCGCATCGGCCTGCTGCTCGACATGCAGCTCAAGATCCTTGAGCGCATCCTCTATTTCGAAAGCTACGTGGTCACCGAGCCGGGCCTGACCCCGCTCGAGAAGTACCAGACGCTGACCGAAGACGAACTGCTCGACGCGCAGGACGAGTATGGCGAAGACGCCTTCTCGGCCGGCATCGGGGCCGAGGCCGTCAAGCACATGCTGATGAACCTCGATCTCGAGCAGGAGCGCGACGATCTGCTGGAAGAGCTGCGGACGACCAAATCCGAGCTGAAGCCCAAGAAGATCATCAAGCGCCTCAAGGTCGTGGAATCGTTCATCGATTCGGGCAACCGCCCCGAATGGATGATCCTCGATGTCGTGCCGGTCATCCCGCCCGAACTGCGCCCGCTGGTGCCGCTGGACGGTGGCCGCTTCGCGACCTCGGACCTCAACGACCTCTACCGCCGCGTCATCAACCGCAATAATCGTCTGAAGAGGTTGATCGAGCTGCGCGCGCCGGACATCATCGTCCGCAACGAAAAGCGCATGCTGCAGGAAGCCGTTGACGCGCTGTTCGACAACGGCCGCCGTGGCCGCGTCATCACCGGCGCCAACAAGCGTCCGCTGAAGTCGCTGTCCGACATGCTCAAGGGCAAGCAGGGCCGCTTCCGCCAGAACCTGCTCGGCAAGCGCGTCGACTATTCGGGCCGGTCGGTCATCGTGACCGGGCCGGAACTCAAGCTGCACCAGTGCGGGTTGCCCAAGAAGATGGCGCTCGAACTGTTCAAGCCGTTCATCTACGCGCGTCTTGATGCCAAGGGTCTGTCGATGACCCTGAAGCAGGCCAAGAAGTGGGTCGAGAAGGAACGCAAGGAAGTCTGGGACATCCTTGATGAGGTGATCCGCGAACACCCGGTCATGCTGAACCGTGCGCCTACGCTGCACCGTCTCGGCATCCAGGCGTTCGAGCCGGTCCTGATCGAAGGCAAGGCGATCCAGCTGCACCCGCTCGTCTGCTCGGCGTTCAACGCCGACTTCGACGGTGACCAGATGGCCGTCCACGTGCCGCTTTCGCTGGAAGCCCAGCTTGAAGCGCGCGTGCTGATGATGTCGACCAACAACATCCTCTCGCCCGCCAACGGCAAGCCGATCATCGTGCCTTCGCAGGACATGGTGCTGGGCATCTATTATCTGTCGATGGACCGCGCCGGCGAGCCGGGCGAAGGCATGATGCTGGCCGACATGGCCGAAGTGCACCAGGCGCTGGAGGCCAAGGCCGTCACGCTGCACTCGAAGATCATCGCCCGCGTTCCGCAGACCGACGAGAACGGCAAGCAGTACCTCAAGCGTTTCGAAACGACGCCGGGCCGCATGCTGATTGGCGAATGCCTGCCCAAGAGCCACAAGGTTCCGTTCGAGATCGTCAACCGCCTTCTGACGAAGAAGGAAATCGGCGACGTGATCGACCAGGTCTATCGCCACACCGGCCAGAAGGACACGGTGCTGTTCGCCGACGCCATCATGGCGCTGGGCTTCCGCAACGCGTTCAAGGCAGGCATCTCGTTCGGCAAGGATGACATGATCATCCCCGACAGCAAGGATGCCCTGGTTGCCGAGACCAAGGAACTGGTGGCTGACTACGAGCAGCAGTACCAGGACGGTCTGATCACCCAGCAGGAAAAGTACAACAAGGTGATCGACGCCTGGAGCCGCTGCGGCGACCAGGTGGCCAACGCCATGATGGAAGAGCTGAAGAGCTCGCCTGTTGACGAGGCGACCGGCCGTCAGAAGCCGATCAACGCGATCTACATGATGTCGCACTCGGGCGCTCGTGGCTCCCCGGCGCAGATGAAGCAGCTTGCGGGCATGCGCGGCCTGATGGCCAAGCCTTCGGGCGAGATCATCGAAACCCCGATCATCTCGAACTTCAAGGAAGGTCTGACCGTTCTTGAATACTTCAACTCGACCCACGGTGCCCGTAAGGGCCTCGCTGACACCGCGCTCAAGACCGCGAACTCGGGTTACCTGACCCGTCGTCTGGTCGACGTGTCGCAGGACTGCGTCGTGATCGAGGAAGACTGCGGCACCGAACGTGCGCTGGAAATGCGCGCGATCGTCCAGGGCGGTTCGACCATTGCCTCGCTGGGCGAGCGCATCCTCGGCCGTACCCTTGCCGAAGACCTGATCGAGGCGAAGTCGGGCGAAGTGATCGCGCAGAAGGGCGAACTGCTCGACGAAGCCGCGATTGCCCGCATCGAGGCCGCTGGCGTGCAGTCGGCCAAGATCCGCTCGCCGCTGGTCTGCGAAGCCCAGCAGGGCGTGTGCGGCACGTGCTATGGCCGTGACCTTGCCCGTGGTACGCCGGTCAACATCGGTGAAGCTGTCGGCGTCATCGCCGCGCAGTCGATCGGTGAGCCGGGCACCCAGCTGACCATGCGTACCTTCCACATCGGTGGCGCGGCGCAGGTCAACGAGCAGTCGCACCTCGAAGCGATCTCGGATGGTACCGTGGTCTACCGCGACATCCCGACGATCACCGACAAGCGCGGCCGTCGTCTGTCGCTGGCCCGCAACGGCGAAATCGTGGTCATGGACACCGAGGGCCGTGAGCGCGCGATCCACCGCGTGCCCTACGGTACCCACCTGCTGCACGAGAACGGTGCGATCATTTCGCAGGGCGATCGCCTCGCTGAATGGGACCCGTTCACCCTGCCGGTGATCACCGAAAAGCCGGGCATCGTGCGCTATCAGGACCTTGTCGACGGCAAGACCCTGACCGAGCAGACCGACGAAGCCACCGGCATGTCGAGCCGCGTCGTCACCGAGAACCGTGCCGCCGGCCGGGGCAAGAAGGAGGACCTGCGTCCTCGCCTGACCCTGCTCGACGACGATTCGGGTGAAGCTGCACGCTACCTGATGGCACCGGGCACCACGCTCTCGGTCGAAGACGGCCAGCGCGTCGAAGCGGGCGACATCCTCGCCCGTGCTTCGCGCGAAGCCGCCAAGACCCGCGACATCACCGGCGGTCTGCCGCGCGTTGCCGAACTGTTCGAGGCCCGCAAGCCGAAGGACAACTCGATCATCGCCAAGATCGCCGGCCGCATCGAGTTCGTGCGTGACTACAAGGCCAAGCGCAAGATCGCGATCATCCCCGAGGAGGGTGAACCGGTCGAGTACCTCGTGCCGAAGAGCCGCGTGATCGACGTGCAGGAAGGTGACTACGTCAAGAAGGGCGACAACCTGATCTCGGGCTCGCCCGATCCGCACGACATTCTGGAAGTGATGGGCGTCGAGGCTCTGGCCGAATACCTCGTGGCAGAAATCCAGGAAGTCTACCGCTTGCAGGGCGTGAAGATCAACGACAAGCACATCGAGGTGATCGTTCGCCAGATGCTGCAGAAGGTCGAGATCACCAACGGTGGCGACACCACCCTGCTGCCGGGCGAACAGGTCGACCTCGAGGAGATGCTCGAAACCAACGCCAAGCTGGAAGAAGGCCAGGTGCCCGCCGAAGGCAAGCCGGTGCTGCTCGGCATCACCAAGGCCTCGCTGCAGACGCGTTCGTTCATCTCGGCCGCGTCGTTCCAGGAAACCACCCGCGTGCTCACGCAGGCGGCCGTGGAAGGCAAGAAGGACTCGCTGATCGGTCTCAAGGAGAACGTGATCGTCGGTCGTCTCATCCCCGCCGGTACCGGTGCGGGCATGAACCGCCTGCGCGTCGCCGCCTCCTCGCGCGATGCCGCGTTGCGTGCGTCCTACCGCAGGCTCCAGGAATCGCTGATCGCTCCGGCGACGGCAGCCGAAGAGCATGCGGCCGAACTGGCGCAGGGCCCGGAAGCCGCGATCGGTGACGATCCGCTGGCAGCAGTCGAGGGCGAGACCCACGGCACTGACGCCGATGCCGGCGATTACCTGATCGAAGGCGACGAGGCGTAACGCTTCGCCGACCTGTCGGAACAGTCGAAGAGGCCCCGCCGGAGCGATCCGGCGGGGCTTTTTTATTTACGGTTGCAAGTTCAGTGGGACATCTACGGTAGTAAAGGCCGCTATATCGCTGAAACTGCAACATAACCGCGATGGTCCATGCAATGTCCACCAAACCAAAGGGACATTGGCATGATCAGCGAGCAGACTTCGCGCGGGGCGAAACTTGTTGTCGCCCTGATACTGGCAGCGATCGTGATCGTTGGCATTGCAGTAAGCTACATCCGTTTCGGCGGGCCTCTCCACAAGGAGAACCTGCTGCAGGACGAACTTCTTGCAGACGTCCTGCCGCCGCCCGCGTTCGTCGTCGAACCCTACCTGCACGCCACCTGGACGCTGAGCGATCCCGGCCATGCTGCGCGCGCGCGTGCGGAACTGGCGGAAGAGCGCACGCTGTTCGAACAGCGCAAGGCCTATTGGCAGACCGCCCCGATCCCTGAGGAGCTGCGCGACGAGGTCTCGGCGACGATCGGCACCGCCGATGCCTTCTGGGCGGCGATCGACAAGCGCTTCCTGCCGGCGCTCGCTGCGGGCGATCTGGAGACGATGACCCGCGTCCACCACGACGAACTGGCGTCCGCCTACCAGAAGCAGCATGACGCAGTGGAGCGACTGGTCGAGCATTCCACGGCCTACCGGACCTCGCTGATGGCTCACGCCAACCGGCTCGTGATGGTGCTGATCGTCGCCTTTGCAGGCATCGCGCTGGCGGTGTTTGCGATCGTCCTGCAGGCCGCGCGGATGATCCGCCAGCGCGTGGTGGCCCCGCTTGTCGAGACTGCCGACACCATGCAGCGCATGGCCGAAGGCGATTATCGCGTCGAAGCTACAGGGGCCGAGCGCAATGACGAGATCGGCGTGATGGCGCGCGCCATTGCCGTCTTCCGGGAGAATGGCATGGCCCGGGCCAAGGCCCAGGAGGAGCAGCAGGCGGTTGTCGCGGCGCTGTCGGCGGGGCTCGACTGCATGGCGCGCCAGAACCTCGAGCATCGCATCGAGCAGCGCTTCCCCGGCGATTACGAGGAATTGCGGACGAACTACAACATCGCGGTGGATGCACTGGCATCGGCGATGCGCACCGTCAGGGTCGGCGCGGCCAGCGTGATGAGCTCGATTGCCGAGATCCGTGATGCCAGCGACGATCTGGCGCGACGGAACGAGCAGCAGGCATCGAGCCTCGCCCAGACCGCGTCGGCCATGCACCGCGTGACCGGCAGCGTGCGGGAAACCGCGTCGGGGGCGAAGGACGTCAATGTCGCGATCAACTCTGCCCATGGCGAGGCCAGCAGCGGCGGCGAAGTGGTGCAGCAGGCCATTACCGCAATGGCCGCGATCGAAGCCTCGGCGCAGGAGATCAGCAAGATCATCTCGGTCATCGATGGCATAGCCTTCCAGACCAACCTGCTGGCCCTGAATGCGGGCGTCGAGGCGGCGCGCGCGGGCGAATCCGGCAAGGGCTTTGCCGTTGTCGCAACCGAAGTCCGGGCCTTGGCCCAGCGCTCTGCCGAGGCGGCCCAGAATATCAAGACCCTGATCGAGAACAGCACGAGCCAGGTGGAGGAAGGTGTCCGCCTGGTCGGGGAGACGGGCACACGCCTGACCGGGATTGTCGATCAGATCGCCGCGGTCGATGCGCTGGTCGCGCAGATTGCGCAGTCCGCGGCGCGGCAGGCGGAAAGTCTCGAACAGGTCAACGTGGAAGTGGCCGCGATGGACCGGATGACGCAGGCGAACGCGGCGATGGTCGAGCAATCCTCTGCCGCCACCCGCAGCTTGTCCTCAGAGGCTGAACGACTCACCGATCTGGTTGCGACCTTCCGCACGCGCGATATCGAAAACAGGCCGGTGGAGGCGCCCAACCCGCACATCTTGCGGCGCACTTCAGCGTTGCAAGAGGACCTGCCGCCCCCGAGGATCCTGCGCTTCGGGACCTGAAAATGCAAAAAGGCCGGACGCCCATGGCATCCGGCCTCATGGTCAGTTGCTGGTTCGCGGTCAGCGGCCCTTGCGGTGCTCGCCCTTGACCCAGCGCACGGTGCCGGACGAGGCGCGCATCACCACGCTTTCGGTGGTCATCACGCCGCTCTTGTGGACCTTGACGCCTGCCAGCAGCGAGCCATCGGTGACGCCGGTTGCGGCAAAGATGCAGTCGCCCTTGGCCAGCTCGACCAGATCGTACTGCTTGTTCAGATCTTCGATGCCCCACTTGCGGGCGCGGGCCTTCTCGTCTTCGTTGCGGAACAGCAGGCGGCCCTTGAACTGCCCGCCGACGCAGCGCAGCGCCGCTGCGGCAAGCACGCCTTCGGGCGCGCCGCCGGTGCCCATGTACAAGTCGACGCCGGTTTCCTCGTTGGTCACGGCAATCACGCCTGCCACGTCGCCATCGGGAATGAGCTTGATGCCACAGCCCAGCGCGCGCAGTTCCTCGATCAGTGCGGAGTGACGCGGGCGATCAAGCACGCAGACGTTGATGTCGCCCGGTGCCACGCCCTTGGCCGCAGCCACGGCCTTGACGTTCTCGGTCGGCGACTTGTCGAGGTCGATGATGCCATCGGGATAGCCGGGGCCACAGGCGAGCTTGTCCATGTACACGTCTGGCGCGTTGAGCAGGCCGCCTTCTTCGGCCACGGCCAGCACCGCAAGAGCGTTCGGGCCATCCTTGGCAGTGATGGTGGTGCCTTCGAGCGGGTCCAGGGCGATGTCGATCTTCGGACCCTTGCCCGGTGCCGCGCCGACCTTCTCGCCGATGTAGAGCATCGGCGCCTCGTCGCGCTCGCCCTCGCCGATCACCACGGTGCCGTCCATGTAGAGTTCGTTGAAGGCGGCGCGCATCGCCTCGACAGCGGCGGCGTCGGCGGCTTTCTCGTCACCGCGACCGATCAGCCGCGATGCGCCGATGGCGGCGGCTTCGGTCACGCGGACCATCTCGAGCACGAGCACGCGGTCGAGAACCTGGGAGGCGGCGGGATTGTTGGTCTTATCGGTCACGATGGCTCCAGCTTGGTCGGGTGGTGACGAACAGGGACGTACTTCGAAATCTGGTTCAGCCCGTGTGCAGCATATCACCGGCAGACCCGGCTCGACGCGGCACGCAAGCTGTGCAAACGTATGCGCAATCATCGCTATGTCGCGCAAAGGGCATTGCGTGGCAAAGATGACGCTGGTGTGACCTTGGCACTAGACGCGAGGTAAGGGTCTTGTCGAGACAGAGAGTGGCAGTTCTGGCAGGCCTTGCGCTTCTTTTTGGCGCCTTGCCCGCGTCTGCGCAGGATCAAACGCCTGCGGCGGCTCCGGCGAAGCAGGGACCGGTCGTGCCTGGTGCCGCCACCAGCGATGCAGACGTTGCGCGCAACCTGCTGACCACCTCACAGACCCAGCGTTGCCGACCGATGCAGCGATCTGACGGCACGATCGTCGTCTGCGGCGGCAAGGAAGCCAGCGACCGTGAGCGCGTGCCGCTGCGTGACGAGACCGATGGCGCGAAGTCGACCGACGATGGCTTGCCCCGCGCGCCGAACGTCTCGGGCCTGCGCGATTGCAGCCGCGGATGCATCGGCCTCGGCGGGAAGCCCACCGAGATCTACATGTTCGATATCAAGGCGCTGCCGCCACCGCCGCCCGGTTCGGACGCGGACCGCATCGCCAAGGGTGAGATCCCGGCGCCCTGAGAGCGCCGGAACACTCATTCACCCAGAATGTGCAGCACCAGCGGCGGCTCGGCCAGCACGGGCGAGCCATCGAGCAGGCGCAACGCTTCGGTGATGGCGCTTTCCGGCCCCTCGTGCGTGACCATCGAAACCATGACCGGCGCATTGTCGGCCCCGCCTTTCTGGATCAGGCTTTCGATCGAGACGCCGGCATCGCGCATCGCCGCGGTGATCTCGGCCAGAACACCGGGGCGATCCGCGACGTTGAAGCGGATATAGGCCTTGCCGGTGCGATGGCCGACCTCTGCGGGCGCTGCATGATCCAGCTCCGCCACGGGGATCGAGAACGGCGCACCGATATCGCCACGGGCAATGTCGATAAGGTCGGCCACGACCGCGCTGGCCGTGGGACCGTCACCGGCACCGGCGCCCTGGAACAGCAGGCGGCCGACGAAGTTGCCCTCTGCGACGACCGCATTCGTCGCGCCATCGACATGGGCAAGCGGGTGATCACGGTGGACGAGATGCGGATGGACCCGCTGGAACAGGCGGCGATTGCCGGCAGCGTCGATCTCGGTCTCGGCCATGCCGATCAGGCGGATATAGTAGCCGAGCGCATCGGCCTGCGCGATATCGGCCGCCAGCACGCGGCGAATGCCGGTCGCTGCGACCGGGGCGAAGTCTACCGCGGTGCCGAAGGCGATCGAGGAGAGGATCGAGAGCTTGTGTGCCGCATCGATCCCGTCGATGTCGAACGTCGGGTCGGCCTCGGCATAGCCCTTGGCCTGCGCTTCGGCGAGCACGTCGGCAAAGTCGCGGCCCGTATCCTCCATGGTCGAGAGGATGTAATTGCAGGTGCCGTTGAGGATGCCATAGACCCGCGCGATCTCGTTGGCGGCAACGCCTTCCTTCAGGCCCTTGATGACCGGGATGCCGCCCGCCACTGCCGCTTCGAACTTGAGCGCGACCTTGGCGGCTTCCGCCTTGGTGGCAAGTTCCACGCCGTGGTGCGCGATCATCGCCTTGTTGGCAGTGACCAGTGCCTTGCCCGCCTCGAACGTGGTGCGGGCCAAGGCGAGTGCCGGGCCATCCGCCCCGCCAACCAGCTCGACCACGACGTCGACATCGGGCCGTTCGCCGAGGATGACCATGTCGTCCTCCCAGGCATAGCGCGAGACATCGAAGCCGCGGTCCTTCTGGCGATTGCGCGCGCTGACGGTGGTAATGACGATGGGGCGGCCCGCACGCCTTGCGATGAGGTCCGCATTGGCCTCGATCAACCGGATTACCCCGCCGCCGACCGTGCCCAGCCCGGCCAGCGCGATGCGCAAAGGTTCGCTCATGTCATTCCCGTCCGCTGAAACTTGCAGATTCTGCGCGGCGGGCCTTAGGAGACATGAGCGAGGCGGGCAACCTCGCGTTTGCTCAGCGCTCCACTGCGGGCCGGCTGCGGCTGCACTCGCCGAGCTGGGCGACGACGAAGGCGTAATCTTCCGCTGCCGCGCGGACGTGCGCGGCGCTGCCGGACAGGCTTGCACCCGGCGGCATCTGCGCGGGCAGGCTGCAGGCGAGGCGATACCAGGTCAGCGTGTCACGCGCGGGGGGGCGGGCGGCCTGATCGACGATCTCGGACAGGCTGACTCCCCAAGTTCGCTCCATGCCCGGTCGACGGACGACCGAGAGCGACACGGGCGCATTGTTCTGGGTCTGCAGGAACACCTGCGTCTCGCCTTCGCCGACGAGATTGCCGGGGACATGCAGGACTTCGCGGACGCCCTTGATCCGCGGCGGCGCGTCGGGCGAGAGCATTTCGGTGAGGATCGCGCGGGTCCGCATCTCGGTTTCGCCTGACCACGGCAGCTGCGCGCCGGCATCGACAAGGCTGATTTCTCCGGGACGGCCGGGCACGGTCCGCGCAAACAGCAGCACGACGGCCTTTGAAAGCTTCGGGACCTTGCCCCGTGCATCGAGCGGAACATCGGCAAGATAGCGCACGGTCTCGCCCATGGCGGGGCCGGTCAGCACGGTCTGGGTCCGGGCTTCGATCAGGACGCGCGCCATGCCCGGCGCCACGCCGGGGGCCTGTTCGGGCTTGAGGCGCGATGCCTTGCGCACCTGGACGCGCAGCACCGTTTCGGCAGCGTCGGCCAGCGAGGCAAGGTCGGCGTATGTCAAAGAGGGAGTGGTGCTTGCCGTGACAGCGCCGTCAACAGGCCGAATCGCTGGCTGCGTAGCCATCGCCGACGAGCCTGCGAATCCTGAAAAGAGCATTGCGCAGGCAACGGCAGGGAGCACAGCATTCGATACAAACCTAGGCATGATTGGGTCTCCGGCGGAATCCGCGCTTCGTTTCTGGCTGATTTCAGGCAGTGCAACCATGAATCACGAGTTAACGGATAAAGCATTTGCGCGCCTTTGGCTTCGCCGTTAAAGATGCGCCCGTTCGGGCAATCCAAAACAAGCAGCCCGACGCTTGCCGCCGCCAAACCCCCTGGTTTGATGTCGGCGGACCGGGTTGCCGGCAGGGTGGATTGAAATTTGCTGGATTGGCCTTCGGGCAGGACGGTGATCCTGCGCGCGGGCACCACCTTGGTCAGGGCCGTCAAGCGCGTGCTCCGGGCCCGGGTGGGCGATCAGGAGTATTGGAGCTGAATGGCATACGCTGACCAACAGATGAGCGGTAACAAGATCACCGCGCTCATCGTCGTTGCGATTCTTCATGTCGCCGTTGGCTACGCGCTCGTTACGGGCCTGGCTCAAGAGGCGTTCAAGAAGGTCAAAGAGGTGACCTCGGCGGTCAACATCGAGGAAGAGAAGCCGCCGGAGGAGCCGCCGCCGCCGCCGCCTCCGAAGGAGAACACGCCGCCGCCGCCGATCGTCGCGCCTCCGCCGCCGATCAGCTTCAACGCGCCGGCGCCCCAGGTCCAGACGGTCAATGAAGCACCGCCGATTCCGGCTCCGCCGGCACCGGTTGCGCTTCCCGCGCCGCCTGCCGCTCCGCCCCCGCCGCGTTTCCAGCCCAAGGGCGCTGCGCCCAAGGGCAACCCCGGCAACTGGGCGACGTCGAACGACTACCCCTCGCGTGCGCTTCGCGAAGAGCGTGAAGGCACCACGGGTTTCCGTGTCACGGTCGGTACCGACGGCAAGGTGACGGACTGCCAGATCACCAGATCTTCCGGCAGCCCGGATCTTGACGAGGCGACCTGCGCCAACGTCCGCCGCCGCGCGCGTTTCACGCCCGCGACGGATGGTGAAGGCCAGCCGACCACGGGCTCGTATTCGAACTCGATCCGCTGGGTCATCCCGAAGGATTGATCCGGTAGCGGAACTGACACGAGAGCCTGGTCCAACCGGCACTCACGCACTTTGATTTGAATTGAAGAGGAAGACTCGCAATGTTCATCTACGCTCTTGCTGCCGCCGCTGGCGCCGCAGCGCCGCAGAAGTCCTTCGGCATCAAGGAAGCCTTGTTCCCGAATGGTCAGCCGAACTGGATCGGCATCGCCACCCTCGTGATCCTCGCGATCATGTCGTTCGGCTCGTTCTACATCCTGTTCACCAAGCTCATGGAGCAGAACAAGATCATCGGCCAGTACAAGAACATCGGCACGTTCTGGCGCGCTCCTTCGCTGCGTGAAGGCGCTGCGAAGCTCGAGAAGAACTCGGCATGGCGCCAGATCGTCGACGACGGCATCGCCGCCGAAGACCAGCACGGCAAGATGACCGACGCCATGGAAGCCCATGACTGGCTGCACGGTTCGCTCGCCCGTTCGGAAGCGTTCGTGAACGCTCGCCTCGCCGGCGGCCTTCCGTTCCTCGCCACCGTCGGTGCAACCGCTCCGTTCATCGGTCTGTTCGGTACCGTGGTCGGCATCTACAACGCGCTGATCAACATCGGTCTCGCTGGTTCGGCCTCGATCGACAAGGTCGCCGGTCCGGTCGGTGAAGCTCTGATCATGACCGCGCTGGGTCTGCTCGTCGCCGTTCCGGCCGTGCTTGCCTACAACTGGCTGCAGGCTCGCAACAAGAAGATCGCCGAGCTGCTTTCGGGTTTCTCGACCGACATCCTGGCGAACATCAACTCGAAGGGCGCTGTGAAGCCTGCTCTTCCGGCTGCTCCGGCCACTCCGGCCGCTCCGGTCAAGAAGTAAGCAAAGAACCGGGCCGGAGGCTCACCCTTCGGCCCCTTTCCGGAAACGCGAGTCCACAGGCCGGAGCCAGTTCTCACGATCGCTCCGGCCCCACTCGCGGCTCAAAACGGATAGGATGTAACCCATGGCAATGTCTGTAGGCGGCGCTGGCGGAGAAGAACGCCCGATGTCGGACATCAACACCACGCCGCTCGTGGACGTGATGTTGGTGCTGCTGATCATCTTCCTCATCGCGGTGCCCGTCGCGATCCAGTCGATCGAAAAGCTCAAGGTCCCCATTCTTGTCAGCGAGGAATCGCAGGACAAGGTCGAAAACCTGATGCTTTCGGTCGTCTCGACGGACGCCGCAGGCCGTAGCCCGAAGGAGCCCGGATATGAGGGTTCTTCGCGCACCGGCCAGTGCCGCGTCTATTTCAACAACATCACCCCGGTGGACAACCAGGAGCTGTACCAGCAGGCTTTCAATCGCCTCGATGCGATCGTGAAGCGTGAAGGCGGCGCCGCCAACATGGACCCCGAGAAGATCCCCGAAGTGCATATCCGTGGCGACGTGAACGTGCCGTGGAAGTGCATCGCTGGTGCGATCTACAACGTCCAGTCCGCTGGCTATCCGAAAGTCGGCTTCATCTCGACGCCGGTCGATCCGGGCTAAACCCGGACCCTCGACAGGCCCAGAGAGCGAACAGGAGTACCAACCATGGCAATGAGTGGCGGCAAGGATGATGGCTCGCCGATGATGGAAATGAACACGACGCCGTTGATCGACGTCATGCTCGTTCTCCTCATCATGTTCATCATCACCATCCCCGTGGCCACCCACGCGGTGAACATCGACCTCCCGCAGCCGACGACGGTTCCTAACAACGTCACGATCGATCCGATCAAGAACAAGCTGGTGCTGACCGCGACCAACCAGATCCTCTGGAATGGTGCTTCGGTAAGCGAAGGTCAGCTGGTCTCGATCATCGCTTCGACGAAGGGAATCGATCCCGAGCCGGAACTGCAGTTCCAGCCCGAGGAATTCGCCAGCTACGAAATCGCGAACCGGCTGATGAAGATCATCACCGACGCGAAGGTCACGAAGTTCGGCTTCGTCGGCAACGAAAACTTCGCCACCTTCGAGAAGGGTCCTGCATAAGGGTTCTGCCGAAGCGGCTGAAGACAAGAGGGAGCGGTGCAAGCCGCTCCCTTTTTTGTTGTGTGAAAGCTTCTGGGCACCCGCCTGCGCGGGGAGGCAGGAAGGGGTTTCGCGCGGAGGCGCAGAGGGAGCAGAGATCGCGGAGAAGATTACGGGCTTCGCCCGGGGTGACTCACGCAAAGACGCAAAGACGCGAAGAGATTGTGAGCGCCGCAGGCCTTCCTTGCCATTCGAATGGCGTTTGAAGGAGATCACGGCTTCGCCGCATGGCGCACCATCTTCGCGTCTTTGCGGCTTTGCGTGAGATATTCCTTCTCTGCTCCCCCGCGAAAGCGGGGGCCTCGGGCGGTTTGCGCTGAGGTTCCGTGAGAACACCGAGGTCCCCGCCTTCGCGGGGACGCCATGACTTTGGTACGAGATCGCATCCGCTGGCGAATGCGGACGGGTGCGCCGGTGGAATAGTCACAGATCGCGCGACCGGTGCGGTGCCGTTGTGGCACGCAAAGGGAGGGCGCGGGACCGGTTGCGAGTGGCCGGGGGGCGGTTCCGAACCCCTTGTCGGCTCAGCCTGAGGGCGGACATGTTTGACGGGACGAAGCGTTGGCAGCGGCTCGCGGGCTGCCTTGGCTTCTGGCAAGCGGCTGCGTGAAAAGAACCTGTCGTTTGCGCCGACACTGTCACGCAAGTCTAGGCGGGTTCCGCATCCGCAGCGTCGCTCAGGGTTCGGCGCCGTGCTATCAGCCCTGGGGTGTCCTGTCTGTCCTTGGGTAACGACAGGTCTTGCCCGGTGGGTCTTGGGCTTTACGCCCCGCATTGAACCCACGCGCACCTGCCGCACCGATCGCGCCGGACGCCTTCACGATGTGTTGGCGTCCGAAGGGAGAGGAGCGGGTTGGCCTTGTGCCCTCTCCTGACCTGTGGGCGGGGCGTATAACCTATATGGTTCGTTTTGTCAAGGTGGCCTGAGTTGGTTCACGCCGAGACGCGGGGGGAGCGGAGCGCGCAGAGAAGAAGAAAGGTCTGGAGGCGGCTTCGCCGCAGGCCTTAATTGCCATGCCTTTCCTTCTTCCCTTCTCCGCGTCCCCTTTTTCTTCTCTGCGCCTCTGCGTGAAACAGAAAAAAATGCCCAGCCCCGGGTCAAGCCCGGGGCGGCGGTGGTGTTTGGGATGTGGGTCGGGGCCGCGCCGGCGAGATGCGTTCAACCCAAAGCAGCCGCCCACTCCGCTTCCTTGAACCCGACCAGCAAGCCGCCCGGATGCTCGACGATCGGGCGCTTGATGACCGAGGTGTTCTCGGCCAGCACGGCGGGGGCGCCTTCGCCAGCGAGTGCGGCCTTCTGTGCATCGTCAAGCTTGCGGTAGGTCGTCCCGGCCTTGTTGACGACCTTGTCGAGTCCCGCCTTTGCAATCCAGTCTGCAATTCGCGCGGGGTCGGCACCCTGCTTCTTGTAGTCGTGGAAGGTGAAGGCGATGCCGTGCGCGTCGAGCCAATGCCTTGCCTTCTTGACTGTGTCGCAATTGGGAATGCCGTAGACCGTAACGCTCATCATGCCTGCCTGTCGAAGTGATGCACGCGCGTCGGCGTGCCTGCAAAGAGGGTGTAGTTCTCGTAGTACTCGGCGCGGCCCTTGCCCTGCATCTCGGCGTGGTGGGCGACGCGGCGCCAGGCGAGGGCTGCGGCTTCGTCTTCCCACTCCGACAGCGCGACCACCTCACCATCGTCGGCGGTGTAGCTCTTGAAGCCGAGGTAACCGGGTTGCTGCGCGGCGAGGTCTTCCATCGCCTGGGCATCGGCCGAGTAGGCGGCGGCGTCGATATCGGCGCGCTTGCGGTTGCGGAAGACGACGAGGAACATGGGGTGTGCGATAGCGCGATGGCGTGCGCGCCGAAAGGTGGACTTTTCCGCGCATCTGCGACAAAGCGCCATCCCATGAGCCTCAACAGCTTCGGTCACCTATTCCGTTTCACCACCTGGGGCGAGAGCCACGGGCCCGCGATTGGCGCGGTGGTCGACGGTTGCCCTCCCGGCCTTGCCATCAGCGAGGCGCAGATCCAGCCGTTTCTCGACGCGCGCCGCCCCGGCCAGTCGCGCTTTACGACGCAGCGGCAGGAGCCCGATCAGGTGCGTATCCTTTCGGGGGTGTTCGAAGGCCGCACGACGGGCACGCCGATCAGCCTGATGATCGAGAACGTCGACCAGCGTTCGAAGGACTACGGCGACGTAGCCAAGGCCTATCGCCCCGGTCATGCCGACTATGCCTATGACGCCAAGTACGGCTTCCGCGACTATCGCGGCGGGGGGCGGTCTTCCGCGCGCGAGACGGCTTCGCGCGTGGCCGCTGGCGCGGTGGCGCGTCTGGTGATTCCCGAAGTGCAAATCCTCGCCTGGGTCAGCGAGATTGGTGGCGACAAGATCGACATGGATCACTTCGACGCCGCCGAAATCAGCCGCAACCCGTTCTTCTGCCCGGATTCGTGGGCGGCGGCGCGCTGGGAGAAGCTGGTCGACGATGCACGCAAGTCGGGCTCGTCGCTGGGCGCGGTGGTGGAGTGTGTGGCGACGGGTGTACCGGCGGGTTGGGGCGCGCCGCTCTATGCCAAGCTCGATGCCGAACTGGCGCATGCGATGATGGGCATCAACGCGGTGAAGGGCGTGGAGATCGGTGACGGTTTCGAGGCGGCCCGCAACACCGGCGAAGGCAATGCCGATCCGATGCGGCCGGGCGATGGGACGCCGGAGTTTCTTGCCAATCATGCTGGCGGCATCGCTGGCGGCATTTCCACCGGCCAACCGGTGACAGTGCGCGTGGCGTTCAAGCCGACATCATCGATCCTCACGCCGATGCCGACGATCACGCGCGAGGGCGAAGCGACCGAGCTGATGACAAAGGGCCGTCACGATCCGTGCGTCGGAATCCGTGGCGTGCCGGTGGTCGAGGCGATGATGGCGCTGGTGCTGGCGGACCAGAAGCTGCTCCATCGGGGGCAAGTCGGCTGAAAGCAGCTGCTGGCGGTTGAGCCGGGCCTGAAACGTCGTTAGTCTCCTCTGCAAC
The DNA here is from genome assembly GCF_012641315.1 of Novosphingobium sp. ERW19. Taxonomy (NCBI): domain Bacteria; kingdom Pseudomonadati; phylum Pseudomonadota; class Alphaproteobacteria; order Sphingomonadales; family Sphingomonadaceae; genus Novosphingobium; species Novosphingobium sp. ERW19. The sequence continues at coordinate 431,108 of NZ_JABAIC010000004.1, forward strand.
AAAATTGCGGGAGCATGTTTCTTGGCCAAGCGCCTTACCCTCTACATCGTGATCGGCATGGTGCTCGGCATTCTCGTCGGGTACGTTCTCAACACCAGCTATCCGCAGGGTGATGCGACGCTGGCGCAGATCGCCGACACGCTGAAGCTGCTGCCCGATATCTTCCTGCACCTGATCAAGATGATCATCGCGCCGCTGATCCTGGCGACGCTGGTGACGGGCATCGCCGGAATGGGCGACAGCGCGGCGCTGGGCCGCATTGGCGGGCGGGCGCTGGCATGGTTCATCACCGCCAGCCTGATCTCGATCGGCCTCGGCCTGTTGCTGGTGAACCTGTTCAAGCCGGGGGTGGGGCTGGAATTCACCGCGGCAGGGCCAGTGGGCGATCTGGCAACGGCGGACTTCACGCTGCGTCACTTCGTGCTGGAAATCTTCCCGACCAGCGCGCTGGACGCGATGGCCAAGAACAACGTGTTGCAGATTCTCGTGTTCTCGCTGTTTGCGGGCGTGGCACTTTCCGCCATCGGCGAGACCGGCGCCCCGATCGTGCGCGGGTGCGAGGCGCTTGCCCACCTGATGCTGCAGATCACCGACTACGTGATGCGCATGGCGCCGCTGGCGGTGTTTGGGGCGCTGGCTGCGGTGATCGCCACGAAGGGCCTGGGCATTGTCGTGACCTATGGCGTGTTCGTGTCCGAATTCTACTTCGGCCTGGCGCTGTTGTGGATCATCCTGCTGACGCTGGGCGGCATTTTCCTCAAGGGGCGGATCTTCCTTCTCGCGCGCTACATCCGCGAGCCGCTGCTGCTCGCGTTCTCGACCGCGAGTTCGGAATCCGCGCTGCCCAAGCTGTTCGAACAGCTCGACCGCTTTGGCGTGCCGCGCCGCATTTCGGGCTTCGTGCTGCCGCTGGGCTACAGCTTCAACCTCGACGGTTCGATGATGTACACCAGCTTTGCGACAATGTTCATCGCGCAGGCCTATGGCATCGAGCTGTCGGTGGGGCAGCAGATCGCCATGCTGCTGACGCTGATGGTCACCTCGAAGGGCATCGCCGGGGTGCCACGCGCCAGCCTCGTCGTCATCGCCGCGACGCTGACGCAGTTCGGCCTGCCGCTCGAGGGCATCGCGCTGCTGCTCGGCGTCGATACCTTCCTCGACATGGGTCGGACGGCGACGAACGTGGTGGGCAATGCGGTGGCGACGTCGGTCATCACCAAGTGGGAAGGCATGCTGCAGCCGCCGCTGGACCCGGATGCCGAGCCGCCGCACGCGCCTGCGCATACCGTGGCGGACGGGCGGGCGGGGCTGAACCTCGATCCGGCGAATTACGAGAAGTAGAGCCTACTTTTCCAGTTCGACCGGGGTGAACTCGCCGAGGCCGCAGGCCCCCCGGTTGATCGGACCGGGGCCGCCGTTGTTGACCAGTACCGTGATGATATCGACGTTGCACAACTGGGTGAGCGAGGTCGAATAGGAGAACGCGCGTTCGAAGCCGAGGGTGAAGCAGCGGTTGGGCAGGGTGTTGCGATACCACTGGCCGCCGCTGGTGCGGAAATCGATGGTCCAGTCATCGCGGACCTGGCTTTCGCGGATGGTCTGGAGCGGAAGGCAATTGACCGGCTTGCCGACGACTTTGGCCTTGGGAATGTCGGCGCGATGGCCGTTATTGCCCTGTTTGGCATCGGCGGTGCAGCCCGCCACCGCCAGCGTAAGGCCTGCGATCAGAAATGGAGTAACGCGCTTCATGCCTTGCTCTCCTTCCTTGTCCTGCGACTCAAGGGGGTCTTTGCCTGCTTCGCTTGCGGCGGCTTGGTCCCTTTCTCCAGAACCTTGCCCTTGAAGCTGCAAAGATCAACCACCCCACAGTGCCAGCATTCGGGCGTCCGCGCCTTGCACACATAGCGTCCATGGAGGATCAGCCAGTGATGCGCGCCGACGCGAAACGGCTGGGGAACGTGTCTCTCCAGCCCTTTTTCAACGGCGAGCGGCGTCTTTCCCTTCGCGAGGCCGGTGCGGTTGCCGACGCGGAAGATATGCGTATCGACCGCAAAGGTTTCCGCTCCGAACGCGCAGTTCATCACGACGTTGGCGGTCTTGCGGCCGACGCCGGGCAGTTCGGTCAGGAGATCGCGGTCTGCCGGAACCTCGCCGCCGTACTTCTCGACCAGGATTTCGGCCATGGCCATGACGTTCTTCGCCTTGGAATTGAACAGGCCGATGGTCTTGATGTGCTCCTTGAGGCCCTCCTCGCCAAGGTCGAGCATGTCCTGCGGCGTCTTGACGTTGGCGAAGAGCTTGCGTGTCGCCTTGTTGACGCCGACGTCGGTCGCCTGCGCGGAAAGCGTCACCGCGACCAGCAGCTGGTAGACGTTGCCGTATTCCAGCTCCGTTTCGGGCGAGGGGTTGGCCTCGGCGAGGCGGCGGAAGAATTCGAAGATGTCCGCCCTCTTCATGTCAGAGCCCCAGAACCCCTCACAAGCCAAGCACCTCGGGCATGGTGTAGCGTCCCGGCGCCTTGCCGATGATCCATTCGGCCGCGCGGATCGCGCCCTTGGCGAAGATGCCGCGGTTTTCGGCGAGGTGGGAGAAGGTCAGGCGTTCGTTGTCGGCGAGGAAGTGGACCGAGTGGTCGCCCGCCACCGAACCACCGCGCAATGCTGCAAAGCCGATGGTGCCAGCCTTGCGCGCGCCTGTGATGCCATCGCGCCCGCGCACGGCTTCGTCGGCCAAGCGCACGCCGCGGCCCTTGGCCGCCGCTTCGCCGAGCAGCAGCGCGGTGCCCGAAGGCGCATCGACCTTCATGCGGTGATGCGTCTCGACGATCTCGATGTCCCAGTCCTCGCCAAGGCGCGAGGCAGCTTCCTGCACGATATGGGCAAGGAGCGTGACGCCCAGCGAGGTGTTGCCGGTCTGCAGCACCGGGATGCTGACGGCGGCAGAATCGATCAGCCAGTGGTGGCGTTCTTCCAGCCCCGTGGTGCCGATCACGATGGGCCTGCCCGCGTGAATCGCTGCGTCGAGGTTGAACTCCAGCGCGCCGGGGGCGGAGAAATCGACCAGCACGTCGCTCGCCTGGGCGAGGGCGAGGGGATCGCCGCCCTTGTCGATGCCGCCGGCAAATTCGTGCCCGGCTGCGGCGACTGCTGCCTGCAGCGCATTGCCCATTCGTCCAGCGCTGCCGATGATTCCGATTCTGGTCATTGCCTATCCTTCAAGTCGCGTGCTTCATGGTCGCGATGAGCAAGCCACGCAATATCGTCATTCTCACCGGAGCGGGAATTTCTGCAGAGTCCGGGATCGACACCTTCCGTGGCGGAGGGGGCCTTTGGGAGCAGCACCGGGTGGAGGACGTCGCCACGCCCGAGGCTTTCGCGCGCGATCCCGAGCTTGTCCTGCGCTTCTACGACATGCGCCGCGCGGCGATCCAGACCAAGCAGCCCAATGCCGCGCACCATGCTCTTGCCCGGCTTGATCGGGAATGGCCCAAGAAGGCGGGCGGCGAAGTGCTGATCGTGACGCAGAACGTCGATGATCTGCACGAACGCGGCGGGGCGCTGAACGTGCTGCACATGCATGGGGAGCATCTGAACGCCTGGTGCACCGCCTGCGACGAGCGCCACCGCTGGACCGAAGCACTGATCCACCGACCGCCCTGTCCGGCTTGCGGCATGCGCGCCCTGCGCCCGGACGTGGTGTGGTTCGGCGAAGTGCCTTACCGGATGGAGGAGATCTACCAGGCGGTTGCCGGGGCGGACCTGTTCGTCTCCATCGGAACGTCGGGCGCTGTCTATCCTGCGGCGGGGCTTGTCCGCACCGCGCGGGATCTTGGCATGCAGACACTGGAACTCAATCTGGAGCGCAGCCAAGGCTCGGCGTGGTTTCACGAAACGCGGCTTGGCGCAGCGACCGAGATCGTTCCGGCATGGGTGGAGGAACTTCTCGCAAGTTAAAGTGTTGCTGGCGTGAAAAGGATGATGTCGCCCCTGTAAAGGCCCTGCGAATCATGTTACCTACATCAATGTGAGCAACGTGATCCCCCATCTCGTCCCCATTGCGGTAAAACCCGATGACATCGACTTCATGGGGCACGTCAACAATGCCTCCTACCTCACGTGGGTGCAGGATGCGGTGATCGATCATTGGCGCGCGCTGGCCCCGGCAGAGGCGGTGGCCGCACACCTTTGGGTCGCACTGAAGCACGAGATCACCTACCGCCGCCCGACCTTCCTCGACGATCAGGTGATAGCCCACGTGATCCTGGAGAAAGTGCAGGGCGCGCGCGCGTTCTACGAAACGATCATCAAGCGTGGTGAGGAAGTGCTGGCCGAGGTCAAGTCCAGCTGGTGCTGCCTCGATGCCGAAACGCTGCGCCCGGCACGGCTGGCGCGAGAGCTGGTCGAGAAGTTTCTTCCCTCTGAAAAGTAGATGCTAGCGCAGCTTGGCGATGGAAAGTCCGTCGCTCTTGGCACGGACCTTCACCGATTCCTCGCTTCGCGTCAGGGCTTTGGCGATGGCCTTGAGCGCCATGCCCTTCTTGGCAAGCGTGTGCAGCTTCTGAATCTCGTCAGCGGTCCATGCCTGTTTGTGGCGTTCGAAGCGTTCGGCCATTGGATTCCTTCTGAAGCCTCAACCGCCTAGGAGACCGAGCGCCTTGGCAAGAAGCATGCCTCCCATCAGCACAATACAGCCGTAAACAAAAGCCCACATGGCAGGGCGCGGTACTCGCGCCATCTCCGGGCAGCCTTCCGGAAAGCGTACCATCAGCTTCGTGCCGACGGGCGGCGTTGGCTTGCGCCGCCAGACCTGATCAGTCACTTCGTGCTCGCACCCTTCGGCCTGGAAGTGAAGGCGCATGGCATAGAGCGGGCGACCGCTGTCCCAACCTTGCTCATGGCCGCTGACCACAGCTTCAACTTTACGCGAGGGTCGCATCAAGCGTGGCCAGTCCTGCCTTAGCAGGGCCCACAATGCGAACAGGCAAAGCGCAATCCCGATGGAGAGGATCACCTGTTCCATCGTCTGCTCAATCCGTTCGCGTCACTGTGACAATGTAGTTCAGCGCCAGATCGTCCGAGAGGTGCAGGCCCTTCGATACGCTCCAGGCGATGCCCATCGGGTTGCCCATTTTCAGGCCTGCCGCGTCGAGCAGGTCGTGCAGTTCTACCGGCGTGATGAAATCGTCCCAGTGGTGCGTGCCCTTCGGGACCATGCCGATGGCCTCGGCGCCTTCGACCAGCAGCAGGCGCGAACGCGTGGTGCGGTTGGGGGTGGAGAGGATCATCAGCCCGCCGGGGGCGAGCGCCGCTTCCAGCGCTGTAATGAACGCGGCCTTGTCAGCGACGTGTTCGATCACTTCCATCGAGGTGACGAGGTCGTAGCCCGTCAGGCCAAGCTGACCGACATCGCCGCAGCGGTAGTCGATGGCAAGGCCCGAGCCTTCGGCGTGGAGGCGGGCGGCGGCGATGTTTTCTGCCGCTGCGTCGACGCCGGTCACCTCCGCGCCTAGCCGTGCGAGCGGTTCGCAGAGCAGGCCTGCGCCGCAGCCGACATCGAGCGCCTTGCGACCCGCCAAGGGCCTGGCGCCGCGCGAATCGCTGGCGAAGTGCGCATCGATGGCATCGCGGATGAAGCCGAGCCGCACCGGGTTGAGCTTGTGCAGCATGGCCGAGGAACCCTTGGGATTCCACCAGTCTGCCGCCAGCTTGCCGAAATGCGCCGCTTCATCAGGGCGAATGGTATTCGCAGAGGTTGCATTGCTCATAAGCCGTCCCTAAAGCGCGCGCGCTGCAAGGTCCACCGGCCTTGCGGGCAAGATTCTTACGCGCAAGACTTCAGGAGCAAGCCCTTGGCCCGCATCGTGATGAAATTCGGCGGCACGTCGATGGCCGGAACCGAGCGCATCCGCCGCGTGGCGCGCATCGTGCAGCGCCAGCAGGCCGCGGGGCATGAGGTTGCGGTGGTCGTTTCGGCCATGGCGGGGGAAACCGACCGCCTCGTGAACTTCTGCCGCGAGGCGAACCCGCTTTATGACCCGGCCGAGTACGACGTGGTCGTGGCCAGCGGCGAGCAGGTGACCTCGGGCCTGCTGGCGATGCATCTGCAGGCGCTGGGCTGCAAGGCGCGCTCGTGGCTCGGTTGGCAGTTGCCGATCCACACCGACGATGCCCACGCCAAGGCGCGCATCGAAGGCATCGATTCGGAAGCCGTGTTGGCCTCGATGGCCTCGGGCGAGATCGCGGTGATTCCGGGATTCCAGGGCGTCAGCGATGCCGGGCGCATCACTACGCTGGGCCGTGGCGGATCGGATACCTCGGCGGTGGCCGTGGCGGCGGCGGTCAAGGCCGATCGCTGCGACATCTACACCGACGTCGACGGGGTCTACACCACCGACCCGCGCATCGTGGCCAAGGCGCGCAAGCTGAAGAATGTCACCTACGAGGAAATGCTCGAACTGGCCTCGGTCGGCTCGAAGGTGCTGCAGACCCGTTCGGTCAGCCTAGCCATGAAGGAAGGCGTGCGCGTGCAGGTGCTGTCCTCGTTCATCGATGACGATGCGCCTGCTGCTGACACGATTCCGGGAACGATGATTGTCTCTGACGAAGAGCTTGAAGGATTGGATATGGAACGCCAGCTGATCACCGGCATCGCTGCCGACAAGAACGAAGCCAAGATCACCCTGACGCGCATTTCCGACCGTCCGGGCGCGGTTGCCGCGATCTTCGGTCCGCTGGCCGCCGCCAATATCAACGTCGACATGATCATCCAGAACATCGCCAAGGACAAGGGCGAGACCGACGTGACCTTCACGGTCCCGCTGGCCGACCTCGCCCGCGCCCAGGCTCTGTTGGAAGAGCGCAAGGACACGATCGGCTACTACCGCATGCTGGCCAACAGCAAGGTGGCGAAGATCAGCGTCGTCGGCGTCGGCATGCGCAGCCATGCAGGCGTGGCCGCCACGATGTTCCGCGCGCTCGCCGATCGCGGCATCAACATCCAGGCGATCACCACCAGCGAGATCAAGGTCTCGGTGCTGATCGACGAGGACGAGACCGAACTGGCCGTGCGCGTGCTGCACACCGCTTACGAGATGGACGCCGAGTAAGCTTCGGCTGGCGCCGAATGCCCCCCCCCAGCCCCTCCCGCCTGCGGGAGGGGGGATTATCTCTGCCCTGTCATTCCCCTCCCGCAGGCGGGAGGGGCAGGGGTGGGCCCACAAGACTACCTAATCAGCAGGCCCCAGCCCGACAGCAGTTGTTCGGCCTGCTCGCGCGAGATCACGGCGCCGCGGAACACCCGCGCATCTTCCAATTCGATCCCGCCGAGATCGCACCCGCGCAGATCGGCTCCGGCGAATTGCGCGCCATCGAGATTGGCCTCACGCAACGAACATCCTTCCAGCACCGCGCCACGGAAGTCGGCCTTGGCGAGGTCTGCCTGCGCCATGTCGAGACGCACCAGCTTCTCCTTGCGGAATGACAGGCCGGGCAGGCGCGCGCCGACCAGCAGCACTTCCTCGAACGTGAAGCCCATGCCTTTGGCGAGGTGCAGGTCGGCCCCTGTCATGCGGGTGGAGATGAACCTTGCCGAGCCGATGTTGGCGCGGCGCAGCGAGGCGTTGTTGAGATCGCAACCCGTGACTTGCGCTTCCTCGAGGTCTGCGCCGGTCAGGTTGGCGAAGGGGGCCTTGGTCGAGCGCCAGACGGTGCGGGCGAGCCTTGCGCCTGAAATGTCGGCTTGGCGCATCGAGCAGCGCTCGAACGTCCAGCCGGACAGGTCCAGCTTCGACAGGTCCGATTCGTCGAGATCGCATTCGACCAGTTGTTGCGCGCCCATGCCGATGAGCCTGATGATGTCGGATCTGTTGAGCGTCTGGCCGGAAATGCTGTTCGTCATTGCTCGCGCTTAGGGCAAAGTTCTCCTGGCACAAAAGAAAACCCCGCCCTCCGGCCCGATCCGGAGCCGAAAGGCGGGGTGCGACCCGGGCCAGTCTGGAGATTGCGACGACCGGTCCTCGGGGCTCGGTGGGTGAGGGGGAACCCACTTGATGGCACCCTCTTACTGCAAGTTTGGCAATCGGTGAAATGTGTTAATTCGTGCAGAGTTATCGCTTTGGCCGATCATGCGGCAAAGTCCGGCCTTGTTGCCGCCCCAAACCCGCCCTAAAGCGCGCGCCGGACTTTCGGACGGGATTCTTCACGCATGACTGCCACACCCAAGACAACTGCTCTCATGCGCCGTGGCACCGAGTTCCTCGGCACGGAGCACGCCATCCTGTGCGGGGCGATGAGCTGGGTGTCGGAGCGCAATCTCGTCTCGGCGATCAGCAACGCCGGCGGCTTTGGCGTGATCGCCTGCGGGGCGATGACGCCGGAACTGCTCGACACCGAAATCGCCGCGACCAAGGCGCTGACGCAGAAGCCGTTCGGCGTGAATCTGATTACCATGCACCCGGCGCTGTTCGACCTGATCGCGGTCTGCGCGAAGCACAAGGTCGGCCACGTCGTCCTCGCTGGCGGCATCCCGCCCAAGGGCAGTGTCGAGGCGATCAAGGCGTTCGGGGCCAAGGTCCTCGTCTTTGCACCGACGCTGGCGCTGGCCAAGAAGCTGCTGCGTTCCGGCGCCGATGCGCTGGTGATCGAGGGCTCGGAGGCGGGCGGGCATATCGGCCCGGTTTCGACCTCGGTCCTCGCGCAGGAATTCCTGCCCGCGCTGGCCGAGGAGCATGTGGTGTTCGTGGCCGGTGGCATCGGCCGGGGCGAGATGATCGCCAGCTACCTCGAGATGGGCGCGAGCGGCGTGCAGCTTGGCACCCGCTTTGCCTGCGCCACCGAATCGATCGCGCACCCGGCGTTCAAGGCGGCGTTCTTCCGGGGCAATGCGCGCGATGCGGTGGCCTCGGTGCAGGTCGATCCGCGCCTGCCTGTGATCCCCGTCCGCGCGCTGAAGAACAAGGGCACCGAGGAGTTCACCGCCAAGCAGGTGGAAGTTGCCAAGCTGCTCGACGAGGGCAAGCTCGACATGGGCGCTGCGCAGCTTGAGATCGAGCACTTCTGGGCAGGCGCGCTGCGCCGCGCGGTGATCGACGGCGATGTCGAGCGTGGCTCGGTCATGGCCGGGCAGTCGGTCGGCATGGTCACACGAGAAGAGCCAGTGGCCGAGATCATCGCGCAACTCATGGCCGAAAGCGAGGCAGCGCTCTCGCGGCGCTGATCGCATGGCTGCAGGGGGATCAGCAGGGCATCGCGCGTCCTTCGGCGTCGTCTTTGCGATCGTGCTGATCGACATGCTTGGCTTCGGCGTGGTGACGCCGGTGCTGCCGGGCCTGATCATGGACCTGACGCATGTCGATATCGGCACGGCGGCAGGGTACGCGGGCTGGCTCGGGGCGGGCTATGCAGCGATGCAGTTCGTGTTCGCGCCGGTGCTGGGCAATCTTTCGGACCGCTATGGGCGGCGCCCCGTGTTGCTGGCGGCGGTGCTGATGCTGGGGCTGGATTACCTGCTGCAGGCGATGGCGCCGAACTTCGGCTGGCTGATTGCGGGACGGCTGATCGCCGGGGTGACCGGCGCCAGCTTCTCCCCCGCCTATGCCTATATCGCTGACGTGACCCCGCCTGAAAAACGCGCGGCTAACTTCGGCCTGATGGGGCTGGCCTTCGGGATCGGCTTTGTCGTGGGGCCAGCAATGGGCGGGCTGTTCGGCTCGATCGACCAGCGCCTGCCGTTCTATACTGCGGCGGGGTTGGCGCTGGCCAATGCCGTGTTCGGGTTCTTCTTCCTCAAGGAATCGCTGCTGCCGGAAAACCGCCGTCCGTTCGACTGGCGGCGGGCGAATGCCATGGCCTCGCTGCGGGCGCTGAAGGGGCAGAGCCCGACTGTGCTGTGGTTCGTAGCAGCGCTCGGCACCTGGCAGCTGGCGCATATCGTCTATCCGGCGGCGTGGTCCTATTTCGCCATTGCCGCCTATGGCTTCACCGTAGGCCAAGTCGGCGTGGCGCTCGCACTGGTGGGCTTCAGCAGCGCGCTGGTGCAGGGCGTGGGCCTGCGCCTGTTTCTGCCGATGTTGGGCGAGAAGCGGGCGGTCGTGCTCGGTGTGGCGGGCCTGTGCGTTTCGGCGGTGCTCTACACCCTCGCGCGGGAGCCATGGCAGGTCTACGTGGCGATTGCCGTGGGCGCCTTGCAGGGCTTTGTGCAGTCACCGATCTCGGCGTTCAACAGCCGCGCGGTCGATGCGCGCAGTCAGGGCGAGTTGCAGGGAGCGGTGCAGTCGATCGGCTCGATCGCCGCGATCATCGGCCCGCCGATGTATACCCAGACGCTCGAGAAATTCAGCGGTCCGAATGCGATCTATCACTTGCCGGGAATGCCGATCCTGCTGGCGGCGGCGATCTCGCTGGTGACGCTGGCGCTGTTCCTCAAGGGCGCGGCCTTGCTCGAAGGCAAAGCTCAGCTTTCCAGCTCGACGTCCCAGTAGAGCCAGTCGCGCCAGGTTTCGTGGAGGTAGCCCGGCGGGAAGGCGCGGCCGCGCTCCTGCAACTGCCAGGTTGTCGGGCGGATCGCGCGGTTCATCAGGCGCATGTGTGCCTGTTCCGGGGTGCGGCCGCCCTTTTTCAGATTGCAGGGTGAGCACGCCGCCGCGACATTCTCCCACGACGTCCGCCCGCCCAAGCGACGCGGCACGATGTGGTCGAAGGTCAGCAGGTCGGGGCTGCCGCAGTACTGGCACTGGAAGCGATCGCGCAGGAACAGGTTGAAGCGGGTGAAGGCGGGATATTCGCTGGGCCGCACATATTGGCGCAGCGCGATGACGGAGGGCAGCTTCATGCCGAAGCTGGTGCTGTGCACTTCGCGGTCATAGGTGTCGATGATGTCGACCCGTTCGAGGAACACTGCCTTGATCGCGGTCTGCCACGACCACAGGCTGAGCGGGTAGTAGCTGAGCGGGGTGTAATCGGCGTTCAGGACCAGCGCGGGGCAGTTCGCCAGATGCCGGTCATTGTGCAAAACGTCGTTGAAGGCGGTATCACCGCTGTGGGGCCGAGCCGAAGCCGCCCGATCGATCAGCGCCTTATGGAGCACGTCCGGATCGCTTCCCTGCAGGCAAAGGCATTTGCGCCTCCGCAGGGGCAGTCATGGCCGAGCCTCGTGACCGCAGTGTTACGCATGGCCACAAGAGACACCTGCGCGACTCACGCGTCAAGAGGTTGATTGGCACCCTTTCCACAGCCGGTTGCGAAGGTGCGGCGATCAGGTCTTTCGGCGGGGCTTTCGGTTGTGCAAAACGGGCCGGATTCGCTTGGGTTTTTGCCCTTTCGTGCCTATGTGCAGACTATGTCGAGCAGCAACGAAAACACACCCAACGCCAACGCCTATGGCGCCGACTCCATCAAGGTCCTGAAAGGCCTCGATGCGGTGCGAAAGCGCCCCGGCATGTACATCGGCGATACCGACGATGGCTCGGGCCTGCACCACATGGTGTTCGAGGTTTCGGACAACGCGATCGACGAGGCGCTGGCCGGGCATTGCGATCTGGTGCTGATCGAACTGAACCCCGATGGCTCGGTGTCTGTGGAAGACAACGGACGCGGCATCCCGACCGATATCCATGCCGAAGAAGGCGTCTCGGCGGCCGAAGTGATCATGACCCAGCTCCATGCGGGGGGCAAGTTCGAGAACACCTCGGACGACAACGCCTACAAGGTTTCGGGCGGTCTCCACGGCGTCGGCGTCTCGGTGGTGAATGCCCTGTCGGAATGGCTGGAGCTGACGATCTGGCGCGACGGCAAGGAGCACTGGATGCGCTTTGCCAATGGCGATGCCGAAGGGCCGCTGGTGGTGCGGGGCGATGCACCGGCAGGCAAGAAGGGCACCCGCGTGACTTTCCAGGCCAGTCATGAGACGTTCAAGAATGTGCTCGAATTCGATTTCGACAAGCTCGAGCACCGCTATCGCGAACTCGCCTTCCTCAATTCGGGCGTGCGCATTCTGCTGCGCGACAAGCGTCACGAGGACGTGAAGGAGCACGATCTCTATTACGAAGGCGGCATCGCGGCCTTCGTGAAGTATCTTGACCGCAACAAGCAGCCGCTCATGCCGGAACCGGTGGCGATCTCGGCCAACCGTGACGGCATCGGCATCGACGTCGCGCTCGAATGGAATGACAGCTACTACGAAAACGTGCTGTGCTTCACCAACAACATCCCGCAGCGCGATGGCGGCACGCACCTGGCGGCCTTCCGCGCCGCGCTGACCCGCACGCTGAATGGCTATGCCGAACGGTCCGGCCTGCTCAAGAAGGAGAAGGTCAGCCTTACCGGCGATGACATGCGCGAAGGCCTTACCGCCATCGTCTCAGTCAAGCTGCCCGATCCGAAGTTTTCCTCGCAGACCAAGGACAAGCTGGTCTCCTCGGAAGTGCGCCAGCCGCTGGAAAGCCTGATGGCCGACAAGATGGTGGAATGGCTGGAGGAAAACCCCGGCCACGCCAAGGCGATCGTCCAGAAGGTGATCGACGCCGCCGCCGCGCGCGAAGCGGCCAAGCGTGCCCGCGAATTGACCCGCCGCAAGGGGGCGATGGACATTGCCTCGCTGCCCGGAAAGCTGGCCGACTGCCAGGAACGCGATCCTGCCAAGTGCGAACTGTTCCTGGTCGAGGGTGACTCGGCAGGTGGTTCGGCCAAGCAGGGGCGTGACCGCAAGACGCAGGCGATCCTGCCCTTGAAGGGCAAGATCCTCAACGTCGAGCGCGCGCGCTTCGACCGTATCATCGGTTCGAAGGAAGTCGGCACGCTGATCCAGGCGATGGGCACGGGCCTGCGCGACGAGTTCAATCTCGACAAGCTGCGCTATCACAAGATCGTGATCATGACCGACGCCGACGTCGACGGCGCGCATATCCGCACCCTGCTGCTGACGTTCTTCCACCGCCAGATGCCCGAGATCATCAAGGCCGGGCACCTGTTCATCGCCCAGCCGCCGCTCTACAAGGTCGCCAAGGGGCGCAGCGAGGTCTACCTCAAGGACAACGCGGCGATGGACCGCTATCTGGTCGAGGCGGGGCTTTCGGGCCGCGTGCTCGAAACTGCCGGTGGCGCGCGCAGTGGGCCGGACCTTGAGGCGCTGGTCGAACATGCCCTACGCATGCGCAACCTGATGGGCTTCGTGCCGCGCCGCTACAATCCCTCGATCATCGAGGCACTGGCGCTGTCCGGCGCGCTCGAGCCCGAGATGTCGGCCGAGCAGCGCGATGCGGCGCTTGCCCGCGCGGCGGACTGGCTCAACCGCGGCGACACCGAGGCGCGCTGGAGCGTGGTGGTCTCGGAAGAGGGCGGCTATCACGTCCAGCGCCTGTGGCGCGGGGTGACCGATCATCACATGATCGAAGCCGGGTTCCTTGTCAGCGCCGAGGCGCGCAAGCTGGCGAAGCTGGCAGCGGAGAACGCCGAGGTCTATGCCGGGATGGCGCGGCTGGTCCGTGCCACGGCTGCCGAGGCCGAGCCTGCGCCGGTCGTGGCCGAGGGGGATGATGAAGCACCTGCCGCGCCGGTGGCCAAGGCCAAGGATGCGATCACGCGGCCTTCCGAACTGCTCGATGCGGTGTTTGCCGGCGGCCGCAAGGGCCTGTCGATCCAGCGCTACAAGGGTCTTGGCGAGATGAATGCCGAGCAGTTGTGGGAAACCACGCTCGATCCCGACAACCGCTCGCTGCTGCAGGTCAAGGTCGAGGATGCGGACGTGACCGACGAGATCTTTACCCGCCTGATGGGCGATGTGGTCGAACCGCGCCGTGACTTCATTCAGGAAAATGCCCTCAACGTCGCGAACTTGGACGTCTGATCGTGGCTTACACCGACGACATTCCGTGGGACCAGCCCGCCACGATGATCGACCTTGAGGGGCGCGCGCCGATCATCGGCACGATACGTGACTGCGCCCTGCACTACGGCCTCTACAAGCCCCATGCCCGCGACAACGCGCGCGTGTTGCTGACCAAGCCGATCCATCGCGAGGGCCGGGCGACGCGGACTTGGCTGCTCGATCCTTCGGAGATCGCCGAACTGGCGGACCGGCTGGCGCGCGAGACGAACTGAAGAAGCTGATTTATCTCACGCAAAGACGCAAAGACGCGAAGATGTGGCGCTTTGCCGTCAGACAGCCTTTTCTCATAACCATCGGGATTTCGGCGGAGTCTGATGGAGCAGCGGCTTCGCCGCCTTGAGCGACTTCTTGGCGTCTTTGCGGCTTTGCGTGAGTATTGTCTTTTCGTGGAGCCTTGGTGTCAGCCAAGAAGTCAATCCGCCCGCATGGCAGCCGCAGCAAGGCTCTCGGCCTCGACCAGCAGCTCGTCATCCGCCGCGCCCGCGGGCGTGGTTTCGCGGCCGATCATCACCAGGACCGGCACTGCGAGCGGGCTGACACGGTCGAGTTCGACGTGGACCAATTGCCCTAGCGCGCGGTCGAGCAGGTCGCCCAGTCGTCCCACATCGGTCATCCGCGCGCGGGCATCGGCCCAGGCGGCCTGAATCAGCAGGTGGTCGGGCTCGTACTTGCGCAGCACGTCGTAGATCAGGTCGGTCGAGAAGGTCACCTGCTTGCCCGACTTGCGCTTGCCCGGATGCTGCCGCTCCACCAGGCCGGAGATCACCGCCACTTCGCGGAAAGCGCGGCGCAGGAGGTGCGATTCCTGCACCCATTCGACGAATTCGTGCGCAAGGATGTCGGGTGAGAGCAATGGCGCCGGGTCCAGCACGGGCCTGGCCCCCCACACCGCCAGCGAATAGTCGTTGGCGACGAACCCGAGCGGCGCCAGCCCAAGCTCATTCATGCGCCGGGTGATCAGCATGCCGAGCGACTGGTTCGCGTTCCAGCCCTCGAAGGTATAGTAGACCGTGTAATGCTTGTTCTGGTGGGGGAAGCTTTCGGCCAGCAGCATGCCGGGGCCGGGCAATCGGCTGCGCCAGTCCTGCATTTCCAGCCATTCGCGGACATCATCGGGAAAGCGCGACCAGCCGGCGCGGTCGACCATCAGGCCCCGCACGCGGTCAGACAGGTGCGTGGTCAGCGGCAGGCGCGCGCCCATGTAGCTGGGAATCTGGCCCGGCTTCTTCGCGGCACGCACGATCAGTTCGAGATCGCGCAACGCTTCGACCTCAAGGTCCATGCCGGCAAAACGGATCGTATCGCCGGGGGAGAGGGTGGCGCCGAAGCTCTCCTCGACCTTGCCCAGCGATCGGCCATTGCGAAAGCGCACGTCGAGCATTTCGGCATCGACGATGATCCCCGCGTTGAGCCGGTGCCGCGCCGCATGTTCGGGGTGAGTCAGCCGCCACGTCCCCTGCCTGTCGCGCACGATGCGCTTGAAGCGGTCGTAGGCGCGCAGGGCGTAGCCGCCGGTCGCCACGAATTCGAGCACGCGCTGCCACTGCTCGTTGTCGACCCAGCGGTAGGGATGGGCCGATTGCACTTCGGCCAGCAGCGCCGCTTCATCGAACGGCCCCGCACAGGCGCAAGCCATGACATGCTGCGCCAATACGTCGAGCCCGCCGGGACGAAAGTCCTCGCCATCGCGCCGCCCTTCGTGGACCGCTTCCTGCGCGGCGAAGGCTTCGAGAAATTCAAAGCGGTTGCCGGGCGCGAGGAGGGCGCGGCTGGGGCAATCGAGCCGGTGGTTCGCGCGGCCGATCCGCTGGAGCAGGCGCGACGAACCCTTGGGCGCGCCCATCTGCACGACCAGATCGACATCGCCCCAGTCCACGCCGAGATCGAGGCTGGCGGTGCAGACCAACGCGCGCAATTCGCCCCGCGCCATCGCCCCTTCGACCTTGCGCCGCGCTTCCTTGGACAGCGAGCCGTGGTGGATGCCGATGGGCAGGTGATCGTCGTTGATGTCCCACAGCAGCTGGAAGATGTATTCAGCCAGAAACCGCGTGTTGGTGAAGATCAGCGTGGTCTGGTTGCGCTTGATCTCTTCGTAAAGCTGCGGCACGGCCCAGGCTGCGGCGTGCCCGCCCCAAGGCACGCGTTCGTCTTCGGGGTTCATGATCGAAAGCTCGGGCTTGGCCCCCGCCTCGCCCTCGACCAGCCGCACGGAAGCAGCAGCGCCATCGGGAGCGAGCCATGCGCAGAAGTCCTGCGGATCGGCCACCGTCGCCGAAAGCGCCGCGCGCCGCATCTCGGGCGCTATGGCCTGCAGCCGCGCCAGCGACAGCGCCAGAAGATCGCCGCGCTTGCCGGTGGCAAAGGCGTGGACCTCGTCGACAATCACGCGCCTGAGCCCTGCAAACATCGTCGCCGCTTCCGGATAGCTCAGCAGCAGGGACAGGGATTCGGGGGTCGTCAGCAGCACGTGCGGCGGCTTGGCGCGCTGCCGCGCCTTGCGATCCGACGGCGTATCCCCGCTGCGGGTTTCCACCCGGATCGGCAGCCCGATGTCCTCGATGGGGGTGAGCAGGTTGCGCTGCACGTCATGCGCCAGCGCTTTCAGCGGCGAGACATAGAGCGTGTGCAGGCCGTCGCCCGGTGGATCATCGCCTGCGAAATCCTGCAGTGTGGGCAGGAACCCCGCCAGCGTCTTGCCCGCGCCGGTATCGGCCACCAGCAGCGCATGATCGCCTGCGCGCGCCGCGTCTAGCATCTCGCTCTGATGCCGCCGCACCCGCCAACCGCGGCTTTCGAACCAGTCTGTTATCGAGGGAGCGAGTGTCATCGCACCTTTAGATAGGCACCGCCTCACAGAACCGAAAGGATCGCCTCTCGCTCCTTCGGCGCCTTCCAGCCGAGCGCCGCGTCGATCAGGCCGATGGTCACCGCGCACTGGTCCGCGTCGGAGCCCTTGCCGCCCATGGCCTGCCGCACGCGCTTGTCGGGAATGCCGGTCTCGGTGATCACCTTGCCGATCAGTTCGCCGGGCACGCTCGCCGTCCCCGGAGCGATGCGCTGCGGTGGACCAAGCTGGCGGGCGTCGAGCATCTTCACCGCAAGGGTGCGTTCGCGTTCCAGCACCGTGGGCGGCACCACGACGGCTGGAGGCATCCGCCGGTTGCGCAGGAATGCCATGCAGGCGTCCGCCCCGGTCTTGCGCGCCGCGCGCAGCAAGTCGGCGCGAATGCGCTGCACGTCGGTCAGCAAGCTCCCTTTTTCGACCAGCGCGGTCGCATACATCCGCTCGCGCACCAGATCCTGCACTTTCGAGGCGTAGGCCGCATCGCTGCTGCCATCGGCCCGGGCAATGGTGCGGTTGGCGCTGAACAGCGCGGCGAGATCGGGCTGAAGCGATTGCAGCCCGTCGAAGGTGATCTCCGGCCCGAACACGGTGGAAACCGCGCGGCTGATGATTTCCTTCTCCTGCGCGCTCTGGCTGATCGAAATCTCGGGCACCGACGGGGGTTCGGTCGAACTGTCGTTGCTGCTGAATACGACGCGCAGGATCTGTATGCCGAAGATCACCGCCAGGACGATCAGCCGTCCGCTGCTAAACCAGCCCTGGCCGACATCGCTGCTCGCCTTCTTCTCCCATAGCGCCACGCGCCACGGATCGAAGTAGTGCTCCACTTCGGGAAAGTTCTTGCGCACCCCATCGAGCAATTGATCGACTTGGGCGCGCTTGACGAACCAGCCCTTGCGGCTGCCTTGCTGCGCCGGTGTGGTCAATTCGTTCCACGCCTTGTGCAGCGGGTGCTTGGGGTCCTGCACCTTTTCGCGGAAACGCAGGCCGCGCAGGCGGGCGTTGAGGAAGGCAATGGCGGGGCGTTCCGAAACCTGTCCGCGCTCGCTTTCCCAACCGAACAGCGCTGCAGCGGGTTCCAGCAGCGGCGCCGAGCGTGGCCAGCTGCGGGTAAGGATGCCGGCCAGCCAGTTGTCGATTTCGTCGAACGCGGTCACGCTGACGCTTTCGGCATTGCGCAGCACCGCCTTGAGGTGGCCCAGCGCCATGGCCTCTTCCCAGCCTTCGAGCGGGGGGAGCGTTTCCTCGTCGTCGTCGACCGTATCAGGCAGCAGCAGTCGATAGAGCGCCTGTTCGTGCGCCCATGCCGGCATGACCGCGTCCGAGGTCGGCTCGAGCCCCAGCAGCACGGGGCGTTCGAACGGGTCGCGCTTGACCGCAATGGCCTGTTCGGCCGGGGCCTGCGCGGCGACGAACCCGGGCGTGACGTCAAGCTTCGGGGCCGCCTCGCCCAACTTGCGCGTCAGGCTTGGATCAACCTCGCCCTGCACTGCAGGGGCCGCGTAAGCCCACCTTGATTGTTCGGCTTCGGGAGCGGCCTCTTCAATCTGTTCGAGAGGTGTCACGCCGGCGAAGGGATCGAACTCTTCCTCCTGCGCTGGCGGTGCCGCCTGCATCCTGGCCCAGCGCAGCGCTGCATCGCGCGCCTCGCGCAGCCGGGCATAGCCGGCGACGTCCTTGTCGACGTCCATCGCCTTCAGCTTCTCGGCATAGGCGCGCCGGATCGCTGCCACGTCTGGCGTCTTTGCGATCCCGAGGACCTTCCAGGCCTGAGTTGGTGTCATGGGATCGCGGTCAAAGCGGCGGGTTGGCTTCGAGCATGTCGAGCAGCTCGGCCAGGGCGACCGAGGCGTCGGCAATGCGGCGCGGGTCCTGGCTGTCGAGCGCGGCGACGAACAGGCGCGTGCGGTCGCCGATCACGGCGCGGACGTCGCCGAGGAATTCCTCGTAGCAGCGCTCAGCCCGCGCCAGCAGCGCCTGGTTGCCCGCTTCCTCGCGCGGGTGGTGCTTCAGCGCGGCCAGCGCCTGGCGCCGGGCATCGAGGTCCTTCGCGGCCTTGCGGTCTTCCTCGTCGATGATGAGGAGGTTGTGCCTGGCTCCGGTCAGCGGCACTTCCACGTCTACCTCGAGCAGGCCCGAGCTGTCGTAGGAGAAGCGCACGTCGATCGAGACTTCGCCCGCAGGCCGCGGCGGGACCGGCACCTTGATCTGGCCGAGGTGGACATTGCCTGAAACCTCGCGCGCCTCGCCCTGGTAGATCTTCACCTCGATCTGCTTCTGGTTGTCGCCCATCGTGCTGTACAGCCCCGAGCGGCTGACCGGGACCGGGGTGTTGCGTTCGATGATCGGCGAGAACAGGCCCTGCTGGAGCGTCCCGCGCGCTGAATGCTCGGCCGTTTCGATGCCCAGCGTGAACGGGCAGACGTCAGTGATGCGGATCTCCTCAAGCCCGCCGTCGCGCGCGATCAGCCCGCCCTGAATGGCCGCGCCGAGTGCGACGGCATGGTCTGGATGGACCGAGGAATTGGGGAAGCGCCCGAACAGGCGCGTGATGGCCTTGCGCACCACCGGCATGCGCGTGGCCCCGCCGACAAGCACGACCTCGCTCAAGGATGCGGCATCGATCTGGCTGTCGCGCAGCGCCCGCACGACCGGGTCGCGCAACCGGCGGATCAGGCCTTCGGCCTGGGCCTCGAATTCGCTGGTGGTGATTGTCGTGGATAGCCTCTGGTCCGCGACGGTGACGGCAAATTCGGCTTCCTGACCCTCGCTCAAGGTGCGCTTGGCGCGTTCGGCGGCCTGCAGCAGCAGGGCCTGCGCGCGCGGCTCGTCCAGCTTGGCCAGCAATCCATCGGGATCGAGCCGTCCGCGCACCGCGGTCGCCAGGGCTGTGTTGAAATCGTCGCCGCCCAGCCGGTTGTCGCCTGCCGAGGCGCGCACTTCGACGATGCCTTCGAACATCTCGACGATCGACACGTCGAAGGTGCCGCCGCCAAGGTCGAACACCAGAAACGGCTCGCGCTCGGCCTTGTCCTGCAGCCCGAAGGCGAGCGCGGCGGCGGTCGGCTCGTTGATCAGGCGGCGCACGGTGAGGCCCGCCAGTTCACCGGCGCGGCGGGTCGCCTTGCGCTGGCGGTCATTGAAGTAGGCCGGCACGGTGATGACGGCTTCGGTCGGGCGAGTGCCGGTGTGGGCGGCCACATCGTCGCGCAGAGCCATGAGCACGAGCGCGGACAGGTCCTCGGCAGAGAACTCCTTCTTGCCCAGCCGCACCTTGCGGTCGGTGCCCATGAAGCGCTTGAAGCTGGTCGCGGTGGCACCATCCTTCAGGCCCATCCGCTCCAGCGCGGCGGCGCCGACCAGCGTCGTGCCATCGGGCAGGACCGAGACTGCAGAAGGGGTGAGCAGCGCCCCGAGAGCATTGGGCACGAGCTTTGCCTCGCCGCCATTCTCGCCTGCCTGCCACATGGCCACCGCACTGTTGGTGGTTCCCAGATCGATCCCGATGAGCATTCGTCTTCCTGCAGATATCAAGCGGCGTGATGCGACAGGCCCCGCGCGCTTGGCAAGCGCAAAGCGTGTTCCTTGGCAGTCACGATGGGGTGGACGGCGAATGCGCCGGAACGAGGAGGCAATGCGGGCGCCCGGCCGTTCTGGTTACATGACAACGCCTTGAAAGGAGAAAGGCCATGGGCCAACGCATGGATTGGAATTCGCGCGACCGCTGGCAGGACGAAGAGCGACGCCAGTCGCGCGACTATTCCGGCGAGTTCGCCCCGGAATTCGATCGCGATCGCTATGACCGCAGCAACCGCAGCCGAGACCAGTGGGGCCGCTCCGGCTCGACCGGGGCGTCAACGCCGTTGGGCGATCCGCCGTCCGGATGGATGGATCAGGACATGCGCGGCGATCGGCGCACCCACGACTGGGAAGTGGGCGACCGGCACTATACCGGCCAGGGCCGCGCCCCGCAGGGCCGCTCGCGCTGGCGTGATACCGCCACCGGCAATGCCGCAAACACGGGCGACTATTTCACGTCTGAAGACTATGGCGAAGGCCGTCGCGCCTGGGGCGGTCCTGCCGGATACGGCGCCTATGCCACCGGCTCTGCCGGGGGGTACCCGTCGTCCTACGGCTACAGGGGTCGCGGCGGTTACGGCGACCACGATCCCCGCGGCTTTTTCGACCGTGCTGTCGATGAAGTGCGTGGCTGGTTCGGTGGCGATGGCGACCGCGATGACGGCCGGCGCGAAAGCCATCGCGGGAAGGGCCCGGGCGACTACACGCGCTCGGACGAACGCATCCGCGAGGACGCCAACGATCGCCTGACCGATGACCACCACATCGATGCGCGCCAGATCACGGTCATGGTCACCGAAGGCGAAGTCACGCTTGCCGGCACAGTGGGCAGCCGCGCCGAAAAGCGCCGCGCGGAAGACGTCGTCGAGGACATCGGCGGGGTGAAGCATGTGCAGAACAACCTGCGCGTGAAGACCGGCAGCGGCCTTGAAGGCCAGGGCGGCACGCTCGGTTGGGGCAACGGCGACCGTTCGGTTACGCCGGACGCCTGATCCCCACCGCAGCAAGGCGGGCGTCGACTTCGGCTATGAGCCGGTCGAGCCCGCCTTGGTCTGCCGACTCGGCGCGGACCACCAGCACGTCCTCGGTGTTGGATGACCGCAGCAACCACCAGCCATCGGTTGTGTCGACGCGAACGCCGTCCGTGTCGTTCACGGCAGCTCCATCCGCACGAAGACCATGCAGCACCTCGGCGACAGCTGCTGCCTTGCGTTCGCGCGGTACGGCAAAGCGCAATTCGGGCGTCGCCACCATTTCGGGCATGCCATCGCGCATCTGCGTTACCGACTTGCCGAGCGTGACGGTTGCCGCGATCAGCCGGACGGCGGCATAGAGTGCGTCGTCAAAACCGAAGTAACGGTCGGCAAAGAACATGTGACCGCTCATTTCCCCGGCCAGCGGGGCAAGTGTCTCCTTCATTTTGGACTTGATCGGCGAATGCCCGGTTTTCCACATCAGCGGCGTTCCGCCGAGTTCCGCAATCCGCGCAAACAGCGTTGAGCTGGCCTTCACATCGGCGATAATCGTGGATTTCGGGCGCTCTCGCAGCACTTCCTCGGCATAGATCGCCAGAAGCTGGTCGGCCCAGAGCACGCGGCCGCGGCCGTCGACCGCGCCGATCCGGTCCCCATCCCCGTCGAATGCTAGTCCGAAGTCGAGGCTTCCCGCCGCGACAGCGCGGCGAAGATCGGTGAGATTGGCTTCCACAGTCGGATCAGGATGATGGTTGGGAAAATGGCCGTCCACGCTCGTATGAAGAAGGACATGCCGTCCGGGCAGTCGGGCGGTCAACGCCTCGATCAGGGGGCCGGCAGCGCCGTTGCCCGCGTCCCAGCCAATGGCGAGGCCATGCAGCACATCCAGGCCGATGCCATCCAGCGCGCCGATCAGGCAATCGACGTAAGCGGCGGAAACGTCGGCGTCCTCGATGCGTCCGTTTCCGGAAGTCCACGCGCCTTCCTCGGCGATCCGCCTGAGATCGACTATGTCGCTGCCGAAGAACGCCGCCCCTTCAAGTACCATCTTGAAGCCATTGTGATTGGCGGGATTGTGGCTGCCGGTTACCTGAACGCCGCCCTGCACCTCTGGGGCTAACCCGCCCGAACCGGGCGTTGCCGCGAAATAGAGCATCGGGCTCGGTCCCAGCCCGATCCGGACCACGTCAACGCCGCTTGCAGTCAGC
This sequence comes from Novosphingobium sp. ERW19, assembly GCF_012641315.1. Classification (NCBI taxonomy): domain Bacteria; kingdom Pseudomonadati; phylum Pseudomonadota; class Alphaproteobacteria; order Sphingomonadales; family Sphingomonadaceae; genus Novosphingobium; species Novosphingobium sp. ERW19. The sequence continues at coordinate 453,595 of NZ_JABAIC010000004.1, forward strand.
CCTTCGACCAGCGCATGTTCCAGCACCGGCGTGCTGATGCGCCCGTCGCAGCCCACCGCCACCCGGCTGCCGCCGCGCGATCGCACCACCGAGCCAAAGCTGCGGCCGACGGCGCGGGCGTCGTCCGCGCTCAAGGTTTCGCCAAAGACGCCGCGAATATCGTATTCGCGCAGGATCGAAGGGTGGAAGCGGTGCGCCGTCATCCCGTTGCTGGCCTCGCCGACCCGATCAGGTCCCGCGCCGGTCGGCCAGCCGCGCCAGCAGCAGATCGCGCGCGGCATTGGCTTCATGCACGGCTTCGTTGCTGCCGCCGCGATCGGGGTGGACCTTCTGGAGCAGCCGCCGGTGCGCCTCGATCACTTCGTCATAACCCGCCTGCGGCCCGATGCCGAGAAGGTTGCGCGCCCGCGCCTCGTTGGCGGCGCGCGGGTCTCCTTGCAGAAGCTCCCACGGCCAGCGCCCTGCCAGCAGCTTGCACGCAAGGCTGGCCAGGATCGCAAGCGTGAGCAGCTTGATCATCAGGCAGCGCTTTCCAGCTTGGTCTCAGGTGCGGCCTTGCCCGGCATCGGCAGGTTGAGGCCCGAAACCAGCGTGCGCAGTTCCTGCCGCGCGACGAGGTGGCTGGTGCCCAGCTCGCCAAGATGGCCCTTGTCGAGCAGGGTCAGTCCGCTCGGGAACAGTTCGCGATAGATCACGCGCTCCGAAAGGCCGCTGGCCACGCGGAAGCCGACGCGCTTGGACAGTTCGGTCAGCGCCTGGTCGATACGGCGCTGGTTGCGCGCTTCGGTATAGCCGGTGCGGTTGCGCACCACGACCCAGTCCATTTCCCGGCGCGCATCCTTGATCGTGGCCATCGCCCGCTTCTTGCGCGCTTCCCAGATCAGTTCGGCATAGAACGACAGGCGGCGCACCTTGAAGGTTTCTGCGTCCACCTGGCCGATCAGATCGAAGTCGACGAAGCTGTCGTTGAGCGGGGTGACCAGCGAATCCGCGCGCGTCGCCACGTGGCGGGCCAGCACATCGTCGCGGCCGGGGGTGTCGAAGATGATGAAGTCGTGGGTTTGCGAAAGCCGCTCGGTCAGCGCGTCGAGCTCCTCGATGCTGTCCCCGCCATAGACCTCGAAAGTCGCGGTCGGCAGCGTGATCTCGCGCCGGCGCATCGTTTCGGCGCGGTTCTCGAAATAGCGGTGCATCGTGCGCTGGCGGGCATCGAGGTCGATCGTCGCCACGCGCGCGCCCTGGTAGGCGAGGGCCACGGCGACGTGGACCGCAGTTGTCGACTTGCCGGTGCCGCCCTTTTCGTTGGCGAAGACGATGCGATGCGGGCCAAGGGACGAGGCGCTGGACAAGGCTGGTAACTCACGTGGTTGATACGCTGCACGGGCTTGCGAGAGGCGTCCGCCGCCCGTATCGCCCGTGCCATCTGACTTAGTGGAGTGGCTGCCAAGGTGCAAACGATCAACCGGCTGGAAGACCTGCGCAATGCGGTCGACGCGCTCAAAATCGGGGGAAAAACCGTGGCGTTCGTCCCTACCATGGGCGCGTTGCACGAAGGCCATCTCACCCTGGTGCGCGAAGCCAAGGCACGCGCAAGCCACGTCGTTGCCTCGATTTTCGTCAATCCGCGCCAGTTCGGCCCGAACGAGGACCTCGATGCCTACCCGCGCCGGCTCGCCGCCGATGCCGCGCTGCTCGAAGCCGAAGGCGTCGCCGTGCTGTGGGCGCCCACGGTCGATCAGATGTACCCGCAAGGCTATGCCACCAACATCTCGGTTTCGGGCGTGAGCGAGGTTGCCTGCGGCGCCGCGCGGCCCGGCCATTTCGATGGCGTCGCCACCGTGGTGTGCAAGCTGTTCAACCAGGTCCGCCCGGACTTTGCGCTGTTCGGGGAAAAGGACTGGCAGCAGCTGGCGATCATCCGCCGCATGGCGCGCGACCTCGATCTGACCCAGCCCCACGTCTCGAACATCATCGGCGTCGAAACCGTGCGCGAGCCAAGCGGCCTCGCCCTGAGCAGCCGCAACCAGTACCTGACCGAACAGGAGCGTGAACAGGCCGCAGGGCTATCTGCTGCCATGCGCCGCGCCATCGCGGCGATCGAGGGCGGCGCGCCGGTGCCGCAGGCGCTCGCCGGGCTGAACGCTGAAGTGCTCGCCGCCGGGTTCACGTCAATCGACTACGCAGACTTGCGCGATGCGGCGACGCTCGAGGCGATCGACAGCTATGCCGGGCAAAGCGCCCGCCTGCTCGTTGCCGCCCGCATCGGCGCGGCGCGCCTTATCGACAACATGGGAGTGGGCCAGCAATGACCTTGGCAATGACGCCGATTACACCGACCGCCTCGTTCAAGGACAACCTCGCCCTGCTGCCCGCCATCGACGGCATCGCGCGCCTCGATCTGATCGACGCGGCGGGCACGGTCGTGGCGACGATTCCCAACGAAGCAGGCAAGCAAGGCTCGCTCAAGGTCTACAACTACCTGCAGCTCTGCTTCGGCAAGCTCGATGCTGCGGCATCTGCCCATGCCCTTGAGGTCTTCGCCGAACACACGCCCGACGCCCGGGCTCGCCCCGGCGCGCATCCTAACATCGACCGGCTGATCGACGTGATCGAAAAGGGGACTGCGCTGCAGATCAGGGCTGTCCCCTGAACTTGCAGCCGACAGGTCGTCAGAATTCCGACCAGTCGTTCTCCGGTTCAAGTTTCAGGGCAGCATTGCCGGTACTGCGGTAGGGGGATGCCGCAAGCGGGGCGGCGTGCAACGAGGGGGCCGGCGCTGCGGGGCGGATCGCGGCGACATTGTCCTGCCCCCCGGCGAACCGCTGCACCACCTCGGTCAGCTCGGCAGCCTCGCGCGACAGCGAACGGGCCGCAGCCGTCGACTCTTCGACCATCGCCGCATTCTGCTGCGTCACCCGGTCGACGTCTGCGACGGTCTGGTTCACGGTGTCCAGACTGTTCGCCTGCTCGCGGGCCGTGGCCGCGATCTGCGAGACCAGGTCGTTGATCTCGCTCACGCGATTGACGATGCCGACCAGAACCGATCCGGTCTGGCTGACAAGGCTCACGCCCGAAGTCACCTGTTCGCCGGATTTCGAGATCAGCGCGCGGATCTCCTGCGCCGCATCGGCCGACCGTTGCGCCAATGCACGGACTTCCGTGGCGACCACGGCAAAGCCTTTGCCGGCATCGCCCGCGCGGGCCGCCTCGACGCCGGCGTTGAGCGCCAGCAAGTTGGTCTGGAAGGCGATGCCATCGATCAGGCCGACGATCTGGGCGATCTGGTCTGCGGAAACCGCGATGGCCGACATCGCTTCGACGGCCTTATCGACGACGCTTCCGGCTTCGATCGCCTCGCCCTGCGCCTGCGCGATCGCGTCCCGCGCTTCGTGGGCCGACTGCGCCATGGCGTTCACGCCCTGAGTGACCAGGTTGAGCGATGCCGATGTCTGCTCGATGCTGGCCGCTTGCTGTTCGTTGCGACGGGCGAGGTCGTTCGATGCCGCGTTGATCTCATCCGAGCCGCTCATCACGCTGAGGGCGGCTTGATGAACGCTGCTGATGGCCTTGCCCAGTGCGTCCACAGCCCGATTGAAATCGCTGCGCAAGTCGTCGTAGCCCCCCGGAAGCGGGTCACGAATCTGGCAGTCAAGGCGGTTGTCGGCCAGCTCGCTCAGCGATGACTTGAGCGTTCTGACGACAATTTCCTGTGCCGCCCGGGCCTTGCGGATCTCTATGGCGTTCTCGCTGAAGGTGGCCATGGCCTTGGTCATCCGTCCCACGCAGTCGCGGTAATTGGTGTACCAGATCTCGCTTTCGGTATCGCCTGCGGCCAGGGCTTCCATGCGCACGACGGTGTTCACATAGGGGGCGCATATGCGCTCCCGTGCGATCTCCGTCGTCACCATGATCGCCACTAGTGATGCCAGGCCCAGGCCGAGGCACGCCCAGACCGGCGCCATGTCGAAGGCGGCGAGCGCAGTGCCGGTCAGTCCGACAACCGACAGCAGGGTATATGCGACCAGCAGGGCGCGAAATTTCAGGCGGATCGGCGCCTTTTGTTCAAACCACTCAAGCATTGCGACACCGACTCCCGCCTGAAGGGATCAGCAGCGCGACAAGAACGGATGCGACAATCCCTGACCTGACCGCATCTAGCGGCCGATCGCCAAACAATGCCCAAAAGTGCATACGAGCGTTTACTCAGGACAGTGCCTGAGAAGTGTTCGTTCAATGAACCGGCGGATCGTTCGCCGGTATGGCGGCGACCGGCGCCACCGGTTCGCCCTGGGTCCGGGGCGGGAGCGCATTTTCGGGCACGTCGTCGATCAGCATGTCGCGGGTGGGCACGTGTTCGAGGTTGCGCACGCGGACAGTGATATTGTCGCCATCCAGCGTCAGTTCGTTGAAGCTGGGTGGGGTGGAGCGGACGCGCTGGCTGAGCGTGCCCGCGCCGATCATCCGCACCGGCCCGTTGGCGGTGGGGTGGATCAGGTCAAACGCATCGTGGACGTGGCCTGACAGCACGGCGAGCACGTTGCGCCGGGCCAGTTCGGCCAGCGCATGGTTGCCGCCGCGGGTCAGCGCCTTGCCACGCGTGCCCGCCTCGACCAGCGGGTGATGGCAGGCAACGATGGCGCGGGTGCCCGCTGGCAGGGCGTCGATCGCGGCAAGGGTCTGTGCCAGCGCGGCCTTGCCGACCGTGCCTTTCGACCAGTTCAGGCGGAGCTGCGCGCGTGCGGTTGTCTTCAGCGGCACGATCTTCGCGCCGGGGATGGGCAGCTCCCGCTCCAGCACGCCTTCGATCGAGCGGAAGCGGCGGTAGGGATCGACGAAGCGTTCGATCAGGTTGAAGTAGGGCAGGTCGTGGTTGCCCACTTCGACCGTGACCGGCACGTCCAAAGCCTTGATCCAGTGGCAGGCGGCGGTGAATTCGCGGTGCCGGGCCCGCATCGTCAGATCGCCGGTGATCGCCACGGCATCGGGCTTCTCGCGCGCGATGCATTGCGCCACCCAATCGAGGGCGCGCCGGTCTTCGAGGCCGAAATGGATATCGCTGATGTGAAACAGGCGGGTCATGGCGCTGGGGTGATCGTCGCTGGGCCCGCTGCGGTCAAGCGCCGGGTGTGTTGCCAGGCGTGATAGTCGAGAGGAAGTCGAGCGCGAATTCCTCGCAGGCAACCTCTTCGCGCATGCTGCCTTTGCGCCGTTCGCCGTCGATCATCATGGCGATCGGGCCGTCGCTTTCCAGCGTTGCCAACGAACATTGGCCGAGTTCGTCATGCGGGCCCTGCCGGAAATCGCGCTTCACCAGCATGGCAAAGCCTTGCGCGGCGAACTCGCCCCAGTCGGAAAAGTCGTATCCGTCCACTTCCATGCTGTCCCCTTCGAGCGGGGCCATGCGCACGGCGCGGTAGCCTTCGGGCCGCGCGGCGGTTGCGGGTGCGGCGAGGCGAACGCCCGGTCCTTCGCGGGTTTCGCGCAGGGCCGTTGTGAAAGTCTCGGCAATGGTGGGCAGGTCGAGATCGCGCACGCTTTCGCGCACGTCGGCCCACATCGCGCCGGGGCCGGCCAGCAGTTCGATCAGGGCGACGCCTTGCGAAGTGCGCAGCGCCTGTCGCCGCACGCGTCGCGCCGTGCCGAGCTTGCCGGTCACTTCCTCTGCCGGAACGTCGCCGTGGAGAGACTTCGACAGGAGGTTCTGCGTGCCGCCGGGAAGGACGAGCAAGCCACCGCCCCAGCCTTCGAGCGCGGAAGCGGAGGCATTGATCGTGCCGTCGCCGGTGAAGACGGCAAGCGTCGCGATCCCCTCTGCTTCAAGCTGCGCGCGCGTCGGCAGGTCCTCGTCGGGAAAGCGGATGACCCGCGTCGGCGCGCACCCGGCGGCCGAGAGCGAGGCGACGAGATCGTCGACCGCTGCATCGCTGTTGCTGCCGCTTGCGGCGTTCGTCACGAGCCAGAGAGGAGAGAGCGTCATCACCGGCAGAACCGGTAGCAGGCGCGGCGGTTCCGCAGCGGCTGCTCTAAACGCGGTCTGTCAGGATCAGCCAGGCCGAGAAGCTGTTGAGCATGGAATAGATGACGTAGGCGATCGGGCCGCTGACCACGCCTTCGGAGGCAAACAGCAGCGCCCCCAGCAGCAGCAGGAATTCCAGCATCAGCGTGAAGCGGCCGCCAAGGGCGTGAACCATCCACGGCAGCCGGGCCAGCAGGGGGTGCCCGCTATCCAGCATGGCGCGGTGCAGCGCGAAGTTGCCGATGCCCAGAAGGAAAGTGATCAGAATCGCCATGGACTGGACGAGACCTTTAGGGAATCGCCGCAGGATTGTCACACCTGCAGTTCGTGGAGTGGACATTGCGTTTCGTCGGACGGGCTAAACACTTGTCGTTCGTAACGGAAAGCTGGTCGAGACGCGCAAGATTTCATCGACGACCGGGCGTAGCGAAAATGCATGCGGTGCACCGGAAGAGCCGGACCAGCCGCTGAAACGCCCCCCCAAGGCCGGTCCCCAGCCGGCACCCGTGTCGAAGGAAGTTGCCATGTTTGCCAAGACCCTGTTCTCCGCCGGCCTCCTCGGCCTCGCCCTTTCCGCCAGCCAGCCTGCCTTCGCCGGCACGCGCCTCGTTGGCTACTCCGATCTCGATCTTACCACCAAGCAGGGCGAGGCCCAGCTCAACGCCCGCCTTCGTCATGCCGCCAAGGACATCTGTGGCCTGAACAAGGCGGACCTGCCGACCAGCGAATGGGAAGCGGCACGCGATTGTTTTGCCCGATCGATGGCCGATGCCCGCCGCGCCAAGGCCGAAGTGAAGGCCACTGCGCTGGCCGCCAAGAATTCCAAGACTGATCTTGCTGTCCGCTGATCCCGGCAGCTTGCAAACCCGGCGGATCCAGTCCCCCACCGGGTCAAACTCAAGGGACCGTCGCTAGTCCGGCGGTCCTTTTTTCTCTTGGCCTTTTTTCTCTTGGCCCTTTTTCCTGAAGTCCCTCTTTTCTGAAGACCCTTCAGCCAACCTCGCGAAATGCGGCAGGCTTTGGCTCGGCTTCGATCTCGCCCCGATCGCGCCAGGTCAGGTCGTCAGGAGTGAGCTTGCGGCCATCGTGCGAAAGAATGCCGATTGCCGCAATCGGCCTGCCGTCGCGATTGTCGCACAGGACCGGATTGGCGGGCACGCCAAGTTCCCACTTCTCGCCCCACTGGCGCAGGGCCAGCATTGCGGGGAGGAGGTCCAGACCCTTCGGCGTCAGGCGGTATTCGATGCGACGGCGATCATCGGCGCAGTGTTCGCGCTTGAGTATGCCGGCCTCGACCAGCCTTGACAGGCGGTTCGACAGGATGTTCCGGGCGATGCCCAGCGCTTCGAGGAAATCCTCGAAGTGGCGCACCCCGTTGAAGGCGGCGCGCAGGATCATGAACGACCAGCGTTCCCCCATCGCTTCGAGGGCAAGGGGAAGGCCGCACTGGGCAATTTCACCCAAGGGTTCGCGCAGTTTGTCCATATCGTCTTCTGCATAACCCATCTGCGGCACCTGTTTAAGTTTCTAGTTGCAACCTGAAACCTATATTGATAGGTAGCGATTCGCAACGGAAATAGCATCCTCTCCAGAACCCCGCAATTTCCGACGCCCTTAACAAGGTAATTCAGGGGAAGAACGATGATCTCAGCAAATTCCAGCAGCGCCATGCGCCAGCTCCTCCCGGCAGTCCTTGCACTGGTCGGCACCACCTTCAGCTTTGCGGTCACCGCCAACACGGCCCGCGCCAACACCGGCGGCGCGTTCTATTCGGCCACGCTGACCCGTCCGATGGACGGCATGCAGAAGGTCATCCAGAAGGGCGTGCTGTGGAAGTGCGAAGGCGCCGAATGCTCCGCCCCGCGCGACACCTCGCGCCCGGTGATCGTCTGCGCCCGCCTCGCCCAGAAGGTCGGCCCCGTCGCCCGCTTCGCCACCCCGCAGGGTGACTTGGCGGCCGAGGACCTCGCCCGCTGCAACGAGGCCGCGGCCGGATAAGTCCAGTACCAGTCTCCAGCGCGCACTCCCTCTCGATACCCTGCCGAGTGCGCAATCCCTGACCGTGAAGGTCACATGGGCCGTGAACAGCACGTCTGTTCGCGGCCCCTTTTTTCGCTATGCTCCTGCCATGCCTTTGCCCCTCAGAGTTACCGCCCTGCTCGCCAGAGTTGCCCTTCTGCCCCTGACAGTTGGATTTGTGCCGGCACAGGCCGGGGCACAGGCCTTGGCCGCGCCGCAGCTCACCGCCCAAGGCCGCGACGATCTGCGCTGTGCGGCTGCCTTTGCCATTGTTGCACTCGAACAATCGGGGGGGGATGCGCTGGAAGGCTGGCCGCCGCTGGCGTTGCGCGGCAAGACCTTCTTCGCTGACACGGGCGAACGCGCAATGAAGGAAGGTGCCCTGACCCGTGAGCAGGTGCGCGACCTGATCGCCGTGCAGGTTCAGGCGCTGCAGACTGCGCCCGATCCCGACAAGGCGCTGTCGGCGCTCGCGAAGCCTTGCCTTGCCCGGCTTGACGCCACCGTGCCGCCGCTGGTCGCGCCGACGCTGAAGCAATGCGCCGCGATCCTCGGCCTCGCCTACAGTGAGGTCCATGCCCGCGAAGGGATGAGCACTTCGGCGCAGGACCTCAAGACGCTGGAATCCGTGCTTTCATCGCGCGAGCGCGAGGCGATCATCGCCGCCGGTGGCAGTGGCGACGATGCAGACCGCACGCTGGCCGAAGCGCGCGAGGCGATGACGGCCGAGGCGGCAGACGGCAAGGGCGGGGTCGACAAGTACGACATCGCGCGCTGCTATGAATTCGCCAAGCCGCAGGAAAAATCGCACTATTGAGCCGGGCGGCGGGGCTTCCCATATTGGCGGCAAAGGAGATCCCCGATGCCTGACAAGATGAACCTGACCGACGCCGAATGGCGCGAGCGTCTTTCGCCCGAGCAGTACCAGATCCTGCGCCAGGGCGGCACCGAGCGTGCGTTCACCGGGGCTTACGAGAAGAACAAGGCACCCGGCGAGTACCATTGTGCCGGCTGCGGCGCGCCGCTGTTCACGTCCGACACCAAGTACGACAGCGGTTCGGGCTGGCCGAGCTTCTATGCCCCGGTCGAAGCCGAGGCGGTCGAGGAGATCGTCGATCGCTCGCACGGCATGGTCCGCACCGAGGTGCGCTGCGCCCGCTGCGACGGGCACCTTGGCCACGTGTTTCCCGATGGTCCGAACCCCACCGGCTTGCGCTATTGCATGAACAGCGCCTCGCTCGACTTCACCCCGAAGGACTGAGTTGAACCGACGGCATTGGCCGTTCGCCGATTTTGCGGTTAACCCTGCGTTACAACTGCCCTATGCAAAGGGCTGCAGATTTGCGTGGACGGCCTGCGCCGATGCCGGAACGAGGCCGAGAATGAGGGAAGCGGTACAAGACTGATGGCCAGACGGGACATTCCCCGCCGCCCCGAGGGCGGCAGGTCGGAGCCGCAACCCAAGAGCAGATCGATGCTGGGCCGATGGGCCCGGCGGCTTCTTGCGTGGGGTGCCGGATTTGCGCTGCTCGGCACGATCGGGCTGGTGGTGGCGGTTGCCGTCACGGTGCGCTCGCTGCCCGGCTATGGCGAACTGAAATCGAGCCAGACCGGCCAGATGATCGTGGTGCGTGCCGCCGACGGGTCCGAGATCGTGACCCTGGGGCCGAGCTACGGCAAATGGATCCCCTACGAGCGCATCCCGCAGGACATGAAGGATGCGATGATCTCGGTCGAGGACCGGCGCTATCGCAGCCATTGGGGCGTGGACCCGATCGGCATCGTCCGCTCGCTGATGGTGCGCGTGGAAAGCGGCACGTGGCGGCAGGGCGGATCGACGATCACGCAGCAGCTTGCCCGCAACATCTTCCTCAACAACACCAAGACCTTCGGCCGCAAGGCGCGCGAATGGGTGCTGGCGCTGGCGCTCGAACAGAAGTTCTCGAAGGACCAGATCCTCGAGCTCTACCTCAACAAGGTCTACTTCGGCGGCGGTGCCTATGGCATTGACAGCGCGGCCCGGAAATTCTTCGGCCATTCGGGCGAGGAAATCACGCTGCCCGAGGCGGCGATCATTGCCGGACTGGTCAAGGCCCCGTCACGCTATTCGCCCACGGCCGATGCCGATGCCGCCGTGGGCCGCGCCGGCGTGGTTCTGCAGACGATGCAGAGCGCGGGCGTGCTGACCGCGCAGGAAGCGCAGAGCGTGGACCTCAAGGCCGTGAAGATGGTCTCGGACAGCGCAGGCCAGAACTCCGCGCGCTATTTCACCGACTGGGCGCTGCCGCAGCTCGACCTGATCCTGCCCGAGAACGACAAGCCGATCGAAGTGTGGACCACGCTCGATCCGATCGCGCAGAAGGCGGCGACCAGTGCCGTGGCGGGATTTGCACCGAAGGGCGCACAGGGCGCACTGGTCTCGCTTGATCGCGACGGCGCGGTCCTCGCCATGGTCGGCGGCACGGACTATGTGAGCTCGAACTACAACCGTGCGGTCAATGCGGTGCGCCAGCCCGGTTCGGCGTGGAAGCTGTTCGTCTACCTTTCGGCACTCGAGGCCGGTTACACGCCGGATGACCGCGTGGTCGACGAGCCGGTGACGATCGATGGCTGGACGCCGCGCAACGATGGCAACCGCTATGCCGGCGAGATCGACCTCCGCACCGCCTTTGCCTATTCCAAGAACACGGTTGCGGCGCAGCTTGGCAATGAAGTGGGCTTCGGCACCGTGGCCAACATGGCGCGCCGCTTTGGCATCACCACGCCGATCAACACCCTGCCTTCGATGGTCCTGGGATCGTCCGAAGCGCGCGTGATCGACATGGTGCGCGCGTTCGCCTCGGTTCAGGCCAAGGGCATGTCGGTAACGCCCTACGGCATCCGCAAGGTGACGACGACCGACGGCGAAGTGCTCTACACCCACCGCACGGAAACCGCGCAGCAGCTCGTCCCGCCCTATGTCGCTGCCGCGATGACCGACCTGATGCAGACCGCAGTCAACATCGGCACGGGCCGCGCTGCGCAGATCGGCAGGCCGGTTGCCGGCAAGACCGGCACGACCTCGTCGAACAAGGACGGCTGGTTCCTCGGCTTTTCGAGCGGGATCACCACCGGGGTGTGGATGGGCCGCGATGATGCCAAGGCCGTGCCCGGCCTGCAGGGCGGCGCCGCACCGGCGCGGGCCTTCGCCGCCTACATGAAGGTCGCGACGCGCAAGCGCCCGGTCGAACAGTTCGACACCGAGCTCAAGCTGCCGGAATGGCAGCTCGAACCCGATGACGAGGCGATGCAGGGCAATCCCGACGACTACTTCTATGTCGACGAGCAGGGCAACCTGGTCGATCCCTCGCGCCGGCGTGGCGACGAGGGTGCGATTGACCCCAATGCACCGCCCGAGGGGGTGCCGCCGGAGGTGCCGCAGGCAGCGAACGATGATTTCCTCAACCGCGCCACCGGCCGCCGCGATGGCAACGACCCGGCAGCGGCAGGCGCGCGCCCGCGTCCGACCAATACTCCGCGCCCGGTTCAGGTGCCCTGAGCTATTCGGGCCTGAACCTTTCCGGGCTTGGCGCGTTTGCCTGATTGAGAAGGAAGGCCGCGAGCCTTCCGCCAATCAGGAGACGAGTAATGAGCCTGCTGCAATGGGCCGTCGCAGGAGCGGCGGGATATGCGATCTGGCGCGTGGCGCAAAAGAACCGCGACGAACAGGCACCGGCCGCTTTCGCGCAGGGCGAAGATGCTGGCGGGAATTTCGCCAAAGTGCGCAGTGCCGGGACCGAGGGCATGCGATCGGACCCCAAGCGCTGGGACAAGGTCGACCAGGCCTCGGACGAGAGCTTTCCGGCGAGCGATCCGCCGGCAACGTATTGATCGGTAATCCATCGTCTTACGGGCAGCGGTCGGGCATAACCCCGGCCGTTGCTGCGTGAGCGGAGCCTTACTTGAGCACGTCTGCCTCGTGCCACACCACGGCCTGCGCCACCTTGATGCAGTCCATGCCGCCGTCATAGGTCATCGACGGCGAGCCATAGAGCCGCCACCCTTGCGCCAAGGCCTCGGACACACGCTCGCAAAAGGCGCGGTCGTCCTTGCCGGTGAGCAGGCGGTATACGGGGCGGTCTTCGGGCGTGTTGTACATGCGGGTCCTCAGCAATCTACCTGCCAACAGAACAGCGCGCCGTCCTCCTCGTCAAGCCGCTCGCCGGTCCTTACAAAGCCGCCCCGCTCCAGCACGCGCTGCGAGGCGATGTTGTCAGTGCGCGTTTCTGCGTAAAGCGCTTTGACGCGATCGTCCGATTGCGCCCAACCGACCAAGGCCGCCACTGCTGCCGAAGCGTGGCCGCGCCCTTGCGAGCCCGGCGCCACGCCGTAACCGATCTGCAGCCGTCCCTCGTCGAGCACGGACGTGACGGACATCAGGCCGACGAGTTCGTCACCTGCCACGATCAGCCACGCCGAGGGTGTGAACAGCGCGCTGACAGCCTCGGCCAGCCCAGCCAGCATCGCGAGCACTTCCGGTTCGGCCACCGGCGTGTCCGGCAAGGCAACCTCCGGCTCTGGCGGCTGCCCGTCAAGCAGAAGCGCGAAATGCGTCTGCGTAGCCGGGACGAGCCGCACGTTCACTGTCCGACGGTCACAGGATGTACTTCGAAAGGTCCGCATTGCCGGCAAGGTTTGCGAGCTTTTCGGCGACGTAGGCCTCGTCCACCGTCACCGTCTCGCCGGTGCGGTCTTCGGCATCGAAGCTTACCTCCTCAAGCAGCTTTTCCATCACCGTCTGCAGGCGGCGGGCGCCGATGTTCTCGACGCTTTCGTTCACCTGCGCCGCGGTGCGGGCAATGGCGCGGATGGACTCGGGCGTGAAATCGAGCGTGACGTTCTCCGTGGCGATCAGCGCGCGGTACTGTTCGACGAGATTGGCGCGCGTTTCCGAAAGAATGCGCACGAAATCGTCCTCGGACAGTGCCTTGAGCTCTACACGAATCGGCAGGCGGCCCTGCAGTTCGGGCAGCATGTCGCTGGGCTTGGCCACGTGGAACGCGCCCGAGGCAATGAACAGCACGTGGTCCGTCTTCATCGGGCCATACTTGGTGGCAACCGTCGTGCCCTCGATCAGCGGCAGCAGGTCGCGCTGGACGCCCTCGCGGCTGACCGAACCGCCGCGCACGTCCGAAACCGCGATCTTGTCGATCTCGTCGAGGAAGACGATGCCGTTGGTTTCGGCATTGCGGATCGCCTCGCGCGCGACGTCGTCCTGGTCCATGCGCTTTTCGGCTTCTTCATCGACCAGCTTGTCCCAGGCATCGGCCACGCGCATCTTGCGGCGCTTGAGGTTCTGCTTGCCGAACGCCTTGCCCATCATGTCCGACAGGTTGATCATGCCGATGCCGCCGGGCATTCCGGGAATCTCCATCGGCGCGGATGGTGCGTCCTCGACCTCGATCTCGACTTCGACGTCGTTCATCGAGCCATCGGCCAGCCTTGCCTTGAAGCTTTCGCGCGTGGCTTCGCTGGCGCCATCGCCGACCAGCGCCTTGAGCAGGCGGTCCATTGCCGCCTTGCTCGCGGCATCGCGCACGGCCTCGCGGCGGCGTTCCTTCTCGAGCCGGATCGCCTCTTCGACCAGATCGCGGGCAATCTGTTCCACGTCGCGGCCGACATAGCCGACCTCGGTGAACTTGGTCGCCTCGACCTTCACGAACGGGGCATCGGCCAGCTTGGCGAGGCGGCGGCTGATCTCGGTCTTGCCGCAGCCCGTCGGCCCGATCATCAGGATGTTCTTCGGCGAAACCTCGTCGCGCAGGTCTGCCGACAGGCGCTGGCGGCGCCAGCGATTGCGCAGGGCCACGGCGACAGCCTTCTTGGCATCGGTCTGGCCGACGATGTGTTCGTCCAGCGCGCGGACAATGGCTTTGGGGGTAAGGGAATCGAGCATCAGATTTCCTCGACCGTCACGCGGTCGTTGGTGAAGACGCAGACTTCGGCGGCCACCTGCATGGCGCGGCGGGCGATCTTTTCGGCATCGTCTTCGTAGTCGGTCAGGGCGCGCGCGGCGGCGAGGGCATAGTTGCCGCCCGAGCCGATCGCGGCAATTCCCGCTTCGGGTTCGAGCACGTCGCCATTGCCGGTGAGGATCAGCATGGTCTCGGCATCGGCGACGATCATCAGCGCTTCGAGATTGCGCAGGTACTTGTCGGTCCGCCAGTCCTTGGCGAGCTCAACCGCGGCGCGCATGAGCTGTCCGCGATGCTGTTCGAGCTTGCGCTCGAGCCGTTCGAACAGGGTGAAGGCGTCGGCAGTGGCGCCTGCAAAACCAGCGATGACCTTGCCGTCCCCGATCCGGCGGACCTTGCGGGCGTTCGGCTTCATCACCGTGTTGCCCATGGAAACCTGACCGTCACCCGCAATGACGGTGCGGCCGTTCTTCTTCACCCCGATGATGGTGGTGCCGTGCCACTGGATAAGGCCGTGGCTCGCCCTGCTGTCGTCCATCGCCGCGATATGAGGAGCGCGGCGGCGAATTCAAGCGCCGGAGCCTCAGCTGCCGTTGGGACCGGTGCCGGTGGGCGCACCGCCGCCCGCGCCGCCGGGGATGGCGCCAACCGCGCCGATGTTGCCGAACAGGTCCTGGAAGAAGCTGCGGTCACGCCCGAGGGTCGGCGTCTTGTCGCTTTCAGGCGAAAGGCGGACGACCTTCTCCATGCCCTGGCGGGCCAGCGTGCTGACATTGCCGCGCGCGTCGAAATCGACGACGATGACGCTCTGGTCCGAGGTTTGCGGACGGGTGAACGGGCGCTGCCGGGTGTTCTGGGCAACGTAGTACCAGGTCTGGCGGCCAAACTGGCTGGTGAAGGTCGGGCGGCCCAGCGTGCGTTCGACGGAGAGCTTGTTGTCGACGCCGGGCTGGACCGAAGCGACCAGCGCTTCGTCGATGATATAGCCGCGATGGTCCTTGATGCTGGCGCAGCCGGACGCGGCTACGCCGAGGGCGAGCACCGCCGCACCCTGCACCATCAGCCGCATGTTCCGCATTCGCAAACTCCGCTCTTCACTTATCGCCGTCATGCCCGTTTGCATCGGGAATGCACAGCCTATATCGCCGAGACCAATTGGGCGACCCTTAGGGTCCAATCTGGAATACCGCAATGCCGCCCGCAAGCAGCCTGCTGGACGGCCGAGATTTAATCGCCCCTGAACGGGCGGAACGCCAAGGAATGCCGAGATGTCGCTTCTTACCAAGCTGTTCGGACGCAAGCAGGACGATCGTGCCGTGGCGCGGCCCTTGTGGCACCGCACGGTGGAGATCGCGCGCGAGAAGGAGTGGTACCGGGATTGCGGCGTGGCCGACACGGTGGGCGGGCGATTCGACATGATCACGCTGATCCTGTCGGTCGTGCTGATCCGCATGGAGCGCGACGCGGAACTCGTCGAGCCTTCGGTGCGGCTGACCGAACTGTTCGTTGAGGACATGGACGGCCAGCTGCGCGAAAGTGGCGTGGGCGACGTGATCGTGGGCAAGCGGGTCGGCCAGCTGATGAGCGTGCTGGGCGGGCGCCTGGGTGCCTATCGCGAGGCGCTGGCATCGCGGGACGAGGCGCTGATGGCCGAGGCGATCAGTCGCAACGTGACCCTGCACGACGGCATCGATCCGCTGCTGCTGACGCGGCGCGTGCGCGCTTTCGCCGCCGGGCTGGACCTCGTGCCGGCATTCCGCGTTCTCGATGCGGAGATCGGAAAATGACCATGAATCCGGAGTTTTCGCGCATCATTGACATCCGACAGGTGAACGATGAACCCATCGTGCTTGAGCCGACCGAGGCGGAGCGCAAGCGTCTTGCTGCGCGTTTCCAACTCTCGGAGGTGAAAGCCATGCAAGCGACCATCTCGTTGCGGCAGGAGGGCAACTCCGTGGAGGCCAAGGGCCATCTCGACGCCTCCATCATGCAGGCCTGCGCCATCTCGGGCGAGGACTTCCCGGTGACGATCAGCGAACCCATCGCGCTGCGCTTCGTCCCCCCCGGCGCGGCCCACGATCCCGACGAGGAAATCGAGATCACCGCCGACGATTGCGACGAGATCGAATTCGAGGGCACCAGCTTCGATCTGGGCGAGGCCGTGGCGCAGAGCCTGGCGCTGGCGATCGATCCGTTTGCCGAAGGGCCGGATGCCGACAGGGCGCGCGCCGAGCACAATCTCGGCGGCGACGTTGCCAGCGGTCCGTTCGCTGCGCTTGCGGCGCTCAAGAAGGACTGATCGGTTGGCTGGACCCCCGGGGCGCGGTCGGGACCTGACGAGCGGGCCGATCCTCAAGACGCTGGTGCTGTTCTCGGCACCGACGCTGGCATCCAACATCCTGCAATCCCTCAACGGCTCGATCAATTCGGTCTGGGTGGGGCGAATGCTGGGCGAGGGCGCGCTGGCGGCAACGGCCAATGCCAACGTGGTGATGTTCCTTGTCTTTGCCGCAGCGTTCGGCTTCGGCATGGCGGCTACGGTCAAGATCGGGCAGGCTTTCGGCGCGCGCGACGTGCTGGCGGCGCGGCGGACGTTCGGCTCGGCGGTGGGCTTCTGCGTGCTGCTTTCGCTGCTGGTGGGCACGCTGGGCTGGGTCTTCGCGCCCGAACTGCTGACGGCGATGGCCGCGCCGGGTGAGACTTATGCCTATGCGCTGACTTACCTGCGGGTGATCTTCATCGCCATGCCGGCCTCGATGATCACGGTGATGCTGGGCATGGGCCTGCGCGGCGGAGGCGATGCGGCAACGCCGCTGAAGTTCATGGTGCTGTCGTCGGTGCTCGACGTCTGCCTCAACCCGCTGCTGATCGGGGGTTTCGGGCCGATCCCGGCCATGGGCATCGCCGGAGCCGCGCTGGCGACGGCGATTGCCTCGTTCGTGTCGATGGCGGGCATCGTCGCCTACGTTTACGTCAAGGACCTGCCGCTGCGGCTGAAGGGGCCGGAGCTGAAATGGCTGTGGCCGCGCCGGGACGAGCTGGGCTATATCCTGACCAAGGGCCTGCCGATGGGCGCGCAGATGCTGGTGATTTCGGCTGCAGGCATCATCGTGATCGGGTTGGTCAATCGCGAGGGGCTGCTGGTCAGCGCGGCCTATGGCGCCGCCCTGCAGCTGTGGACCTACCTGCAGATGCCGGCGATGGCAATTTCCGCCGCGGTCAGCGCGATGGCCGCGCAGGCAATCGGCGCGGGCCTCGACGAGCGGCTCCACCGCATCTCGCGGGCGGGCGTCATGCTGAACCTGACGATTACCGGTGCGCTGTGTGCGCTGATCCTGCTGTTCGACCGACCCGCGCTGGAACTGTTCCTTGGCGCGGCCAGCCCGGCGGTGGACGAGGCGCGCCATATCCAGTTCCTGGCCAGCTGGAGCTATATCCTGTTCGGGATCACGATGGTGCTGTTCGGCACGATGCGTGCGGGCGGGGTGGTGTGGACCCCGCTGATCATCCTGTCGATCGCCATGTATCCTGTGCGGCTGGGCTTCTATTACGCCTTCTACCCGAGCCTTGGCGCGGACGCCCTGTGGCTGGCATTCCCGGTCAGTTCAGCGGTTGCAGTGGCGCTTTCCGTCTACGCCTATCGCCAGCCACAGTGGCGAGATCGCGCTCGCGCCGTGCCTGACGAGGAGTGCGAGGAGGAAACCCACGCCGACGCGGACCCTGCCGGACGCATGGCACCGAGCATCTAGGCGGCGTGGACAAATTCCACAACGCCACGGTTGTCCTGTAAAAGGCCTTGGCGAGGCGCGAGGGCGCAGGAAGAGTGGGCCTCTTTCAAGGCCAAGCAACACTGCCAAGGCCTTTTACAGGGCAACCCCTGCGGGGCTGGACCAAAAACCGCCATTTCGGCGTCGGCTCGTCGCACAATATTCCCGATATTGCGCTTCCTCGCCTCCTTGAACTGGCGGTTTTTGCCTCCAGCCGTGGCGCTGTGGAATTTGTCCACGCCGCCTAGGGTTCCGACCCGAGGTCTCGTCAGCGGCTTTGTGCGCGCCAGCGCTGGACCGTGCGTTCGACCGCGCGGTCTTCGCCGCCGGTCTTGCTCCACAGGTCGTAGAACGAGGGGTCATTCGAGGCAGGGCGCTTGATCGCCTCGAGCTCGTCGAACGAGACGCGCATGGGGATAGAGACGCCTTCGCCCGAGATGATGCATTCGCGATTGCGCAGCGCCGGGATGGTATCGACGAAACCGCGTGCGCCTTCGGGCATCGCCGCCTTGACGAAGGCCTGGTCACGCTCGTTGTTGAGGCGCATGGCGATGATCGTGCCGCACTGCGACAGCACGCCTTCGGCAAGGTCTGACGGGCGCTGGGTAATCAGGCCCAGCGAGACGCCGTACTTGCGGCCTTCCTTGGCGATGCGCGAGAGGATGCGGCCGACCGAAGAGCCGTCCGAGTTCTTCTCGCTCGGCACGTAGCGATGGGCCTCTTCGCAGACCAGCAGCACGGGCCGTGTCTCTTCGTCGCGCGCCCAGATCGCGTAGTCGAACACGAGGCGGCTCAACACGGCGACGACGGTGGACGTGATTTCGGAAGGAACGCCCGAAACGTCGATGATCGAGATCGGCTTGCCATTGGCGGGCATGCGGAAGATCTTCGAGATGAACTCGGCCATGGTGTCGCCCACCAGCATGCCAGAGAACATGAACTGGTAGCGCGGGTCGCTGCGGATTTCCTCGATCTTGGTCTTGAGACGCATGTAGGGAATCGAGTTGGTGCCCTTGTCGAGGCGGCCCATCTCGTTCTGCAGGATGATCATCAGGTCCGACAGCAGATAGGGAATCGGCGAATCGACCGTGATCTTGCCGATCTGTTCGGCGAGGCGGTTCTTCATGCGCGCGGCAAGCAGGCACTTGGCGAGGATATCCTCGTCAATCTGGCGATCGGTGCCCGAGGACGTGACGAGGATCTCGCAGTGTTCCTCGAAGTTCATCAGCCAGTAGGGCATCTGCAGGTTCGACACGTCGAGCAGCTGGCCGGTGACGCGGAATGCGCTGGAATATTCGCCGTGCGGGTCGATCATCACGATGTGGCCCGAGGGCGCCATCTCGCAGATGCGGTGGAGGATCAGTGCGGCGGCGGTGGACTTGCCGGTGCCGGTCGAGCCGAGCAGGGCAAAGTGCTTGCCGAGCAGCGCATCGACATAGAGGCCGGCGCGAATGTCGCGCGTGGGAAACACGGTGCCGATCGAGATGTTGGTGCGGCCATCGCTGGCATAGATCTGGCGCAGGTCGTTGCTGGTGGCGGGATAGACCAGTGCGCCAGGGACAGGATAGCGGGTAACACCGCGACGGAAGCCGTAGATCTTGCCGGTCAGGCGCTCTTCCTCGCCTTCGCCGAGGAAGTCGATCTGGGCGACCACGCCACCATCGACGGAGGTATCCTGCCGCTGCGTGCGCACGCTGGCGAGCAGCCAGGAGTTGCCGACGCGGATCTTGATCTGGCTTCCGACCTTGCCGGACAGCGAGACCGAGGGATCGAGATCAGACGAGCACTGCTCGAGGCGGGCGAGATCAAGGGCGATGGCCGAGCTGGAACCGGCTACGTCGCGCACGAAGCCGATAGGCTGGCGCGCGTTTTCCGACCCGAGAGCGTGCTGGGGTGCCGCAAAGATGGCCGATGTCGATTCGGCCTCTTCCAGGTTGGCGGCAGGCGCCATGAATCCCTGCATCCCCATTTCGGACATCTGCACAAAACCCTCTGGCCATTGTCGGCTGTTGGCCTGAGACTATCCGTTTCGGGTTAAGATCGGCTAAACCAACGAAAGGCAGTAGCCGTGTCAGCTGCGGGCAAAGAGCCTGCCGGCGATCCAGCCCATGGCAACCGAGACAATGACCGCAAACAGGCCATAGAGCCATCCGTTGCGATCGGCCGCGACAGCGACGAAGCGTTCGAATCCTTCCTTCTTCACCTCGATCCGGGTGATCGCCGATGCCACGACTTTGCCCCCACGAATGGCGAAGGTTTCGGCGGTATAGGTGCCGGTCTGGACGCTGGAGGGCAGGCTGATCCGGGCCTGGTAGAGCACTTGCCCGCTGATCTTCACGCTGCCCTGATCCTCACGGTAGAGGCCCTGCCGCCGCATCAGATCGACCAGGCCCTCGGAGAAGCGCTGCTGTTCGCGCGGTTCGATCACGCCAATCGGCGAAAGCTGCAGCCACTTGAGACCGAGCTCGTAGATCGCCGCGGTCTTGTCATCCACGATCTTCGCGATCGGGCGGGAGGAGGCGACGGCGAAGTAGCTGGGTGCCGAGCGGAATTCGAGCGAATCGGCATTGATCCACATGCCCGCGATCTTCTGCTTTTCGCGCAGGACGATGGACTGCACCGGGCCTTCGAGCACCACGACGATATCGTAATCCTGCGCGGCGCGGCTGCCTTCGGGGCTGAGGATCGCGCCGAACAGGAGCAGGTCGGCCCCGGTAAAGCCCTGGCGGACCTGGATCTCGTGCTGCGAGATTTCGGGCACCAAGATCGGATCGCGCGCACCCAGCAGGAGCAGGCATGCGGCAAGAGCGGCGCTGCGAGGCGGCACGCGGCCCCTCACAGCGGAACCACCGTGTAGATCTCGTCCGGGCGATAGCCGAGCCCGAGTGCCATGCGCAGAGCAACCGCAAGGACGATCACCGCAAGGATGAGGCGGAGCTGTTCGGGCTTTACCTTCTGGGCAAAGTGGGTGCCGATCTGGGCACCGGTGACCGAACCGACCAGCAGCAGTCCGGCCAGCACGATGTCGACCGCGCGCGTGGTCAGCGCGTGCATCATCGTGGTGACCATGGTGACGAACAGGATCTGGAACAGCGAGGTGCCGACCACCACGTTCACGCCCATGCCGAGGATGTACAGCATCGCCGGCACGAGGATGAAGCCGCCGCCGATACCCATGAGCATGGTGAGAATGCCGGTGGCGACGCCCAGCAACAGCGGTGCCAATGGCGAGATATAGAGGCCGGAGCGGTAGAAGCGCCACCGCAGTGGCAGGCTGGCGACGAGAGGATGGTGGCGGCGCTTGCGGGCAGCCAGCGGCTGGCCGGTCTTTTGCGCGCGCAGGGTGGTGATGCTTTCGTGCGCCATCAACCCGCCGATGCCGCCAAGCATCAGCACGTAGAGGATGTTGATGACCGTATCGATCTGGCCGAGCGCCTGCAGCAGGCGGAACAACAGTGAGCCAAGCCCGGTGCCGATCACGCCGCCTGCCACCAGCACCGCGCCGATATGATAATCGATGCCGCCGCGCCGCGCCTGGGCAAAGGCGCCGGAAACGCTGGCGCCGGTTACCTGGCTGGCAGCCGAGGCTGCGGCAACGGTGGGGGGGACGCCGTAGAAGATCAGCAGTGGCGTGGTCAAAAAACCGCCGCCGACGCCGAACATGCCCGAAAGCAGCCCGGTCAGCGCGCCGAGGCCGACGATGACCAGCCCGTTGACCGACAGGTTCGCGATGGGGAGATAGACGTCCATTGCCGGGTCAACGCTAGGCCGGGCGGTGCGTGCCAGCAACCCCGCGAAACCGGTTTGCGGCCAAAAAACTGTGGCTCAGAAAGCGGAGGTAACCGTCATGGTCGGACCGCTGCCGGGCCGGGCGTTTCCGGCGATGCGCAAGCGCCAGTCGAGCGCGACGCGGGTCGGTCCGAACAGGCGTCCACCTTCGAGCCTGAACGCGACGCGGGGGCCCACATCGAGCCGCACTGCACCTTCCTGCCCGCCTGACCACATGCCGACCCCGGCGCGCAGATCGCCATTGCGCGAGACGATGCCCCGGACAGGATGATCGAGCAGCGCCTGCGCATCGAAGAAGGCGGTGGCGGCCTTGCCCCCGGCGTACCCTGCCTGCCCGTAAGCCTCGAGCCGGAAGCCGCGGGGCAGGCGCTGCCACGGCAGTTCGGTGATGAGAGTGGCGACGGGGCGCACTTGCATCGGCGAGCGGCTGGTATCCTGCAAGCGGGCTTCGACGAGGGCGCGGACAGGGAGACGGCGGACCGGGCGGATGCCAAGGCCGAGCGCGACTTCCTTGTCCTTGCCGGGGGCGTTTATGGCAAGTGAGGTGCGCAGATAGCCGTAGGAATCCTGCGGCTCGCCCTTGCCGAAACGGTAGCGGACGATGGCTCCCGCCTGGCTGGCACCATAGGACGCGGCACCGGGGGCTTGCGCCGCCGAACCGCTGCCCGCGCGCATCAGCAACCAGTTCTCGCCGCTCCAGCGCGGATCGTCCTTGGCGACGAGAGGCTCGTAGAACTCCTGCGGATCGGCGCTTTGGCTGGGGGTGGAGGCGATGGGAGGGATCAGGGCGGCGTTGCGGGGCGGCAACGGTGCCAGTGGAGGCAGAAGAAATGGAACAGGCGCAGGGGCTGGGATAGGTGGCCATGGTGTTGATGTGGCAGCCGGTGGGGCGGAAGTTCGCTGCGGGGCAAGGCTCGAGATGTGCGGATGGGGGCGGCGAAGGGGCAAGGGGATTATCTGACGGGCGAGCGAGGGCTGGTGGCGCAAGGGCGGCACGCTTGCCGGGGGAGCGGGCGGTCCGTTCCGGGGGTAATCCTGCAGTGTCAGGGCGCGTCCGGTGATCCAGCCGACAAGCACGAGGGCGAGCGCAAGCAGGGGCTGGCCCCGCCGCCTCGCCGCAGGACCTGCGCTCATGCCGCAACCGGCAAAGGCCGCTGCTGCGCTTCCTCGTCAAGCTTGGGGGCTTGGGCGACGTGGACGTGGTGGACCGTGTGCTCCCAACGCAGGACGCCGCCTGCCAGCACCCGGACGTAGGCAGTGACGGCGCGACGCGCGGCGAGCATGGCGATGACGTTGCCCACCGGAAACCGGAACACGGCGCGCAAGGCTTCCGCCCGGCCATACTCGCGGCCAGTGAACAGCGCGCGCATGACCAGACGCCAGATCAGGCTGGCGAGATTGAATGCCAACAGGCCTTTGAGCAGCGGGCCGTCGTCTACCGGGACAGCGAGCCCCGATGATTTGGCGATCAGGACCACCGGCCACAACATGATCAGCAGGTAGGCGGCGGCAAGGACGAGCGCGACCAGCGGCCCGCGACGATCGCGCAGGCGCATCCAGATATCGCCGGGCGCGCACTTCCAGCCCAGCCGGTCCCAGCCCTGGAAGGCGATGCCGTGGACCCAGCGCGTCTTCTGCCGCACCGATGCGACGAGGTTTGCCGGAAAGAACTCGCGCGTGGCGACGAGCGCGCCCGAACTGTCGCGCACGCGCAGGAAGACAGACCGCCCGCCGGTCTGATGGACGAGCAGGCCGCATTCGTAATCTTCGGTCAGACATTCGGCAGCGAAGGGCTCGGTACTGGAGCGGGCGACGAGGATGCGGTCAATCGCGCGGCGCGAAAAGGCGCAGCCCACGCCTGCCGAGGGGAGGGCGGCGCCGATGTGGTGCCGGACCACCATGTCGCGCGCATGGGCCTCGGCAAATTCGTCGCAGTAATGGCCGGCGATCCAGGGGCTTGCACACTGCGGTTCGGGGCGAACCGGCAGTTGCACGAAATCCGCATGGTCGAGCGCGCTGTCCATCAGCGTGAGAGCGGCGGGATGGACCATATCCTCGGCATCGTGAAGGATGAGCGCGCGCACGCGCAGGTCACTGCGCCGCTCGTCCTCGCAGATTGCACGATAGATGCGATTGAGGCAGTCGGCCTTCGTCGTCGGGCCGTCACGATCATGGATGACGACCCGCAGGCGAGGGTCGGGCGCGAGCGAGACGAGTACGGAAATGGTGGCCAGGTCATTGCGATAGCAGCCGACGTAGAGGCGTAAATTGCTTTGCGGCCAGCTTTGTAGGGTATGGCGCACCATCGGCCCGATCACCCGCGATTCCAGCCATGCGGGAACCAGAACGACGGCCAGACCATTGAGTTCGGCATTGCAGGGGTGCGAGAGGCGCGGGGTGCGCAGCTTGCCGCTCAGTCGCAGGCGAAGCCAGGCGAGGTCCACGGCCAGTTCGTCGATCGCAAAGATCGCAAACCAGATTGCGGCAAACAGCAGCAATTCGTGCTCGACAACCGCGAGCCATTGCAACGCGGGATAGGTCGGCCATGGTGACAAGAGCTTGCCCCTGTTTGACGTGCCAGAGCCCCGTCGGCACAAGGGGAATGCTAGGCCCAAGGCCTGAGTTTCGTGAACATGGGATGATTCGAAAATGGCAGGAAATTCAGGGCTCAGGGGCGCTCTGCACAAGTTGACACACAACGAAGCAGCACCGGGCATCGTCCTGATGGTCTGTGCAGCGATTGCCCTTGTCCTGGCCAATTCACCCTTGGCCGACCCATGGCACGAGCTGTTCCACCACACGCTGCCGTGGACGCCCGTGCCCAAGCTCGACACGTTGCATCTGTGGATCAACGATGCCTTGATGGCGGTGTTCTTCTTCGTCGTCGGGCTGGAGATCAAGCGCGAGATTCTTGACGGCGAACTCTCAAGCCCGAGCCGCCGCCGCCTGCCGGTCATCGCGGCTGTGGCCGGGATGGCAGTGCCGGCGCTGATCTACATGGGCATAGCCGGGAGCGATCCGGCGCTCCATCGTGGCTGGGCGATCCCTTCGGCCACCGACATCGCCTTTGCCATCGGTGTGCTGGCGCTGGCGGGCAAGGGCCTGCCATCGTCCTTGCGCCTGTTCCTGCTGACCGTGGCGATCGTCGACGATCTTGGCGCGGTCCTGGTCATCGCGTTCTTCTACACGACCGGGCTGGATCTCATGTGGCTGGGCATTGCCGCCGCCATTTTCCTGACCTTGGTGGTGGTGAACCGCGCCGGGGTCAGCTCGCTGATCCCCTATATCCTCGGGGCTGTGGCGCTGTGGTATGCCGTGCTGCATTCCGGCGTCCATGCGACTATTGCCGGAGTGCTCGCCGCGTTGACCGTGCCGCTGGCGCTCAACCGGGAGCATGACAGCCCCCTCCTGCGGCTCGAACATGCATTGGTTGCGCCCAACGGCTTCCTGATCGTGCCGCTGTTCGGCCTTGCCAATGCCGGCGTTGCGCTGGGTTCGATCGACGGGGGGCCACTGGCCCTGCCAATCGCGATTGCCGCGGGCCTGCTGATCGGCAAGCAGGTGGGTATCCTTGGCAGCATCGTGGCGGCGGAAAAGCTGGGTATCGCCAAGCGTCCGGCCGGGGCCAGCATCCGCCAGTTGTGGGGTCTGTCCCTGCTGTGCGGGATTGGCTTCACGATGAGCCTGTTCATCGCCAGCCTTGCTTTCCCGCAAAGCCCGCTGCTGGTCGAAGAGGCGAAGCTGGGGATTCTGGGCGGATCGATAATCTCCGCACTGGCCGGGCTGTTCCTGCTGAAAGGGAGCGCAAAGGGACAGATGTGATTGATGCCGTCGATCAATGTTGCCGTATTATTGCATGAAACCTTTCAGTCGGTCTGGCGTATAAGAGGCTCAATCCACCCGGACACGAAAGGGGAATGTCATGCCCGGCGACAATGCAAAGAAGGCCCTGATCGACAGCATGAACGGTCTGCTGGCCGATTATTTCACGCTCTATCTGAAGACCAAGAATTATCATTGGCACGTGGCTGGCCCGCAGTTCCGCGAACTTCACCTGCTGTTCGACGAGCAGGCCGCCGAACTTTTCGCGCTGACCGACGTGATTGCCGAGCGCGTGCGCAAGAATGGCGGCGATACGCTGACCGGCATCGGCGCGATTGCGGGCAAGGCTTCGATCAAGGACGACGATCGCAGCAAGGTGGACGCCATGGACATGGTCAAGGCCCTGCGCGACGATAACGTGGCGCTGATCAAGGCCATCCGCGCGGTCAAGGAAGCCGCCACCGAAGCCGGTGACAACGCCACCGAAGGCATGGCCGACGACTGGACCGATCAGGCCGAACAGCGCGCCTGGTTCCTGACGCAGACGCTCGCGTAAGGTTCAGCGCACAGCTTTCAGAACGTTCCGCCCGTCACGATGCCGACACCGTCGGGACGGGTATCGAACCCTGAGGACTTGAGCGCTTCGGCAGTTTCCTGGGGCAGGCCTGCAAGCGCAAGGTCTGCCTGCCAGCGCCCGTCGGCGCCGAGTTTAAGCGTCAGGCGTTCCATGCCCTGCGCACCGCGCATCGGTACGACCAACGCGCCGCTTTCGCAGCGGGCCTGGCCCGAGACAACCAGCGCATCGGGCAGGAGCGGGCCAAGCGAGGCAAGCGTCAGGCTTAGCGTGCCTTGCGCCTCGGCGCACTTGCCATCGACCATGACCGCCGAGAAATCGCCAAACCCGAGCGACGTTACCGGCAGTCCGCCGAGGCCATCGGGCAGAAGCACCGAGCCGTTTGCGCCAGTCAGGCGCGAGGGGCCGATCTGCGCGGAAAAGCCTTCGCGCGAGATGGCGAACTGCGGGCGGCCAATCAGCAGCGGCAGCGGCTGGAGGCTGGCATCGACAGTGCCAAGCGGCAGGGGCCCGGCGTTGAGATCGGCAATCCGCCCGCTCCAGACACTGCCTTCGACGCTGCGCGCGGTGATCGTTTCGGGCAGGGCCATGCCCAGCACCAGCCGCAGCGGGAGCAGGACGAGCAGGGCAACTGCGAACAGCACGCCGAGCGCCAGCCAGCCACGACGGCCCATGGCGGCGCCACGGATGAAGATCCAGCGCCCGATCACGATGATGCCTTTCGCACGGTAACGTTGATCGAAACCGTGCCGTCGGGCGCAGGCGTCAGGGTTATCTGTTCCACAGCAAGTCCCTGACCGCCGAGCGCATCGAGCCAGGCGAGCGCGGCAGACGGGCGCGCGGTCGGGATGACCAGAACGGCCATGTCGGACCCGCGCCGTTCGTTCGACTGCACCACGAAACCGGCTTCCTGCGCGCTTGCTCCGGCGATCTGTTCGACCGGACCGGCCAGCGCGGCGGTGCGGTCAGCGGGCGCGCGCTTGAGCGCGGCGATCCCAAGCGTGACCCTGCCAGCCCGCTCGGTCGCTTCGCGATGGCGGGTGGCGGCTGCGTCGAGCGCGTTGCCGACCGGCAGGACGATGCCGTAGACCAGCAAGATCACTGCGGCGAGCGCGCCGCCGATGCTGACCAGAACGCGTTCGCGCCGGGTGAGGCCGATATACCAGGTGGAGACTTGCCGCATCACGGTGCCCTCACCGTTATGGCGGCGACGGTGGCGCCGGTCGGGTCAGGGGCAAGGGCAGGCGGCACGGTAACCTTCCAGCCATTGTTCTGCAGCGTGATCAGCACGGCGTTGACATCCTCTGCGCGCGGCGCGGCAGCAGTGAAGCGCAAGGTGCCATCGGCGCCGTAGCCAAGATCACGCAACTTCACGCCGGGCACGGGGCGCATGGCATCAAGCACGGCAGCAACGGGCGCGGCAAAGCTGGCACCGCCTTCGCCGCGCTTGGCCAGTTCTGCGGCGAGCAGGCGTTCGGCCGTGTCGAGATCCATTGCGGCAGGAAAGCGCTTCTGCGCAAGGTCGAGGGCGCGGGCTTCCTCGGCGCTGCTGTCGAGATTCCACTTCACGATCCACACCACCATCAGCAGCAGGGCAAGCAGTGCGGCCACTGCGGCCATGCGGGCCAGGCCGAGCCAGTTGGCGGTGCGGAACACCGAGACGCGGCGCGGAGCATAGGCGCCTTGCCGCAGGTTCAGCGGCGGGGCGGCATGAACCTGGGCGAGTCGCTCGGCCAGGGCATCATCGTCGAGCGCGGTCTGGTCCAGACATTCGCCCAGCGTTTCGACCAGTGCCTCTTCTGCCGCAAATGCGGCTGCCGGGCTCCGCGCGAGCAACTGTTCGCCCAGAGCGCCAAGGACCAGAGCGCCGTCCTGCCGGGGGAGAACGAGGGCCGCCGGAACGATGGCCTGCGGATCGATCCCGGCCGTTGCCAAGGTGGCCAGCCAATGGTCCATCTCCGAAGCGGACAGGCGGCTGGAGAGCAGGCGTCCATCCACAGCGGCGACTGCGACGTGGCGCTCTGCGGCAAGGCCGCCTTGCGCCAGCGCGAGACGTTCGGCCGCAAGCGCCTGCGCCACCGGCATCGCCGGCAGGGGCTTGTCCACGACGGGGGCAAGGGCGCTGGGTACAAGCACGGTGACCGAGGAGTGGACCGGCAGGTCGGCCGAGTATTCTTCAGGCCCCACGCCAGCTTCGCCGACCCGGCGCCAGCGCCAGGGATCGCCCGGCCCGGGCGGCAGGATCAGGATCAATCCGTCAGCAGAAGGGGAGCCGGTGGTGGCCATCTGCGCCGCGTCAGTTCTGTCCGGCGTAGATGTCGGCGTTGAGATCGCTGCCGCCCGGCTGGCCATCGGCGCCAAGGGAGAAGATCTCGAACGGCCTGCCGTCGCGGCCCGGAGTTTGGTACTGGTAGGGGTGGCCCCAGGGATCGGTCGGCACCTCCTTCACATAGCCGCCGGAGCGATAGTTTTGCGGCTGGGCAAGGTTGGCGGGCGGGGATTTGAGGGCGTTCAGACCCTCGGCAAGACCGGGATAGCTGGCCATGTCGAGGCGGTACATTTCCATGCCCTGTTCGAGCGTGGCGATATCGCTGCGCGCCTTGACCACCATCGCCTTGTCCTGGCTGGGAAGGACGTTGATGAGCACCACGGTGGCGAGCAGGCCGATGATGAAGATGACTACCATCAGTTCGACAAGGCTGAAGCCGTTGCGGCGGCGCTCATCAGCGGTCTCGGGGGTCGGCTCGGGCGTAACTTCGGTCATGGTCATCACAGTCCGGTGAGGTTCTGGAGCTGCAGGATCGGCAGCAGGATGGCGAGGATGATGAGCGCGACAGCCGTGCCCATTACCACGATGATCGCGGGTTCGAGCAGGGCCATGGCGGCGGCGGTGAACGCCTCGAACTCGCGCTCGAGATAGTCGGCGGCGCGTTCGAGCATGGTGCCGAGCTGGCCCGCTGCCTCCCCGCTGGCGGCAAGGTAGACCAGCAGTGGCGGGAAGGTGCCCGCCTCGCGCAGGGCGGTGGAGAGCGAGCCGCCAGCGCGGACCTTCTCGCTGATCTGGGCGAGAGATTGCGCCTGCACTGCGTTCGAGACAGTGCGCGTTGACAGGCGCAGGCCATCGACCAGCGGCAGGCGTGCCTCGATCATCGTGGCCAGCGTGCGGGCAAGGCTGGCGGCGTGGACATCACGGATGAGCTTGCCGATAAAGGGCAGGCGCAGCAGCGCGGCATCGAAGCGCAGCTTGAATGCGGGCTGGCGCAAGGCGCGGACGAAGCCGACGACTGCCAGCGCGATCAGGGCAAGCAGCGCCCACCACCAAGTGCTGAGAAACTGCGAGATGCCGATGACCACGCGGGTCAGCACCGGCAGCTGGCGGCTGGCATTGTCGAACTGTTCGACCACGCGGGGGACGACCGAGATCATCAGGCCGGTGACGACCGCTATGGCGACAAACGACAGCACGATGGGGTAGGCCAGCGCGGCGATGATCTTGCCGCGCACCTGCGCCTGCCGCTCCAGCATGTCGGCCAGCCGGTCGGCGATGGCAGGCAGGCTGCCGGAGTTCTCGCCAGCTGCGATCATCGCGCGGTAGATGGGCGGAAAGCTCGGCTCTTCGCGGCGCATGGCCTCGGCCAGCGGCAGGCCTTCGACGATCCCGGCGTGGACGCTTGAAAGGATCGCCTGCGCCTTGGGCTTTTCGGTCTGCCGGGCGATTGTGCGCAAGGTTTCCTCGAGCGGGCTGACGACCATCAGCGAGGAGAGCTGGCGGGTGAACAGGGCGAGCTGCTTGGCCGAAAGCTTCGTGGCGAACAGCCCAAGGCCGGAGGTGCTGGTGGCGGCACGACGGGCGGACGCAGCGGCATCGGCCTGCACGCTGACCACGAACCATTCGCGCGCGACGAGTTTTTCCCGCGCCGACGCTTCACTGGCCGCTTCGATCGCGCCGCGGCGTTCGTCCCCCTTGGGATCGATGGCGTGATAGGCAAAACGCGCCATCAGCCGTCCCGCCGCATGATTCGCGCCGCTTCCTCAGGCGACGTGGTGCCATCCTTGACCATGCGCCGCACGGCCTTGGCCAAGGTTGGCGAATCGGCAAAGGCATGGCGGGCGATGGCCGCTTCGTCGGCATTATCGTGGATCATCTGGCGGACGGTGTCGTCCACCCGCAGTGCCTCGAACACGCCGACGCGGCCCTGATAGCCGGTCTGGCTGCATTCACCGCAGCCCTTGGCGGAACAGACCGTCCGTCCCGGCTTCATGCCCAGCACCTCGGCCATGCCGGGATCGAGCGCGCGCTCCTCGCGGCAATGCGGGCAGAGGCGGCGGACCAGGCGCTGGGCGATGACCGCGCGCAAGGTGGAGGCGAGCAGAAATGGCTCCACGCCCATGTCGCGCATGCGGGTGACGGCACCGGCGGCATCGTTGGTGTGGACCGTCGACAGCACGAGGTGGCCGGTGAGAGAGGCCTGCACGGCGATGTCGGCAGTTTCACGGTCACGGATTTCACCGACCATGACCACGTCAGGGTCCTGGCGCAGGATCGCGCGCAGACCGGCGGCGAACGTGAGGCCGACCTTGGAATTGACCTGCGTCTGGCCCACGCCATCCACAGCGTATTCCACAGG
This sequence comes from Novosphingobium sp. ERW19, assembly GCF_012641315.1. NCBI lineage: Bacteria > Pseudomonadati > Pseudomonadota > Alphaproteobacteria > Sphingomonadales > Sphingomonadaceae > Novosphingobium > Novosphingobium sp. ERW19. The sequence goes on from NZ_JABAIC010000004.1 coordinate 484,164, forward strand.
GTCTTCCACAGTCAGGATATTGCGCTGGCCATCGTTCAGCCCGCGCAGCGCGGCATAGAGCGTGGTCGTCTTGCCCGACCCCGTCGGCCCGGTGACGAGAACGATGCCGTTGGGTTCGGCAAGGGCGCGGCGCAGCGTGTCCTCGGCCCTGGCATCAAGGCCAAGGTGGACGAGATCGAGCCCGGCGTTCTCCTTGTCGAGCAGGCGCATCACCACACGCTCGCCCGCACGGTTGGGCAGGGTGGAGACGCGCACGTCGACCAGCTTGCCGCCAAGGCTGAGCGAGATGCGTCCGTCCTGCGGAACGCGGCGTTCGGCAATGTCGAGCCGCGCCATGACCTTGATGCGGCTGACCAGCACCGGGGCGACATGCGGGGGCATGCGCAGCTTCTCGGTCAGCACACCATCGACGCGCATGCGCACGACGAGCGCGGTTTCATAGGGTTCGATATGGATGTCGGACACGCCCTGGCGCAGGCTTTCGGCGATCAGGCCATTGATCAGGCGGATCGCGGGGGCATCGTCGGCGCTGTCGAGCAGGTCCTCGGCAGTGGGCAGGCCAAGCGCGAGCGGATCGAGCCCGTCACCCGCGATGCCCATGTCGCCCGCCACGGCGGCGGCTGCGCCATCCATGGCGTAGGCATCGGCAAGCAGCTTCTCGAATTCCGGCGGCGATACGCGCCGGACGCGGAGTGGCAAGCCGAAGCTGCCGCGAATCTCGAGCAGGCTCAGCGGGTCCGCGCCTTCACGCAGCGCGACGGTGACATGTTCGGCATGGACGGCTTCGATAAGTGCGCCGTGATCGCGGGCAAAGGCATAGGGGACCGCTGGCACCGGCGCAGGCGCGACGATGGTCACCGCCTCGACCAGCGGCTCCCCGGTGTCTGCGATGGCGCTCACGCTTTCCATGCTTCAGTTCTGTGCGCTGCTCGGCGGAAGTTCGGTCTGATCAAGCGGTACCGGCGTGGCGCGCGGGCGAATGAGCGTGTCACCCGGAGCGACCACCGCAACTTGCGCAGACGGTGCGGCCGGCAGCGTTGCGCCCATGTAGTCGACGATCAGTTCGTCGATGGTCGGCTCCTGCTTGGCGTTGAAATCGATCTGCGCCTGACGGACCACGCCATAGCGGCGCGCGGCCAGTGCGGCGCGGTCGGCGGCGTTGCGCAGGATCGTCGGGCGGATGAAGACCATGAGGTTGGTCTTGACCCTGCTGCGCCCGCGCGACTTGAACAGTTCGCCCACCACCGGGATGTCGCCAAGCAGCGGCACCTTCTGCAGCGTGCGCTGTTCGTTGTCGTCGAGCAAGCCGCCCAATGCGACGATTTCGCGGTCGCCCACGGTCACGGTCGTCTTGATCTCGCGCTTGTTGATGATCAGCTCGTCCGACTTGCTGGAAACGGTGCCCGCGATCGAACTGACTTCCTGGCGCAGATCGAGGCGGACCATGTTCCCGGCGTTGATCTGGGGCGTCACATCAAGCTCGATGCCGACATTCTGGCGCTGCACAGTGCGGAAGGTGTCGCTGAAATTGCCGCTCGACAGCGCCTCGCCCGTCGTGATCGGCACGTCCTGGCCGAACAGGATCGAGGCGGGGACATTGTTGTTGGTGGTGATGTGCGGGGTCGACAGGATGTTCGAGTTCTTGTCGGTCTGCACCGCATTGATCAGCGCGCCGAGGTAGGTGTCCTTCGACAGCTCTGTCAGGAAGCCGGTGTAGGCGCCGCTGGCCGAGAGTGCCTTTGTGGCCGCGTTCTGACGCAGCAGGTCTCCCGCCGTGCTGTTGGTCGTGGTGGTGACAGTGGCGCCGTTGACCACGGTGGTCGTCTGGTTGAGGTTGTCGGCCAGCAGCCCGCCCGCGATATCGATGATGTTGGGCGAGGAGTTGGAGAAGTTGGTGACGGCAAAGGGCTTGTCCTTGCCGCCGAACAGCAGCTGGACGCCGAGTTCCTTCGCCACGTTGTTCGAAATCTCGACGATGATCGCTTCGACCAGCACCTGCTCCTGCGGCACGTCGAGCTGGCGGATCACTTCGCCGATGCGGCGCTGGTCATCGGCTGGCGCGGCGATGATGATCGCGTTGGCGCCGGGATAGCGCGTGATCGTGGCCGTGCCGCGTCCATTGGCAAGCTTGATCGGACCATTGCCGAGCCCGCCCGCGGTGGCGCCGATCGGGCTGGTCTGGCTGCCGCCGGTGGCAGCTGCCTGCCCGGTCGAGCCTTGCGTGCCTGCGTTCGACGTCTGGCTGCCGCCGACGCCGCCGAGCGAAACGGGCGCGGCGCTGGCCGAAGCCACTTCGCCACCTCCCTGACCGCCCAGCAGGCGCTCGAGCACCGGCACCAGCGCTGCCGAATCTGCATAGTCCAGCCAGACGACCTTGATCTCGCCCCCGGTCGCAGCTTTCGCGTCAAGCTGGCGGGCCATTGCCGCAAGCTTTGCCAGCGTGGCCGGTTCGCCGCGCATCAGCACGGCGTTCGAGCTGTCCACCGCGACGACCGTGGCCAGCGCGCGGGCGCCTTCGCCGCCGGCCGGGACCAGCTGGCTCAATGCCGTGGCGATCTCGCGCGCGCCGGCATGGTCGAGGATCACGGTCTGCGTGGCGGCGTTGTCGCGGTCGATATCGGCCAGCAGCGCGCGGATGCGGCGCATGTTGTCGGCATAATCGACGACCACAAGCGAATTTCCCGCCTTGTTGGCGGTGATCGCGCCTTCCTTGCTGATCAGCGGGCGCAGGGTCTCCACCGCTTGCGCAGCGTCGATGGCGCGCAGGCGGATGACTTCGGTGACCATCTGGCTGAGCGCGGCACCACGGCTGCCGATGCGCGAGGGGTTGCTGGCCGCGCCCTCGGCGGGCTGGATGCGGAACGCGCCATTGCCGGTCGGCACGGCGACGAGACCATTGGCGCGCAGGGTGGAGAGGAACACCTCGAAGTATTCCGAGCGGCTGAGCGGACGGTCGGAAACGACGCTGATCTTGGCCTGCACCCGGCTGTCGACGATGAAGGTGCGGCCTGTCACTTCGGCGGCATCGGCGACAAAGGCGCGGATGTCCGCTTCGCGCACGTTGAGGGTGTATTGCGCCAGCGCGGCCTGCGGCACGGCAAGGGCGAGCGCGGCGGCTCCGAGGAGCATCTTGGGGCTAAGGAGCTTGCGCAAGGTCATGGGGCCAATGTGATAGCAAGAGGAAGCTGGCGATCCCCGCGACGGACGGTGACCGCGACTGAAGTGCCGGCGCGGATGGCACCGGAAAGCGCAGCGGCTTCGGCCGCGCTGGTGATCGGCTTGCCATCGACAGCGGTGATGACATCGCCGGGCTGGAAGCCTGCAGCCCGGAAAGCTGCCCCGTCACCCGACGAGAGGACTTCGACACCGACGACCTTTCCGCTTTCGGCGCGCGGCCCGAAGTTGACCCCGCTGCGCAAGGCGGCAACGCTGACCCCGCCGCCGGGTGCGGCTGCCGCCGGTGCTGCCACCGGGTTTGCCGCGACAACGCCCTGTGCGCTGGGCGCCGGGCCGGACTGGTCGAGATAGAGCAGTTCCTTTGCGCCATTGCGCGCCAGTTCGACGTGATCGAATGCGACTGCCGCCAGCGTGACGCCGGGCTGCACTTCGGCGCCAACGCGATAGACCTGCTGCAGGCCGTCTCCTCCGGCAATGATCGCCGTGCCGCCGCCACCGGGCGTCGCGCGCGTGGCGAACAGTGTCAGCGCGAGCGAGGTTACCGCGCCCGACTGCTCTGCCTGTGCCGAAGCGGCGGGCGTGCGGTTGAACGGATCGACCGTGGCGAACAGTGCTGCGCGGGCCGTGGGCGACATGATGCGAACGCCGCGTGGCGCCCAATCGCCCAGCGGCGAGACCGGGGTGACGATGGCCCAGAACAGCGCTGCGGCAAGCCCCGCGATGAGGCTGGCGAGCATCCACCACAGTATGTCATGCAGGGGCGGCAAGGCGGGTCGCAACCCGGCGATGACCAGCCTCCTTTGCCCGAATCCCACGCCAGCGTTCCCCTTCCGAAGCAGCAGGAATAACCGCAAGGCTGCGATTCACAAATGCTTCCGGTTACTTGGTCCGACAGATGCCAAGCAGTGCAATGCTACGGGAGTGTGACAAAGGCGTGGCAAACTCGCCAGTTTGGAAAAGGCGTCGCTGCTCCGGAGCGCTGCACTCTCTATTCGGATTCGCGCTCTCGTGCGTTGAGCTTGCTCCACAGGTTTTCCGTGCCCGCCTCGATCGCCTTGTTCACGTATTGCGAGGCGACCAGCCAGCCCTTGAACGGGCGGAGCGTGGCAAGGCAACCGATGGCCAGGATCGGCACGGACGTGAGCACGTGCACCCACCACGGCGGCGCGTAGGCAACTTCAAGCCAGACCGCGAAGAACGTGAGCGGGAAGGCGGTGATGCACAGCGCGAAGAAGGCCGGGCCGTCATCGGCATTGGCGAACTGGTAGTCGAGCCCGCATTCCGGGCAGGTCTTCTGCAGCTTCAGCCAGCCCGCGAACATCGGCCCCTTGCCGCACTTCGGGCACAGTCCCTTCCAGCCACACCGCAGGATCCAGTCAAACTTGGGATTGTCGGTGAAGATGGCCATGAACAAATGCCTGTCGTTGTGCGAACGAGGTCCCCCTTAGGCGGCGTGGACAAATTCCACAACGCCACGGTTGCCCTGTAAAAGGCCTTGGCGAGGCGCGAGGGCGCAGGAAGAGTGGGTCTCTTTCAAGGCCGAGCAACGCTGCCAA
>NZ_JABAIC010000040.1:0-813 GCF_012641315.1 Novosphingobium sp. ERW19
CGTCATGCAGATCCACCCCGGATCGTTCCGCAACCACAACGCTGCGCTGTTCGAACGCTTCGGCCGCGACAAGGGCGCCGACATCCCGACGCGGACCGACTTCGTCCATGCTCTGAAGCCCCTGCTCGACCGGTTCGGCAACGAGAGGGAGCTCTCGATCATCCTGTTCACGCTGGACGAGAGCGCCTATGCCCGCGAACTTGCGCCGCTGGCCGGGCACTACCCCTGCCTCAAGCTCGGTCCGGCCTGGTGGTTCCACGACAGCCCGGAAGGCATGAAGCGCTTCCGCCAGATGACCACCGAGACGGCGGGCTTCTACAACACCGTCGGCTTCAACGACGATACGCGCGCGTTCCTGTCGATCCCGGCGCGGCACGACGTTGCCCGGCGCATCGATTGCGGCTTCCTGGCGCAGCTTGTTGCCGAACACCGCATCGAGGACTGGGAAGCGGCCGAACTGGCGCAGGACCTGTCGTACAATCTGGCGAAGAAGGCCTATAACCTGTGAGGCGCCTGTCCCCGGACACGCTGGCGGCCTTGCCCGCAGAAGTTGCCCGCCCGCTCTACGATCGCGAAAGCCAAGAGGTCGGTATCGTCCACTTCGGCATCGGCGCATTCCACCGCGCGCATCAGGCCTGGTACACCGATGCGGCGCTAAATCAGGGCGATGCCGACTGGATGATCACCGGCGTCTCGCTGCGCTCGCCCGGCGTGGCGCGGCAGATGAACCCGCAAGGCGGGCTCTACACCGTGGCCGAGCAATCGGCCGATGAAGCGGCCCTGCGCATCGTGGGATCGGTGCGGGGCGTGCTG
>NZ_JABAIC010000041.1:0-789 GCF_012641315.1 Novosphingobium sp. ERW19
GCATGGACGAAGTCGGTCCGCGTCGGGATGTCGGCGCCCTTGTCGCGGCCGAAGCGTTCGAACAGCGCAGCGTTGTGGTTGCGGAACGATCCGGGGTGGATCTGCATGACGAGGCCATCGTCAAGGCTCATCGCCGCCATCTCGGTCAGCATCTGGGCGCGGAACAGTTCGGCATCGGCCGGGGTAGCTTTGCCGGCCACGACCTTGTCGAACAGCGCCGCTGCCTCGCTGGCAGACAGGTTGGCGGTTGCTGCCGTGGGATGGCCATGGTCGGTGCTGGTCGCGCCCATCTGCGCAAAGAAGGCGCGGCGCTGGCGGTGCGCGGCAAGGTAGCCGGTCCAGCTGCGGCAATCCTCGCCGGTCAGCCCCGAGAACAGGTCGAGGTTCGCCGAAAAGCCCTCAAACTCGGGATCGATCACCGGGTCGGGGCGATAGGCGGTGATGACCCGGCCCTGCCACCCGCCCTCGCGCGCATTCTCGGCGCGGATCGCGGCGTGATGCTCCAGCGTATCGAGCGGGCTCTCGGTCGTGGCGATCACCTCGATGTTGTAGCGATCGAACAGCGCGCGCGGGCGGAACGCATCGGAGCCGAGCTTTTCGGTGATCGTGTCGAAGTAGAGGTCGGCCGTCTCCGCGCCCAATTGCACGTCCATGCCGAAGGCCTCGGCAAAGACCCAGTCGAGCCACATGCGCGAAGGCGTGCCGCGAAACAGCCAGTAGCGCTCGGCAAACAGCCGCCACGCCGCGCGCGGGTCCACGCCCTTGTTGCGTACGCCCAGATCCTCCAGC
>NZ_JABAIC010000042.1:0-750 GCF_012641315.1 Novosphingobium sp. ERW19
CAGAGAGGCGTGCGGTGCCGGTGACGGAACGGTATCCGGCATGGATCTGAGCGCCCCAGTCTGACCTGAAGCCGTTGGTGACCTTACGGAAGACGACCGAGGGGCGGATTTCGCGCTCGGAGATGTTGTTCGTGGCCGGCACGTCACGGTTTTTGAGGAAGACGAAGAACTTCCCCCGCCGTGCCTTGATTTGCTTGAGCAGAACGCGCCCGGCGGGATGAGCGACAGGTCTGGCAACCAGACGGTCGAGCATGTTGTCGGCTTTGGCAGCATAGGCGGCCAAGGTGCTGTCCTTGAGCTGGTCTCGTCGTCGCCCGACCTTGATCGCCCAGCGCAGATGGTCGCGGATGCTTGGCGCAAAGGCAGTGTCGCCGCTGTCGATGGCGTACTGAACATCGCGCAGCACATGGGCAAGACAGACCTGGTGCTCGCGTCCCAACCCCTGCTGACCCGAATAGCGGTCGGAGACCCAGACATCGGGCCGATGCTGTCCCAGTACGTCTTCGGCAACGCTGCGGGCCCGGCGCGAGGCAATCTTGTGCAGGACAGCGTCGCTGGACAGGAACACCCACTGCCACTGCATCACGCCGTTGGTCCGGGTTGTCGTCTCGTCCGAAGCAATGATGCGCGCCTTGAGCAATTTGGCGCGGATCGCAGTCGTGGCCGCATCCATGCTGGTGCGCAGGCGGCGGAACATGTTGGCGATGGCACCTTCGGAGATTGTCAGCCCGAACAGTTCGCCAGCAATCC
>NZ_JABAIC010000043.1:0-673 GCF_012641315.1 Novosphingobium sp. ERW19
TCGCCCGGCCCGTGGCGGCCCGGGCCCCATGCGGGGGCAAAGCCGTTGTCGCGCATCCAGCCAATGCCGCGCATCACCGCATCGAGATCGTCCATCTCGAACGCCACGTGGTTGAGGCTGGCAAAGCCGGCGCGGGCAAAGGCGGTGGAGTGGTGGCTGTCGTTGCAGCGCACGAAGACCATGCCACGGGTCCGGTCCGAGACGCGGAAGTCGAGCACGTCCTCCACCGCATGGCCCAGGAGTTCGGCATCGGCAGAGTTGAACACCACATGCGTCAGCTTGACCGGCGAGACGCGCTTGCTGGCCTTGGAGAAGCCTTCGATGGGCGCGACCTCGCCCGATCCTGCCAGGAAGCGCAGGATCGTGCCTTCGGGCAGTTCGACGAGCAGGCCTGCACCTTCGCCGGGATCGGCCGAGGTGACCGGCCTTGCCGCCCAGCCCTTGTCGGTCACGCGGGCCTTGATCGCGGCGAGTTCGTCGGCTGAACAGGTGAAGGTGGTCGAGCGCACGAACTCGGCATCCGATTGCTCGAACGCGACGAGGTAGGGCATCGTGCCGGTGCCGCGCAGGTAGTGCGTCTGCCCCCGAACTTCGGCGGGGTAGAGCCCCCAGACGTCGACCATCCACGCCGCGGCGCCCGCGGGATCGGGCAGGGCAATTTCGATGCTGCGCA
>NZ_JABAIC010000044.1:0-655 GCF_012641315.1 Novosphingobium sp. ERW19
TGCCGGGTGTGCGTTCAACTGCCCGTTCAAGGTCCTTGGATGGCACGTCAGGCTCCTGTTTCGGCGCGGCTCGCGCACCCTGATCCAAGGCCAGCTCTCCCTGCTTTGGGACGACCGATTTGCCCGCTCCGTCATCGTTGGACGAGGGATGCTCGTTGCCTGTCGCCACTGCCGGCTGCTCTTCCTGCTCTGTCGACGAATGGGGCACGGTGCCCCTCGCCTTCGGGCTTTCCTTGACCCTGGCGATGAATGTCTCGGCCCGCTTGGGTCGGTCGACGGGCTTCAGTTTGATCGGTGCGGCGGGAAAGCCGTCGGGGAACTTTATGTACCCCGACAGGCGCGGCAGGTTCATCAGCTGGTCGGGCAGCAGGAGCGGCTCGATGTGCTTGCGCGGGGTCAGGCTGACCGCATCACGGGCATTGTTGTAGCCATAGGTGTACCCCTCTTCCATGTCCCTGACCTGACGATGGCCAATGAAGTCGGAGCACCAGGTCGCGGTCTCGCGGTCGGCGGTTCCAAGGATCAGTTTGGTCCGGGCAAGCGATGCCAGCGTCATCGCCATGTTCTCGCCATAGACCTCCTTGAGCTTGGCATAGGCGTGGAGGCCGAGGACAATCGCGCCGCCGAAATTGCGCGCCGTCTGCAAGCCTTTCTC
>NZ_JABAIC010000045.1:0-593 GCF_012641315.1 Novosphingobium sp. ERW19
CCGGCAAAGCGGTCCTCGATCACCCACTGGCTGAACGGTTCGGTGACGACGCAGGCCTCATCCTGGCAGGCTTCGTCTTCAAGACCGCCCAGCGCTGCTGCCACCGCCGCGCGGTCCTCGTCCGTCGTGGCGGGCACGATGCGGTCGATCATCGTGGCGGGACAGGTGCAGTGCTGATCGAACCAGTCGACCAGATCGGGCTCGTGCCGGGCCAGGTACTGGCGCATCAGGCGCTCGAGGATCGCGCCGTTCTCGGCAAGGTTGTCGCACGACAGCAGCGTCACGCCGGGCAGTCCCGCCTTGGCCCGCGCCAGCAGGCCCTGCGTGACGAAGTAATAGAAGCTCAAGGAATGCGCGAGGTCGAAGTCGAGGCTGCCAACAGGATTGCGGCAGTAGCCCTTCTCGGTCACCGTCAGGCTGACGATGCGGGTGGCAGGTGCAGCCACGGCGGCAATCACCGCATCGGGTTCCTCGCTGGCGACCAGCACGCCCCGCACCGATCCCACGATGCGCAGGGCCGCTTCATCGGCCGATTGCTCGGCCACGGTGTAGAGCCCGCCTTGCGGGTTCATCTGCCGCGCCACGCCGGGCGA
>NZ_JABAIC010000046.1:0-537 GCF_012641315.1 Novosphingobium sp. ERW19
GACTCACTGATCACAGCCAGAAGAGCACGGTTGCGGCGAGTGCGAGGGCGGAGAAGAAGACGGTTGGACAGCGGTCGTATCGCGTTGCCACGCGTCGCCAGTCCTTGAGACGGCCGAACATGATCTCGATGCGGTTGCGCCGCTTGTATCGGCGCTTGTCGTACTTGACGGGGATGGAGCGGGATTTCCGGCCCGGAATGCAGGGCTTGATGCCCTTTTGCTCAAGCGCGTCCCTGAACCACTCGGCATCATAGCCCCGATCGGCAAGCATCCACTGTGCCTTGGGCAGGTCGTCGAGCAGGGCCGCTGCGCCGGTGTAATCGCTGATTTGGCCGGCCGTGATGAAGAAGCTCAGGGGCGGCCGTTGGCATCGGTTATCGCGTGAAGCTTGGTGTTCATGCCACCCTTGGTCCGTCCGATCAGACGCCCGAGATCCCCTTTTTTACCCCAAGGCTGGAAGCCGTGCGGTGAGCCTTGAGATAGGTCGCGTCGATCATGAGTGTCTGAGGTTCGGCCCTCTGGGCGGACAGGCCTTCC
>NZ_JABAIC010000005.1:0-363064 GCF_012641315.1 Novosphingobium sp. ERW19
CGCGGCGGTGGCAGCAGCGCTGGGCGGTCTTGAAGACGAAGCCTGCCAGGATGAGGCCTGCGTCGTCACCGAACCGTTCAGCCAGTGGGTGATCGAGGACCGCTTTGCCGGACCCCGCCCGCGCTGGGAAGCGGTCGGCGCGCAGCTGGTCACCGAGGTCGCCCCTTACGAGACGGCCAAGCTGCGCATGCTCAACGGTGCGCACTCGCTGCTGGCCTACTGCGGGCTGCGCGCGGGCCATGAATATGTCCACGAAGCCATTGCCGACCCTGCCTTGCGCAGCCTTGCCGAGCAACTCATGCGCAACGAAGCCGCGCCGACGATCACGACCGCGCCGGGGCAGGATCTTGCCGCCTATGCCGACGCGCTCATCGCCCGCTTCGCCAACCCCAGCCTCAACCACCGCCTGATCCAGATCGCCATGGACGGCTCGCAGAAGATCCCGCAGCGCTGGCTCGAGACGCTGGCGCACAACGAGGCTCACGACCGCACCTGCCCCGCCATCCGCGAAGGCCTGAGCGCCTGGATCCACCACCTGCAAGGCCACAACGGCCCCGTCGACGACCCCCTCGCCGACAAGCTCTCCCGCGCCGCCAAAACCGACACGCCAATGATCGCGCTGTTCGGGGAAGGCGGGCCGATGGCTGGCATCTGGACACTGAAGGTGTGACCCGACCGGTTCAGCGGTAGAATTCGTCCTCGATGCGGGCGAGGGTTTCGAAGCCGTCGCCGATGTGCTGGCGCATGGCGCGTTCGGCGCCATCGGCGTCGCCGGCGAGGATCAGCGCCAGCATGGCCTGATGATCAGCGTTGGCGGTTTTCAGCCGCTCCTCGTCGTAGAAGCTTTCGAACAGGAGGCGATGGATCGGGACGTTGAGGCGCTGGAGATGGTCGGCGATGACCTTGTTGCCAGAACCTTCGACGATCAGGCGGTGCCATTCGTTGTTTAGCCTGCCAAAGCGGTCCGGCGCGCGTTCGCGCACGCAGGCGTCGAGCTGGTCCTGCAGGGCCTTCAACCGATCAAGCGTTTCGGAATCGGCATTGACCGTGAAATCGTGCGCCGCCATGCCTTCGAGCGCCATGCGGGCGCGATAGATCTGGCGGACCTCATCCAGCGTGGAACTGCGCACCGAGGCGCCGCGAAATTCCTCGATCTCGACCAGACCTTCGCCTTCGAGGCGCTTGAGCGCTTCGCGCACCTTTGACCGGCTCGCCCCAGTCTGGCGGATGATGTCGACCTCGACCAGTCGCTGGCCCGGCACGAAGCGCCCGGTACGGATACGCTGGCGCACCCAGTCGGCGATTTCCTGGCCCGAAGGCGCGCGATCGACGGCAGCATCTTGTGACATGATCGACCGTATCGTCCGTTATGAACGAAATTGTCAACAATATCGTTGTCCATTTTTCGGTTGTAAGCGCTTGCGGGATAGGTGATCAGAACATCGCAAGAGCGGCGGATGAATCCGCTCGGGAGAGCACTGTGAAGGGATTCCGCGATCTTACAGCCGCCGCCGTGGCGGTGGCCGGTGTGGCAACCCCGGTTGCTGCGGGTGCGGAAAGCTATCCCGATGTCGTGCGTTCGTCGATCTACGTGCCGGTGCGTGATGGCACGAAGCTGGCTGTGAACATCTACCGGCCAGCCGATGGCAAGACTGCCGTGGCCGCGCGCTTGCCGGTGATCTTCTCGTTCACGCCCTATCGTGCCAGGTTCAAGGACAAGGATGGCAAGGTCGTTGAACTGGCGCTCGATGATCGCCTCGCCATGCGCTCGCTGATCCGCGCGGGTTATGTCGTCGCCACTGCGGACATCCGCGGCAAGGGCGCGTCCTTTGGGCATCGCCGGGGGTTTCAGGACCGCACCGAGGCCTATGACGGTTACGATCTGGTCGAGTGGCTGGCACGCCAGCCGTTCTCGTCGGGCAAGGTCGGGATGATCGGTTGTTCCTACCTTGGCGGATCGACGTTCCATACCGCCACGACCACGCCGCCATCGCTGAAGGCCGTGTTCGTCGGCGCTTCCGACCTCGACAAGTACGCCTTCGTGCGGCGCGGCGGCATTCCGGCGCAGTTCAACACGCGGCCCGACGAGCCTGCCGAAGTCGACCTTGCGAGCGTGCCGGTTGACGCGGACCGCGATGGAGCGATGCTGAAGGCCGCCGTGGCCGAGCATGCCGCCAACACGCCGATGGCCCCGCTGTGGTACGGCATGCCTTATCGCGACAGCATCTCGGCCTTCACCGACAACCAGTTCTGGAACGAGGTGGGCACGTTCAACTACCTCGACCGCATCCGCGCGGCGGGCATCGCCACCTATTTCTGGAGCAACTGGCAGGATGAGCCGACCGCGCAGGCCTTGCTCAGTGCCGCCAACATGCCGGGATCGAAGTTCCTTGCCGGGCCGGGCAGCCATTGCGTGCCGCCACCGGGGTTTGACTTTACCGGCGAGGTCACCCGCTATTTCGACCACGCCCTGAAGGGCATGGCCAATGGCATGGAGTCTGCGCCGCGCGCCACCTACTGGCTCGAAGGGCTGGACGGGAAGGGCGGCTATGTGCGCTCCAACCTGCTGCCGGGCGAAGGCGCGCAGCCGGTTTCCTGGTATCTTGGCGGTGGCAGGAGCGGCACGGCGCGATCGGTCAACGATGGCCTGCTGGGAAGCGCGCCGTCAGGGGCTGGCGCCGATCGGTTCACCGTGAACTACGATCTGCCGGACCCCGAATACTTCGCGTTCTGGGCGCAGCCGATGGACGCCAATGGCCTGTCCTACACCACGCATGCGCTGACCGCGCCTGTGAAGCTGGTGGGCTTCCCCGTGGCGCGGCTGTCGGTTTCGACCGACAAGACCGACGCCAACGTGTTCGTCTACCTCGACCAGATCGACAGCAGCGGCAAGGCCGAGGTGGTGGCCTTTGGCAGGCTGGCCCTCTCGCACCGCAAGGAAAGCAAGGCGCCCTACGATACGATGGGCCTGCCGTGGCATTCGGGCATGAAGGCAGATGTTGCGCCGGTGCGGCCCGGTCAAGTGGTGCGCGTGAACATCGACATGACGCCGGTGTCGCGCGTGGTACCGGCGGGTGCGCGGTTGCGGCTGACGGTGGCGGGGGCTGATCCGCGCCAGCGCAATCTCAAGGACATTCGCGTGACGCCCTCGCCGGTCATCACCGTGCATCGCGGCGGCGCCAATGCATCCCGGCTCGATCTGCCGGTAAACAACTGAATTCGTTTGAAATGCAAAGCCGCATCGACGGCTCAGGGAAGGAGTAGGGGAATATGAAGGGCAAGAGGAACGGGGCCTCGCGGGCCATGCTGAAGCTGGGCTGCTGTGCGCTGGCTATCACCATTTCCGGTGCGGCATTCGCGCAGGAAGCGGCGCAGGACACGCCGGAAGCGGCAGCGGCGAGCAATGCCGAAATCATCGTGACGGGCAGCCGCGTGCGCGGCGAGGCGCCGGTCGGCTCCACCGTCACGACGCTGGGCCGCAAGGAGATCGAGGCTTCGAGCCAGGTCACCGTCGACCGCATGATCAAGGAAATCCCGCAGGTTTTCGACCTCGGCGTTTCGGAAAACTCGCGCGGGCAATCGGGCGGCAGCGGCAACATCACTTATGGCAACTCGGTCAACCTGCGCGGCATCGGACCTTATGCCACGCTGGTGCTGGTCGACGGGCACCGCGTGACCAACAACAGCCGCTCGATCGATCCTTCGGTGATCCCGTCGCTCGGCATCGAGCGGGTGGAAGTCGTCGCCGATGGCGCTTCGGCGATCTACGGGTCGGACGCGGTTGCGGGCGTGGTCAACCTGATCCCGCGCCGCTCGCTCGATGGCGGTGAAGTGTTTGCCCGCGCCGGCATTTCCAGCCGCGGCGATTTCCATGAATACACCCTTGGCGCGGCGCTGGGCAAAGTGTTCGAACGCGGGCAGATCATGGTCGCCTACGAGCATGTCGAACGCTCCAACCTTTCGGGCGACGACCGCGATTTCTTCACCAGCGACCAGCGTCGTTTCGGCGGGGGCGACTATCGCATCGTGCGTTGTGCCCCCGGCAACATCAACGCCAACGGCACGACTTATGCCATCCCCACCAGTGGCGTTACGCAAGCAACCGCGGGAAGCCTGACGGCGGGTTCGCTGAACAAGTGCGACGAACTCGACAATCAGGATCTCATCCCGCGCCAGAAGTATGACTCGGTCAACAGCACGGGCCGCTACGAGCTGACCGACTGGCTCGACGTGTTCTATGATGGCTTCTATTCCAAGCGCTCGTTCTACCGCATCTCGGCCTATTCGAATGCGCGCCTGACGGTGCCGCAGACCAATGCCTTCTTCGTACGGCCCGACGGCTTCACCGGCTCGAGCTACACGCTCGACTACAACTTCCGGAATGACCTGCCGACCAACGATTCCTATGGCTATGCCCGCTCGTGGCAGATCACGCCGGGCCTGAAGGCGAAGTTGCCGGGCGGCTGGGAAGCCGAAGCGCTGTTCGGTTATGGCAAGACCAACGATTTCTCCGGCTCCTACTTCGGCGTGAACAATGTCGCGCTCAACGCTGCGCTCGCCAGCAGCAATCCGGCGACGGCGTTCGATCCCTATGGCCTCGGCCGCACCAGCCAGGCCGTGCTCGATGGCATCGCCAACCAGATCTTCCTCGCGCCGACCAATGGCCGCCTGCGTACCTACGAAGCGCGGCTGAACGGTGGGCTGTTCGCTCTGCCCGGCGGCGAGGTGAAGCTGGCGACGGGGTACGAGCGGCAGGACTTCAAGGTCGCGCTCGGCTCTGCACGCGGTGCGCCTACGAACCCGATCACCTTCCGCAACTTCGGCCGCAAGGTCGATTCATTCTACGGCGAACTGTTTATCCCGGTGTTCGGGCCCGACAACGCCATGCCCGGGTTCCAGCGCCTCGAGATCAATGCCGCGGTCCGTCATGACAAGTATAGCGACGTCGGCAGCACGACCAATCCCAAGTTCGGCGTGAACTGGGTGCCGGTGGACGGGATCAAGCTGCGCGGCAGCTATGGCACATCGTTCCGCGCGCCGACGATCCCCGAGATCTACGGCAATTCCAACAACCTCTTCGGCCAGTCCTACCAGAACCCGGCGGGCGGTGCGCCGTTGCAGGGCTACGCCCTGTCGGGCCCGAACCTTAATCTCAAGCCCGAGACGGCGACGTCATGGTCGGTCGGTGCGGATTTCGAACCGACCCGGAACCTGCGCTTCTCGGTCACCTATTGGGACGTGAACTACAAGAACCAGGTGCTGGCGAACCTCTCCAACCTCGCCATCCTTGGCACCGAGGCGCAGTATGCAGGAACGGGCATCATCCTGCGCGGCGCTGATGCCGCCACGCGCGTGCAGCAGCTGCTGGCGCAGGGCGTGACGCTGGCGGGCGGGTCGTTCCCCGGTGGCAGCCCGGCCAACGTGACCCTGTTCGTCGACGGGCGCAGCCAGAACCTTGGCGTCTCGATCACCCGTGGCATCGACTTCACCGCAACCTGGCGTGCCGAGCTGGGCAGCGAGGATGCGCTGACGTTCAACGCTTCGGGCACGTACCTGACCAAGTACCGCGTGGCGCTGACCCCGAAGGCGCCGCTGATCGACCGGTTGGACTTCATCTTCAACCCGCTGAAGTTCAAGGCGCGCGGCAGCGTCACCTGGGATCACGGGCCGTTCAGCGCACGTGTCCAGGCGATCCATGTCGGCGGCTACTTCAACAACCTGACGGTCGGCGGCCAGAACGTGAAGAGCTATACCCCGGTTGACCTTAACCTGACGTTCCGCATCGGTGACCAGCAGGCGAGCGGGTTCTTCGAGAAGGGCATGACGCTCGGCCTCGAAGTGCGCAACGTGTTCGACACCGATCCGCCCTACGTGAACCTTGCGCCAAGCGGCAACGGTAGCGGCGGCTATGACGCCACCGCCAGCGATCCCATCGGGCGGCTGTTTGCGGTAAGCCTGCGCAAGTCGTTCTGAGAACCGAAGGGTCGCAAGTGTCGAAGGCGGTTACCATAGTGCTGGCGGGGGACCTCGTGCTCGACGAGCCCGATGCCCCCTACTGGCTGGCGGGAATTGCCCCGGCACTGAGAAACGCCGACCTTGCGGTGGGCCACCTCGAGGTGCCGCACACCGCGCGGGGACAGGAGCTGCAAGGCGATGTCCCCGCGCCGGGTGCGCCGCCCGAGAATGTCGCCGCGATCGCTGCGGCGGGGTTTGATATGTTGAGCCTTGCCGGAAATCACATCACCGACTGCGGCGCGGAGGGGATTGCCGATACGCTGGCGCTCATGGCCGAAGCAGGGCTTGTCGGGACGGGCGCAGGGCTGTCGCTGGCCGAGGCGCGCAAGCCAGCGATGATTGAGCGTAGCGGCATGCGCATTGCCCTGCTCAGCTACAATTGCGTCGGGCCGGAAATGAGCTGGGCCGGCGAGGCGCATGCCGGGTGCGCCTATCTGCGGATCGAAACTGCCGATGGTGCGCTGATTGCGCCTGCCGCCGATCTGGTTCGCGTGACCGATCAGGCGCTCGAAGTGCTCCGCGAGGACATCGCGGCGGTGCGCGATAGCGCGGACATGGTCCTGGTCGCGCTGCACAAGGGGGTGGTCCACACCCCGGCGCGACTGGCGCCCTATGAGCGGGCCATCAGCCATGCGGCCATCGAGGCCGGGGCCGATGTCGTCATCGGCCATCACGCGCATATCGTGCGCGGGATCGAGTTTCATCGCGGGAAACCCATATTCCACGGACTCGGCAACGGCTGCGTCGTCACCAGCGCTCTCAGCCCGGCACAGGACCATCCCGCCCGGCGCGAATGGGCGCAGCGGCGCAAGGCCATGTTCGGGTTCGAACCGGACCCGGCCTATACGCTGGCCCCGTTCCATCCCGAGGCTGTCAACGCCATGCTGGGACGGCTGACGGTGCATGAGGATGGCCGGATCGAAGTCGGCATAACTTCGGTGGACGTGCTGGCGCCCGGAAGGCCGCTGCTGGCCGAAGGCGAGAGGAAGGCCGAGATCGCCCGCTACATCGAAGCCATCACCGTAAAGGCCGGACTGCCGCCGATCTCCATCGGCGCAGACGGCACGGTGACGACATGAGCGTGATGCGCAAAAGCATTACCTTGATCGGCGGCATCGCGCTGCTCGGCGCGACGGCGACGGATACCGTCGCGGTGATCGGGCGGCACGTGGGCCTGCCATTGCGGGGCTCGATCGAACTGGTCCAGCTCTTCGTGCTCGTTGCCGGATCGCTGGCCTTGCTCGTGGCGACCGCGGAGCAGGCGCACGCCAAAGTGCATCTGGTCGTCGACCGCATGGGCGATGCCGGAAAGGCGGCGATGGTGCGGCTTTCGGGGCTGCTCGGCGCAGTATTCTTCGCTGGCCTCCTTGCCGGGTCGCTCTGGCTCATGGCCGATCTGTGGAGCGGGCACGAGGAGAGCGAACTGCTTGGCATTTCGTGGCGCTGGATGCGCCTGTTCGCAAACCTTGCATTGGCTGCGACTATTGCAGTCCTGCTCGGCCAAGCCCTGCGGAGGCGCAAATGATGTTTGCCACTCCTGCCACTGGCGTGATCGGCGTGCTGATCCTGTTTGCGCTGCTGTTATCGGGCCTGCCCATCGGGGTGGCGCTGGGGCTGGTTGGCCTTGGCGGACTGTGCCTGGTGCTTGGCCTCGAGCCTGCACTGATCAAGGGCGGGGTGGTGCTGGTCGATACGCTGACCCGCTATGAACTCGGCACCTTGCCGCTGTTCATGTTCATGGCGCACCTGTTCTTCTCCTCGAACGCCAGCCGCGACCTGTTCGACGCTGCGGCCAAGATGGTCGGTCACCGGCGCGGCGGCTTGGCCTATGCCTCGGTCGGCGGATGTGCCGGCTTTGGCGCGATCAACGGGTCGAGCCTCGCCACGGCGGCGACGATTGGCCTCGTCGCCCTGCCGGAAATGCGCAAGCGCGGCTATTCCGATGCCCTGGCCACCGGTACCGTCGCAGCGGGTGGCACGTTGGGGCAGATGATCCCGCCTTCGGGCGCGCTGATCGTGTTCGGGATCATTGCCGAACAGTCCATCGGCAAGCTGTTCACCGCCGCGATCGTGCCAGGGCTGACGCAGGCGCTGCTCTATTGCGCGGTGATCTGGATCGCTGTGCGCCTGCGTCCTCAGATTGCTCCTGCCAGCGAGCGCGCCTCGTGGGCAGAGCGGTGGCAGGCCATCGGCAGGATCGCCGACATGATCTTGCTGATCGCTCTGGTCATCGGCGGTATTGCGCTCGGCTGGTTC
Organism: Novosphingobium sp. ERW19; assembly: GCF_012641315.1. NCBI lineage: Bacteria > Pseudomonadati > Pseudomonadota > Alphaproteobacteria > Sphingomonadales > Sphingomonadaceae > Novosphingobium > Novosphingobium sp. ERW19. The sequence continues at coordinate 8,272 of NZ_JABAIC010000005.1, forward strand.
AGCCCGTCCGAGGCTGCCTCGATCGGCGCGGCAGGTGCCCTGGCCATTGCCGCCTGGCGCAAGCGCCTGAACGGCGCGATGCTGATGCAGGCATTCGAGGAAACGCTGCGAACCAGCGGGCTGATCCTCATGGTCATCATCGGCGCGCTGGTCTTCTCGGTATTCGTCTCGGTCACCGGCCTGACCGACGCCATCGGCGCATGGGTGACAGGGCTCGGATTGGGCACGGTGCCGACGCTTGTTCTTGTCGCGGTGATCCTGCTGCTGCTGGGCTCGGTGCTCGATGGCCTTGCGCTGATGCTGCTGACGACGCCGATCCTGCTGCCGGTGGTGGAGGGCGTGGGCATGTCAGCCATCTGGTTCGGCATCTTCCTGTGCCGCGCGATGGAGATCGGCTTCGTCCATCCGCCCTTGGGCATGAACCTGTTCGTGATTCAGGGCGTGGCCAAGGATGTTTCCATCAACCGCATCTTCAAGGGTGTGCTCCCGTTTCTGGCGAGCGACCTGTTGCACCTGCTTATCCTGGTCCTGTTCCCCGCGCTGGCGCTGGGGCTGCCCGAACTGCTTGGAAATTGACCATGTTTGCTTACGCCGGACCGAACCTGCCGCATGACCTGTTTGAGGCGACCGGCCGCAATGCCGGGCCGCTGACATGGAATGTCGATCGCGCCATGCCCGCCGCGGACCGCTGGCTGGAAAGCAAGTTCGCGCCGTGGACCCGGTCGGTGCTGCAGGACTGGGCCGACGGCGCGCTCGACCATCTCGACGCGGTGGTGTTCTCGCGCGCCGACGACAGTGCGCAGCGTCTGTACTACTACCTGTGCGAGTTGCGCCGGGCCGGGGCGATCAGGGGCCCCGAACCGCTGGTACTCGACATCGCCAAGAGCCCGAGGCCGAGCAGCATTGCCCGCGACGAGGTGGCTCTGCGCAAGCTGGCGGAGCGCCTTGGCGTGGGCGCGGCAGCGCTTGGCCCGGCCATCGCTGCAGGAAATGCGCAGCGGGCAGGCACCGTGGCGAGCGCCACCGGAGCGAAAGTCTGCCTGATCGCCGGAAGCCCTCTGCCCGACGAGCGGATGCACCGTATGGTCGAACAATCCGGATGGTCCGCCGTCGGCCGCACGCTTGCCGAGGAGTGGGGCGATCTGGGCCCAATGGTTGACGAGGGTGCCGAGCCTTTTGCCGCGCTCGCGCGCCAGCTCCACGCCCGTCGTCTCGATACACGGGGCTTTTTCGACCGCTCCGGAGCCCTGACCGAAGCCGCTGCGGCATCGTTGGCGAAGGCCGCGATCCTGTGGCTGATCGAGGAGGACGACACCACCGTCTGGCACCTGCCGGCGATGCGTGCTGCGCTCGAGGCGCATGGGCTCCCGGTCATGGTCGCCACCCGGCGCGACTGGTGCTGCCATGACGGGATCGATGCCGAAATCTCTGCCTTCCTTGCAGGAGTGGCCGCATGAAGCCGCTTGCCGGACATCGCGTTGCCGTGCTCGGCGGCATGGCGGATCGCGCGCTCGCACGCTTCCTCGCATCGCTCGGCGCGGAACTGGGCGGACCGGTCGAAGGCGCGTCGTTCGTGATCGACGACCTTGGACTGGAAGGGCTTGAAGGCGTCAGCATTCCGGAAAGCGCCGTCCACGTGTCGGTCACGCCGTTCGGTTCTGGTGGGCCGCGCTCGGCCTGGAAGGGCGGCGAACTGGTCGCCTCGGCAATGGGCGGGGCCTTGCGCGTGACGGGCGAACCGGGCCTGCCCCCGGTCAAGGAAGCGGGTGATGCCTGTACTTTCCATGCCGATATGGTTGCCGCATCGGGCGCGCTGGCGGCGCATTATGCACGCGGAAGCCACGGCAAGGGCCAGCACGTCGACGTTTCGATCCAGCAGGTCGCCTTCAGCCGGAATTTCAACGGCGTGCTGGTGTGGCAGTTCGACCAGCGCAAGCTGGTGCGCGTCGGCGGCGCGCTGGCTTATGGCAAGGCCACCGTGCGCGCGATCTGGCGGCTGGCCGACGGGTGGTGTTTCCATTCGCTGATGACCGGACGATTGGGTGCGCCGGCCAATCAGGCGCTGTCCGACTGGATTGACGAGGTCGGCATGCCCAACCCGCTGGCCGGGACCGACTGGCTTTCATACAACCGATCCACCCTGCCGGCAGAAACGCGCGCCGTCTGGGAAGCGGCAATCGCCGCCTTCTTCCATTCGCGCACCAAGCACGAGATCGCGATCGAGGGCTTGCGGCGCGGTATCAACGCCTGCGTGGCCAACGAACCGGCGGACGTGCTGGCGGACCCGCACCTCGCAGCTCGCGGGTTCTTCGATACCGCAGATGGCCTGCCCGAACGCTTCGCCGCATTCCGTGAAGGCACGGGCCAGGTCGCCGCGCCAGCCATCCATACTGGCACCCGTCCCGGGCCGCTTTCGGGCGTCAAGGTGCTCGATTTTGCGTGGGCGCTGGTTGGGTCGATCACCACCAAGACGCTGGGCGACCTCGGCGCCGAGATTGTGAAGATCGAGACACGCACGCGCCCCGATCTGGCGCGACTGGATGTTCAGGTCTCAGCTTCGAAGCCCGGAAACTGGGACGACAAGCCGTGGTTCTCGCACCTCAACACCTCGAAGCGCAGCCTGTCGCTCAACATGAAGAAGCCGGAGGCACGCGAGCTGATCGATCCGCTGATCGATTGGGCAGATGTGGTGGTGGAGAATTTCTCGCCCGGCACGATGGCGAAGCTGGGCCTCGATTACGACAGCCTTGCCGCGCGCAATCCCGGCATCGTCATGGTCTCGGGCAGCGTGTTCGGCCAGACCGGGCCGATGGCGCAGGAGTGGGGTGTCGATGGCACCGGCGGCGCGCTTTCCGGCCGGACCTACCTGACGGGCTGGCCGGATCGCGATCCGGTGATCCCCGGCGCGGTGCCCTTCGGTGATGTGATCGTGCCCTATGTCATGGCGGCGGGCGTGGCGGGTGCGCTGCAGTATCGGCGCGAGACCGGGCGCGGCTGCCATATCGACGCTTCGATGTACGAGATCTGCGTGCAGCAGATGCGCGATTATCTTGCACAGGCAAAGCGCGGCGAGCGGCCGCAGCGCATGGGCAATGCCGATGCGCGGGTATTCTGGCAGGACGTGCTGCCGGCGGCCGGCGAGGACCGCTGGGTGGCGGTCTCCTGCCCCACCGAGGCTGACCATGCCAGGCTGCTGGCGATCACGGGCGCCGATCCCGCCGTTTGGACCGCATCGCGCGAGGACCACGCCATCGCCGCCGAGCTGCAGGCCCAGGGCATTGCCTGCGGCGTGGTGCAGGATTGCGAGGACATGATCGAGCGAGATACCCAGCTCATCGGGCGCGGCGCTCTGGTCACGCTCGATCACCCGCTGCTCGGGCCGTTCGGCCACATTGCTACGCCACTGCGGTTTTCGCGCGATCAGTTCCAACCCTTCCGCGCGCCCGGCATGGGCGAGCATGTCCATGAAATCGCACGCGATCTGTGCGGCCTGTCAGAGGCCCGGATCGCCGAACTCGAACAGGCAGGAGTCTTCCAGTGAGCGCCGCTACCCCCACCAGGCCCTCGGGTCAGCGCAGCCGCAAGGACCTTGCCTGCACCGTTGCCGCGAGCGCGTACCAGAAGCAGTTCGGTGCAGACCTCAGGCGCCGCGTGGTGGACGATGGCGAGCCCTTCGCCATCGTCCAGGCCGATACGCCGCACGAGATATTCCATGTCATGGACATACCGATCATCACCAACCAATGGTGGTCGGCCTATATCTCGGCCAAGCAGCTTTCGAACCATTACTTCGAGGTGATGGCGCAGGCCGGTTACCCCAAGAACAGCTGCAAGTACTGCTCGCTGGGCCTTGCGTGCACGCTGGCCAACGATCCCAGAACCGCACCGTGGGGCGGATTGCCCAAGCCGACAGTGCTCGTCGCGCGGATGACCTGCGATTGCATCCAGCACGTGTTCGGGCAGTGGGCCGATGCGTTGGGCAGCGAGTTCTTCCCGATGGAAGCGCCGGCGTGGGAACACAAGGACCCGCGCTGGTTCGCTCATTCAAGGGACCAGTGGGAACAGGTCTACGATGCCGATCGCATCGCGCTGGCCGTGTCGGAAATGCGCGACCTGATCGCGCTGCTGGAGAACCGCACCGGCCGCAAGTTCGATGAGGCGAAGCTCCATTACCTGATGGAGCGGATCAACGAACAGGAAGGCTATATCTGGGAGGCGGCGCAGGCCATCGGCAAGGCGCGGCCGTGCCCGGTGTCGATTGCCGAACAGATGCCCAACACGATGATCCCGCAGTGGCATCGCGGCTCGGACTGGGCGGTGGGCCATGCCAGGCGCTTTCGCGACGAGGTGATGGAGCGCATCGCCGCGGGTGAGGGCACAGCCGCCAACGAGAAGATCCGCCTGATGTGGATCGGTGCGGGCGTGTGGCACGATCCAGGGTTCTATCAGGCGCTGGAAGAGCGCATGGGCGCGGTGTTCGTCTGGTCGATGTACATGCCTTTTGCCGGGCCGCAGTACATCCGCGAAGTGCAGGGCCGCCCGATGGAAGCGCTGGCCAGCCGCATCTGCTCGATGAACGAGGTCCTGCACCTGCCGCCGTGGATGAACGGCTGGATGACCAGCGAGGCAGAGCGCTGCGGCATTGATGCCTGCGTCGTGCTGCTGCCGCCGGAGAACCGCCTCTCGCAATCGGGCACCAAGATCACGGCCGAGGCGCTTGAGAAGGCAGGCGTGCCAGTCCTGATGATCGACGCCGACATGGTCGATGCCGCCAACTGGGACCATGACAGGATGGTCGGCATGGTGGCGGAGTTCCTGCAGAAACGAGGGCTGGCGTGAGGCTTTTCGCCGCCCTGCTGATCCTGCTGCTGGCGGCTTGCGCGCGCCCGGTCGAACCGGGTGTGACCGAACTGACCTATGCTTCGCCCTACAGCCCCAACCACCCGTTCTCCAAGGCCGATCAGGAATGGATGGCCTTTGTCGAAAAGCGCTCGAACGGGCGCATCCGCATCAAGCCGGTGTGGTCGGGCGCGCTGCTTTCGTCGGACATGTCGATGGAGGAACTGCGGCACGGCGTGGCCGATATCGGCCTGATCACGCCGATCTACGTTCGCGGCGGCACGCACCTGATCCGCATCCAGTCGGGCTTCTATCAGGGGGCCGACAGCGTGGAATCGCAGGTCGCGCTCTATGGCTGCATCGCCAGGGCCAACCCGCAGGTCGGTCAGGAACTGGCAGGGCTGAAGGTGCTGGCGGTGCAGGGCGGTACGCTGCCCGGCCTTGTCACGGCGAACCGGCAGGTGCGCAGCTTGGCAGACGTGAAGGGGCTGCGCATCCGTGCGCCGACCGAACTCCTCAGCGTGCTGGATTCGCTCGGCGCCGACCCGGTGAACATGCCGATGGGCGAGGTTTATTCGGCCATGGCCAAGGGCGTGATCGATGGCGTGATCGCGCCGGAAGACACCTTCAAGTCGCTGCATTTCGCCGAAATCTCCAAGCACTTCTACCAGATCGCCGTGCCCCGTGGCGCCTATCCTGCCCGCGCGATGAGCGAGAAACGCTGGAGCGCATTGTCCGAGGCCGATCGCCAGATCCTGACCGAAGGCATTGCCGTGTGGGAAGCGGCGCTGGCTCGCCAGGTTCGCGCGGCGGTAGAGAAGGGCAAGGCCGAAGCCGTGGCTGCCAAGGTCACCTTCAACCCCGCCAGCGCGGCAGACCAGCAGCGTTTCGATGCGATCTACCTGCGCGATTCAGAAGCCAACGCACGCGGCCTCGCCGCCTACGGCATCGATGGCGAGGCCGCATTCCGTTCGGCCCGGGCAGCGGTGAAGGGTCGGGACCGGATTTCCTGCGGGAGTGACTCATGAAGCAGATCACACCCCTCTTGCTGGGCCTCGCGCTCAGCATCTGCCCGCTTGCAGCCGAGGCGCAGAGTGCCCGCACGATCGGTGAGCCTGCCGGTTCGGGCGGAATGCCTGCCATCGCGCAAGGGCGCACCGACGCGCCGGGTTATACCATCTACCGCCCCGCGAAATGGCCAAGGCAGCGATTGCCGCTCGTGCTATGGGGCAATGGCGGGTGCCGCGACAATGGCCTCTCGGCCAGCCACTTCCTGCGCGAGATCGCCAGCCACGGCTATCTTGTCATCGCCAATGGCGCGCCGCGCGAGGAGCGGCCAGTGCTTGACGCGCTCCCTCCGGCCAACGGCCCGCGCCCGACCGGCGCTCCGCCGGCCCGCGCCACGCCGGACGAAACGCAGGTAAGCCAGTTGCTCGGCGCAATCGACTGGGTGAAGGACAGTGACCTTGCTACCCATGCCGATCTTTCGCGCATTGCTGTCATGGGGCATTCCTGCGGCGGCCTGCAGGCGCTCGCTGCCGCTGCCGATCCGCGCATCGACGCGGTCGTCGCCTTCAACAGCGGCGTCTATGTGCGCGCCGGGTCGGGCCTGAGCGGTGTGGGAATTACCAAGGACGACCTCGCCAAGCTGCACACGCCCGTCGCTTACATCCTTGGCGGGCCAGAGGATATCGCCTGGCCCAACGGGTCTGACGATGTTGCCCGCATTGCCCATGTGCCGGTGTTCTTCGCCAACTCGCCCATCGGCCACGGCGGCACCTTCGGCCTTGCCAACGGTGGCGATTATGGCCGCATCGGTGCGGCGTGGCTCGACTGGCAATTGAAGCGCAAGCCCACGGCGGCTGCGATGTTTACCGGCCCCGACTGCGGGCTGTGCAAGGACAAGCAGTGGACCGTGGTCCGCAAGCAATTCCCGGAGAAGCCATGAATTCGCCTTCTGCCACCGGCCCGCTCTCCGGCATCCGGATTGCCGACTTCAGCCATGTCATGGCTGGGCCTTACGCTTCGCATTTGCTGCGGATGATGGGGGCCGAGGTCATCAAGATCGAGCCTAAGGGCGGCGACGGCTTCCGTAACTATGGCGCGGACCGGCGCTATGACGGAATGTCGCCCGCCTTCATCGCTGCCAATGCGGGCAAGAAGTCCATCGCGCTCGATCTCAAGGATGAGGCGGACCTTGCCATCGCCAGGGGCGTGATCGCGCGGTCCGATGTGCTGCTCGAAAACTTCCGCCCCGGTGTGATGGCTCGGCTCGGCCTTGGTTACGAGGCGGCGTGCGATCTGCGTCCCGACCTCATCTACTGCTCGGTTTCCGGCTATGGCCAGGACGGCCCCCACCGCGATTGGCCTGCCATCGACAACATCGTGCAGGCCACCAGTGGCATGATGATGCTGAGCGGCGACGAGGGCGACCCGCCGGTGCGCGTGGGCTTCCCCATCGTCGATACGCTGACTGGCCAGACGGCGGCGATGGCGATCCTCGGCGCGCTGATGCAGCGCGAGCGCGGCGGCGGCGGCAGCAAGCTCGATGTGTCGATGTTCGATGCCAGCCTGGCTTTCATGACCTCGGCGCTGACTCCGTTCCTCGTGACCGGCAAGCCGATGAGCCGCATGGGCAACACCGGCTACAGCGGTTTGCCCACGGCGTCGCTGTTCACGACGCGCGATGGCCGGCAGATCTCGCTCGGCGTCGTGCAGCCCCCGCAGTTCGCCGCGCTCGCGCGCGAACTTGGGCACGAGGAATGGCTGAGCGACGAGGCTTTCGCCACACCCGATGCCCGCCGCGCAAACTTTGATGCGATGCACGCCGCGCTTTCTGCGGTTTTCGCAACGGGCGATGCCGCCGACTGGGAGCAACGGCTAAGCAACGCGGGCATCCCCTGCGGCATGGTCCGCCGCGTGGACGAGGCTGGCGCGCTGGCGGGCGAGGGCGCTCTGGTTGACCTCGAGATCCCCGGCCTGCCGCAGGAGAGCGTGCAGATACCGGGACCCGGCTATCGGGTGGCCGGGCAAGCTGGCCCCGTGCTCGCCGCGCCACCCCGGCTCGATGCAGACCGTGCGGAAATCCTCGCCTGGCTGGCGCAGGAAGCTGTAGCGTGAAGCCGCGCCTGCTGCTGGCCCCGCTCGCCTTGCTCGGCGCACCGCTGGTTGCGCAGGATGCACCGCCCGCGCCGCGCGTGATCGAAGGTACGCTCGCCAGCGGGGCGAAATGGAAGGCGCTCATCCCGGCGCAGTTCAATGGCAGCCTGTTGCTGTGGAGCCATGGCTATTCGCCGCGGATCGATCCTGCGGAACCTGCACCTGCGCAGTACCGCGACTTGCTCCTCGCCAAGGGCTACGCGCTCGTGGCGTCGGACTACGGCGCGGGCGGATGGTCGCTCGAACAGGCTGTCCCGGCGCAGCGCGCCACAGTCGAAGCCTTCGCCGCGCTTGAAGGACGGCCGGCGCGGGTGCTGGCCTGGGGTTCTTCGATGGGCGGCCTGATCTCCACCGCGCTGGCCGAGCAGGACAGGCCGGTGATCGACGGCGCGCTGGCGATGTGTCCTTCGATCGGCGGCGCGGTTGGCATGATGAACATGGGGCTCGACGGCGCTTTTGCCACGGCCACCCTGATTGCGCCCAACTCCGGGCTGTCGCTGGTCAACGTCGCGGACGACATGGCCAATGGCCGCAAAGCCATGGCGGCAATCGATGCCGCCCGCCAGACCCGCGAGGGCAGGGCGCGCATCGCGCTGGCCGGCGTGCTCGGCGGCATTCCCGGCTGGACCCGGCCAGACCGTCCCGAGCCCGCTGCCGACGATCTTGAAGCACAGGTGGACGAGATCGCCGCAACGCTGGTCATGGGCACCTTGATGCCGCGCAACGATCAGGAGCGCCGTGCTGGCGGGGCGTTCTCGTGGAACATCGGCGTGGACTACGCGCGCCAGCTCGACCGTTCGGGGCGCAGGCCGTTCGTGGAGGCGCTGTACCGCAAGGCCGGGCTGAGCCTGACGCGCGATCTTGCCATGCTGGCCAAGGCACCCCGCATCACTGCCAAGCCTTCCGCCGTGCGCTACATGCTGGAAAACTACACGCCCACTGCCCGTCCGCGCGTGCCGCTGGTATCGCTGCAGGCCGTGGGGGACGGGCTGACCTCACCTTCGCTGCAGCGCGCTTATGCGGATGCTGCGCCGCCTGCAATGATGCAGCCGCTGTGGCACAAGAGTGCCGGTCACTGCCGCTTGCCGGCCGAACAGGTCCTTGCGGCGATTGCGCATCTCGAACAGCGCCTCGCTTCGGGCAAGTGGCCTCAGCGTCCGGCGCAGTTCATCGATCACACCCCGCCGCCGATGCTGCGTCCGTGCCTGCGACAGCAGGGGCCTTCCGGCCCGCGCTGCCGTTAGGCCATGTGCGCCCGTGTCAGTCGATCCCTTTCTTTTCGATCGTCCAGCCGGGCACCACGCACAGGCGGCAATTGCTGCCAGTAAAGCTGCGCGCCGCCGACTTGTCGCCGCGCAGCTGCCATTCCAGCCAATCGACCGAGAGCGCCGCCACCGCGCCGCCGTTTGCGGTTCGGAAGGTGCCGCCGTGGCCGACAGGCAGTTGCACCAGGGCGGCCGGGACTTTGGAGATACGCTTGAAATCGTCAGTGCCGTTGGGAAAGGCGATGTCGTCGGGCCCGCCAAGGACGTAGAGCACCGGCGTGTGCAGCTTGTCGAGCATCGCCTTGTTCACGGTGATGCCACGGATCGGGTTGGTGCCGTCGGTAAATACGCCGCTGTTGTGGACCAGCACGGCGCGGATGCGCGGGTCGGGCGCGACTTCGAGCGCCTGCAGCCCGCCGCAACTATGCCCGGCCACCGCCAGCGCCCGTGTGTCGATCTTGCCGTAAAGCGCGCTTCCGGCCTTGGCGTTCTCGGCCAGCGCCCAGTCGAGGCCGGCCTTCACATCGGCGCTGGTCGTGGCGACCGGTGGCAACTGGCCGGACTTGTCCGGCGCCCGCGGCTCGCGCTTCTTCGTCGCGCCCGGGCCGCTCATAACCTCACCGGGTGCGATCACGACATAGCCGTGGCTGGCAACCTCGATCAGGTGCTGCCGCGCGCTGGCGCCATCGGCACTGCACCCGCCATTGCCCCAGACGAGAACGCCGAGCGCCTCGGCGTCATCAAGCTTTGCCGGGCGATAAATGACGTGCGCCGGCAACGTGGCGTCCTGCGTCATGATCGCGGGGTAGGGGCCCGTGCCCGGCCCGATGGGCATCGTGTCGTAGGCGCTGGGCTGCTCCTGCGCGGCGAGAGGGGCCGCGATCATGGTCAGGGCAAGAGCGGCCGCGATCTGGTGTTTCAAGCAATCCTCCTTCGTAGGCGACGGATATTTGTCCAACAAATTGTCCGATGCAAGCGCTTGCGTAAATCGTTCGTCGCATTTAAGCAATGTGGCATAACAATGAAGGGAGAGGCGTGATTCATACCGTACTGGCCACTGGCGATCTCGCGATGGACCGCGATGATTACGACGCCTGCTTTGCCGGGACGGCCGATATTCTGCGCAGCGCCGATCTCGTGTTCGGCCAGCTCGAAACCAGCTTTGCCGAAAAGGGCGTCCGCTTGCCACAGGCACGCCATGCCGTCCTCGCCCGCCCGGAAGGCGCTGCTGCGCTGGGCCGCGCCGGTTTCGATGTGATCTCGATGGCCGGAAATCACGTGATGGACTGGGGCCAGGAAGCCTTCTTCGAAACGCGCAGGCACCTTGAAAGCGCGGGCATGAGCGTTGTCGGGGCCGGGGCCAACATTGCCGAGGCTCGCCGCCCGGTGATCCGCACGCTGGGCGATGGTACGCGCGTTGCCTTCCTTGCCTATTCCAGCATCCTGCCCCATTCCTATTGGGCTGACGAACGCCGTCCCGGCTGCGTCCCGATGCGCGCCTTCACCGTCTACGAGCAGATCGAGCACGACCAGCCCGGCACCCCGGCGCGGGTCCACACCTATCCCCACCGCGAAGATCTGGCCGCGATGGAGGCCGACATCCGCGCCGCGAAGGCCGAGGCCGACGTGGTTCTCGTCTCGCACCACTGGGGCATCCACTTCGTCCGCGCGGTCATTGCCGATTACCAGCGCGATGTCGCCCGCGCCGCGATTGCCGCCGGGGCTGATGCGATCTTCGGCGGCCATGCGCATATCCTCAAGGGCTGCGAGCTGATCGACGGCAAGCCCGTCTTCTACTCGCTGTGCAACTTCGCCACCGACCTTGCGATGGACGAGGCCCACGCCAACTCCAAGAGTTTCAACGAGATCCGTGTTCTTGCCGAAGAGTGGGAGCCGGATTTCGAAAGTCTCTACAATTTTCCCAAGGCCGCACGTCTGTCGATGATTGCCCGGCTCGAGATCGCCGGCGGCAAGATGCTTCGCGCAGGCCTTCTGCCGCTTGTCATCGGCCGCGATGCCGTGCCGCGCCTGGCCGAACCGGGTAGCGAGGACCATGCCGCCGTGATCGAATACCTCGCTGCCGTTACGGAAGAAGCAGGCCTCAACGCCCGCTATCGTCAGGCCGAAGGCATGGTCGTGCTGGAGCAGGCAGCATGAAGCCGCGCGCCTCTGCCTTTCCGCTCGAAGGCTACGTCCTGCTTTATCTGCTGGCGTACCTGCCCAATGTGATCGTGACCAAGCTGGTCACCTCGCAGCCGCACGCCGGACTTGGCCGTCCGCTGACCGGCCTCGAAACCCTGCCCGCGTCGCTGATCATCAACATGGTGCTGACCTGGGGCTTCATCTGGCTCTCGGGCTGGCACCGCGATGCCAACAAGATCACGTTGGGGCCGGTTCGCCTGCCGTTCCCGACCTTCTACACGTTCCTTTCCGGCCTCGGCACCTCGCTGGTGCTGTTTACCGTGCCGCTCAGCTTCACCATCCCCAACGTCAGCATCCCGTTCATCCAGCTGGTGATGCGCGGCGACATCCTGATCATCGCGCCGCTGGTCGACGTGATGTTCGGCCGCCGGGTGCGCTGGTGGAGCTGGACAGCGCTGGCGATGGTCCTTTTCGCGCTGGTCATCACCTTGTCCGACCGGGGCGGCCTCAAGCTGCCACCGATCGCGATCCTCACCGTGGTGCTCTACACGCTGGGCTATTTCCTGCGCCTGTTCGTGATGACCAAGATTTCCAAGAGCGGCGATCCAGCCTCGGTAAGGCGCTATTTCGTCGAGGAGAAGATGATCGCGCTGCCGATGTCGGTGGTGATCCTCGGTGTCATCTCGGCAAGCGGCATCGGTGGGCAATCGGGCGAGCTTGCCTGGGGCTTCATCGGCGTGTGGAGCGATCCGGTGCTGCTCGATCTGTTCTGGATCGGCGCGACGCTCACTGTCATTTCCGTGCTGGCCATCATCATCCTGCTGGACCCGCGCGAGAACGCCTACTGTGTGCCGCTGGAGCGCGCCGCCAGCCTTGTTGCCGGGATTGGCGGCTCGGTCCTGCTCGCGTGGTTCTGGGGCCTGAAGATGCCGCGCGATGCCGAACTGATCGGCGCGGGCGTGCTGGTCGGCGCCATTGTCCTGCTCTCGCTCGCCCCGCGCCTTTCCGCGAGCAGGCAGGCGCGAGCCGAAACTGCCTGAATTGAACGATTGGTCCGGCGGACTGCGCCGGCGGTGAAGATACAAATGGGAGACTGAAGATGGGGAACCGGAACGCTTTCAAGGTGCTGCTCGCAGCAAGCTCTGCAATCGCTTGCATTTCAACGGTCCACGCGCAGGAAGCGCAGGATTCTGAGACGGGCGCGCCCGATGACCAGTCGATCGTCGTCACCGGCAGCCGCATTCGCGGCATCGCCCCGGTTGGCTCGAACGTCATCGCCATCGGCGCGGACGACATCGCGCAGGAGCCGGTGACCTCGACCAATGACTTGCTCCGCCGCGTGCCGCAGGTCGTGTCGCTCGGCGCCAACCGCAACGGCGGTTCGGCCCAGAACGGCGCGGCCAACGCCACGCGCGGCGCGGGCATCAACTTGCGCGGCATTTCCACCAACGCCACGCTGCTGCTCTACGATGGCCGCCGCTTCCCGCCGCAAGGCACGCAAGGGCAGTATACCGATCCTTCGGTCCTGCCTGCCATTGCGCTCGAACGGGTCGAAGTCGTCGCCGATGGAGCGTCCGCGGTCTATGGTTCCGACGCGATCGCCGGCGTCGTCAACTTCATCCTGCGCCGCAACTTCGATGGCGTGGAGGTGCGTGCCCGCGCCGGTATCGCTGAAGGTGGCTACACCGAAAAGCAGTTCGCCGGAATCTTCGGCAAGAAGTGGGACGGTGGCTCGGCGATGATCGCTGCCGAATATACCCACAACACCCACCTGCGCGGCTACGATCTCGATTTCTATCAGGACGACAACCGCAATCGCGGCGGGCGTGACCTGCGCGTGCAGAACTGCAACCCCGGCACGATCAGCCTCGGCGGCAAGACTTACGCCATTCCGCAGGGCGGGGTAACCGCGGCCAATGTCGGCTCGCTCGTTGCCGGTACCGCCAATCGCTGCTTCTACAACGCGCTCGACACGGTGATCCCCGAACAGAAGCGCTACAATATCACCGCCGCGGTCTCGCAGGACGTGGGCGAGAGCGTGCGTCTGTTTGCCGACGGGTTCTATTCCTATCGCAACGGCACCATCGCCGGCATCAACAATATCAGCGCCACTGTGCGCAACACCAACCCGTTCTTCGTCACCCCCGTGCCGGGCACCACGCAGCAGACGGTGCTGTGGTCGATGGTCCCGACGCTGGGGCCCGACTTCAACCCTTACCACGGTGAATCCTGGAACGTGGTCGGCGGTATCGAAGCCAAGCTGGTCGGTGATTTCAAGGCGACGGCCTATTACGCCCACGGTGAATCCGAGGATGTCGCCGACCGCCGCCTGGGCGTGAACACTGCCGCACTCAACGCCGCGCTCGCCGATACCAATCCTGCCACGGCGCTCAACGTGTTCGGTGGGCCGAACAACCCGGCGACGCTGGCGAAGATCCGCGACAACCTGTTCATCATCACCGGCCGCACGAAGCTCGACGTCGCCAACGTCCAGCTTGATGGCTCGTTGTTCGATCTTCCCGGCGGCGCAGTACGCGTTGCGTTGGGTGGGGAATACCGGGAGGAGTACACCTATACCGATCTCAAGACCGGGCAGGCCGCCACCCCGCGCAGCGTGGCCGATTCCGGCACGCGCAATGTCAAGGCGGTGTTTGGCGAACTGTTCGTGCCGATCGTCGGCAGTGGCAATGCCATGCCGGGGATCGAACAGCTCTCGCTGTCGATCGCAGGGCGTTACGAGAAGTACAGCGACTTCGGCAGCACCACCAACCCCAAGATCGGCCTGACGTGGAAGCCGGTGGAATCGCTGACGCTGCGCGGCAGCTACGGTACTTCGTTCCGCGCGCCGACCTTCACCGAAGTGTCGACCATCGCGGGCGGGGCGGGCCTTTACTACGATACGCTGCCGGGCGCCTCGGGCAACCTCACCGGCATCGGCATCGCTGGCGGCAATCCGGGGCTGAAGCCTGAAACGGCAACGACATGGTCATTCGGCGCAGAGTTCCGCCCGATCAGCGCACTGCGCCTGTCGCTGACGTACTTCGACATCGACTACAAGGACCAGATCCAGGCTCTGCGCGGCACGCCGGGTATCCTCACCAACCCGCTCTACGCCTCGTTCGTGAAGCTGAACCCGACGCAGACGGAAGTGAACGCGCTGATCGCTTCGGGCCTGCCGATCAATCAGCCGATCAATGCCAATGCGGTGCAGTTCATCGTCGATGGCCGCCGCCAGAACCTTGGCCGCTCGCGCGTGCGCGGGATCGACTTTGCCGCCTATGCCAACTGGGAGCTGGGTGCAGTGAAGTTCGATGCCGGTGTTTCCGGCACGTACTATACCAAGTACCTGTTCCAGCCGCTACCGGGCGCTGCGGTTGCAAACGTCGTCGGCCTGATCAACTTCCCGCAGAAGTTCCGTTCGCAGGCGGATATCGGCGCGAAGCTGGGCATCTTCTCGGGCCGCCTGACGTGGAACCATCTGGCCTCCTACACCAACACCACGGTCACACCGGTGCAGAAGGTCTCCAACTACGATACTTTCGATCTGGGCCTGAACGTTGAGGTTAACGAGCGCCTGCGCATCGGTTTTGACGTGCGCAACCTGCTCAACGAGGATCCGCCCTTCGTTGATACCACGCGCGGATACGATCCGCAGTCGGCCAACCCCATACCGCGCATGTTCTCGATGACGGCAGGCGTGAAGTTCTGATGGCGGCGCTGCTATCGCTTCTGGCGGCGGCCACGGTCGCCAGCGCCAGCCCTGGCGATTGCAGCGCGCTTGAGGGCGCCAGCGGGGACGTGGTGGTCGCAAAGGCCACCGCAATCCCCGCAGGTGTTGCCTTCAGGCCCGACGACAGGACCACCTTCTACAAGTCCGTTCCGGTCGATGTGCCGTTCTGCCGGGTCGAGGGCCGGCTCGAGGGCACCATCGGCTTCGAACTGTGGCTGCCGATGGCATGGAACGGTCGGTTGCTCGGCGCGGGCGTTGGCGGTGACGCCGGGGTGTTCAACTACCTCGACATGAGCCTGCGCGTGGCCCAGGGTTTCGCCACCGTCACTACCGACAGCGGCCACAAGGTAACCGACGCGCACTGGATGCGCCTGCCCAAGGCCCGCACCGATTACGAACATCGCGCGGTCCACCTGACGGCACAGGCCGCGAAGTCGCTGGCTGCCCGGTTCTATGCAAGGCCGGTCGCACGCAGCTACTTCACCGGGTGCTCGGGCGGCGGGCGGCAGGCGCTCAAGGAAATGCAGGTCCACCCGCTCGATTACGACGGGGTGATCGCCGGCGCGCCGGGGCCGAACATGCCGCTGCAATCGGTGCGGATGATGTGGTTCGCATTGGAAGCCCAGCGCAAGCCGGCGGCTGCGCTCAGCGACGCCGACTGGTCGCTCTATGAAAGCGCCGTCACCCGCGCCTGCGATCCGCTGGACGGCAAGGTCGATGGCATCATCACCAATCCGCTGCAGTGCCGGTTCCGTACTGCCAAACTCCTGTGCAAGCCGGGGCAGGGCGAAGGCTGCCTGACGCCGCCCAAGCTCGCCATGCTCAATGCTGTCATTGCCCCGCTGCGCGATGAACGCGGCAGGGCGATGGACCGCGGCCTGTTCCCGGCCGTCCGCACCCGGCCCGGCCCGCCATCGCCGCTGCTGCGGGCGATGTGGGCCGATGCCGCGCACGATGATCCGGACTGGGACGCGCTGACTTTCAGCCGCACAGGCGACCTTGCCACGATCAATCGCGTCATGCCGCAGCTTCGGGCAGACAGCACCGCCATCGCCCCGTTCCTTGCCGCCAATCGCCGCGCCATCATCTACCAGGGCTGGCAGGACCCATCGACCAACGCCGGGCCGACGCTCGAGTATTACGGCGCGCTGGCCCGCGATAACGGTGGTCTGGCGAAGCTGCGCGAGGCGGTCCGGCTGTTCATGGTGCCCGGCATGTACCACTGTCGCGGCGGGCCTGGAGTCGACACCTTCGGCGCGTCCGGCCACGCGCCGGTCAGCGAGGGCCCGGCAAACGACATGCTCTGGGCGCTGATCCGCTGGGTCGAACAAGGCGTTGCGCCAGCGCGCATCGAGGCCCGCAAGATCGCCGGCGAGTCCAGCTTCACCCGTCCGATCTGCGCTTTCCCCGCATCGGCCCGGTTGGAACAGGGCGCGTGGACCTGCCGCCACGACCCTGCCCTGCTGGCATGGCCCTCTGCCCGGCTGAAACAATGACTGACACACTCAGCGACCTGCTCTGCCGCCACATCGCTACTGCCAGCTGGGAGAGCCTGCCTGATCCTGCCCGGGACGGTGCACGCAGCGCCGCGCTGGACGCGATCGGCGTGATCCATGCAGCCAGCGGCCTTGCGCCCGAGGCCGCGCCGTTCATCGCGCTGGCCCGCGCCAACGGGGCAGGGCCGTGCACGATCATCGGGACGCCGTATCGTGTCCAGCCGCTCGGCGCCGCGCTCGCCAACGGCGCGCTTGCCCATGCCGTGGACTACGAGGACGCCTTAGACCGCGCGCCTGCCCACCCCAACGCCTCGCTGGTTCCGGTGCTGCTGGCGCTGGCCCAATCACAAGGCCCGGTCGATGGTCGACGCTTCCTCACCGCGCTGGCGGTGGGCGGCGATATTGCCTGCCGGATCGCGCTGTCGCTGCGCCAGCCGATGGAGCAAGGCGGTTGGTACCCCCCGCCGATCGTTGCCGCCTTCGGCGCGGTGGCAGGCGCGGCCAATCTCCTCGGCCTGTCCCCTCAGCAGACCAGGGACGCCCTCTCGCTGACCCTGTGCCAGGTGACGATGCCGGGCGAAATCAAGCACAGCCGCTGCACCACATTGCGCGCCGTTCGAGAAGCCTTTCCTGCGCAAGCCGCGCTGACTGCCGCCATGCTGGCGCGCGAAGGGGTGGACGGTTTCGAACAGCCGCTTGAGGGCAAGTCCGGCTTCTTCGCCCTTTACGCTGGCGGGCAGTTCGACACAGGCGACCTGACCGAGCGCCTCGGTACACACTTCTGGGGCGGTGAACTGACCTTCAAGCCTTGGCCCAGCTGCCGTGGCACGCACGCATTCATCGAAATGGCGCTCGACCTTTCCGCCCGCCACGGCATCACGCCGTCTGACATCGCCCGCGTCGAAGTCAGTGTCGATGGCATCCAGTCCATGCTGGTCGATCCACTGGCGCGCAAGCAAGCCCCCGCAACCGCAATCGACGCCAAGTTTTCGATCCCGTTCACCACCGCACTGGCCCTGATGCGCGGCGCGGTGCGGCTCGACGATTTCGATGCCGTCAGCCTTGCCGATCCCGAGGTTCTGGCCATGGCCGCCCGCGTTGAGGCCCACGTCGACCCCCGGCCCACATGGCAACCCGGCGTCGGCGGTGCGATCAGGATCACGTTGACCAATGGCGGAACCTTTGAAGCATGGCTCGATAACGCGCTTGGCTGCCCTGCGCGGCCACTCTCCCCAGCGGCGCAGCGGGCCAAGTTCCTCGATTGCGTCGGGCGGGCGGCAGTACCGGTCCTTCCCGAAGCCGCCAGCCGCCTTGCCGACGCGATCCTCGGCCTTGATACCGTGGCTGACGTCGGCGCCCTGTTTCAGCCGCCAGCGTAAGCGCCCTGTGCGTCGAGACGCGCCGGTCGCACCGCCAGCACCTCGATCGCCTCGGCCTTGCCACCGAAATCGGCAAGCTCGCCTTCCTCGGCCTCCATCATTGCCCGCGCGAGCGGCGCCGACCACGCGATCAGCCCGGCTGCGGGATCGGCCTCGTCATCGCCGACAATGGTGATCCACCGCGCCTTGCCGTTGAGTCGAAACTGGACCGAGCAACCGAACGCCACAGCCTCCCCACCTGGCGCCGGCATCAGTTCGGCAGTCGCGGCGCGCGTGCTCCAGTAGCGCTGTTCACGCCGCGCCTTCTTGACCTCGGCCTCTTCGGCGCCTGCCGCAAGCAGCGCCTGAACCTTGTCCTCGCAAGCCTCCACTTGCGCCCGGATCAGCGCGAGGCCGCGTTCCGTCACGAGGTTCGGCCCGGGCGGGATCGGCAGTTCGAACACCGGTTCGAGATGTTCGTCATCACTTTCCCGGCGAAACGCGACACTCATGCACAAAACTCCAAACAGGCTGGCTTCTGATCAGCGGCCCTGCCAAAGGACCGCTATGGCACAGGCAACCCGGGCAACGAAAGCGCTCGAACAGGCCGGTATCCGGTTCGAACTGCGCAGCTATGATTATGATCCCGATGCCGAGAGCATCGGACAGGCCGCCGCGTCCGCGCTGGGCGTGGAAGCGGCGCAAGTGTTCAAGACGCTGATGGTACTGATCGATGGCAAGCCTG
Organism: Novosphingobium sp. ERW19; assembly: GCF_012641315.1. Lineage (NCBI taxonomy): Bacteria > Pseudomonadati > Pseudomonadota > Alphaproteobacteria > Sphingomonadales > Sphingomonadaceae > Novosphingobium > Novosphingobium sp. ERW19. The sequence continues at coordinate 27,006 of NZ_JABAIC010000005.1, forward strand.
CCTGCGCCATCGCGCCAAGCGATGGCGAAGTCTCGATGAAGCGCGTCGCGGCAGCATTGGGGGCAAAGTCCGCCACGATGATGCGCCCCGGCGATGCCGAGCGCCTCACCGGCTACAAGGTCGGCGGGATCAGCCCCTTCGGCCAGATGAAGCGCGTGCCCGTCGTGATCGACGAGACCGCGCTGTTGTGGGACGCGATCTTCATCAACGGCGGGCAGCGTGGTTTGCAGGTGTTCCTGGCCGGAGACGACGCGGCGCGCGTGCTCGACGCGGCCGTGGCCGATATCAGCGCTGCCTAGCCACTCGCCGACGCCAGCCGTGAACGCGCCAGTGCGCAGAACAGTGCCGTCGATGTCGTGATCACCAGCGCCACGGCCAAGCGCAGCGGGTCAATCGGCGCAAACAGCCCCAGCACGCTCATCGCCGAGCCGCTCGCCAACATCTGCAGCGCCCCGGCAAGGCTCGTGGCAGTGGCGGCAAGGCCCGGCTCGGCAAAGCCGATGGCGTTGAATGCCACCGGACCCGCAAGGCCAGCACCAAGGCCCAGTAACAAGATCGGCGCAATCAGCGGCATCACGCCTTCCACCCCGCCGAGCGCCAAGACCAGTGCCGTGCTCGCGCCCAGGGCAGAGCTTGCCGTGCCGACGATCAATGCGCTGAAATGCCGTTCGATCGGAACCACCAGGCGCGTGCCCGCGATGCTCGCCGCCGCCACCCACAACAGGGCCAGCCCCGCCTCGCCTGACGAAAGCCCAAAGCGGTGCACCAACAGGAACGGGGCGGCGCCAAGGAACATGTAAAGTCCGCTGCTGGCCGCCCCCAGCGTTGCTGCCGTCAGCAGAAATTGGTGATTGCGCGCCAGTCGTGCGTAGGATGCGAACAGGCCGGTGCGCTGGTTCGATGCTGTTATAGCTGCCGTTTCGGGCAGCCGCAGCGATGCTGCCAGCAGCGTTGCCGCTCCCGCCAGGGCGAGCAGCGCGAAGATCGCGCGCCATCCGGCAAGATCGGCCACGCTCCCGCCGATCACTGGCGCAATTGCGGGCGAAATCAGCACGATGGTCATCAGTGTGGCCTGTGCGCCCTTGGCCCGCTCCTTGCCGAACAGATCCCCCACCATGACCCGCGCCGTCACCACGCCGCAGGCACCGCCCACCGCCTGAACCGCCCGCGCCGCGAGCAGCAGTCCGGTCGATGTCGCCAGCGCGCCCGCCAATGCGCCTGCCATGAACAGCACCAGTCCCGCGATCATCACCGGCCTGCGCCCCACACGGTCAATCAGTGGCCCTGCCACCAATTGTCCGGAGCCAAGGCCTGCAAGATAGACACTCACCACCTGCTGCGCCTTGGCCTCGCCGATGGCCAGGTCTGCCGCGATCAGCGGAAGTGCGGGCACCAGCATGTGGATGGCCACTGATCCTGTTGCGGCGATGGCTGCCAGGATCATGATCGCGGCGCGATAGCCTCTTTGCACCTTCACCTTTTCACCGCCGATGCGCCTCTTGGTTCATACGTCCCGAAAACTCCATGATAGCGCTTGCATGCGCCGTAATGCGTGCTTATGCAACCGATCATGAGCGATCGACTGCAGGACTTCGATCCGGAACTTCCGGAAGACTTTGACAGCCCCCATGCCGAATATGCGCGCCTGCGCCAGCAGTGCCCCGTTGCCTGGACCGAGGGTCTCGGCAGCTTCTGGGCGGTGACGCGGTATGAAGACGTAAAGCGCGTGGCATCGGATTCGGCCACGTTCATCACTTCGGTCCAGAACGTCATTCCCAAGGTCGCCTATACCGGTCGCCGGCCGCCGTTGCATCTCGATCCGCCGGAACATACCCCTTATCGCAAGGCGCTCAATCCGCTGCTCTCGCTCGATCGGGCCGAGACGTTTGCCCCGCGTGCGCGCGAACTGACCCGTGCCTTGCTGGCGCCGATGGTGGCCCGGGGCGGAGGGGACATCTGCGTCGAGGTGTCAAGCCATCTTCCGGTCCACGTCTTCGGCGAATGGATGCGCATTCCCGAGGACTGGCTCGATACGCTCCACGACAATGGCCGTGCCTTCATCCTTGCGGTGCATTCCAACAAGCCCGAGGTCATGAAGGAGACCTCGCTCCGCCTCTACGACATGGCACGTGCCCTGATCGCGTTGCGCCACGAACACCCGCAGGACCCGGCCTTCGATCCTACCAGCGCCTTGCTGGAGGCGCGGCACGAGGGGCAGCCGCTGCCTGATGACCTGCTCGTCGGCACGGTGCGGCAGGTGCTGGTCGTCGGCATGGTCGCGCCGATGGTCATGATCGGCAATATTTGCGTCCACCTCTCGCGTGACAAGGCGCTGCAGCACCAGCTTCGCGCAGACCCTGCGCTTGTGCCTGCGGCCATCGAAGAGTTTCTCCGCCTTTACACGCCTTATCGCGGCTTTGCACGAACCGCTGTCTGCCCGGTTGACTTGGGCGGCCGCACGGTCGAGCCGGGCGAGGCGATCGCGCTGATCTATGCCTCGGCCAATCGCGATGAAGCCGTGTTCCCGAGGCCCGACGAGTTCATTCTGGATCGGCCCAATATCGCGCAGCACCTCGCCTTCGGCCGCGGGCCGCACAACTGTCCGGGCATCCATCTCGGCCGCATGCAGTTGCGCGTGGCGCTCGAGGAAATCCTCGCTGCAACCAGCGAGTTCGAACTTGCCGGGCCGGTCACGGTCAGCCGCTGGCCAGAGATCGGCGCGCTCTCGGTGCCGCTGCAGTTCGCCTGATCCCGCGTAAGAGAGCAATTGCATCATCCGCCCGGAAAGCGCTAGCGTCGGCGGGATGAGTGGACCGATCGACAAGACGCCGACCCTTGATGATGTGGCGCTGATGGCCGGGGTGTCGACCGCCACCGTCAGCCGCTTCGTCAACAATCCCGAGGTCGTGGCCAAGGGCACGGCGGAGCGCATCCGTGCTGCGATCGCTGCAACCGGTTACATCCCCAATCTGCTGGCAGGCGGCTTGGCATCCAGCCGATCGAAGATGGTCGCCGTGCTGATCCCCTACCTGACGGAGTCCATCTTCAACGATACGATCCAGGCCATGGTCGAGGAACTGTCGGCCGCTGGCACCACTGTCATGCTGGGCCTGACCGGCGTTTCAGAGAAGCGGACCGAGGACCTGATCCGCGCGGCGCTCAGCCGCCGGGTCGATGCGATCATCTTCACCGGGCCGGTCACGCCCCAGGTCGATGCCATGGTGCGGCGCAGCCCGGCCCTGTTCATCCAGGTCTGGGACTTGCCCGAGGACCCGATCGGCATGGCGGTCGGCTTCTCGCACCACGCCGCCGGGCGTGACATCGCGCGCTTCCTCATGTCGCGCGGCTATCGTCGCCCCCACGTCGTCACCGCCGAAGGCGCGCGCGCCAATATGCGGCGCGCCGGTTTTGTGGAGGAATGGCAGGCTACCGGGCACGAACCGCCCAGTGAATCTGCCGTCCAGGTGCCGTCCAGCTTCGGACACGCGCGCCGCATCTTTGCCGAGATCCGTCGCTTGCCAGACATGCCCGACGTCGTGGTCTGCGGGTCGGACTATCTTGCGCAAGGGGTGATCGTCGAAGCGCTTGCCGCCGGGCTGCGCGTGCCTGAAGACCTTGCTGTGGTCGGCTTCGGCAACAGTTCGATCGCCGGCGAGATGCGTCCCACCATCACCTCGGTAGAGGTGGACGGTGCCCGGATCGCGCGCGAGGCCATCGCCGCTATCCGCAAGCACCGCCCGAACCAACCTCCGGCTGAGCGCTGGGTCGATGTCGGCTTCCGCCTCGTCGCCCGCGAAAGCGCCTAGTGGTCCGATTCTGACATTTGGCACCCTCTCCGAACGGGCGCGCTCAAATGTCAGAATCAATCCACTAGCGCGTAAGGTAGCCGCCTTCCACCGCAAGGCTGTGCCCGGTGACATAGCTGGCCGCGTCGGAGCACAGCCAGGCACTTGCCTCGGCCACTTCCTCCGGCTTGCCGAAGCGCCCGAACAGGCTGAGCGCCGGGGCGAAGTCTTCTTCGGTGAAGCCGGTCGTCTCCAGCGCACCGCGCAGCATCGGCGTGTCGATCGCGCCCGGCAGGACGGCGTTCACGCGGATGCCCTTGCCGGCATACTCCAGGCTGCCGGTCTTGGTCAGGCCGATCACGCCGTGCTTGGCTGCGACATAGGCGGCATTGTTCGGCTGCGGACGGAACGAGCTGACCGAGCCGATATTGACGATCGATCCTGAGGAACCCTGCGCAAGCAACTGACGGATCTCATATTTCATGCACAACATGACCGAGCGCAGATCGACATTGAGGACCTTGTCGAACACGGCCATGTCAGCCTCATGGATCGGCAGGACATCGGGCGTGATCGCGGCGTTGTTCACCGCGCAATCAAGGCGGCCGAAGGTGGAAACGGTCTCGGCAATCAGCGCTTCGACCTGCGCTTCGTCGGCAACGTCCGTGCGGACGGCGTGAGCCGTGCCGCCCTCGGCGCTGATTGCCGCGACAGTGGCGGCGGCGGTGTCAGCGTTGATGTCCGATACGATGACCTTGGCGCCGCGCGCGGCCAGCAAGCGCGCGGTTGCCGCGCCCATGCCCACACCCGCGCCGGTAACCACGGCGACCTTGCCTTCAAGCGATACGAGGTTTGCGTTCACGATCTTGCTCCCTGCGCGATCCACGCGCGAATCTTTGCCATGTCACCGTCGTCGAGCGGGAAGCCGCCGAACGGCATCCGAGCCCCTGAACCGCCATGGTCAATATGCGTGCCTTCCAGCTTCATCACCAGATAGGACTTGTCCGGCGCGCCCGGTTCCACCCGCATGATCGCAGGCGCACCTTCCGAAGGCTTGCTGACCAGAAAGCCGATCGCTGCATCGCCGACCAGCGACATGGCTCCCGCCTCTTCCCCGGTCAGGTGGCACGTCGCACAATTCTGCTCGAGGATCGGAACAATATCCGTTTGATACGAGACAGTTGCTGCAGGTTCTTCAGCGCGTGCCGAGATAGCGAGAGCGAGCAGACCAGCGCCCAGGGCAAGCCGCTTCATGCGCTCACCGCGTGGCGACCGGCGATGAAGCCGAAAGTCACCGCAGGTCCGATCGTTCCGCCTGCGCCGAGATATGCCTGGCCGGTCGGCGCGGCGATGCAGTTGCCGGCAGCATAGAGGCCGGGGATCGGCTGTCCGTTCGCCGCCAGAACCTGCGAGTTGGCATTGATCTGCGGCCCGCCTGCCGTGTCCAGCGTGCCGGGTGCGAGCACGATGGCATAATAAGGTCCCTTCGCAGAAAAGGGATGCATCGTGTTGTTCGGGAACGGGTTTTCAGGTTGCGTCGTGCCTTGGCGCCGCGCCGAGAACAGCAGGTGCCATTCGCGGTCGTAAAGGTATTTGCCCCGCCCGAATTCGGGATCGACGCCCTTCTTGGCATAAGCATTGAAGTTCGTGATCGACTGCTTTGCATTTGCAGCAAATTCCGGCGCAAGGCGCACGCCACCGGTGCGATCCTGCCACCCTTTGAGCTGTGCGTCGATACCCGCAAAGACCTCGTCCCAGGTCTGGCCTTCGACCAGATGCGGCTGCTCGGCCTTGTTGACCGGGAAGGGGAAGGCGCCGCCGAAGGCGTCGATGCTGCGCTGGTCGAACAGCATGAACATCAGGTGGTTGGGGTATTCCTCGTGCGCCGGGTCGTACCAGAAGTGCGCCTGCGTGCGGTCGTTGTAGTCGCGCTTCTCGTTGACCACGCGCTTGCCGTACTTGTTGACGAGGATCATCGAATCCCCCGGCAGCACGAAGGCGCCAAGGCCGATGCCGCGCGTCTTCAGCGCCTCGCCCAGCACGACCTGCGAACGCCAGCCGAGCCCCATGTTACCCATCATCGCGCCCGCTTCCTGCGCGATCGGGATGAAATCGCCGGTCGATCCCGGCAGCGAGCATGAACCGTAGACGGCGGGCTGGTGCACGTCGCACAGCTGCACGTTGTGGCTGTAACCGCCGCTGCCGAAGACCACGCCCTTGTTCGCCCGGATGCGGATCACCTTGTCGCCCTGCGTGGCTTCCGCGCCAATGACCCGGCCCGATGCGTCCTTGACCACACGGGTGACGCGGGTGCGGGTCAGGATCGGCACGCCCTTGGCCTTGAGCCAGGCATGCATCTGCGAGGCGAGGCTGCCGCCGCCCTGGGTCGAGCCGGAACCCACCGCCGGCTCCAGCGCGCGGCCGGTCGGCACCTTGTTCTCGGGCAGGTGGTCGGCATAGTCGGGGGCGGGCTTGTCCACCTGGAACAGGCGGAACTGCTTGAACTGCACCGCGCCCAGTTCCCGCAGGTGATCAATTGCGGCCGAGCCATGATCGTAGAACGCCTCGACCACGCGATAGCGATTCTCATCAAGCCCCAGCGTCGGGCTGCTGGGATTGTATTGGCGCGGATAGCCGTAGCGCACGGTGTAGCGCAGCGCGTCGGCCTTGGGGTCCTCGATGCCCTGTTCGCGGAAGATGAAGTGGTTGAAGATCCACGTGACGCCGCCCGATTTGGCGGTGGTGCCGCCAAGGATCGGCATCTTCTCGACCATCATCACCTTCGCGCCCGCCGCCAGCGCGGTGACGGCAGCCGTGCCCGCCGCCGCGCCGCTGCCGACGCACAGGACGTCGCATTCATGGTCCCAGCCCGCAACGGGTGCGTCTGCCGCCTTTGCTGCCGTGGCAATGCCGCCGGTTGCGGCGACCGCTGCGGTCAGGCCTGCGCCTGCCAGCATCTGGCGGCGGTCGATACCCTTGGTGGGCTGGGTCATGTCACGTTTCTCCCGTCTCTTCAGTCCATTGGGGCGAGCGCTGGATGCCCACCCCGTCCGACTAGGGCCTGCTGCGCAGACCAAAGTCTCCCGGCCCTCCCGCCTGCGGGAGGGCTCATTCGTTACTTTTTCCCCCCTCCCGCAAGCGGGAGGGGTCGGGGGTGGGCTTTCTCAGCGCCGAGTTCACCGCCGCCCGGCGATGTAGTCGTTGATCACCTCATGGAACCTGCGCACCCGGTTCTCCTGCCTCGCCAGGTAGGCGTCGTCGTGGCCGAGCGAGTGCAGGCCCTGCTGCTGGGTCACCGCCACGTCGAGATCCTGGATGAGGAAGTCGCCCTGCGGGATTTCGGCGCTGTAGGCGTCGAAATCGCCGCTCTGGTGTTCGGCTTCCTTCCACGGGCGGTTGCCGTAAAGCGTCGGCACGTCGGCCCCGCCTGCCACTTCCGGGGCGAGATACCAGTAGTCGAAGGTCGACCAGTTGGGGTCTTCCATGTCGGGTTCGGTGCGGAAGACGTGGAGCCCTTCGGGCGTGCCGGTCAGCGTCAGGTTGGGGAAGCAGGTGTGGTGGAACTGGTCGGTCAGCTCGTCATCGGCGAGCTTCTCGAAATGGGTATAGCCCCGCGCCGGCCCGAGCTTGCGCCGCGCCTGCTGCAGCGCAAGGCGGCCCTCCTGCGCGCGGCCCTCGAACGCGGCGGGATCGAGGTCCCATTCCTTCAGGACCTGCGCCCACAGCGGCTTCATCTGTTGCGCGTCCTGATAACGGCTCGAAGGCTGCAGCTTCTCGATCATGCGGTTGTGGCCGGTCGGGTACATCTCGAACACGGTGGTCGAGTAGTGATCGTCGATCATGCCTTCGAACTGCGGGTGCACCGCCGGGATGTGATAGGCCTCGTTGAAGTTGTCCGAGGCGAACTTCCAGTTGGTGTTGACGCGCAGCGTGCGCCACACCACGCGCTTCCAGCTGGCAAGGTCGCGGTTGCCGAGCAGCGTCGGGATGGGATCGAGGTATTCCATCAGCGGCACGGCATTGGGATCGAAGCTGTAGAAGATGAAGCCGCCCCAGGTCTCGCAGGGGACCTCCTTCATCCGCAGCTTGGCGCAAGGGGAACCTTGCGGGAAATCCTCCTCGTCCTGCACCCAGTCCAGCGCGCCGTCGATGTTCCACTTCCAGCCGTGGTAGGGGCAGGTGAAGTGTTCGCCGACGCCGCCCTCTTCCACGGTGACGAGGCGGTTGCCGCGGTGGCGGCAGACGTTGTGGAAGGCGCGGATGCCGCCGTCCTTCTGGCGCACCATGATGACCGACTGGCGCATGAAGTTGTGGGTGATGAAATCGCCTGCCTCTTCAAGCTGGCTCTCCCGCCCGCCAACGTGCCACACGCGCTTCCACATGTGCTCCCATTCGAGCGCGGCGAAGTCCTTCGACCAGTAGCGGTCACCGGTAATCGCATCGCCACGCGGCTCGGGGAACTGCGCGCTTTCGTGGGTGGGGTAGGGGGCATCGACTTCGGGGACCTGGATATAGGTGGCCATGATGGAGCGCTCCTGTAACCGGCGTTCTCCCCGAGCGCCGGATGGGGGGTTGGCAATGTCGTCTCTTGTTCTTTTTAGCGTAGCGCCGTTGCCCACCCCGTCCGACTAGGGCCTGCTGCGCAGACCCAAGTCTCCCGGCCCTCCCGCCTGCGGAAGGGCACTTACGCCCCCCTCCCGCAGGCGGGAGGGGTCGGGGGTGGGCAGCGGTTTAAACTTACTTCGCGTTGTCCAGCGTGCCCGACAGCGGCATCAGGAAATCCATGGTGTAGCGCGTGGCCTTCCAGCCCTTTTCGGTGCGGCGCACGTCGAAGTAGTAGCGGCCGTTGACGGTGACGCTGCTGCCGTCCTTGCCCTGTCCCATGCCGATCACATAGGCGCGCATCGAGGCGGTATCGCCTGCGTAGGCAGTGACCGCGAAGTTGGTCAGGTAGTGGGCGTGATGCGCCATGTTGGCGAAGACGTTGGTGAAGAAGGCGCGGATGCCATCGTGGCCGAGTTGCGGAGTGAGGCCAATGCCCGAAAGGTCAAACACCGCATCCTCGGTGAAGAGATCGAGGATTCCATCGATGTTGCCGATCGTATCCACCGCGTGGGCATAGGCGATCATCAGGTCCTGAATTGCCAGGCGATCCTCGATAGGGCACTGCATTATCATTTCCTCTCAGACACTTATGGATTTTGTTGGAATGTTTCCCCGGGGAAACATCGAAAGAACATTACATGAACATTCAATCGAACAGGGGCCGGATCGGGTCGGTCACGCCGTCCCAGCCAGCTGCGCCCTCGGCGATTTTCGTGAAGGCAGAGGTCTGGTTCTCGTCCTCCTCGACGATCTCGATCATGCAGCCCAATGCCGGCGAAGTGTCGACGTAGCAGAAGCGCATCGCGCCGAACTTGCCGTCGATGGCCACGGCGAAGCCCTGGTCGACGTAGCGCTGGCGGCAGGCGTCGTAGTCGGCGGTGTAGATGCAGAAATGGTGGAAGCCGGTCTGCCCCTTGGCGATGGTATCGCGGTAGGCGCTCGGGCGGTCGCAGTGCTGCTGGATCAGCTCGATCTGCACGCCGCCCGATTGGGCGAGCGCGACGGAGAAGTCGATGCCGTCCGATGGTGCGCCACGATATGTCGCCTCGGCCAGCTCGATGTGCGGGACCATGTAGAACGGGCCGATGCCGGTGGCGGCGATCCATGCCCTGGCGGCGGCCTCGACGTCCTCGACGATGAAGGCGGCCTGCATGACGTGTGGGCCGACCTGGCCGGGGGTGATGGTGGTGTTGGTCATTGCTTGTCCCTCTCCTGTCACGCGGGCGCACGTGCCCACCCCGCTGCGACCAGCTTCACTGCGTTCAGCAAGTCTCGCGGCCCTCCCGTTTGCGGGAGGGCAAGTCGCGTCAGTTTTTTCTTCTCCCCTCCCGCAAGCGGGAGGGGTTGGGGGTGGGCTTGCTGCCCTTATTCCCGCGCTGCCGTCGGATGCCCCAGCACCATGTCGTTCAGCTTTTCATGGAACCGCTGCACGCGCTTTTCCTGACCCGGCAGCAGGCAGCCCTTGAAGCCGCGTGAATTGAGGCCCTGCTGCTGGGTAGTGCCGATCGACAGGTCCTGATCCGCGACATAGCCGACCGAGACGCCATCGCCGTAGACCGAGTGGCGCGCTATCGCATCCTGACGCAGCGGGGCCATGCCGACCGGGGTCAGGACCTCGTCCATCTTCGCGTTTGGCGGATAGAGGCACCAGTGCTGGAACACGCACTTTTCGGGGTCGGTCGGGTGCGGTTCGGTGCGCAGGATCTGGCACTGTTCGGGCGACATGGTGATCGTCAGGTTGGGGAACAGCGTGCAGTGGAAGTAGTCCACCAGCTGCTGGTCGGTCATCGAGGAGTAGTCGTAGCCCGCATCCGCCCCGCGCTCGCGCTTGGCCTTGATCACGGCCTCGCGGATGTCGGCGGTTCGGCCGCGATATTCCTTGGGATCGATGCCCCAGGCCTCGGCGGCCTCGTAGAGCCCCGGCGGCACATCGCCGCTGACATAGTCCTTGCGGCTCGTGGCCTGGTGGCCGATCATCCACATCGCGTTGTGGCCGTTCTCGTAGATCTCGAACACGGTGGTCGGCAGGCCATCGTTGATGAAGGTGGCGAGTTCGGGGTGGATCGTCGGGAGGTGGTAGCTCTCGTTGAAGTTGTCGCGGATGATCTTCCAGTTGAAGTCGCAGTCCGCCGAAACGTTGAGCACGCGCACCCAGTTGTCGAGCTTGTAGCCGGCAAGGCGCTCGGTGTAGGGCCAGAGCCATTCGTGCAGGGGGGCGACGTCATCGTCCATGCACCAGAACACGAACGGGCCCCACGTGTCGCAGCGCAGTTCCGAAAGCGTGACCTTGCCGCAGGGGTTGCCGCCGGCGAAATCATCCGGGTCCTGCACGTGGACCAGCGTGCCATCGGGATCGAACTGCCAGCCGTGATAGCCGCAGGTCAGGCGCGGGGCCGAGCCGACATCGCCAAGGACAAGGCGGTTACCGCGATGGGGGCAGGTGTTGTAGAACGCCTTCACCGAGCCGTCGGCTTGGCGGACCATGACGACCGATTCCTTGCCGAAGTTGTGGCGGATGAAATCGCCCTCTTCCTCAAGATCGGCCAGCACGCCGCCAAGGTGCCAGACCTTGGGCCAGAGGTGCTTGTTCTCCAGCTCCATCCACTCGCGCGTGATGTAGCGGTCGGCGGTGATCGTGTCGCCGCGAACGGCTACGTCGAACTCCGGGGAGTAGCGGGAAATCTTGTCCTGAGCGGTCATTTCGGCGTCCTCTGATACTGTCTCAGACCGGCCAGTCTCGGGTCTGGCTGAAGTCCGTTCCGCGTCGTCCCGGCCGGACCAGCGGATTGCCTGAAAGGAATCCGTCGGCTGCCGGGTCGGTACGCGCCCAGTCCACTATTTCCCGGCGGCGGCTGATACGCCACTCGCCATTCTTGCAGGTATACTCGTCGACATAGCGCCCGGCGACGACAAGGTCCTTGGGTTCGCCTTCCTCACAGGTGCGGTGCCAGGCGTAGAAGTAGACTTCGCCGCTGGCCTCATCCCCGCGCACGTCGATCTGGGCCTGGCCGATGATGTGCTGGCTGCCGCCAAGATCGGCAAGGAAGCCTTGGGCAAAGCTGACGAACTCATCGGCGCTGCCCTGCATCAGGCCGCAATCGACCCATGCGTCATCGTGGAAGGCGCTGCGGTGGAGTTCAGGGTCGAGCCGGTCCTGCCCGCGCATGTAGCGGCACAGCGCATCGTGGATGTCGCGGCGAGCGCAGAGATCGCGGACTTCGGCGGCCATGTCAAAGGCCATCAGGCTTCTCCTGCCAGGTACTTGTCGACGACCATCTGGAAGTGGCGGATGCGCGATTCCTGATAGTTGCCGAGCTGCTGCACGCCAGTGGCGCTGGCGCGGAAGCCGGCCTGCTGGGCGCGAAGGTTGTCGGTATCCTGATCGTAGACGTGGCCCATGGCAGGATCGAAGCCGGGGGCAGTGGCGTAGCTCTGGTCTTCTGCGACGTGGAAGGGCTCGGCCGATTCCGGCGCCGGCCCGTTTTCGGGATTGGGGCGCAGGAACAGGATTTCGAACAAGGTGCGGTTGGGGTCGGTGCCGATCGGGCGAAAGCGATAGACCATCGGCAGCGACAGGCCGGGAAACAGCACCATGTTCGGAAAAACATGGTATTCGATAGTGTCGATCATCTCGCTGTCCGAGACGTTCGATAGATCGCACTTGTAGGCCTCGCCCATGACCTTGCGCAGATGACGGGCCATCACGGTGCGGGCGGTCTCGCCGGGGCCGACGGTAAGGCCCTCGCCACGGGAATCCTTGTCGCCCAGGATCATCGTCGCGAGCAGTTCCTCCTCGCTGAGGGGGTTTGCAAGGTGCGGGGAATTGACGCCGCTCGCGGCATAGAACCGGGTCACGTGGTCGGAATGGCAATCGTACTGCACGTTGGCATCGCCCACGCCCTTGAGCAGCTGGGGGTGGGTTTCGAGCACGTGGTAGGATTCGAGGAAGGCTTCCTGCGCGGTCTTCCAGTTGCAGGGCAATTCCTTTGCCACATGCACCGCGACGTAGCGGTTGGCGATGTCCCAGTCCTTGAAGTGTTCGGGCAAGGGGCTGAGGAATTCCTCCAGGCTGGGGCCGTCCTGCGAAGGATTGATGAAAACGAAGCCGCCCCACTGGCCGACGCGGGCTTCGGGCAGGTTGGTCTTTGCCGGGTCGACGTGCTTGAAGTCCCAGGCGCAGGGGACCGAGGCGAGCGTGCCGTCGTTGTTCCAGGTCCAGCCGTGGTAGGGGCAGCGCAGGTTGTCGCCCGAACCCACGCCCTCGCCGCGCTTGAACTTGGTCGAGCGGTGGAGGCAGGAATTGACGAAGGCGCGGACCGACATGTCGTCTTGCCGCACGATGACGTAGGAGAGGTGGGCGACCTCATAGGTGTAGTAGTCGCCCGGCTCGGGAATGTGATCCTCGCGGCAGACCCACTGCCAGGTGCGCTTCCAGATGCGCTCGATCTCGGCCTCGAAGATCGACTGGTCGAAATAGCGGTTCACGCTGACTGGAGCGCTGCCGAGGTAGGCTGGCTCTTCCATCGTCAGCACGGCGGGCGGCGGCAGGACGTCGTTCGCCACGATCTGCTGCATGCTCGGGCCATCCGGGCAACGGATCGTCGCGAGGTCTTCCGCGCTCGTCGGCTCGGGCAGGCCGTGGGGGTTGATGGCGTCCAGCATCAGGCTCTCCGGTGCCGCCCGGGTTAAAACCGGCAGGCTTGCCTGTTTTATGAACCGAGGCGCGAGTCGGCTCAACCTAGCGGTTGCGCTAGGTTTTGGTGGGGGCGCGAAGGCGAAGCGGGACCCCGGGTCGGGGCCCGGGATGACGATCAAAGCTCGATGGTCTTGCGGTTCAGGGAGTCCAGACCAGATCGACTCGGCGCAGGGCGCCGACGATGCCGGGGACGGGGGAAAGGTCGCTGTCCGGGCCAAGAGCGAATTCGGGGATGCGGCGGAGCCACTCTTCCAGCGTGATCGCCACTTCCTTGCGGGCGAGTTCCTGACCCGGACACATGTGCGGGCCGGAGCCAAACGTGGAGTGGCGGGCGCGTTTGCGGGCGGGATCGATGGCCAGAGGATCCGGGTTCACGCGCGGGTCAAGTCCGTGGACTTGCGTCGGGATCGCGATCATGTCGCCAGCCTTGAGGGGAACGCCGTGGAAATCGGCGATGTCATGGCGCACTTCGCGGGCGATCGAGACGAGACCGAAGCGGCGGAAGAGTTCGTGGACGACCGGCGCGATATCGCTGCCGCGCTGCTTCAAATCGGCGCGCAGGGCCGGGTTTTCCGCCAGCTCGCGCATGATGAACCCGAGCACGTTGACGACGGTATCGAGCCCGGCGATCAGAACTTGGGTGACGATGGACAGCGCCTCGTCGCGCGTCAGGCGGCGGCCTTCTCCGAGGTCTGCGTTGATCATTGCGCTGATCATGTCCTCGCCCTTGCTGCCACGGCGCGCATCGACCAGCGGGCCGACATAATCGAAGAACACGGCCTTGGCCTGATCGAAGGTCATGTCCATGCCGGGGCGGGTCATGCACTCGGCCCAGTGGCGGATTTTCGGCGCTTCGGCGGCGTCGATGCCGACCAGTGCCATGAACACCCGGATCGGGAACTGCTCGGCATAATCGGTGGTGAAGTTGCAGTGGCCCTTGTGGGCGAAGCTGCCAATCAGGTCGACGGCGGTCTGGCGGATGCTCTCAGTCAGGCCGCGGATCGCGCCGGGATTGAGGTGCGCGTTGAGCAACTGGCGATAGGGGCGATGTTCGGGCGGATCGATCGTGGTGGGAATGAGGCCGTGCATCTCGCCGACCGACTTGGGCAGGACGATCACGCGCGAGGAGAAGCGCTCCGGATCGGACTGGACCTCCTGCAGGGCTTCGCCGCCCAGCGCGATCCAGTGCCCTTCGTTGCGCGGCGTCCAGACGACGGATGGATGGATGGCGCTAAGTTCGCTCCACGCCCGGTGGAAGCCTTGGGCTTCGAGCCCGGGCGGCAGATAGATGTCGATATCGACCACACGATCTGCGGGGACGTGCGAAGGGCGCTGCATGACCTGATCCTCTCCTGATCTTTTGCGCAGATCATGCGGGACCACAGACCTCGGCGCGCTTGGTGTTTTGGATAGGTGCAGGTGTATCGAGCCTAGTGCGGCGCTCCGGGGGCGTATGGGAAGCGTTGCTGCTTGTACCACGCAAGGTCATGTGCAGGCGCTGGCGAGCCGGCGGGCAGGGGCAAGTGGTTGATCGACATCCAGTAGGCCAGGCTGGCATCGCGCCACCAGCGCGCCTCGCGGGCCTGAATGCCGAGATAGGCATCGGTCTTGGCCCAGCGCTCTGCATCGATGTGCGGCTTCAGCGTGGCCCATTGGCGGCGCATGGCATCGACTTCGGCGACGCCATGATCATAGCGGCGGACCATGTCATGCCACAGGGTTTTTCCACCCGGCAGCGGATAGGTCCATGGCAGATGGTGGAACCATAGCAGCAACTGCGGCGGCGTGGTTTCGGGCCGGGCGAGGCGCTCGGCGATGGCCGGGGCATATTGTGCAATGGCGTTGCTGCCGGAGGCCGTGCGGTCAAAACCGATGCCAACTGCATCGGCGCGGTGATAGTAGACCGCGTTCCATTCGGGCCGCTTGAGATCGGCAATCCAGGGGCCGGGGCCATAGTGATGATCGGTGCCGAACAGGTGGGCAAGACCGAACGGGCCGGTGTAATCGACGACCGCCTCGCGCGAGCGCAGCATAATCGTGGTGACGGTTTCGTCGACCTGTGGATCATTGCCGAAAGTCTGCCGCGACCATTCGCGCGCGATTGTCTGTGAGGGCAGTTGCGGGTCCCATGCAAGGCGGCCGAAGGCATACCAGTTGGCCTGGTTGAAGGTACTGCCTGACCAATCGCGATCGCGTCCGATGTTGGCCACGCCCGCAATCGCCGCGAGCGTGGTGGCCACGGTCTGATCTGGTGCATGGCCGGTCTGCGTATCGAGCACTTCCTCGAACAGGGGGCCGAGGTAGGCAAGGTGGGTGGCGAAGCCCAGGTACTCCTTGGTGATCTGGAATTCGGCGCCAAGCTGCGTGCGCTGCATGGCGCCGAACAATGGGTGGGCCGGTTCGCGTGGCTGGAAATCGATCGGGCCGTTCTTGACCTGCACGATCACGTTTTCGGCGAACTTGCCATCGAGCGGCCGGAATTCGCTGTAAGCCTGCTTGGCGCGGTCAGTGGGGTCAGTGTCGGCATAGACGAAGGCGCGCCAGAATACGGTCCCGCCGTGACGCTGCAGCGCGGCGGCGAGCATGTTGGCGCCATCGGCGTGGCTGGCGCCATAGTCGCGCGGGCCAGGCTGGCCTTCGCTGTTGGCCTTGACCAGAAAGCCACCGAAATCGGGGATCACGCGATAGATCTCGTCGGCCTTGGCCTGCCACCACGCCGCCACCGCGGGATCGCGCGGATCGGCGGTCTTGAGGCCTCCGAGTTCGATCGGGGCGGAAAAGCGCGCTGTCAGATAGACCCGGATGCCCCACGGGCGGAACACGTCGGCCAGCGCGGCGGCCTTCGCCAGATAGGGTGCGGTGAGGCTCTCGGCCTTGGCATTGACGTTGTTGAGCACCGTGCCGTTGATGCCGATGGAGGCATTGGCGCGGGCGTAATCGTCATAGCGCGGGTCCTTGAAGTCAGGCAGGGTCCACCAGTCCCACAAGGATTGCCCGGCATAGCCGCGTTCGACCAAGCCATCGAGGTTGTCCCAGTGGTTGAGCAGCCGCAGCGGAATGGCGGGGGTGGAGGCGAGATTAATCGCAGCGGTCGATCCGCCAGCACGAACATGGCGCAGCAGGGCAAAGGCGCCGTAGAGCACAGCGATATCGCTATTGCCGGTAACGAGGATGACGGCACGCTTGCCGATCCTGACTTCGCGAATCAGATAGCCTTCATGGCCGAGCGCCCGCGTATCGAGATCAAGCGCGGCGAGTTGCGGCGCGTTGCTGGTGGCCAATATCACGGTAGCAGGCATCACGGCGGCCGGCAGGCGGGGCAGGCTACGGCGCAATTCGGCAGCGGCGCGGTCAATTGTGGGGGAGCGGCGAGGGGTCTCGACCGTTGCTGCCGGGAGCCGCATTTCCGATGATGTGCCGGTGACCGGGCGGAGCCAGAGAGTGTAGCCATCGTCGGCCCGGGCCGGGCTTGTGGCAAGGCCAGTCATGGCGGCCATGACCAGAGCGATCGTTGCGCGCAGGCGTGTCATTGCCGCATCCTCTTTGCAAAGGCCCTCCGGCCATTTTGTGGTAGCGGTATCATGGTGTTGTCACTGTTGCAATTGTTCGCGCGCGCTCGAACCCTGTGGAATCTGCGTAATCGAAAATCCCGCCCGGCACTCTTGATCTTGCGACGGCATGCTTCTAAGGTAGCGCTATCAGACAAAGGGAAGCCGGGGGATGTTTTGATGGGTTTGGGCCTCACGGCTTGCCTGCCACGCGACTACGCGGAGGGCGTGTTCATCGGTCGGGCCGAAGCGGTCGACGGGCCGCACGTGATCGTTTTGCGCAATGGCCGGATCAACGACATCACTGCGGTGGCGAGCTCCGTTTCGGGCGCGATTGCGCGCCGCACCTTCGCAGGGGGAAGCGATCTGGGCGCGATCGAGGATGGCTTGCCCGAGGGCTGGTCCCTGCTTTCGCCGATAGACTTGCAGTGCGTGAAGGCCTGTGGCGTGACCTTTGCCGTTAGCGCTATCGAAAGGGTGATCGAGGAACGCGCGCGGGGCGATGCCGCAGCGGCGGCGAGTATCCGCCAAGGCCTGGAGGATACGGTGGGTGCCGGTATCCGCGCCGTCGTGCCCGGCAGCGAGGAGGCGATGGCGCTCAAGGCCGCGCTGATTGCGCAAGGCATGTGGTCGCAATACCTCGAGGTCGCGATCGGGCCGGATGCCGAGGTGTTCTCGAAATCGCCGGTGCTTTCGACCGTGGGCCACGGTGCGCTGATCGGCGTGCGGTCGGATTCGAGCTGGAACAATCCCGAGCCCGAAGTGGTGCTGGTGTGCGACGGCACTGGCGAGGTCGTCGGCGCGACGCTGGGCAATGACGTTAACCTGCGCGATTTCGAGGGGCGGTCGGCATTGTTGCTGTCGAAGGCCAAGGACAACACTGCGTCCTGTGCAATCGGGCCGTTCATCCGCCTGTTCGACGAGGGCTTCGGCATCGACGACGTGCGCGCCGCCGAAGTGGAACTGGTGGTCGAAGGCACCGACAACTTCCGCATGGAAGGCACCAACCGCATGACCGAGATCAGCCGCGATCCGCTGGAACTGGTG
Source organism: Novosphingobium sp. ERW19 (assembly GCF_012641315.1). Lineage (NCBI taxonomy): Bacteria > Pseudomonadati > Pseudomonadota > Alphaproteobacteria > Sphingomonadales > Sphingomonadaceae > Novosphingobium > Novosphingobium sp. ERW19. The sequence goes on from NZ_JABAIC010000005.1 coordinate 44,687, forward strand.
CGCCAGACGATGAGCGAGCACAGCTATCCCGATGGCTTCGTGCTGTTCTGTGGCACGCTGTTCGCCCCGGTGCAGGACCGCGACGAGCCGGGCGGCGGCTTTACCCACAAGGTGGGCGACGTGGTGACGATCCGTTCCGATCGGCTCGGCGCGTTGAGCAACACTGTCACGACATCGCGCGATGCGCCCAAATGGACCTTGGGCATTGGCGCCTTCATGCGCAATCTGGCCACACGCGGCCTGGTGGAGAAGATCTGAATGGCCGCGCATACCCTTGCCGATCACGCTGCGGGCCAGCAGGCAGAGCCTCGGCTGATGGCGGCGCGATACCCCAGCTTGCGCGACAAGCGCGTGATCGTGACCGGCGGCGCGAGCGGCATCGGCGAGGGGATCGTCGAGGCCTTTGCGCTGCAGGGCGCGCAAGTGGGCTTCATCGACATTCAGGACGATCCCGCAAGGGAACTCGTCACGCGGCTGGGCTCGGCGCACCACGTGCCGGTGCTGAAGGTGCAGGATGTGTCCGACGTCGAAGGGTTGAGCGCGGCGATGACTGCTCTGGTTGACGAACTGGGCGGGTGCGACGTGCTGGTGAACAACGCCGCCAGCGACGACCGCCACGGGATCGACGATGTCACCCCGGCCTATTGGGACGAGCGGATGGCGGTGAACCTCAAGCACAAGTTCTTTGCCTCGCAGGCGGTGTGGCCCGACATGAAGGCCAATGGCGGGGGGGTGATCCTCAACCTGGGGTCGATATCGTGGCATCTCGGGCTGGATGAACTGGCGCTCTACCAGATTGCCAAGGCCGGTGTGGAAGGCCTGACCCGCAGCCTGGCGCGCGAGCTTGGGCCCTATAACATCCGCGTGAACACGATTATTCCGGGCAATGTGCAGACCGCGCGGCAGATGCGCTGGTATACGCCCGAAGGCGAGGCGGAAATCGTCTCGGCGCAGTGCCTCAAGGGCCGGCTCCAGCCGGTTGACATCGCAGCGATGGCCCTGTTCCTTGCCTCGGACGATGCGCGGTTCTGCACCGGGCACGAATACTGGGTCGACGGGGGATGGCGGTGATGACAGCTGTGCGGCGGGTTCTGGAGCTTGGCTGCACGCTGGGCGAAGGGCCGGTGTGGGACGCGGCGCGAGAGTGCCTGTGGTTCGTCGACATCAAGAACAAGCGCATTCACAGCTTCGAACCGGCTACCGGGCGGCACGGAAGCTTCGGCGTGCATGAGCAGGTCGGCTGGGTGGTGCCTGCCATCGGCGGCAAGCTGCTGGCGGGGATGAAGGACGGCTTGCACCTTTTCGACCCGGCGCTGGGCACGAGCGTGCACGTGGCGGACGTTCCCGGGGAGCCGGCGAGCAACCGTCTCAACGATGCCTGCGTAGATGCGCAGGGCCGCGTCTGGTTCGGTTCGATGGACGACGACGAGGACGCGCCGAGCGGAAGGTTCTATCGCGCGAATGTCCGCGAGGTGGTGGCGCAGGGGCCGAACGGGGTGTGCATCACCAATGGTCCCGCGGTGTCGCCCGATGGGACGAAGCTTTATTTCACCGATACGCTGGCGAAGACGATCTTCGTCGCCGATCTGGCTGAGGACGGCAGCGCGGGTGCGGCGCAAGTATTTGCGCAAGTGTCAGACGATTTCCCCGAGGCCTATGCCGATGGGCCGGTGTGCGACGCGCAAGGCTGCGTGTGGACCGGGCTGTGGAATGGCTGGGGCGTGGCGCGCTATTCGCCCGAGGGCAAGCTGATCGAGAAGGTCGACCTGCCGGTCGCCAATGTGACCAAGCTGGCGTTCGGCGGGGCGGACCTGAAGACCGCGTTCGTGACGACCGCGCGCAAGGGTCTGGACGACAAGGCGCTGGCAGCGCAGCCGATGGCGGGGGACCTGTTCGCCTTTGACGTGACGGTGCCGGGTTTTGCGGCGCCGCTTGCGGAGTTCAGGGCGTGATGCGCGCGTGGTTTGTCCTGCTGGGCGCAGGGGTATCCGCGCCGGCGATGGCTGCACCCGCGCTGGAACTGGGTGCAGTGTGGAGCGATCACGCGGTGATCCAGCGCGATCGGCCGGTGGTGGTCGAAGGGCGGGCACTGCCGGGGGCGGTCGTGGCAGGAACGCTGGGGGGCGAGGCTGCACAGGCGAAGGCCGGGGCGGACGGTGCCTTTGCGCTGACCTTCCGGGCGCGCAAGGCTTCGGCCGAAGCGACCGACCTCAAGGTAACTTCAGGTTCTGAGTCCGTGAGCGTTTCAGACCTGCTGGTGGGTGACGTGTGGCTCTGTTCGGGCCAGTCGAACATGGAATTCCAGCTTTCGCGCGCGCTGAACGGTGGCATGGAAGTGGCGATGTCGGCCGATCCGGCACTGCGGCTGCTGCAGGTGCCGAAGGCGATGTCCTACCTGCCCGAGCGCGAATTCGGCAAGCAGACGCGCTGGGCGGTTTCCGGGCCGGAGACGAGCGGCGGCTTTTCCGCAGTGTGCTGGTTTATGGCGCGTGAATTGCGCCGGGCGCGCGGCGTGCCGATCGGCGCGGTTCACGCCAGCTGGGGCGGTTCCAAGGTGACGCCGTGGCTTGATCCGGCGGCCGGGGCGGAGATTGGTGGGGCGCAGGAGATGGCGCTGCTGGCATTGTTCGCGAAGGACAGGCTGGCGGCGGTAACGCAATTCGCGCCGCGCTGGACAGCGTGGTATTCGGGTGAAAACAGGGGCGCCAAGCCATGGCTCAAGCCCGATGAACTGCCGTGGCAACCTGTTCCGGCGATCAAGGGCTGGCTGGGCTGGGACAAGACGCCTCTGGCGGCCAAGCCCACCGGCACCGTCTGGATGCGGAGGCAGGTGACGCTTTCGGCAGCGCAGGCCAAGGCGGGTGTCACGCTGGCGCTGGGCGTGCTCGATGACATGGACATGACTTTCGTCAACGGTCAAGCCGTGGGCAACACCTTCGGCTGGGACGAGGAGCGCGCCTATGCGGTGCCGCCGAGGTTCCTGAAGGCTGGCGTGAACGAGATCATGATCGCCGTGACCAACACTTATGGCAACGGCGGCTTTGCCAGTTCGGCGGACCGGCTGTTCCTGACGCAGGCGAGTGGCGAGAAGATGCCGCTGGGCGAGGGTTGGCGCTATGCCATTGCGCCGACCAGGACCTACCCGCCGCGCGCGCCGTGGGATGCAAATGCCGGCATCGGGCTGATGCACAATCGCATGATCGCCCCGCTCGGGCACTTCGCGATGGATGGCGCGGCCTGGTATCAGGGCGAGAGCGACGTCGACACGGCGGACTATGCGCGCCGGATGAAGGCGCTGATTGCCGGATGGCGCGCGCGGTTCGGCCAGGAGCTGAAGGTCGGCATCGTGCAGCTTGCGAATTATGGTCCGGCGTCGGACAAGCCGGTTGAAAGCGGCTGGGCGCAAACGCGGGATGTGCAGCGGCAGATCGTTGTCGACGATCCGAAGGCGTTCCTTGCGACGGCCATCGATCTTGGCGAGCGGACGGACATTCACCCGGCAAACAAGCTGCTGGTTGCGCAGCGCCTTGCGATGGGCGCGCAAGGCAAGGCTCTGCCGATGCCAATTGCGGCAAAGGCGGAAGCCAACGCGGTGCGGGTCACGTTCAGCGGCGTCGAGGGTGGGCTTCACGCCTGGAGTTCAGACGCCGCGATCAGCTTCGAACTGTGCGACGCCGCCGGCGCTTGCCGGTTCGCACCGGGCCGCGTTGATGGCGATGCAGTGGTGCTGGCAACCGATGGCAAGCCGGCGGCGAAAGTCCGCTATGGCTGGGCCGATAGCCCGGTGGTCAACCTGTTCGACGGGCGTTCGCAGGCCGTACCGGGCTTCGAAATGGCAGTGGTGGCGAACTGATCAGCCTTGTGGCGGGGCTGCGTCGGATTCGCGGCGCACCAGTTCGTAGTCGAGCGTGGCGAGGCGCGGCCTGGCCTTTTCGGATGCCCGCTCCGCGCGGATTTCCTGCGCGAGCAGATCGGTGGCGGTCGCTGCCATCTGCCGGATCGGTTGGCGGATCGTGGTAAGTTCCGGCCAGATGTTCGAGGCAAAGGCGGTATCGTCAAATCCGCATACGGTAAGGTCGTGCGGGACTTCGAGATCGTTGCGATGCGCAGCGGCGACGCAGCCTGCGGCCATATCGTCGTTCGAGGCGAAGATCGCGGTCGGACGTTCGGGCAGCGCCAGCATTTCCATCGCCGCATCGAGGCCGGAGCGATAAGTGAACTGGCCCTGGCGGATCAGCGCCGCGTCTACGGTTGCACCGCTTTCGGCCATGGCATCTCGGAATCCGGCGAGGCGCAGGGCGCTGGCCGATTGCTGCGGATTGCCGATAATGAAGCCGATCCGCTTGTGGCCGAGGCCGAGGATGTGCTTCGTCATGTCATAGGCGGCCTGGTAATCGTCGATCATGACGACGCCATGGTGCGCCTCTGCCTGACCCGGCCCGATCAGGACGGCGTGCGTCCCGGCGCGGCGCAGGCGGGCAAGCAGCGCGGTATCATCACAGAGCGGGGGCGGCAGCAGAAAACCGTCCACAGCGCTCTCGACAAGGCGTGCAATCATCTTCGACTGGTCGGTCTCAGGCTCGCACCGTTCGACCATGAGGTGGGCATCGAGCCGGGTCGCGGCATCCATGCAACCGATCAGCAGTTCGCTGAGATAGGAAGCCGAAGGGTTGGCATAGAGCAGGGCAATGCGCAGTTGCGACGCGCCGGCAAGGCTGCGTGCGGCCCGGTTCGGGGCATAGCCCAGTTGCTTGATCGCCGCTTCGACGGCCGCCTTTGTCTCTTCGCGTACGCCGGCCCCGCCATTGACCACGCGACTGACTGTCATCGGCGAGCATTGTGCAAGGCGCGCGACATCGTTGACGGTTGGCCGGCCGGCACTGCGGCGCGATCGGGTATCGTTCATGGTCCAAAGGCTCCCGTTGGCGAAGTCCTGACGGTGGCGAACAGACTTGGCAAGGCGGATTTCGAATAAAACAGACTTAAACGCAATTCGTGCTTGCACCGACAGGTGCTTGCGGTAGATAGGTAGCGCTATCAAGGACTGACGGCGGGGCCGGAGCATATCGGCCGGGATAACTGGTGAGAACGTAAACAGGGCCGTCGACGCTGTGCATCGCGCATGGCAATGTCCGGGCCAGTTCAACGAGTTGGGAGAGGGAAATGGCTGCAGTGCAGCAGGACCGGGTCAACATGGCGCTTGTCGGCGCTATCGTCTCGGTGGCGACAATCGGCGGATTGCTGTTCGGATACGACAGCGGCGCGGTGAACGGGACGCAGGCCGGCCTGAAGGCGGCTTTCGCGCTCGATGACAATGGCCTTGGCTTTACGGTCGGCTCGCTGCTGGTGGGCTGCGCGGCGGGGGCGTTCCTTGCGGGGCGCATGGCCGATCGGTTCGGTCGCAAGCGCATCATGGTGCTGGCGGCAATCCTGTTCCTGGTCGGCGCGCTGGTGCAAGGGATTACCGCGAACCACGCCCTCTTCGTGATCTTCCGCTTCCTGGGCGGCATGGCAGTGGGCGCAGCGAGCGTGCTTTCCCCGGCCTACATTTCCGAAGTGGCCCCCGCGGCGATCCGCGGGCGTCTGACCAGCGTGCAGCAGGTGATGATCATTACCGGGCTGACCGCGGCATTCGTCGTCAACTATGTGCTGGCGCAGCAGGCCGGGGATTCGCTGGGAGAGCTGGCGGGCGTTCCGGCGTGGCGCTGGATGTACCTGGCGCAGGCCGTGCCGGCGGTGGTGTTTCTGGTGGCGCTGCAGTTCATTCCGGAAAGCCCGCGCTATCTGGTCGGCAGCGGCCGCGAGGCTGATGCGCGCGGCGTTCTTACCCGTATTTTCGGCGAGACCGAGGCGAACCGCAAGGTCGAGGAAATCCGTGCGTCCTTTGCCGACGATCACCGCCCGCGCCTTGCCGACGTGCTGGCACCCGGCACGATCCTGCGACCGATCGTGTGGGCAGGCCTGATCATTGCCGTGTTCCAGCAGTTCGTCGGCATCAACGTGATCTTCTATTACGGCGAGACGCTGTGGAAGCTGGCGGGCGTTTCGGAAAAGGCGGCGCTCGAACGCAACATCATCTCGGGCGTGGTCTCCATCGCGGCGTGCTTCATCACGATGGCGCTGGTCGACAAGGTGGGCCGCAAGCCGCTCCTGCTGGCCGGTTCTGCGGGCATGACGCTTTCGCTGGGTGCGATGAGCTGGGCGTTTTCGCAAGGGACGCTCGATGCGGCAGGAGCCCTGCAGATGGACCCTTCGCTGGGCATGATCGCGGTGATTGCGGCAAACATCTACGTCATCTTCTTCAATGTCAGCTGGGGTCCGGTGATGTGGGTCATGCTGGGCGAGATGTTCCCCAACCAGCTGCGCGGATCGGCTCTTGCGGTGTGCGGCCTGGCGCAGTGGGGTGCGAACTATGCAGTGGTGCAGAGCTTCCCCGCCATGGCGAGCGGCCTCGGCCTTGCCGAGACTTACTTGCTCTACACCGTGAGTGCAGCGGTGAGCCTGTGGCTGGTCAAGGCCTTCCTGCCCGAAACCAAGGGCAAGGAGCTGGAACAGATGGAAGGCTGGGGCGGGCACTGATCCGCTGACGCCAGAGCATACGACCGGGGGCGCGAACGGCCCCCGGCGCAAGAGGAGAGCCAAGTCGATGACGTCCGTTGCCAAGAGATTCCGTAACGCGCTGCTGGTGGCGACGTTTGCCGCCGGGCTGGGTACGCCCGTCTTGGCGAAGGACGCGTCGGTCGAAGTTGCCGTCGATACCGCCACGACTGGGCCGGTCATCGACAAGCACATCTTCGGGCAGTTTGCCGAGCATCTTGGCACCGGGATCTACGGCGGCGTTTGGGTCGGCAAGGATTCGCCCATCCCCAACGTGCGCGGCATTCGCAGCGACGTCGTCACTGCGCTGAAGGCTCTGAAGGTGCCCAACGTGCGCTGGCCGGGTGGCTGCTTTGCCGACGAATACCACTGGCGCGATGGCATCGGGCCGGCGGACAAGCGCCGCGTCCAAATCAACACCAACTGGGGCGGCGTGCCGGAGTCCAACGCTTTCGGTACGCACGAGTTCATGGATTTTGCCGAGCAGATCGGGTCCGAGGCCTATATCTCGGTGAACATCGGTTCGGGCACGGCGGCGGAAGCTTCGGCGTGGATCGAGTACATGACCGCCGAGAAGGACACCACGCTGGCCAAGGAGCGTGCCGCCAATGGCCATCCGGCGCCGTGGAAGGTGCCGATCCTGGGTCTTGGCAACGAGAACTGGGGCTGCGGCGGCGCGATGTCGGCCGAGCACTACGTCGAGGAAATGAAGCGCTTCGCCAATTTCACGCGCAATTTCAATCCGGCGCAGCGTGAAAAGGACAAGATGAAGCGCATTGCCGTCGGCTGGGATGGCAACAAGCTCGACTATACCGAGGAAGTGATGAAGGCGTGGAGTACCCACGTCTACTCCTGGGATATCGAGGGCGTTTCGCTGCACAATTACACCACCGGTGGCTGGCCTCCGCACCTGCCCGCCACCGGCTTCGGCAATGACGAATATGCGATCGTGATCAACGAGACGCTGAAGATGGACAGCCTGATCGCCAAGCAGAGCGCGATCATGGACAAGTACGATCCCGAGAAGAAGCTGCTGATCGCGGTGGACGAATGGGGCGCCTGGCTTTCACCCACGCCGGGCAGCAATCCGGGCTTCCTGCAGCAGCAGAACAGCATGCGCGATGGCATCCTGGCGGCGCTGAACCTCAACATCTTTGCGCGCCATGCCGACCGCGTGAAGATCGCCAACATCGCCCAGATGATCAACGTGTTGCAGGCGATGATCCTGACCGACGGCAGCAAGATGGTGCTGACGCCGACCTATCACGTGTTCAAGATGTACGTGCCCTTCCAGGACGCGCAGTTCGCTCCGGTGAAGTTTGCCGCGGGCGAGCTTGCCGTCGGTGACCGCAAGCTGCCGCGCGTGGATGCGATGGCGGCCAAGGACAAGAGCGGGCAGGTGTGGGTCTCGCTCGTCAATGTCGATCCCGATGCGGGCACCAGCGTGACGATCCCCGGCTTCCGCACTGCCAGCGGTGAGGTGCTGACCGCGCCCAAGGTGGACAGCGTCAACACCTTTGCTGCGCCGTCCGTCGTCGCCCCCAAGGCGATCAACGGCAAGGCTGCCGGCGGCGGCGTGACGATCGCACTGCCGCCGCGCTCGGTGACGGTGGTGAAGGTTACGAAGTGATTTGAAGAGGTGCCCTGCGGCGGTCTCTATCCTCCCTCCTGAGGCTGCTGCGATACCTGAACGGCCCGGAAGGCGCAGTGCTTTCCGGGCCGATTTTTGTCTGGGCGTGAGGGCGTGGAAGGGGAAGAGGGCCCCCGGGGCGAGCCCTGCGTGACGGTGGGTTTTGGGGTGAGTGTTCGATTGGTCTAATTGCAGGAATGGGGTGGTTTGGCGAATGGCGGCCTTACCGGTGGTCAGGCTTCTGCGCGCACTGTAAAACTGTGTCATGATGTATGTTTCTGCCGTAACTCCCTTTGCCTCTAAATCTGAATCTGCTGGTGTGACTGTCACAGATGGGCAGTATTCTTGCCGCGCTTTCAGTTATCCATGTGACGCAATCGAAGGCGAAGTTGTCACAGAGCCATTGCAACTCTTCGATGAGGCCATGTGCCTGATGTTCGAAGACGCGGAACCTCGGATAGAAAGCACCGGAGACGTAGGTTTTCGGCATTTCGGAGTTGCGAAAGTTTTGGATGTCGAAAACGACTTGTTGTCTGTTGGCGAGTTGATCTTCCAAGTCAGAGAATTACCGCGCGGACTGGCTGTTGGCGACGCAGTGGAGTTCGAGTGCGTGCGTATCGACCTTCGCTAGGAGAGTGTTCGAAGGGCTAACCTTCGAAATGTCCGCAATTACGTCGTTTGGGGAAAGCCTGCTTTCGGGCTCGCCCGGGTCATTTCTGCCGTAGCGGTCCCATGCCGACGTCCTGACCATCAGCCGGCGCGCAACACGGGGCGACGGAGGACGCGGAACAGGTTGGGCGGCACGTTACGTTTGCTGCCGCGTTCTGGCTCAGATGCTGAGATCGATCCTCGTTGCCACCTTCGCTTTGTTCCTCACCTGCGCAAGCGCGCTGATCCATCCCGCGTCCGACGAACGGGCGATGTATGGGTTCGAGGGGCCGCTGGAGCAGAACTGGTTGCCGCGCGAGGTGGCGGGCTGGCCCGCGCCGTTTCTGGCGGACAGCACGGCCACTTCCGTGCCGCACCAGATCGGGCCGGAGGATGACTTCCGGCCCGGTCCGTTTATTGCGGATCTTGGCTTCTGGGCGCTGGTGGTGCTGGGCGTGATGCAGGTCTGGCGCCTTTTGCGGCGGCGAGCCTAGCGGTCGAGCGCCGCTTCGGCCCAGTCGACCGCCACAGTTTGCATCTCCGGGCGGTTTCCTTCGGCGACAAGTTCAACGATCTTCGCACCCTTTACCGGCACGGCGATGGCGGCAGGGGCGTCGCCGGGCTTTATCCACCCGGTCTGCTTCAGCAGCTTGCCATCGGCGTGGACCGAGAAGCGGACGCGAGCGGTGGGGTCGGCGACGGAGTCGTCTATCCCGGCGAGGGTGGTGAAGGTCGAGAAGCCGGTGTTGCGGACTTCGAGGCGAGAGTTGGCGAGGGTGCCGATGGCGTTGTGATAGGTCTTGCCCGCAATCTTCGGGGTCTGGGCGAAGGGCGTTGCGTCAGCACGGGCGCCGCCCCAGCCGCCGTAGACGGGGTGTTCGCCATCGGCCTTGGTCGAGCGCCACGGCAGGAGGCCGCGGTAGACCATTGGATCGGCCATGGGATAGACAACGCCGTCCACCGCCGGGTTCACGTTGCTGGGCTGTTCTGACAGGTAGAGTCCCTGTGCACGCTCGCGCGTGCCCGTGGCCTTGAACAGCAAGGTCTGGTGGCGTTCGAGGTGGACCGGCATTTCATTGGTGAACGACTTCGTGCCGCCGTCCCACAAGTCGGTCAGGGTGATCGGCTGATCGGCGCGGTATTTGAGGTGGGACGCGATCAGCTTGACGTCGATCGGGCTGCCAGTGCGGTTGAACAGGGCGACCGCCTTGGTGCCATCGGCCAGCGTCTTGACGAAGATCTGCACCGAATCGCCATCGTAGGCGAGAACGGCCTGATGCGCGGCGGCATCCTGATTGAGCGCGACAACTTGCGCGTTGCCGAGCACGCCCATGATCGCGGGCGAGGCCTTGCGCAGATCGAAGCCGATGATCAGCGGTGCGTTGAGCATGGCCCAGAGCGCCATGTGCGAGCGGGCTTCGGTCAGATGCGCATCATCGAACTCGCCGCTGCCGATGAACAGCATGTCGGGATCGTTCCAGCTGTTGGGCTTGGCATAGAGTTCCCGCCGCGATGCCGAATCGAGATTGTGCAGCATCCGCTCCCAGTTGGGGGAGATATCCTCGCTGGTGCGCGAGAGGTTGCCCAAGGTGCGCGCCCAAGAACGGACGTCGGCCGAGCCCCACAGGCAGATCGATAGGACAAAGTCGTTGCCCGGCTTGTTGCGCGACAGTGCCTGGCCGACTTGCGCGAACAGGTCCTTCACCGCAGGGATGTTGGTGCGGGGGATGGTATCGTAGTCGATCAGCGGATCGAGCGCGCGCAACCGGCCGGATTTGACCTGCGGGCTATCAGCGGCGAGTGCGCGAATGCCGCAGCCATCGACCTTGATGTAGTCGAAATTCCATTCGCCGAAGTAGAGCGCGATGTCCTGGTCGATGTGGCCGTAAAGGCCGATCTCGCGTTCGGCCATGGTGCCGGCGGGCTGGCCGGGGCCGGTGGGATCGCCATAGATCTGGCCGCAGCTGTTGCGCCCGATTTCGCTGTAGATGCCCGCCTTCAGGCCCATGGCGTGGAGGCGATCGGTGAAGGGGCGGAAGCTGGTGTTGCCATCAGCGGTGCGGGCCGAGGGGAAATTGTCGGTGCGGATCAGCACGCGACCATCAGCTTGCCGGCGCCTGGCCCACCAGCCATCGTCGATGTTGACGTAGCGATAGCCCTTGGCGGCAAGGCCGGAGTCGACGATCAGCTGCGCCGAGGCGATGACCTTCTCCTCGTCGATATCGGTGCCGAAGGCGTTCCAGCTGTTCCAGCCCATAGGCGGCAGGGGGGCTGATCCGCGCGTGGTGACGCTCCATTCGCCCTTGGCTTCCAGCGGCTTGTCGGCGGCATGGGCAGGGGCAGCGAGCGCAGTAGCGGCGAGCAGGGCGGCAGAGGCAAGGCGCATCACTTGCCCGCTCCGAACGACAGGTGCTGGCTGAAGAAGGGTACGACCTGCTCCTGAAAGCGGAACGCGACGCGGTTGGTGTGATCGCCTTCGTACAGGGTGAAGCTGTTGGCGATGCCGTAGGTCTCGAGCACCTTGTGCAGGGTTTCGGTGTCGGTCTTGAGACCGTCCTTGTCGCCCACGTCCATGGCGATGGCGGCATAGCGGCGCAGGTTGGGGATGTACTGGTCAACGAACGACAGCGGGGCGTTGGCGGCCCACTTCGCCATGACGTCCTCGCGGGTCTTGCCGTCGGCAGTCAATGGCAGGTCGAGATAGAGCGGGGGGTTCTTCGGGTTGGGTGACCAGGCGGCGGCAGCGGCCAGGGTGCCGCGCTGTGCCCATTGCAGATTTGCCGAGTCGGCCGGGCTCTTCATCGCGGCATAGGCCTTCATCGCCTCGGGCGTGACGCCGAACAGGCCACGCGCCGAGAGGCAGCACGGGCTCATCAGGTAGAGCGCGCCGAACACGTCGGCATGCTTGATGCCGATGCGCGTGGCGCCATAGCCGCCCATGGAATGGCCGACGAGGCCGCGGCTTTCGCGCGTGGGCAGGGTGCGATAGTGGCTATCGATATAGCTCACGAGATCGCGGGCGATGAAGGTCTCGAAATCGCCGGTGGTGGCGGACGAGGAATACATCGAGCCGTTGTGCACCGTCTTGCTGTCGGGGAAGACGAAGATCATCTCGCGCGCGCCTTGGGCCATGCCGCCCTCGATTACCTGCGGCACGTGGATTTCGCCCATCCACTGTGCCGCGCCGATGGAGTAGCCGTGGAGCGCATAGACGACCGGGTAACGCCCTTTCGGATTCTTCGCGTAGCTTGGCGGCAGGACGACAAACACGTCGCGATCGGCGCTGTCGCCCTCGAGCGAACCTTCGAGGCCCTTGGCGTGGACCGTGATTTTCTGGACAGTAGCCTTGGGGGCACCGGGCACGACGGTTGGAGCAGGTGTTTCGACCTGCGCATAGGCGCCAGAGGCGCAAGGTAGCGCTCCCATTGCAAGGGCGGAAGCGGTCAGCAAAGGCAGGATGCGCATCAGTCTATCTCCCGGATGTGGTTCTGGTTGTCAGTGGCCGCGCAAGGCGCGGACGAGCATGGCGCGGATCTGGCCGTAACCGGCGCGCAGGTCGCCAAGCACGCCGCGCCGGTCCTCTGGCACGTGGGCAAGGGGATGGCCCTCGGTGCGAAATACATAATGGTCAAAAAACGCGCGGAACGCCATGCGCTCGGCCTCGGGACGCTCGGCAATGGCGATCATGGCATGGAGCAGCGCCAATGAGGGGGCGTCGGGCCCGGTGGCGGTTGCATCCCACCAGTAGTTGAGCATGACGTTGACGGGAGCCTTGGCTTCAACCTGGTGCCACCACAGCTTGGGCAGGAACAGGGCATCGCCGGGGCTCAGGGTGACCGTGATGGCTCGCGCCTGCGCTGCGGCAAAGCGCGGATAACGCGCAGTGTCTCCATTCGGAGCGGCGAGGCTGGCGGGCTGGCCGGCCATGGTATTGTCGATCGGACCGACATAGAGATCACCGATCGCATCGGGCGGGTAGAGCGTGAAGGTGCGTTCTCCGGCGATCACGCAGGCGAGATTCTCATAAGCGTCGTAATGTGCCGCAGCGGTGGACGGATTGCCGATCCACAGGCGCGGCTCGACCGACCGGGGCACGATCGCGATGTGGTTCGCCTCGGCAAAGCCCGGCAGATAGGCGGGCGCGACCAGCGAACCGATGTAGGTCGTGGGCGCTGAGGGGTTGTCCGCGTGGGCAAGCATCTGGGCGAAGGCGTCGGCCAGCGCCATTTCGCTGCGCGTGAAATTGAAGCCGGAAAGATCGTCGGTGTAGAAGTAATGGCCGGCGTTCACCGGGTCGCCACAGAAGACCTGTGGCTTTCGGTCGTTTGCAAATTCCAGCAGATAGTCGAGCGCAGCGCTCGGCGCGGTGCTGGCGGCGCGGGTGGCGGGCAAGGCAGCGCCAAGCCCCCTGATGACCGCGGGCCTGCCAAGCTCGATCACTTCTTCGCGAAATGCCCCGGCGCTGAGCAGCGAGGCATCATCCGGCGCTAGTTCGATCAGTTCTGACCGGGCCCGGACAGTCACGTCATGCCCAGCTGCTGGCCGGAGCGGCGAGTCGTTCGTTCCGCCGGCGGGCGAGTTGGCCGATCTGGCGTAGGGACGCGCGGATTGCCAGAGCCGCGGATAACGAGCCGTCCCGATATAGTCTGATGATTCTATTATCATCGAGATCTGCAAGAGCGTCGCCGCTGACGGTATAGAGGCCATTCAGGGCGACGGTCTGGCCATCGTCGAACTTCAGGGAAATGTCGACAGGCTCGACCAGCCGCGCCTCGACGATATCGGCAATGAATTTCTCCGTCCTTGCTGCATTGCCCATCAGCGTGCCGATGGCGCGCTGGACGAGCCGCATCTCGTCGGTCGGGCCGCCCATGGCATCGAACAGGGGGATCGTGCCGCCAGGTGCGAAGCGGGGATGCGCAAGGTCGACGGCAATGTTGTCATCAGAGGCAAAGAACCCCTGCCGCTGCAGATCGAGCGGAAGAAAGGCTGCGTTTCCAGTGCCTGCGCCCTCGACCAGGACCTCATCGGGCGCAAAACCAAACAAGGCGACGATGGCGAATCGCCCTGTCTCAGGCGATTTGGCCAGCAGAACCGGGCAGCACGATGCGGCTGCCTCGACCTCGGGCAGTGAGATCTGCACCATGTGCGGATGCGCGCCTGCAACAGGATGCATGGCCAGGTTGCGATGGACCTCGCTGTTCAAGATCTCGAGTTGCTCTGCCATTCGTCCTCTCCCGTCTTTCCCAGCTTTTCAGGTAGCTTATCGCCAATCTGGCCGAGATGCGATGTGTGCGCTACCATGCTTGGTCTAACGCCATCCGCGGCCTTCTTGCAACACTATCCAACCGAGCCTTCATTGCGCAGACAATTTGTTATTGATAGCGCTACCTAGATCAGTTACACCGGTCTCGCAAGGTGACGCTGACAGAGCGCCTGCAGGGTTGAGAGGCTGAAGGGAAACCGCGGTTCGTCTGCGTGACGCCTCTCCGATTGCGCGTGCTTTGTCATGGCTGCCGGTCCTGTCGTGTGGGGCAGCCGGATGCAGATCACCTTCCCGGGCGGGGGGGCCGTCAGAATAGCAGTGGAGAGGGTATGAGGACGTCCATCAATTCACGCTTCCTTATTGGAAGTGCGGCAGGGGCAATCGCGCTTGCTATGGCGATGCCGGCTGCGGCGCAGGAAGCGCAAAGCTCGGTCATGAACGACGAGCCGAGCAATGCCGAGATCATCGTCACCGGCATCCGCGGTTCGCTCCAGCGCAACATGGAGATCAAGCGCACCGCATCGGGCGTGGTCGATGCGATCTCGGCTGAAGACATCGGCAAGTTCCCCGATGCCAACGTGGCCGACGCATTGCAGCGCCTGCCCGGCATCTCGATCCAGCGTTCGGGCGCTCGCGGTGAAGCCAACGGCGTGACCGTGCGCGGCTTCGGCGGTGACTTCAACGACACGCAGTTCGATGGCCGTCACCTTTCGACCGCTTCGGGCGGCCGCGCCGTGGACTTCACCACGATCGGGTCGGACTTCGTCTCGAACATCTCGGTCTACAAGACGCCTGACGTCGAACTCGGCGCCAGCGCCATCGGTGCGACGATCAACGTTGCCCTGCCCAAGCCGTTCGACAGCGCCGACAGCAAGTTTGCGGTGAAGGCCTCGGGCGCGGTGCAGGATCGCAGCGGCAAGGTTACGCCTTCGGGCGCGGCGCTGGCCAGCACGCGCTTTGCCGACGATACCATGGGCATCCTTGCCTATGCCGCCTATCGCCGCGTCGATACCGAAACCAACCAGGTGTTCATCCCGGGCTGGATCGGCAACTACTTCTACCAGTGCCAGGCGCAGGCAGCCTGCCAGACCAGCGACTTCACGCCTGCCAAGAAGAACGTGCTGGGCTGGTTCCCGCAGCAGGTCGGCGCCAACCAGATCACCACGAAGGACGAGCGTATCGACGGTCGTCTGGCCTACCAGTGGCAGGCCGGTGACGATGTGCTGCTGACGCTGGACGGCAACTTCACCCGCCAGACGCTGAACACCGCGACCTATGGCTACGGCGCATGGTTCAACGGTGACGACTTGCGCAATGTGAAGCAGGACAGCAACGGCACGGTGGTTGACTTCAACCAGTTCGGCACGCCGATGGACTTCAACGCCAGCCTGGCGCGGACGATCAACCAGACCTACATGTTCGGCGGCAACCTGAAGTGGGATGCGACGGACGAGCTGAGCTTCGACTTCGACGCATCGCTGTCGCGCTCGGTCCTGAACCCCGGCCGCAATGGCTACCAGAACGCTATGGACATCGGTTACGGTGGCACCAATGCCGATCCGAACGGGCCGTTCCTGTCGACGGGTTGCACGTATCCCGCAGGTGCGGGCCCGACGACTGTGCCGACTTCGTGCAGCCGCTATTCGACGATCCTTGGCGCCAATACCGGCGTGAAGATCGGCGGGCCGAGCAACAACTTCCTGCCCAGCATCCACGACGTGGGGCCGGGCGGCGACGTTTCGCGCTTCACCGACAAGTCGCTGATCGGCAGCCACGTGATCGCCGGCTTCCCCAACTACTTCACCAACCTGGTCAAGCAGATCAAGATTGGCGGCAAGTGGGACGGCGACAACCTGAAGGTTCACTTCGGCGGCAGCTTCCAGGAGAACAAGTACCACCAGGAAGGCGAAAGCCCGTTCGTGAACGGCACCTTCTTCCGCTACGGTGGCTACGGCGCGCCTTCGGGCCGCACCGGTGCCGTCGCGCCGCTGCCGGACAGCGTCTATCAGGGCATCATCAGCACCAACAACTTCATCCCCGGCTATCAGGGCAACCTGGCTCCGGCGATTATCAAGTACGATCCGGTGGCCGTGTACAAGGTGCTGGAAGCAACCGGGCGGGGCACCACGGCGCCGGCCTTCAACCCGGACAGCGTGCTGAACGTGAAGGAACAGACGTTCGCGGCCTATCTGCGCATCAATTTCGAGAGCGAGATCGGTGACATGCCGTTCAAGGTGAGCGCTGGCGTACGCGATGAGTACACCAAGCTGACTTCGGGCGCGCTTGGCCGCAATCCGGTGAAGCTGATCACGGTGCCGACCGACCCGACGCTGATCCAGGTCGATACCTTCACGCCGCAGCAGCTGATCGAGCGGAGCATCTCGTATAACTACGTGCTGCCGAGCCTTGACGTGAAGCTGGAGGTGAAGCCCAACCTGATCCTGCGCTTCGATGCATCGCGCACGTTGACCCGCCCGGCACTGGGCGATCTGCGTCCGACGATCAATCTCGGCACGTTGCGCCGTGGCAGCCTTGCGGCATCGGGCGGCAACGCCAGCCTCAAGCCCTACCTTGCCGACAACCTCGATCTCGGTGTCGAGTGGTACTACGGTTCCAACTCGTACTTCGCGGTCAACGGCTTCATGAAGTTCATCTCGAACTTCATCGTCGGCGGGGTCAGCACGCAGACGATCAACGGCGTGATCGATCCGTTCACCAACCAGCCGGCGCAGTTCCAGGTGAACAGCAAGGTCAACGGTCCGGACGGCGTGGTGCGCGGCGTGGAAATCGCCTGGCAACAGGTGTTTGGTGACACCGGCTTCGGGTTCAACGCCAACGCCACACTGGTCAACACCAACCGCACTTTCAACACCGCGGACATCTCGGGTTCGGCCTTTGCCATCACCGGCCTTGCCAACTCGGCGAACCTCGTGGCGTTCTATGACAAGAACGGTCTGGAAGTGCGCGTTGCCGGCAACTGGCGTGACAAGTACCTGCTTGGCCTTGGCCAGGGACAGGGCGGTACGTTCGGTGCGGAACCGGTCAACGTGAATCGCCAGTTCCAGATCGATGCCAGCGCCAGCTACCAGGTGACCAAGCAACTGTCGGTCTTTGTCGAGGGCACCAACCTCAACAACTCGAACTACAGCACCTATGGTCGCTTCTCGAACATGTCGCTCGACACGTTCAACTACGGCCGCCGCTTTGTCTTCGGCGCCCGTTTCAACTACTGATAAGACGTGAACCGGTGGTGCCGGGGTGTGATGCCCCGGCACTGCTGCCAATGCTGGGCGGAGAGTGGCGCGGATGGTTCGTGCAGTGCGCGATGTCGTGATTGTCGGTGGCGGAACGGCCGGGTGGCTGACCGCCGCGATCATTGCCGCAAAGCATAAGGCCCGGATCGGACACGACTTCTCCGTCACGTTGGTCGAAAGCCCCAACGTGCCGATCATCGGCGTGGGCGAGGGGACCTGGCCAACCTTGCGTTCCACGCTGAAGAGCGTGGGCATTTCCGAAACCGATTTCTTCCGCGAATGCGATGCCGCCTTCAAGCAGGGCGCGTTGTTCGCGAAGTGGACCACCGGCGCCGCCGACGACGCTTATTATCATCCGCTGGTGCTGCCACAGCGCTTCGGACAGCTGAACCTCGCGCCACACTGGCTGGCAGGCACGCTGAACGAGGACGGCGACAACGGCGAGACCTTCTGCGACGCGGTCTGTCCGCAAGGGCGGCTGTGTGACGAGAACCTCGCGCCCAAGTCGATGGTCAATGCCGAGTACGAGGGCCAGGCCAACTATGCCTATCACCTCGATGCCGGAAAGTTCGCGCCCTTCATGCAGCGGCACTGCACCGAAAAGCTCGGCGTCCGTCACGTTCTGGCAGACATGAAGCAGGTCTTGCAGGACGAAAGCGGCGACATTCGCGCCATAAAGACCGAGCAAGCGGGCGAAATCTGCGGCGACCTGTTCATCGACTGCACCGGCATGCGCAGCCTTCTGCTCGGCCAGACGCTGGGCGTTGGCTTCAAGGACTGCAACGATGTGCTGTTCTGCGACACCGCACTCGCCATGCAGGTGCCCTATCCCGACCCGCAAGCGCCGGTGGCGACGCACACCATTTCCACTGCCCAATCGGCGGGCTGGATCTGGGACATCGGCCTGCCGACGCGCAGGGGCGTGGGCCATGTCTATTCAAGCCGCCATATCTCTCGCCAGGACGCCGAGGCGGAACTGCGCGCCTATGTCGGCCCTGCGGCGGAAGGTCTTTCCGTGCGCAAGATCGACATCCGCTCGGGCCACCGCGAGATCTTCTGGAAGAACAACTGCGTGGCTGTCGGGCTGGCGGCAGGGTTCCTCGAGCCGCTGGAAGCCTCGGCCATCGTGCTGATCGAGCTTTCAGCCAAGATGATTGCCGACCAGATGCCGCCGGTGCGCGAAGTGATGGACGTGGTGGCGCGGCGCTACAACGAGAAGACGCTATACCGCTGGGGCCGCATTATCGACTTCCTCAAGCTGCACTACGTATTGAGCAAGCGGCGCGATACGGCCTTCTGGCGCGACAATATGGAGCCGGCTTCGATCCCGGAACGGCTGCAGGAGCTGATGGCGCTGTGGCAGTATCAGGGGCCGTACATGCACGAGGAGTTCGACCGGGTGGACGAAGTGTTCCCCTCGGCATCCTACCAGTACGTGCTTTATGGCATGGGTTTCCGCACCGAGGTTTCCGCGCGCACGTTGGAGCCGGAAGTGCGCGAGGCGCGGCGGGCAAGGGCCGAAAACGCCGACATTACCGCGCGGATGCTGAGCGGATTGCCCAAGCATCGCGACCTGATCGACCGCATCGTCAAGTACGGACTGCAGCCCGTCTGATCCACAAACGAGCCCTGCCGGGTCGCATCGGCATGGGATACCTGAGAGGAAAATCGTGATCGCCAGTTTATTGCCAACGCGCGGAATCGCGCGACTGCTGCTCGGCTCCGTAAGTGTGGTAACGCTAATTATCTCCGGCCCCAACGCGCAGGCGGCCGACCCGCGGGCCGAAGCCGACAATCTTGCATCTGCGCTGGTGGCCAGGATGACCACCGACGAGAAGGTGGAGCAGCTCCTCAACGTCGCGCCAGCAATCCCGCGCCTTGGCATTCCCGCCTACAACTGGTGGACCGAGAGCCTGCACGGTGCCGGCGGGGCAGTGCCGACAACGAACTTCCCGCAATCAATCGGCCTTGCCGCCACGTTCGATCCGCCGTTGATCCATGACGTGGCGCGGGTCATCAGCACCGAACTGCAGGGCCTGCACACGCTGGCGCGGCAGACTGGGCATCTCGGCAAGATCGGCACCGGGCTCGACACCTGGGCGCCGAACATCAACATCTTCCGCGATCCCCGCTGGGGCCGGGGCCAGGAGACCTATGGCGAGGATCCGTACCTGACGGCGCAACTGGGTGTCGCCTATGTGAAGGGCATTCAGGGTCCGAACCCCGATCTGCCTGACGTGATTGCCAGCCCCAAGCACTTTGCCGTGCATTCCGGGCCGGAACCGACGCGGCATACCGATAACATCATGGTTTCGCGCCATGACCTGGAAGACACCTACCTGCCCGCGTTCCGCGCCGCGATCGTCGAAGGCAAGGCCGGGTCGATCATGTGCGCCTATAACCGCGTCGATGGTCAGCCAGCATGTGCCAGCGACCTGCTGCTGAAGGACCGGCTGCGCGGAGCTTGGGGCTTCAAAGGCTATGTCGTTTCCGACTGCGATGCCGTGGTCGATATCTATGACCGCCACAAGTACGCGCCAGATGCCGCCTCGGGCGTCGCGGTGGGCCTGCTGGCGGGCGTCGACAACGAATGCCACACCGGCACGATCGGTGAGGCGAAGGGGCTGGCGGACCGCTACAAGGCGGCCTTGAAGGCGGGCTACCTGACCGAGGGTGACCTTGACCGGGTGCTGGTGCGGCTGTTCTCGGCGCGCTACCGCAATGGGGACCTTGGCGGGATGAGCACGCGCAAGCCCAACGCCACGCCGGTGAGCGCGGTGGGCACACAGCAAGGCTGGGACCTTTCGCTGAAGTCTGCCGAAAAGAGTCTGGTCCTGCTGAAGAACACGGGCGTCTTGCCGCTCAAGCCCGGTGCGCGGGTGGCGGTGATCGGGCCGCTGGGCGATGCGACGCGCGTGCTGCGCGGCAACTACTCCTCCGCCAACTCCGCGCCGCCGATCTCGGTGGTGGAGGGCCTGCGCCGTGCGATGCCGGGAGCGCAGGTGAACTACGTGCCGTTCTCGCCATCTATCACCGATGGCGATCTGGTGACGGACGGCAACTTCCTCACGCCCGATGGCAAGCCGGGGCTGAAGGCGGTCTATTACAATGCGGTGGATCCTGAAAAGCCACGCGGAGAGCGCACCTTTGGCGCAAGGCCCGTCGTCACCCGGATCGAGACGAACCTGAAAAGCAGCGCGATGCAGCTGAAAGAGGTTAGCCCGGCGCACAAGGTGGTGTGGGACGGCTTCTTCGTGGCGCCGGAAAGCGGGCTCTACAAGATGGGCGTGACTGCGGTTAAGGGCGCGATCGAGATCGGTGGCAAGCCGGTGATCACGTCTGACCACTATTCGCTGTGGGGCGAGCCGCCCAAGTACGTCGAGGTCGAACTGAAGAAGGGCGAGCGTTATCCGCTGCACTTCGACATCGAAGGCGGTGGCGCGGCGGGACCGGGTCTGTTCTGGAAGCGCATCAGCCGCGATCCGTGGGGCGATATGGCGCGCGGCGCGGCCGAAGCCGATGTGCTGGTGGCCGTGGTCGGCCTGACGGCAGACCTCGAGGGCGAAGAAATGCCGCTCAAGATCGAAGGTTTCGATGGTGGCGACAAGACTGGCCTCGAACTACCGATGGACCAGCGCGAACTGCTGATTCGGGCGCGCACGCTGGGCAAGCCCCTGGTCGTGGTGACGATGAACGGCAGCCCGATCAACCTTTCATGGGCGAAGGACAATGCCGATGCGCTGGTCGAGGCGTGGTATCCGGGGCAGGCTGGCGGGCTTGCCGTGGCCAATGTGCTGACGGGCAAGACCAACCCCTCGGGCCGCTTGCCGCTGACGTTCTACAAGGACACGGCGGACCTGCCGGCCTTCACCGACTATTCGATGAAGGGGCGAACCTATCGCTACTTCACCGGCAAGCCGGTCTATGGCTTCGGCTATGGCCTGAGCTACACGACCTTCGGCTATGGCCCGGCAAGGGTCGAGCCGGTCGGTGGCAGCACGGCCAATGGCATTCGCGTAACGACGCAGGTGACCAACACCGGCGCGCGCGAGGGAGAGGAAGTGGTGCAGGCCTATCTGCGCTTCCCCGAGCAGCCGGGTGCTCCACGCGTGGCGCTGCGCGGGATGCAACGCGTGTCGTTGAAGCCGGGCGAGAGCAGGGCGGTGACGCTGGAGCTTTCACCGCGCGATCTTTCAGCGGTGCGTCCGGACGGGGTGCGGCAGGTGTTTGCGGGCACCTATCGCTTGAACCTTGGCGGTGGGCAGCCCGACAGCGGACTGCCGGGTACCGAGACCACCTTCAGCGTGGACCGCGTGGTTGACCTGCCGAAGTGAGGCTCAGCGCGCTTCGCCTTGCCCCTCGTCAGGGTGAAGCGCCAACCTCTGTTCAGTAAGAATCTGCCAGCCGGTAAGGAACAGCGCGCCAACCACCGGGCCGACGACAATGCCAGACAGACCGAGTAGTTCGATCCCGCCCAGCGTGGTGACCAGCACCAGCCAATCGGGGATGCCGGTATCGCGGCCGACCAGCATCGGACGCAGCACGTTGTCGGCAAGGCCGATGACCACGACGCCCGATGCAATCACCACCGCGCCCTGCCAGATCGCTCCCGTGGCAAAGAGATAGATCGCGACCGGACCCCAGACGATCGCAGGGCCAATGGCGGGTAGCAGCGCGGCAATGGCCATGAGCGCGCCCCACAGCAGCGAGGCGGGCAGGCCGACAATCGCAAAGGTGATCGCGCCCAGCGCGCCTTGGGCGAGGGCGACAAGCACCGAACCCTTGATTGTGGCGCGGACTACCGCGACGAAGCGCTCGACAAGGCGCCCCGCAACCGATGGCTCCAAGGGCATGGCGCGGACAATCTGCGGCCCGAGCTGGTAGCCATCGCGCAACAGGAAGAAGGTCACGTAAAGGCCCACGGCAAATGCGAGCAGGAAAGAGGCAGCATCGGCTCCGATCGCCAAGGCGCGCTGCGTGATCATGCTGGCGCTGTTGCCAAGCGCTTCGGAAATCTTGCTCTGGGCCAGCTCGAACGTGCCGAAACCGGCATTTTCGACCAGGGCCTGCAGGCGCACCGGCAGCGCATCGTGGACCTGCTTGAAATAGGCGGCGAAGTTGATCTGGCCGGTGCGCATCTGTTCGAACACGCCCGAAGCCTGTTCCACCACCATCGTGCCGATCAGCATCGCCGGGATGATCACCGCGAACGTGATGATCAGCAGAGTCATCGTCGCAGCACGGCTGCGCTTTTCCTGCCAGCGTTCAAGCAGTCGCTCGTTCAGCGAATGGAACATTATCGCGGCAAGCGCGGCCCAGAGGATTGCGCCGATGAAGTGCGAGACCACCAACGTAAGCCCGACGGTGACGATCACCAGAAAAAGGACGAACCCGCCCTTCTCGATCCTGTTGCGCTCCAGCATTGTTCCCCCGTGTTGCGGCCAAACCCGCAGATATCCAAGTGCCAGCGCAACGCCTATGGGGGCAAGTGGTTTCAGCTTGTCGCCAGACTTGAACCCTTCAGCGTAACCATCCGGCCCTTTGCGAGCTGCAGGGTGCGGCGCTGATTGCCCAGGCGCACGGTCATCGGCCCGCTTTCCATGGGTTTGAGCAACGCGTGGGTGAGGCAGCCTTGTGTCCAGGCAAGATCAACCACGACACCGCCCCGCGCCACCAACCCATGGGCACTACCGGTGACCCAGGCCTTGGGCAGGGCCGGGAACAGATGAAGCGTCCCCTTGCGGCTCTGCAGCAGCATTTCCACGATCGCCGTGCTGCCCCCGAAGTTGCCGTCGATCTGGAAGGGCGGATGCGCATCGAACATGTTGGGATAAGTGCGCGCCGGGCTGAGCAGGCTGCGCAGGATCTTGTGCGCCCGTTCGCCATCGCGCAGCCGCGCCCAGAGCGCGATCCGCCAGGCAGTGGCCCACCCGGTAGACTCGTCGCCACGGCGGTTGAGCGAGATTTGCACGGCTCGTGCCAAATCGGGTGTCTCGTCAGGGTCTATCTGCTGTCCCGGGTAAAGCGCGTAGAGGTGCGAGACGTGGCGGTGGTCCTGTTCGGGCGCGCCTTCGTCCCAGTCTTCTAGCCATTCCTGCAACTGCCCCGCCTTGCCGATGCGATCAGGCGCGAGCGCGGCGCGGGTCTGGCGAAGTTGTGCGGCGAAGTCGGCATCCTTGCCGAGCACGGCGGCGGCATCGGCAGTGCGATCGAACAAGTCGCGCAGGATCTGCCGGTCCATGGCGGGGCCGGCGCAGATAGAAGCGCCGAAAGGGTGGCGGTTTTCGGGCGAAATCGAGGGCGAGGTGATCAGACCCTGCGGCGAGGTTTGCAGGGTATCGAGAAAGAATTCTGCCGCGCCCCGCATGAGGGGGTAGATCGCGGCAAGCCATGCCCGGTCTCGGCCATGGTCCCAGCGATCCCACAATGCATTGCACAACCATGCGCCGCCCAAGGGCCACATGCCCCAGGCCGCGCCATCGATCGGGCTGGAGGCGCGCCACAGATCGGTGTTGTGGTGTGCGACCCAGCCTCTCGCCCCATAGATCGCGTGGGCCGTCTTCGCGCCGCTCACGGCAAGCTCGCGCACCATGCGCAGCAGCGGCTCCGCGCATTCGCCGAGGTTCGCCGGATCGGCCAGCCAGTAATTCATCTGGGTGTTGATGTTGATCGTGTACTTTGATCCCCACGGCGGCTTGGTGCTCTCGTTCCAGATGCCCTGAAGGTTCGCGGGCTGCGTGCCGGGGCGCGACGAGCAGATCATCAGGTAACGGGCATAGGCGAAATAGAGCGCGGCCAGTGCCGGTTCGTCGGTGGCGACGCTGGCCTTGATGCGCTCGTCAGTCGGCAGGGTGCTGCCGGGGCCGAGGTCGAGTGCGGCGCGGCAATAGAGGCGGCGGTGCTCGGCGACGTGCGCGTTGCGCAATGCAGACCACGGCCGGCCGCTGGCAACGGCGATCCGGCGAACGACAGTGGCAGCAGGATCGCCGGAGTGGCTGGTGGCGAGTGCGACAAGGATTGTTGCGTGCGAGGCGTGGCTGATGACCAACGTGGCGCCTTCCGCACGGACAGTTCCGCCTTGAGCGCTGGCGGTGATCCGCGCGGCGAGGCTCAAGCCGGCCGGGACGCTTTGATCGGCTCGGTTGTGGCCCTTTGCGTGGATCGCATTGTCTGCAGCGCTGACGGTGGCATCTTGTGGAGTTTCAAAGCGGACGATGAAGTTGAGCGTGGCGCCTTTGCTCGCTGAAAGGCGGATGGCGATGACCTGATCGACGGGGCTGACCAGAACCTCGCGCATGATGTTGCCGGCGGGTGTGGCAAAGCGGGTTGTGGCGATGGCTGAGTCGAGATCGAGTTCACGGCGATAGGCCGTTGGCGTGCCGGCAACGTCCATTTCAATGAACAGATCGCCGAAGGTCTGATACGACATTTGGCCTGCAGGCCGCGCGATCAGGCATTCGTCGGCAAGCGCCTCGGCTTCAGCAAAGCGGCGCTGTGCGATCAGCTTGCGGATGTCGTCGACCGCCTGAGGACCAGCCTTGGGGTTCAGCGGTTCATAAGGGCCGCCGCTCCACAGTGTGTCCTCGTTCAGTTGTATCCGTTCCGACGCGATGCCGCCGAAGACCATTGCGCCGAGCCGACCATTGCCGACCGGAAGGGCTTCGGTCCAGGTCGAGGCGGGCTGGCGATACCACAGCACATCCTGACGGGGAGCAGGTGGCGCGGCATTGACAGAAAGTCCGACAAATCCTTGTCCGGCGGTAGCGGCCCCTGCCGCGATCGCCTGCCTGCGCGTGATTGGCATCCTGCTTCCCGTAGTCCAATGGCCATTGCGGATGGGCGTATGAGTGCCAAATCCGGCAACGCTAAAGTTGCCGGATGATAAGTATGATTAATTGCCGGACTGTCCAGCGAAAAGCTTGAGCTCGTACTTCAGCTGCGCGCCGGCGGATCGATATCGGCCAGTGCCAGTTCGATCAGGTTCTGCATCGCCGCGCGGGCGGCCGGGCCGTTGCCATCGGCGACGGCGTCGAACAGCACGCGATGATCGGGCAGC
Source organism: Novosphingobium sp. ERW19 (assembly GCF_012641315.1). Classification (NCBI taxonomy): domain Bacteria; kingdom Pseudomonadati; phylum Pseudomonadota; class Alphaproteobacteria; order Sphingomonadales; family Sphingomonadaceae; genus Novosphingobium; species Novosphingobium sp. ERW19. Next base: position 70,138 of record NZ_JABAIC010000005.1, read on the forward strand.
GGATCGCGCGGCAGCTTGCGCTTGCGCTGCTTGTAGATCGTAGTCCAGCGCACCGCCGCGGAGATCGTGCTGGCGAGCGAGATCAGTGCCATGTTGCCAGTGGCCTTGAGCAGCGTGGTGTGGAACGACTGGTCCGCCGCCTGACCCAAGGGCGAGGCGAGCGTATGGCGTGCCATTTCTTCGAGCGCGTGGCCCATCTGCGCCAGTTGCGCGCCGGTGCGGCGGGTAGCGGCGATTTCCGCAGCGGCCGGTTCGATGATCAGGCGTAGTTCAAACAGATCGTCAATCGCGGCCTGGCTGGGTTCGCCCTCGAACGTCCAGGCGAGCACGTCGGGATCGAGGATGTGCCAGCGCGAGGGATCGGTTATCTTGGTGCCCGCCTTGGGGCGGCTTTCGACCAAGCCCTTGGCAGCGAGGATCCGGATCGCCTCGCGATAGGCAGTGCGCGAGATATGGTTCTGTTCGGCGAAATCGACCTCGCTCGTCAACACGTGACCGGGCGGGTACTTTCCCGTGACGATCGCAATGCCAAGGTCACGCGCGATGCTGCCGTGCAGCCGCAACGATTTGTCAGACCTGTCGATCGCGTCCCCACCCTGTTCCTTGCTTCGCGACACCATAAGATCCTTTCGCCCCTGCACTCCTATTTGGGCGGAAATTCGACAAAGTCCAGCGGTTCGATGGTATGCTCATCAACCTGGCGTGAAACCGTTGTGGCAAGTCCGCGACTTCTGAACACAGACTTTTGTGAGCTAGTTGCGCGGTTCTTGAAGTGTAAGTTTCATTTGCAACTTCCTGCGGGTGCGCGTGTTGTAATCCAAGGTAAGTCTGGCAGGCACCGCTCCAGGGGAGGTTTGAAGATGAATGCACCACGCGAGAGCAAGACGACCATTGGGACCCGCAAACTGCATCCCGATACGCTGATGCTGAACTACGGCTATGATCCCTTCCTGTCGGAAGGCGCGGTCAAGCCCCCGGTATTCCTGACATCGACGTTCGTGTTCCCGACGGCTGAGGAAGGGCGCGACTTCTTCGACTACGTCGCCGGGCGCAAGGAGCCGCCGCCGGGGCAAGGGCGGGGGCTGGTCTATTCGCGCTTCAATCACCCCAACAGCGAGATCGTTGAAGACCGGCTGGCGGTTTACGAAGGTGCCGAGGCGGGCGTGGTGTTTTCTTCAGGGATGGCGGCGATCACCACCGCCATGCTGGCCTTCGTCAAGCCGGGCGAGGTAATTCTTCACTCACAGCCACTTTACGGCGGCACTGAAACGCTCCTGGCCAAGACCTTCGCACGGCTCGGCATTGCCGCCGAAGGCTTTTCGGATGGACTTGACGAAGCCGTGGTGATGGAGGCGGCGCGCCGGGCGATGGCGCGCGGGCGCGTGGCGCTGGTGCTGATCGAAAGCCCCGCCAATCCCACCAACGCGCTGGTCGACATCCAGATGATGCGCCGCGTCTGCGAAGCGGTAGGCGCAGAGCAGGGCGATCAGCGCCCGTTGCTGATGTGCGACAATACCCTTCTTGGCCCGGTCTATCAGCATCCGTTGCGGCACGGGGCGGACATTTCGCTCTATTCGCTGACCAAGTACGTCGGTGGGCATTCCGACCTTGTCGCCGGTGCGGCGCTTGGCTCGGCCACCCTCATGCGCGAGGTGCGCCTGCTGCGCAGCGCCATCGGCATGCAACTGGATGCGCACAGTTGCTGGATGCTGGGCCGGTCGCTAGAAACGCTGGGCCTGAGGATGGAGCGGGCCAATGCCAATGCCCTTGCTGCCGTGCGCTACCTTGCCGATCACCCTGCGGTCGAGAGCGTGGCACATCCGCACATGGCAAGCCCGGGTTCGCGGGAACGAGAGGTGTTTGCCTGCCAATGCACCGGCGCCGGTTCGACCTTCTCGTTCGACATCAAGGGCGGGCAACCGGCCGCTTTCCGCTTCCTCAACGCGCTGCAGATCTTTAAGCTGGCGGTGAGCCTTGGCGGCACGGAATCGCTGGCCAGCCATCCTGCCACGACGACCCATTCAGGCGTTCCGGCTGAAGCGCGCGACCGCTTCGGCGTGCGTGACGGCACGGTGCGCCTGTCGATCGGGATCGAGAACGAGGGCGATATCGTTGCCGATCTCGAACAGGCGCTGGCCGCCAGCGCGGGTTAGCGCTCAGGGGAGGCGGAAAGTCCACTTGCCCGCTTCGGATGCCGGATCGAAGCGGACAAGCCGCGGCGTGCTGGCACCGACGGCGGCGAGCGCGAGCGGCTTCATCGGATCGGGCGTGTTTTTGGGAATGATCCGGTAGGTTCCGTCGGCCAGCATGTCGATCCGCCAGAGTTGTTCGGGCGCCCCGCTGAATTGAGGGACTGCAACCACATCGCCCGAGGGCGTGGCGGCGAGCGCCCGGTTTGTGCCAGCGATGACGATCTTGACATATGGCGCGCCGAACCAGCCGCCAGCCCCGGCAACGGGCTCGATCGTCCAGTGCTGGTTGGGCCGCACCTGGTAGGCACCCATGTCCACTGGAATGTTGCCCTGCGGCCAGACGGCGCGGTTCTGCTCCAGCGTCTGGTCCGGCACGGGCTTGACCGGCTCCTTGGGCGGGCCGAACCCGGTCCACGACCACGGCAGGCGCACTTCGTCCACCGCCAGTTGCAGCGCGCCACCGCGTTCGGACTGGATCTCGTAGGTGCCGGGGCGCAGGTTCTCTTGCCCGACAGGCCAGCCGCTCTTCCACGTCAGCGGCAGGATTGCGAGGACGCTGCGCGCCGAGCGCTCCATGTCGGCCTCGTAGTGGAACGAGAATTTCTCCACGCCATCGCCGAGATCGACCAAACCGAAATGGCCTGCGCCGCGGCCCCGACCGTTCGATCCCCACACCAGCTTGCCGCCGCCTTTCAGCAGGGGCACGCCGAAGTTGTCGACATAAGGGCCGAGTGGGTTCCGCGACCGGCCGACGCGGATGTTGTAGGTCGAGTTGGGCCCGTCGCAGCAGGTGCCATGGGTGCCAAGCAGATAGTACCAGCCATCGCGATGGAGCAGCGCGGTCGCCTCCATGTCGATCGCGATATCGACGGGCTGGTTGCCGGGAAGGCGCTCAGCCGTCCGGGGATCGAGTTCGACCATGCGGATCGCGCCGAAGTAGGTGCCATAGCTGAGCCACAGGCGCCCCTCCGCGAGCAGGAAGGCCGGGTCGATCGCATCGTTGTTTTCGAAGCCATCACTGGATGCGACCGTGCCGACCTCGTGGAACCCGAACTCCTTGGAGGCAGGATCGAGCGACTTCGTCCACATGATCTTCACGTCGCTCTTGTGGCCGCCGTTCATGCCGCCACCGCCCACGGCCCAGGCCACGTAGTAGCGGTCGCCGAGTTTGATCACATCGGGCGCGACGCCTCCGCCGGGACGTACCGGGCCGCTGGCCCACGTCCAGCCATCGGAGGACACGAGCCCGCCCTTGCCGGTACCGAAAGTGTAGAATCGTCCCTCGGATTGCACGATCGTGGACGGATCGTGAATCCAGGGTTCGCCCTCCATCTGCGCGACGGGATTGCTCTGCGCGAGAAGCGGGGCTGCAATGCCGGCGAGGACTGCGGCGGCGAGGAGTTTGGTGTTCATCGCGGCCTCCTTCAGCGCAGCGTGATCTTGAGGTCGCGGATCGGCTGGCCCTTGCCATCGACAAAGCGGACCGCGAAATCGGACAAGCCCGGGCCGTTGATCACCGCGCCCTGCAACACGTTCCGCCCCTTTTTCAGGCCGAGCGCGGGCGAGACGACATCGTCCATGACCATGCGACGATCACCGAACAAGGCGGCGGCTTCCTTGCCGTTCAACCACCACATCGATGCGGAGTTGGAGCCGACGGCGAGGTGGGCGTCGGGCATGTCGCGTGGCGCCTCGATCACCGTCGTGGCCCAGAAGATCACGCCGTAAGTCGGCTTTCCATAGGCAGCGGCGAAGTAGAACAGCTTGGCGTCCCATTGCGCGGCGTCGAGTGCGTGCCAGGTGAGGGATGAGCCCTTGTGCGACACGGTCTGTCCATCGCTTGGCAATTTGCCGCCGAGGCCCGCAGTGCGGTCTTCGGAGAAGGCCTTGCGCACGTAGGCGCTGGTAAAGAGCTGGTTCGTGCGATTGGGCTTTGCGATCGGTTCAAGCAGCATCCAGCGGCGGACGAAACCATCCTCGTCAACCGAGGTGCTGCCGGTTGTCGCTGGGGCAAAGTATGGGGCGAGCGAAGGGGTGGCCTGTGAAACTGCGGGAGTGGCCGACGCGCAAAGCAATACGCTCGCCGCCGCAAGGAGAGTGGAGATTCGAATCATGTCATCCTCTCAAACTTTCTAATTGTATGAGTTAAATAGGATGAGGTTTCAACGATAATTATCAATTATAGCACTATAAAATAAGCCCGCGGCAAATCTGTCTGCCGCGGGCTTTCATCTTACTCAGACTATTTGGATCAGAACCGATTGAGCATGTTCTCCAGCCATTCCTGACGGCCCGAAACCGGAGCAGGCTTGAGATCCTGCGCCACGGCAAGATCGGCGATTTCGGCAAGGCTCGACTGGCGAATGGTTGTCCCAAGTTCGCTGTTCCACCCGGCATAGCGTTCGGCGCGGAAGGCATCGATGCGACCGTCGGCAATGATTGCCTCGGCGCGGAGCAGGGCCTTTGCGATAACGTCCACGCCGCCGATGTGGCCATGGAAAAGATCAACTGCATCAACTGATTGGCGGCGGACCTTGGCATCGAAGTTGAAGCCGCCGTCGGTGAAACCACCAGCGCGTTCGATTTCGATGCAGGCCAGGGTCAGTTCCTCTACCGAGTTGGGGAACTGGTCGGTATCCCAGCCATTCTGCGGGTCGCCGCGGTTGGCATCGATCGAGCCGAACACGCCGAGCGCGCCGGCCATCGCGATCTCATGCTCGAAGGTATGGCCCGAAAGCGTGGCGTGGTTGGCCTCGATGTTGACCTTGACTTCGTTCTCGAGGCCGAAGCGCTTGAGGAAGCCGTACACGGTCTGAGTGTCGAAGTCGTACTGGTGCTTGGTCGGCTCATGCGGCTTGGGTTCGATCAGGATCGTTCCCGCAAAGCCGATCTTGTGCTTGTGTTCGACCACGAGGCTGAGGAAGCGACCGAAGTTTTCCTGCTCAGTCTTGAGATCGGTGTTGAGGATCGTGTCGTAACCTTCACGCCCGCCCCACAAAACATAGTTCGAGCCGCCGAGGCGATGGGTCGCTTCAAGAGCATCCCGCACCTGGCTGGCACCCCACGCATAGACTTCCGGGCGAGGGCTGGTGGCGGCGCCGGCAAGGTAGCGCGGGTGGCCGAACAGGTTGGCCGTCCCCCACAGCAGCTTGCGGCCGTGCTTGGCCTGCAGCTCTTCGAGGTGATCGACGGCGCGAGCGAAGCTGGCGCGGAATTCGCCGATGCTCTCGGCCGGCGCCATCACGTCGACATCGTGGAAGCAGTAGAACGGCAGGTCGAGCTTCTCGACAAAGGCGAGAGCGGCTTCACGCTTGGCGCGGGCGGCGCCTTCGTCCTGCGGGCCGTTGAGCCAGGGGCGATCGAAGGTGCCGGCGCCGAACACGTCGCTGCCGGGCCAGCAGAAGGTGTGCCACATGCACACGGCAAAGCGCAGGTAGTCTTCCATGCGCTTGCCGAAGACCACACGGTCCTTGTCGTAGAAGCGGTAGGCAAGGTCGCTGGTGCTTTCCGGACCTTCGTAGCGGACGGTCGCGAATTCGTCGAAATAGGCTGCGGACATATGAAGTTACTCCTTGATCGGGGCGAGCGCGGCGTATGCGGCGCGGAAACGGGCGCGCTTGGGCGCTAATGACGCGGTGAGGCCGGAATCGGGTTCGATCACGGTGCGGACTGGCGGGCGGGTGCAAACCTCAGCGGCAGATGCGCCGGTGACAGCGATCTGCGCGAGGCGCGCACCGCCCAGCGCCGGGCCAACCTCGCCGCCGTGCAAATAGACGAGCCGCACGCCGAGCACGCTCGACAGGATGCGGCCCCAATGCGCACAGCGTGACCCGCCACCGATCACGCATAGTTCGTCGATCTGCGTGCCGGCATTGCGCAGGGCATCGATCCCGTCGGCATGGGCAAAGGCCACGCCTTCCAGCACTGCTGCGGCCATGCGTCCGGTGGTGCTCTCGTTACCAAGGCCGAGGAATGCGGCGCGAATGTGCGGATCGTTGTGCGGGGTCCGTTCACCGGAAAGGTAGGGCAGGAACAGCTCGGGGCCGCAAGCCGCGCCGGCCTGTTCGGCAAGGGCGAAGAATTCCGCCGGACCCGGCACGTTGCAGGCCTTGGCTGCCCAGTCGATGCACGAAGCGGCGGACAGGTGCACGCTCATCTGGTGCCACACTCCCGGCAGGGCATGGCAGAAGGCGTGGACGGCCTCGGCCGGGTTCGGCCGGAATTTAGCATTGGCCACGAAGATCACGCCCGATGTGCCGAGCGAAAGCATGCCTTGCCCGTCTGACAGTACGCCAACACCGAGCGCGCCTGCGGCATTGTCGCCAGCGCCAGCGACCACCGGCACGCGCTCCATGCCCCACGCCCTGGCGACGTCCTCACGCAGGACGCCGGTGACATCCGGGCCTTCATGCAGGCGTGGCATGTGGCTTTCATCAAGCTCAGTGGCCGCCAGCATCTCAGGCGACCATGACCGCCGGGCGACATCGAGCCACAGCGTCCCGGCGCTGTCGGACATGTCGCTCGCCTTTTCGCCGGTAAGTGCGAGGCGGACATAGTCCTTGGGCAGCAGGACGGTGCGTGTGGCGGCAAAGACGTCGGGTTCGTGACGGCGAACCCAGGCGAGCTTTGGCGCGGTGAAACCGGGCATGGCGATGTTGCCGGTGATTTCGCGCGCCCGGGGCTCTGCGGCTTCGATTTCGGCACATTCGGCAAAGCTGCGGCCATCGTTCCACAGGATCGCCGGACGCAGCGGCTTGTCGTCCGATCCCAGCAGGGTGGCGCCGTGCATCTGGCCAGCAAGGCCGATGCCGCGGACACCTTTGCGCAGTCCGGCATCGAGGCCGAGTACCGCCTTGTGTGCAGCCTCCACCCAATCCGCCGGGGCCTGTTCGGACCACAGCGGATGAGGGCGGGATACGGTGAGATCGGAACTGCTTTGCGCCAGGACCTCGCCGCTTTCGGCAGTGACAACCGCCTTTACGCAACTGGTGCCGACATCGATGCCGAGGAACATCAGTTTACTTCGCTTTCATTGGGTCGATCGTCTGGATCGTGCCGTCGGGGTTGAAGGTCAGCTCGGTCACCTTGACGTTGCGCAGGTGGTTCTTGTTGGAGAGCTGCGTGTCGGCATAGAACAGCCACCACTTGCCATCGTGCTGGACGATCGAATGGTGCGTGGTCCAGCCCTGCACCGGCTTCAGGATGTGGCCGGCGTACTTGAACGGGCCGTAGGGACTGGTGCCTATGGCATAGTTCAGGAAGTGCGTGTCACCGGTCGAGTAGGTGTAGTAATACTTGCCGTCCTTCTTGAAGACCCAAGAGGCTTCGAAGAAGCGGCGTTCGTGATCCCCGCCCAGCACTGGCTTGCCGTCTTCACCAAGGATCACCGCGTCGCGGGGTGTTTCCGCAAAGGTCTTCATATCTGCGTTCATCTTGACGACCTTGCCCGACAGTGCGGGCTCGTCGTCCTGCATAAGGTCGGTGTCAGAGCCGTTGGGATCGTACTTGCCGCTTGCCCAACGCTGCAGCTGGCCACCCCAGATACCGCCGAAGTACATGTAGGCAGTGCCATCGTCGTCCGTGAAGACGGCAGGGTCCATCGAGTAGGAGCCCGGGATCGCTTCCTTTTCGGCAACGAACGGTCCCATCGGGTTCTTCGACGTGGCGACGCCGATGCGGAAGGCGCCGAGGCCGTTCTTGTCCTTCGATTTGTCCCGCGCCGGGAAATAGAGGTAATAGGTGCCGTCCTTGTAGGCGGCATCAGGTGCCCACATCTGCTGCGAGGCCCAGGGCACGTCCTTCACATCGAGCGCGACCGGGCCGACCGTTACCTTGCCGCCAACCTTGTCCATGCTAAGCACGCGGTAGTCTCGCATCGCGTACTGGTTGCCCAAGTCATCGTCAGCTGTCGGCGTTTCGATGTCGTGCGAGGGGTAGACATAGATCTTGCCGTCGAACACGTGGGCCGACGGATCTGCGGTGAAGATTTCGCTGACCAGCGGCTGGTCGCGGAAGGCGCTGGCGTCTGCGCCGCCATTGGCAGGCTTTGCATCGGTTGCCGTGTTCGAGCAGGCCGCCAGCGCGAACGCGCTCGTCAGGCATAGAGCGAGGGTGGTGATCTTCGCCTTCATCATTTCATCCCCTTGCAGACCGGTGGTCCGGCCTTTCACGTGATTGCTCAGGCAATGATAGCGCTACCTAAACGAGACGGCAATCTGAAATATGGATTCTAATTACCCGAAGTCAGTAAACTTGGCAAGCGCAGGAGGTGCGTGTCAGTTCGCAGCGTTCCAGGCGGAAACCAACGCCTCTGCGCGGGCGCCTACAGTCGTTGCATCATCACCGGGTTTATAAAGGCTCCCGCCGACACCGATGCCGAACACGCCCGCCGCGCGATATTCCGCCACGTTGGCCGGGCCGACGCCGCCCACGGCCCAAACGCGGGTAGCCGACGGCAGGACTTCGCGAATGGCCTTGATATAGCTGCTGCCAAGGACCGATCCCGGAAACAGCTTTAGGTCCCGCGCGCCCGCACCAATTGCGGCAAAGGCTTCGGTGGGGGTCAGGAACCCGGGCAGGACGTCCATGCCGAGTTCGCGCGAACGGGCGATGACCGCGGGATCGGTGTTGGGTGAGACCAAGAATGTTCCGCCGGCACCCGCAAGCTGCTCGGCAAGAGCGATGCTGGTGACCGTGCCGCCGCCGAAAGCGCCACGGCTACCAAGTGCCTCGACCATGGCACTGATCGAACCGCATGGATCGGGCGAGTTGAACGGTACCTCGATCAACCGGATGCCTGCCTCCAGCAGAGCGGTGGCGACGCTGATGGCTTCCTGCGTGCGGATGCCGCGCAGTATGGCAACGATAGGCGGGGCGCCTTGGGCAAGGACTTCATCGACCGTCATGGGCGCAGGCTTTCGGCAAGAGTTATGGCGTGGGAAAGTCCGGCCACGACGGCACTCTCTCCATCGACCTGTTGCAATGACCCGCCGTGGTGTGCAATCGCACTCGCATAAAGCGCGGCAAGCGCGGGATCGCCGATCAACGTAACGTCCTGTGCCCCAATGTCGAACTGCGCAACTTCCGCGCCGATCAAGACGCCTGAGAGATAGCCCTTGGCCCAATCGCGTGAGCGGCCATCGAGCAGGCGCGCCGCGCGGGCCTCGAACAAGGTCCCGGGCAACGGCTCTGCCGAACGGGCAAGCCCGCGCCCGAAACCGTCGTCGAAGCTTCCCTCGCCGGGGGTGTCCGGGCCAGTCAGGGAGGTGTGGCCGGTGATCGCGGCAAAGACCTCGCCGGTGGGAGCCGTGCGGAAGTCGGTGATCGCGCCGTCGCAGGTGCTGACCCATTTGCCGTGGGTTCCGGGAAGGGCGAAAAGGCGCTCTCCTTCGCGCAGGGCCGGATTCAGCGCCATCGCGCCGAAGACCTGCGTCTCCTCGCCGCGCATCACCTCGGGCACGCCATCGGCGGTCCGGTAGGAAAGACCCGGCAGGATCTCGACATCGTGGCCAAGCACGCGCAGGCGGGTGCGGGCATGGTGCCAACCCTCTGCATCCACCGGGCATGGGGCATAAGGGGCCACGGCAAGGCCGGCGGGAGATCCGACCATGCCGCAAAGCGTTATTGCTTCGATCGGACCGGTTGCCAGCCACACTGACAGGAGCCGGGCCAGAACCCGCTCTGCCGGTTCGACCAGCTGCGTGACACCGGGTCCGTCGAGGCGTGCCGTGGTCTCGCCATTTTCAACGAGAAACAGGCGCAGGCGGGTGCTGCCCCAATCGCCGATCACGCGCCGTGCGCGGGCCGCCACGATCAATCCTCGAACGGTTCGACGCTGACCCGCGTCGCGCGCAGGAAGGCATCAGCAACAAGGCGCAGCGGATCCACATCGACATCGCTGCGGCCGGTGCGGATCAGCTTGGCGAAGCGGGCATAGAGGCCGGGATATTCGTTGTCCTCGTCATGGCTGGTGCCCGAAGGCAGCGTCAGCACCGCGCCGCCGCTCGATAGCTTGAGCATACCGGCATCGGTCTCCACGACAATGTTCCAGCTTTGCGGACCGGTTTGCCGCCAATCGAGGTCCATGTGGACTGGCGCGCCGGCGCTGTCGCGGAAGTTCAGGTCGGCAGCGATGGGGGCTGCGCGGTTGGCGGGGATTTCGAGCCTTCCGGACTGCAGGAAAATCGGCCGGGGCAGGATACGGGTTGCGATCGACAGGGCGTTGATGCCGGGATCGAAGACGCCGAGGCCACCCGGCTCCCAGATCCACGCTTGCCCCGGATGCCACACCCGAACGTCCTCGCGCCACGTGATCTCGACCTTGTCGATGCGCCGTTCGGCAAGCCATGCCCGGGCGGGGGCGACACCGGCGGCAAAGCGCGAATGCCAGGCAGCGAACAGCGTGGCGCCGACCTTGTCTGCCTGCGCTTCCAGCGCGGCGACTTCCGCCAGCGTCGCACCGGGCGGCTTTTCGAGAAAAACGTGGATGCCGCGAGCTAGAGCGGTGCTGGCCAGATCGTAGCGCACCTGCGGGGGCGTACACAGCGCGACGGCGTCGACAGCAGGACCGCTTGCCAACAGTTCATCCAGGCTGGCGAAATGGGGCACGCCATCGACCCCGCGGTCGTGCGGGCTGACGGTTGCGGCAAGCCCGAATGCGCCATTGCCGGCGATGGCGGGCAGGTGCTGGTCGCGGGCGATCTTGCCCATGCCGACAACGGCGATCCTGATCGGGTCCATGCGGTTAGAGTACCTGCACCTTGAGCGGAGCGGAAGCATTGCCTGCCGCCTGCGTCAGCGGATTGCGGCACGGCAGCGTGAAGGGCGCTGCCTCGATCTCGAACACATCGCCTACTTGCGTGCGCACTGCGTCGCTGAAGGAGAGCGTGGCGGTGCCGAAGAAGTGCACGTGGACATCGCCGGGGCGGCGGAACAGCTCGTACTTGAAGTGATGGTGTTCCAGGTTGGCGAGGCTGTGGCTCATGTTGTCCTCGCCGGTAAGGAACGGCTTTTCCCACAGAACCGCGCCATTACGCAGGATGCGGCTGGTGCCGCGAATGTCGGTAGGAGCCTCTCCGATCAGCAGTTCTGGGCCAAGGGCGGCGCGCCGCAGCTTGGAATGCGCCAGCCACAGATAGTTGTGGCGCTCGGTCACGTGATCCGAGAACTCGTTGGCGAGGGCGAACCCGAGGCGGAACGGCGTGCCATCCGGGCCGATCAGGTAGACACCGGCCAGCTCCGGTTCCTCGCCACCGTCCTGCGCGAAGCTGGGCATTTCCAGCGCTTCGCCCGGGCCGACGAGCTGGCTGCCATCACCCTTGTAGAACCATTCGGGCTGCTGGCCGACGCTGCCGTCACTTGGCTTGCCGCCTTCCAGACCTTCGAGAAACATGCGCATGGAATCGGTCTGGTGTGTAGCCGCTGCAGCCTCGCGATGCATCTTGTCGCGCCCTTCGGCCGAGCCGAGGTGCGTAAGGCCGGTGCCGGTCAACGCGAGATGGGCCGGGTCCTCGTGGTCGATCGGGGCGAGAAAATTGCCGGCAGCGAATTCCTCTGCAACATCCACTTGCGCGCCGGCCGGACAGGCCTTCGCCTCCTGCGCAAGCGTGGTGCCCGCAGCGATCGCGCGGCGAGCAAGGTCGGTCGTGCGCTCGACACCTGCAAGGACGTGCGCCAAGTCGCCATCGGCAAGGATGACGCTGCGCGTGCCGTCACTGGCGCGGTGCTGCAAGAGGCGGAGTGACATAGTATGGTCTCCTGTCAGTCGCTCAGAGCGTCAGCGTGCCGTCGATAAGGCGCGGCGCACCGTCGCCACGCGCATCATCACGCAGTTCGGGCGGCAACAGATCGGCGGCCAGGTTCTGATAGCTGACCGGGCGCAGGAAGCGGTCGATCGCGAGGCTTCCGACCGAGGTCGTGCGCGGGTCGGAGGTCGCCGGGAAGGGGCCGCCATGGACCATGGCATGACATACCTCGACGCCGGTGGGCCAGCCATTGGCGAGGATGCGCCCGGCCTTCAGTTCGAGCACGGGCAGCAACCGCGCGGCGAGAGCTTCGTCGGCGGCGTCCATGTGCAGGGTGGCCGTAAGTTGGCCCTCAAGCCCTGCAAGGACTGTGGCGAGTTCCGCCTCGTCCTTGCACACCACCACCACCGACGACGCGCCGAATACTTCGTGGCCCAGAGCCTTGTCGGCAAGGAACGCCTGCGCGGTGGTGCGGAACAGCGCGGCGTGGCCCTGCATCGCATCGCCGGCAACGCCTTCGGCCAGCTTTTCAACGTCGGGCGCGGATTCGAGCGCCGCAACGCCCGACTGATAGGCCTTGCAAATGCCGCCGGTCAGCATGGTCTGCGCGGTCGCGCTGCTGACGGCTTCGGTGGCAGCGGCGATAAAGTCTTCGAGGCCTCCGCCTGCGATGGCAAGCACAAGGCCGGGATTGGTGCAGAACTGGCCCGCACCCATTGTCAGCGAGCCCACGAATGCCGTGCCGAGCTCCGAGCCACGTGCCTTCAGCGCTTCAGGCAGAAGCAGGACAGGATTGATGCTCGACATTTCGGCATAGACCGGGATCGGCACGTCACGACCCTGGGCGAGGCGGACGAGCGCAAGGCCCCCGCTGCGCGATCCGGTAAAGCCGACCGCGGCAATGCGCGGGTCCTGCACCAGTGCCGCGCCAAGTTCGTTCGACGGGCCGACGAGATGGCCGAACACACCAGCTGGCAGGCCACAGGCAGCAACCGCGCGAGCGATGGCAGCGGCCACAAGCTCGCCGGTGCGCGGATGGGCAGGGTGGCCCTTGACCACGACCGGGCAGCCTGCGGCGAGCGCCGAGGCGGTATCACCTCCGGCGGTAGAGAAAGCGAGCGGGAAGTTCGATGCGCCGAATACGGCAACAGGGCCGACCGGGATCATGCGCAGGCGAATGTCGGGCCGGGGCAGGGGCTGGCGATCGGGCATGGCCGGATCGATGCGCAACTGCTGCCACGCGCCCTTGCGGACGACGTCGGCAAAAAGGCGCAACTGGCCCACCGTGCGGCCGCGTTCGCCTTCGAGGCGCGCACGGGGGAGGCCGGATTCGCTCATGGCCGCTTCGATCAGATCGTCGCCAATTGCGAGAATCTCCGATGCTATCGCTTCGAGGAACGCGGCGCGCTCTTCGCGACTGGTGGCGCGGTATGTGTCAAATGCGGCGGCGGCGGCGGCGCAGGCGGCATCGACTTCGGCGGGGCCGTGGACGGCAAAGGCAGGGCCGATCGGCTCACCCGTGGCGGCGACCACGGAGCGGAATTCTGTCATCAAAAATCTCCTGATTTAGTCTGACATATTATCTGAATGACCGGAAGGCAACCACGTGCGTTCCGGCCAGAGAGGGCTCATAGCTATGCGTCAGGCAGTCTCGGCGGTGGTTTTGGAACCCCACAGCGCGTAGAACAGGACATACAATTCGCACGCTGCCGTCAGCAGGAACGAGGTCTGCAGGCCGTAGGCATCGGCGAGCCAGCCCTGCACGACGACCAGAGCGCCACCGGCGATGGCCATGATCAGCAGGCCCGAGCCTTCCTCGGTCAGGGGGCCGAGGCCCTTGATGCCGAGCGTGAAGATCGTCGGGAACATGATCGAGTGGAACAGGCCGACAAGGATCAAAGCCCACATCGCGGCAGGGCCGGTGGTGAACACAGTGACGAGCATGACGACGAAGGCACCAACCGAGAAGGCGGCAAGCACAAGGCCTGCGTCGACCTTCTGCATGATCGCCGAACCGAGGAAGCGCCCGACCATCATCCCGCCCCACAGGAAGGTGAGGTACTGGCCGGCCTTCTCATGCGTCAGGTTGGCGATATCTGGCTGGCTGACGAAGTTCACGAAGAGGTTCGCCACGCCGATCTCGGCGATCAGGTAGATAAAGATTGCCGGGATGCCGAAAACGAGATTGCGGTGCTTCCACAGCGAAAGCTTGGCTCGCTCCTCAGGCGCGAGGCGCTGCGTCGCGCTGCCCATCGCAGGCAGCGGAAAGCGGGCGATTACAATGGCAAGAACGACGAGAACAACCGCGACGAGGCCATAGGGCAGGATCACCGATTGCGCATCGGCAAGGCGCTCGGCATGGGTCAGCACGACGTCGGAGGTGGCGGTGCCGCCCTTGGAGCGACCGAGGATAAGGTAGGCGCCGAACATCGGCGCGAGCATCGTGCCCGCCGAGTTCATCGCCTGCACCAGGTTTAGGCGCGAAGACGCCGTTTCCGGCTTGCCGACGACGGCGACGTAAGGGTTGGCTGCCACCTGCAGCAGGGTGATTCCGCTCGCGATCACGAACAGCATGGCGAGGGTCACCCCGTAGGACGGGATGGAGGCCGCCAGCATCATGCCAAGCGCGCCCGCCGCCATGACGAGCAGCCCGATCACCAGCGACTTCTGGTAACCGATCTTCTCGATCAGCTTGGCCGAAGGGATCGAGGCCACGAAGTAGGCGATGAACCACACTGATTCGATCAATGTTGTCTGCGTATAGTTCAAGTCGAACACACTGCGCAGGTGCGGCAGCAGTGTGTTGTTGATGACCGTGATGAACCCCCACATGAAGAACAGGCTGGCCAGCAGGGTCAGCGCGGGCCCGTAACGCACGCCGGAATCGCCCTCTGTCATGGAGTTTGCCTGGGATGAAGGCACTGGCGGCATGGACTTGCGCTTCCTCTCTCTTGTCCGTTGCGCGATGCGGTACGCTTACCGTCTTGCGCAATTTCTATTTGTCGGACTATATCGGCGAGCACACCGCGTCAATGGGCGCAAGGCAGTGCATGTTTCCGAAAGGACCCTGAGGATGAGGATTGCGGGCAAGCCGAATAACGGCACCCTGCTGATGCTGGCGCTGGCAGTACCGGTTGCCCTGCCGGCCCAGTCGGTCAGCGCGGCAGAAGCGAAACAGGAAAGCGCAGGAAAGCTCGCCGACGGCACCGAAGCATTTGCGATCACGCTGAAGGCTGCCAACGGCGTTTCTGCCCGCGTGCTGACCTACGGCGCCACGCTGCAGTCGCTGATGGCGCCTTCACGCGATGGCAAGGTCGCCGACATCCTGCTTGGCTATGATGATGTGCAGACCTATGAGGCGAAGCCAAACTTCTTCGGCGTGACTGTCGGCCGCTATGCCAACCGCATCGCCAAGGGCCGCTTCACGCTCGACGGCAAGGCCTATCAGCTTGCCCAGAACAACCTCGGCAATTCGCTGCACGGCGGCGTCAAGGGCTTCGACAAGCGTAACTGGAAGGTCGTCTCGGTCAAGTCAGGCCCGGTGGCGAGCGTGGTATTGTCCTACGTCAGCGCCGATGGCGAGGAAGGTTATCCGGGCAAGCTCGATACCAGGGTGACTTACACGCTGGACGAGCGCGGCAACCTTGGCATCACGTTCGAAGCGACGACCGACAAGCCGACGATCGTCAACATGACGAACCATGCCCTGTTCAACATGGCTGGCGAAGGTGCGCCTATGGGCGCGATGGGCAACCGGCTGATGATCCCGGCGTCGGCCTATACCCCGGTCGATGCCACGCTGATCCCCACGGGAGAGCTGCGCAAGGTGGCGGGCACGGTGTTCGATTTCAGTCGGCCCAAGCGCATCGCCAATGGCCTGCGCAATGGTCGCGATGAACAGATCGCCATCGGCCGCGGCTATGACCACAACTTTGCGCTCGACAAGGGCGTGACGGCAACACCGCAACTTGCCGCAAGGCTGGAAGACCCGGCTTCAGGCCGCGTGCTCGAAGTGCTGACGACCGAACCCGGCGTCCAGTTCTACACCGGCAATTTCCTCGATGGGACCGTGCGGGGCAAAGGTGGCCACGTCTATCGCATGGGTGACGGGATCGCGCTCGAGCCGCAGAAATTTCCCGATGCGCCGAACCAGCCAAAGTTCGCTTCCACGCGTGTCGAACCGGGCAAGCCCTATCGCCACCAGATGATCTACCGCGTCAGCGTCGCGCCCCGCCCCCGCTGATTTTCCCGCGCTGAACTTCACTCGAATAGCCGAAAGCCGCAATGACCGACTCCTCTCCCAAGGCCCCGAAGCTCCGCTCGCGCGCGTGGTTCGACAATCCCGACAACATCGACATGACCTCGCTCTACCTTGAGCGCTATCTCAACTTCGGGTTGAGCCTGGAGGAACTGCGGTCGGGCAAGCCGATCATCGGCATTGCGCAGACCGGCAGCGATCTTTCGCCGTGCAACCGCCACCACATCGTGCTGGCCGAGCGCGTGCGCGAAGGCATTCGCGAGGCGGGCGGGATCGCGTTGGAAATTCCGGTGCACCCCATCCAGGAGACTGGCAAGCGCCCGACGGCCGGGCTTGACCGCAACCTTGCCTACATCGGCCTTGTCGAGGCGTTGTACGGCTATCCGATCGACGGCGTGGTGCTGACCACCGGTTGTGACAAGACCACCCCGGCGCTGCTCATGGCGGCGGCCACGGTCAACATCCCGGCAATCGCGCTGTCGGTCGGCCCAATGCTTAACGGTTGGTTCAAGGGTGAGCGCACCGGTTCGGGCACGATCGTGTGGAAGGGCCGCGAGCTGATGGCCAAGGGCGAGCTGGACGAGGAAGGCTTCATCAAGCTCGTCGCCAGTTCCGCGCCGTCGACCGGCTATTGCAACACCATGGGCACGGCGACGACAATGAACAGCCTTGCCGAGGCGCTGGGCATGATGCTTCCGGGATCGGCCGCCATTCCTGCTCCGTTTCGTGACCGGCAGGAGTGCGCATGGCGCACCGGCAAGCGCATCGTCGACATGGTGCACGAAGACCTCAAGCCTTCCGACATCATGACGCTTGACGCGTTCCACAACGCCATCGTCGTCAATTCGGCGATCGGTGGATCGACCAACGCACCAATCCACCTTGCAGCCATCGCCCGTCACATCGGCGTCGATCTGCCGCTGACGGATTGGCAGCGCCTTGGCCACAAGGTGCCGTTGCTGGTGAACCTGCAGCCGGCGGGCGAGTACCTGGGCGAGGACTATTATCGCGCCGGCGGTGTTCCGGCAGTGGTGGGTCAGTTGATCGCGCAGGGCCTGATCGCCGAAAGCGCGATGACGGTGAATGGCAAGACCATGGGCGAGAACTGCCGTGACGCCGTGATCGAGGACGAGAAGGTGATCCGCCCCTTCGGCCAGCCATTGGTCAAGGATGCAGGCTTCCTCGTGCTGTCGGGCAACCTGTTCGATTCGGCGATCATGAAGACCAGCGTGATCAGCGACGAATTCCGGGCGCGCTATCTGTCGAACCCGGACGATCCCGATGCGTTTGAAGGCCCGGCGGTGGTATTCGATGGCCCCGAGGACTACCATGCCCGCATCGACGATCCGGCAACGGGCATTACGCCTGAAACGCTGCTGTTCATGCGCGGCGCCGGGCCGATCGGCTATCCGGGCGCGGCGGAAGTCGTCAACATGCGCGCGCCGTCCCACCTCATCACCGAAGGCGTGACCGCGCTGCCCTGCATCGGCGATGGGCGCCAATCGGGCACTAGCGGCAGCCCGTCGATCCTGAACGCCAGCCCGGAAGCGGCGGCCATGGGTGGCCTTGCCATTCTCAAGACCGGTGACCGCGTGCGCATCGATCTGCGCAAGGGAACTGCCAACATGCTCGTGCCCGAAGAGGAACTGTCATCTCGTCGTGCCGCGCTCGAAGCAGCGGGTGGTTACGCCTACCCGGCCTCGCAGACGCCGTGGCAGGAAATCCAGCGTGACCGCGTCGGCCAGCTCTCCCACGGCGCCATTCTTGAAGGTGCAGAGAAGTACCAGCGGATTGCCCAGACGATGGGCCTGCCGCGCGACAACCATTGACGATGTCGGGAGCAATGCGGCGAGGGGCAAACCCCCTCGCCAGCGGCGCACTCAGGTTCTCGGCCTGGCTTCGGCAAATGCCAGCGCCAATGCGGCATGCACCGGCTTCGGCTTGAACGCGGAATCGTAAAGACACCCGCGCGCTTCGGCCTTGTCCGCACGTGGCTCGTAGCCCTGGAGCCACGAATAGGCGTCGACCAGCCCCCAGGCCAGCACGTCCTTCAGCTGTGGGTAATCGAGCATCATCTCGAAATAGGCCTTGGTCGTGTCGGCCACTGTGCGGTCCCGGCTGGAGATGTCGACCGGCAGGTCCCGGTCGCGCACGTCAAACTCGGTTATGACAAGTTTGTAGTCCATCGCCACGACGTCATCGACAAAGCGCTGCCATTCCCGGCGATGGGCGGCATCGGGCAAGGGTGCGATCAAATGCGACTGCACGCCCAGCGCATCGACTGGCGTGCCGCGTTTGCGAAAGCCTTCGAGCAATCGCAGCACGCCCTTACGGTGGAGTGCATTGCCCGGCTCCCAACTCATGTAATCGTTGTAGACCAGTTCGGCACCCGGAGCAGCCTTGCGCGCCGTGTGGAACGCAAGGTCCACCAGTGCCTCGGTGCCACCCATGGCCTTCGACAGCGCCGTTTCGGCCAACGATCCATCCTCGGGGAGAACGGTTTCATTGACCACGTCGTAGGATACGATGCGACCTTGAAAGCGCGCACAGACCGTTTCGACGTGGTTGGTCATCATTGCTGCGGCGCTTGTTGCGGACCGCGGACCGAAATCATGGCTTTCCAGCCAGCGCGGCATCCATTTCGGCCGATGCCACAGCAGCGTGTGGCCGCGCAGCTTCATCTGGTTCTGCGCGGCGAAGGCGGCGATCGCGTCAAACGCCGCAAAGTCGAATGAAGTGGGCGAGGGCCTGATCGCCTGCCACTTCATCTCATTCTCGGCGACCAGAATCGCGCTTTCCCGCCTGAGCAGATCGGCAAGCGCGGGATTTCTCCACGATCCGCCAACTCCACCGGCTACCGCCGAACCGAACCGCATCCCCTTCGGAGCAGCCAGCACGGACAAGGACGAAGGCTGCGTTGCGGCCATGCCGCTCAGTGGGCGCGAGAGCATTGCAACGCCGCCAGCGATCACGCCAAGGCCCTGCCTTCGAGTCATCTTGCTCGGTCTTGTCACGCATTTCCTTTCCCGATTGCTCCGGACTCTATCGCCTGGTTGTGTAGACGATAGCGCTACCAAAGGAGATTGGGAAGGTCCTGCCTACCGGCCGAGGCGGCGGGGCCGAAACATGCCTGAACCCGCCGTTTGCTTCGGTCAGCCCGTCGTTTTGCCCCCTGATGGGCGTCAGCCCATGGTTTCGCCATTATCGATCACGATGTTTGTACCAGTGATGTGCCGTCCATCGTCGCAGGCGAGGTACAACACCATGTTGGCGATATCGATCGGCTGGCCCATGCCGTGGTTGTTTGCCTGTTCCAGCCCGGCGTTGTCGGCGGGAAGTTCGGCCAGCGCCTGTGCGGTCATCGGCGTGACGATGCCGCCCGGCGCGACTGAATTGCAGCGGATGCGATAGCCCTGCTCGCGGCAGTGAACTGCGATCGAGCGCGTCATGCCGATGATCCCGGCCTTGGCTCCGGCATAGGCCGGGATCGCGCTGATACCCTTGATGCCGCCAATCGAGGCCATGTTGATGATCGAGCCGGCACCGTCCTTGCTCATGTGCGGGATCGCGGCCTGGCATCCCAGGAACGTGCCGCCCAGCATGACCTCTGTCTGGAGACGAAAATCGGCGTAGGGGAGATCCTCGACCGTACCGAAGCGGACCAGCCCGGCATTGTTGACCAGCGTATCGAGCCGACCGAAGAGGCGCAGCGTTTCAGCAATAACCTCGTGCCAGCGGGCCTCGTCACGCACGTCCTGCTGCATGAATACGCAGTTCGGAATTTCGGCGGCGGTCTTGCGGCCGAGATCCTCCTGCATGTCGGTGATGACGACCTTTGCGCCTTCACGGGCGAGCAGGCGCGCGTCCTCCGCACCAAGCCCCGATGCGCCGCCGGTGATGATTGCAACGCGGCCTTCCATCTTGCCAATGGCCATTGTCTGTCCTTCGTTCTGAAAACAAAAAGTGCCCCGGTCGCTTGTGTGGAACGACCGGGGCCAGGGAGGATTCCGTCAGGTCGAAATCAGAAGTTGTAGCCGACTGTCACGCCGAACTGGCGGGGCGGTGCGTAGCCGACGAGGCCCATGTAACCGGGGCTGTCGTAGACCGTGGAGATGTAGCGCTTGTCGAACAGGTTCTTGCCCCACAGGCCGATCGAGTAGCGCTTGTCCGGTCCGTAATACGTCAGCAGTGCGTCGACGTAGTAGGTCGGCTGGATCGAGGAGCGCGGGGTGTTGACCACGGCGGTGTAGAACTTCTGCCCGGTGTACATCCAGCTGACATCGGCCATGATGCTTGAACCACCGGCAAACCCGTGGGTGAAGTTCGCTCCCAGTGTCGAGGCCCACCGTGGCGCGTTCTGCAGAGCATAGCCCTTGAGGTCGATGAACTTTGCCGCCACCGGATCGAAGTACAGGAAGCTCTTGTACTTGGTGTCGAGATAGGCGAGCGAGCCGCGCAGGGTCAAACCCTCTACCGGGATTGCCTGAACTTCCAGTTCGAAGCCCTTGATCTCCGACTTGGCTGCATTGAGGATGCGATTGCCCTGCACGTTGGTGGCCGGATCGAAGTAGATCTGCGCAACCTGCATGTCGCGGTAGTTGGTGTAGAATGCGGCAAAGTTGGTGCGCAGCCGACGGTCGAGGAAGTCCGCCTTCAAGCCTACTTCGAAGGTATCAACCTTTTCCGGGTTGTAGGGTGTGTCACCGTCAGCTGCCACGCCGATGCGGCCGGTATAGCCGCCCGACTTAAAGCCGCGCGCCCAGCTCGCATAGATCAGCTGGTTCTGGCCGACTTCGTAATCAAGACCGATCTTCCAGCCGACATTGTTCCAGCTCTTCTTTCCGCCAACGTCGAGGCTGCCGGGGAAAGTCACGTCGAACTTGTCCCAGTTGGGCGAGGTGAGCGCCTCACTGCCAAGACCGGTATCGAGCGTGGCGCGCGCGTTGATGCTGTCGTGGGTGTAGCGGATGCCTGCCGAGAGCTTCAGCGCATCGGAAAGCTGTGTGTAGGTCTGGAGGAACGCCGAGAAGGACTCGGTCGACTGGTCCTGCACGTTGTACTGGATCAGGCCCGGCAGTGCGAAATCCAGATGGTACATCTGGTAGTGGTTGTAGTCGGTCTTTAGGTAGAACAGACCGGCTACCGCGTTGAAGCTGTCTCCGGCCGAGAATGCGCTGCGCAGCTCCTGGCTGAACTGCCAGCCACGGGTGCGGCGGCGTGTGGCGTTGTTGGTCTTCGCGGTGCCGTCCTGGTCGGTATATTCGAACAGGGTAAAGCGCTTGTAGCCGGTGATCGAGGTGATGTCGCCCAGCGGCGTGTTGTCATACTGGATCGTGCCGATGAAGAACTTCGTCGTCATGTCCGACTGGTCGGGCACTTCGTTGTTGCCCGAGAAGTACTTGTCCGGCGCCTTGCACGGCTGGTTGGGCACGGCGCAAGGGCTGCGATACATCGGCAGCTTGGCACCGTTCCAGAACGTGCCTTCGGGCACATAGTTCGCCTCGCCGGGGAGGCCGCCGTTGACCACGATGGGCGCACCATTGCGCGCTTCCACATATTCACCCTGGAGGGTGATGCGCAGGTCCGGGCTGGGCGTGATGTAAAGCTGGCCGCGCACGGCGTCGACGTTCTTGCGACCCATGTCCTCGCCGTTCCACACGTTGGTCGTCCAGCCATCGCGCTGGGTGTGGATGCCGGCGACCTTGATGCTGACCAGATCCTTTGCCAGCGGCGCCTCGACCGACGCGTTGATGTCGAAGCGGTTCCAGTTGCCGTAGGTGCCGCGGACATTGCCGCCGAACTCGCCGGTGGGCTGGTTGGTCACCACGTTGACGACGCCGCCGGTAGTGTTCGCGCCGAACAGCGTGCCCTGCGGCCCGCGCAGGATCTCGACGCGGTTGGTGTCATAAGTATCGAGCAGCGCGCCCATCGAGAAGAACTGCGGCACGCCATCGACCACGATTGACACGGTGTTGCCGGCATAGGGATCGGGCTCGATCACGCCGATGCCGCGGATGGTGAACACCGCGTTGTTGGGGGTATTGGCGAAGTTGTCGATCTGGACGTTCGGGACCGAGCCCTGCAGCGCCTGCAGCGTCGTGACGTTGTAGGCGGCGAGCGTCTCACTGCCGACTGCGGCGATCGAGATCGGCACCGACTGGATGCTCTCGGCCTTCTTCTGCGCGGTCACGACGATTTCGCCGAGGCCTCCTGTCGGGGCTTCTTCGGCTTGCGCCTGAGGCGCTTGCGCGTCCTGCGCCTCGACGGCGGATGGCAGCATGGCGATGGCGAGCGCCGCAAGGCTGCTCGTCATGAAAGGCCTGTTCCTTGTTCTCATGATCTCGATCCCTCCCAAAGGCGCCGGCATGGCCGTGTCGCCGCTTGTGACAGCGCGATTCGATATAACCGGCGCGTCTGCCGGTTTTATGCGCTGTGCCGCATGCCTGATTAAACTGGCCGTTTTGTCAGGCGGTCTTGCGCAGCAAACGCGGGCATGACAGGACAATGACGATGGCTGGCTCCACGATGCAGAAGCGCATGCTTGCCGCGATGCGACCGACCTTGCTGGGCGAGCAGGAGCCGGTGCGCTGGCAACAGCGCAAGTCGGCGCAGACGCGACTGAAGATGCTCGAAGCGGCGGTCGATTGCCTCGTCGAGGGGGGCTATCAGGGACTGACCACCGCTCAGGTGGCAGAACGCGCCCAAGTATCGCGCGGGGCCATGCACCACCATTTCGCGACGCGCATGGACCTCGTGGCGGCAGTGGTCGAACACGTCTTCTATCAGCGCATGCGCCTGTTTCTTGATGATTATATCGGCGCCATGGCGCAAAGTCGCGATGCGCTGCTGATCGACCTTGCTACTGAAGCGCACTGGCGCAGTGTGCAGACCCGGGAATACGCTGCCTACCTCGAACTGGCCGTCGCCGCTCGCACCGATGCAGAACTCAATGCGGCCTTTGCGCCCGCGGCACGGCGGTATGACGAAGTCTGGATCGCTGAAATGATCGAATCCTTCCCGCAGTGGAAGGATCAGTGGGAAGCGATGAAGCTCGGCAGCGACTTTGCGATTGCCGTCCATTCCGGCCTGCTGCTGCATCGCACGGTGATGGGGCCTGAACGGATCGAGAAGGTGCTGAAGCTGACGATCGCCAGCATCCGCGGCCTCTATGATCCGCTGACCTGATTCGAACCCGGCAGAAGTGCCGGATTCCTTTGAGAGCATACTGAAGTGGGAGAATTAGGATGACGACCGTTGCAATAACCGGTGCAGGTCGCGGTATTGGGCTGGAACTGGTGCGCCAGCATGTCGACGCCGGGGACCGGGTGATCGCCCTTGTGCGGAACCCCGAAAATGCGCGGGAACTGGCCGATCTGGCGGCAACCGCCGACGGTCGCCTGACCATCCATCGCCTAGACGTGGCAGACGACGCCTCGGTCAAGGCAGGAGCCGCCGAAACCGCAGGCGAGGCGGTCGACGTACTTTACAATGTCGCTGGCGTGAGCGGTCCGGTTCCGGCTGAGCTGGAAAGCGCCGACTGGGCAGAATGGGATGATGTGTTCCGCATCATGGTCCAGGGTCCGCTGCGCGTGCTTCAGGCCTTTCTCCCCCGTCTGGGCGCGGGTTCGAAGGTCATCAACTTCTCGAGCCAGCTCGCCGCCTCCACCTGGCCCTATGGCGGCTACTATTCCTATGTCGCGGCCAAGGCAGGGCTTAACCGCCTGATGCGGTCGGTCGCCATCGATCTCAAGGATCGCGGCGTGATCGTCGGCCTCGTCCATCCGGGCTGGGTGCAGACCGACATGGGCGGCGAAGCCGCAGACATCACCCCGGTCGAGAGCGCCGAGGGCATCCGCAAGCTCGCCCGCGAATGGACGCTCGAGCGTTCTGGGGATTTCCTCAAGTGGAATGGCGAAACCCACCCCTGGTAAGGAGCAGGCCCATGCCTTTTACAGGACCGCTCGAAGATCGCATGGCGATCCGCGAGTTGATGGATACCCATGCCCACGGGGTGATGACGCTCAATGCTGAACTGTGGGGATCGATCTGGGCCGAGGATGCCTATTGGGAACTGCCGGAGTATCCTGATCTCGGCGGATTTTCCGGCAAGGCGGCAATAGTTGCCGGCTGGACGGAATCGATGAAGCACTACGGCCTCGACAACTGCACGAAGCCGATGGTCTATTTCATGCAGCCCGGTTCGATCGAGGTGGATGGCGATGTGGCACGGGCCGTGGCCTATACCATCGAGATCTTCGACGACCCGGCTTCGGGCAAGCGGGTCCATGCAACCGGGCGCTATGACGACGAGCTGAAACGGATCGATGGGACCTGGAAGTTTACACGCCGGTCCTATCGCACGGTCTTTGCCGACTGATTGACGCTTTTCCGGAACCGCCCGGCCCTGACGGGTTTGGGCGGGGATGGACACGCCACATCTTGATTGCCTGATCGTCGGCGCGGGGCCTGCGGGCCTTACTGCCGCGATCTATCTCGCCCGCTTTCACTTGCGCGTGGCGTTGGTCGATGCCGGCCACAGCCGCGCCGCACTCATCCCTCGCACGCACAATCACGCGGGCTACCCTGGCGGCATTGCGGGCACGGCGCTGCTTGCCCTGATGCGCCAGCAAGCGGCGGAGTTCGGGGTGTCCGTCGATGAGGCGCTCGTCGAACAGGTAACGCGGGAGGGCGAAGATTTCCTGGCCAGGGCCGGGGACCGTCGGTGGCGGTCCCGGTCAATCCTCTTGGCAACGGGCGTGGTGAACAACCGTCCGCCGATGGCGCCCGAGGTCCACGACATGGCGTTGCAGCGCGGGCTGTTGCGCTACTGCCCGGTGTGCGACGGCTACGAGGCCAGCGACCAGCGCATCGGCGTGCTGGGTACAGGGGAGCATGGCCATAACGAAGCCTTGTTCCTGCGCGGCTTCTCAGCCGATGTCACGCTCATCGCGCCTGACGGAAAGCATGGCATGGAGGATGGGCAGCGGGAGCGCCTGGCAAATACCGGGGTCAAGCTTCTGGACGGGCCGTGCGAGCCCCTGCGCATTGCCGGCGATACAATTCTTGTGCCGACGCCAGCGGGAGACCTTGCGTTCGATACCGTCTACCCCGCACTCGGTTCGCTGATCCGTTCCGGTCTGGCGCTCGACCTTGGCGCCAAGGCAACCGAAGAAGGCTGCATAGAGATCGACGCGCACCAACGCACCAGCGTGGCGGGGCTCTATGCCGCAGGGGATGTGACGCGCGGGCTGGATCAGATCAGCCACGCGATGGGGCAGGCGGCTGTCGCGGCAACCGCTATCCGCAATGACCTGGCGTCACAGGCTCCATTTTTGCGCTGATCAGAGGCGCGAAACTTGGCGCTCTACTCGATAGGTGCGCATGCGGGCACGGTCGAACAGGCGTTCCTCGTCGGCCACGATCTCGGCCATTGTTTCCGGATCGGCCATCGCCGCAAAGCAGGCATCGCAGGTCTGCTGGTCGGGAAAGTCGATCTCCAGCACGACGTCGAAATCGTGGAGCACGTCCGTGCCGTCGAGCGGGTGAAGATGGTTGCGCTGGTAGCGCGTTGCCCAGCCCTGCAGCACCTTTTCACCGATCAGGCGGTGGCGGCTTTCGTAATAGGCGATGAAATCCGCCTTGCTCATGCCGTCACGGCGCTTGAGCAGAGTGAGGACGGTGACTGTCATGGGTGGGCTTGCAACCAGCGGCGGGTGGCCCCGGCCACGGCAGCGGCGCGCAGGGCCGGGTGCGGGAATGCGTCGCGCAGCGTCTCGGAACGCAGCTCGATGGCGAGCGGAATGCCCGACGGCAGGGCCTGATACAGCGCGGCCAGCGGCAGCGCGCCTTCACCACACTGTTCGCGCAGGTCGATCGCATCGCGGATGACGGCATTGAAGTCAGCAGGATCGGGCCGCTCGGCGGGGGCATCGCAGAACTGCGCGTAGGGCAGCAGGGCGGGATCGAGCTTGGCGATTTCCGCAATAGAGGAGCCCGAGCGGTCAACGTGGATCGGGTCGATCAGCAGGGCCTTGAGTGGGTGGTCGATCCGGTCAAGAATGCCGAGCGCGGCCTGCAAATCCTTGACCTCGGTAAAGATGCCGAACTCCAGCGCAACGCGCATGCCAGAGCCCTCGGCATGGTGGCACAGATCGTACAGGCGCGCGGCGGTCCGAGCGTGGTCCGGGTCGGACGAGACGCAGAGCACGTTCCGCGCACCAAGATCGGCGCCGACATCGATCACCTTGCGATGATCGTCCATTGCGGAATCCGGCTTGAGCCAGATCACCTCGACATCGAGCAGCGGCAGGCCCGTTGCGGCCAGCGCCGCCCGCGCGTCGCGCGTGTGTGCCGGTGTCCAAACTGCCGGATCGACCCAAAGGCCGACCATGTCGAAACCGCCGGCGCGGGCGGCTTCGATGGTTTCAACCGGTCCGAATTCCGGGACGACGCCCGAAGCAAGCGAGATCGGGTTCATCGCCAACCGCCGATCACATCTGCGGTTCGGGGAGGTCCGGATCGTCCTGCAGGTACCAGTCCAGCCATTCGTGGAAGTACTGGTTGCCGCGTTCGTTGCGGCCGAACACCAACTCGTCGTGCGCGCCCGTTTCGAGGCCCTTCTGGATTTCGAGTCCGATCAGGTAGTCCTCGGTGTAGGTCACGTCGCGGAAGAAGTTCATCGCCGCCTCCACGTTCGCGCGGTCTTCCTCGTCGCGGATGGGCTCGCGGCGCAAGTAGTTGAGCACGGTGCGGTTCTCGCCGGGCGTCGGCCCGGGGAAGAGCTGGGCAACCTGCGTGATTTCCGGGGCGATGAAGGCCGATACGTTGGGGAACATGATGCGGACGAAATCGAAGCCGTTGTTCTCCTGCGTACCCCACTGCTCGCGGGGCACGTCCTTCAGCGCCTCGGCGATCTTGTGGTGGGGGAAGCCGATGCGCTGGTGCGGGCCGAAGCCTTCATAGTGCATGCAGTTCGACGGCGTGCGCGGGAAGATCGTCTCGGGGTGGAGCGAGGCGAAGTGATAGCCTTCGAGATAGCCGTCATAGGCTATCTTCCAGTTCGCGCCTTCGATCACGCGGCTGCCCATGTAGGTCCAGTTGCCGAAGTCGAGCGCTTCGAAATCCTCGAGGAAACCGCGGTAGAAGGCATCGACATCGATCGGGGCATTGGGCGTGAGCACCACGAAAATCATGCCAGCCTTTTCCTGGGCTGGCAGTTCACGCAGGCCGAGTTCGGACTTGTGGACCTCGCCGAACTTGCTTGCTTCGGAAATGCCGATCAGCTTGCCGTCCTGGCCGAAGGTCCAGCCATGGTACTTGCAGGTAAAGCGCGGGCAATTGCCGTGGCCCTCGTTGGCAACGGGCGCGCCGCGGTGCGAGCAGACATTGAGGAAGGCGCGGACCTTGCCGGTCTTGTCGCGATTGATCAGCACCGGCATGCCGACGGCGTCCATCGCCTTGTAATCACCGGGATTGGGCAATTCGGCGGTGAAGGCAAGCATCAGCGGAACGCGCTTGAAGATCAGCTCCATCTCGGCCTTCCATTGGTCGGGATCGGTATAGCTGCGCACCGGCACGCGCTTGGTCGTGTCGGTGAGAAAGGTCTTCTTGTTCTCGACATAGTCGCGCATGATTTCAGCGACTTGTCCGATGCGTTCGATACGGTCCATCTGGGTATTGCCTCTCCGTGGCCTTGTGGCCAGTGTTGCTGCTGACCATGCCGTGCGCGGGTGCGGTGCGAAAGCTGTGACAGGGGCTAGGTTACTCACCTTTTCGCCAATTGCTGAAGCACTCGGGCGCTTGGAACAAGCACGGCATGAACGAGAACACTGCAAAACCCTGGGACTGGCTGCCGATTCCCGCCCCACACCAGCAGGCCTATGCCGCATCGGGCATCTGGCAGCGCAAGACGCTGGCAGACCTCGCGCGTGAGCGTGCCGCGGCAACGCCGGACTTCGTGTGCTTCATCGATGGGGAAGGGCAGTACACGTACGCACAGGTGCTGGCCGAGGCCGAGGCACTTTCGGCCTCGCTCCACGGTCGCGGCTTGCGCAGCGGAGACGTGATTGCATTCCAGGTGCCCAACTGGCGCGAAGCTGCCGCAATCAATCTGGCCGCAGCGCTTTCGGGCTTTGTCGTCAATCCGATCGTGCCGATTTACCGCGATGCCGAAGTGACGATGATGCTAGGCGATTGCAGGGCCAAGGCCATCTTCGTGCCGGATGTGTGGCGCAAGGTGGACTATGCGGCAATGGCGCGGCGCTGCCAGCAGTCGCTCCCCGATCTTGCGCATGTCTTCACGGTACGAGGCGATGGACCTGACGATTTTGCGGCTTTGGTAACTGCCGGACGCGGCGTGCCGTTCGCTGCCCCTGAAGTCGACCCGCTGGGCGTGAAGATGGTGCTCTATACATCAGGGACCACCGGGAGGCCCAAGGGCGTGCTGCATAGCCACTGCACGCTGGCGCATATCGTGGCGACGAGCGGCCGCCATTGGGGCATGGCTGCAGGTGAGGCGACGCTCATGCCCTCGCCGGTCACGCATGTGTCAGGTTATGCCAACGGGCTCGAAGCGCCGTTCATCTGCGGCATTCGCTCCGTTCTGATGGAGGCCTGGAACGCTGCCGAGGCGCTGGCGCTGATCGAGCAGCATGATCTTGTCGGCACGGTGGCGGCAACGCCGTTTCTGGTGGAATTGGCGGCGGCCGCACGGGCTGCGGGCACGGGCTTGCCGAGCTTCCGCTTCTTCGCATGCGGTGGCGCGGCTGTGCCGGCAGACCTTATCCCGGCGGCCAATGCGGCCTTCGAGAACTGCCGGGCGTTCCGCGTGTTCGGTGCATCCGAAGTGCCGCTGGTGACATTCGGTTGGCCGCAGGATGAGCATCTTGCCGCGACAACGGACGGCGAGGTGGTGGACTACGAGGTCCGCATCGTCGACCACGAGGATCGCGAGTTGCCGAGGGGCACAGAGGGTGAAATCCTGGCGCGCGGTCCCGGCATGATGATGGGATACGTCGACGCGGCGCAGACCACCGAGGCGATCACGCCGGACGGCTTCTTCCGCACCGGCGACCTTGGCGTGCTGGACGATTCTGGCGCAGTCACGATCACGGGTCGCAAGAAGGACCTCATCATTCGCGGTGGCGAGAACATCTCGGCCAAGGAAATCGAGGACGTGCTGCACACGCACCCTGCGGTGAAGGAAGCGGCCATCGTTGCCATGCCGCATGATCGCCTTGGCGAAGGCGTCTGCGCTTATGTCATCCTTTCAGGTGCAGCCGAGACCGGGGATCTGGTGGCGCACGTTTCCGCGTCGGGCCTTGCCCGCCAGAAAATTCCCGAGCGGTTCGAGTTCGTCAGCGACTTTCCGCGTACCGCCAGTGGCAAGGTGCGCAAGGACATGCTGCGGGCGATGGTGCGAGCAGCCATGACGGAAGGCTGATCGACCAGCTTCTCACCTACATCAAGGAACCACATCAGCGTGTTTCCCCGGGGAAACAATCGCCAAATTGGTTCTTAATACCGTGAGTGCTGCGGATCTCAATCGTCGTCGGGGACCACTTCCGGCTTGGTGATCTTGGCCATGCGGGCGTTGTACTTGACCGTCTTGACCGCGATCGAGGTTTCGACGTGGTGGACGCCATCGATGGACAGGATCTTGTCGGACGCCAGTTCAACCAGTTCGTCCAGCTCGTCGATCAGGCTCATCGCCGTAATGTTGAACTGGCCCATGGTGATCAGCACGGCATTGACGCCGGGTACCTCGGCAATGATCTGCGCCACTTCGCGGACGCGGTCTACATCGGCCTGGACGTTGATGAAAGCGAGCCGGGCGAGCTTGCCCATCTCGAACCCGGTGATCGCGGTAAAGGCGATCAGGCCGTCCTGCTGCAACCGCTTGATGCGCCCGCGCACGGTGCCTTCGGTTACGCCCAGCTCTGCCGCGATCTTGCGGTTGGAAATGCGCGCGTCGAGCGCCAGCATGTCGACCAGCTGGCGATCAAGTGCGTCTAGCTGAACCGCGGCCATCAGGCGTTCCCTCCATTGCCGCGGCTGTCACCGGGGCGGCCCTCGATCGGCGCGACGTCGAACTGGTACTTGATGATGTCGACCACGATGTGTGGCGTCAGCGTGCGGATTCCGCGCACGGTTGAAAGCTTGTCGAGCAGGAATTCCGAGAGATCATCGAAATCGTGCAGGGCGACAAGCATGTCGATATCGTAGCGACCCGTCACCATGTGCGCCGCGACCACTTCGGGCAGGGCGCCGAGCTCCTGCGCAACTTCGGAAGCCGGGCGGCCGTCAACCTCCACCGAGATGCGCAGCAGGACGTTGAAGCCGTGGGCGGAGAAGTCCGACACGGCGACGACGCGCAACTGGTTGGCATCTTCCATGCGGCGGATGCGGGTTGAAACCGTCGTCGCTGTAAGTCCGAGGACTTCGGCAATTTGCTGGTTGTTGGCCCGCCCGTTGCCCCGCAATTCGCGGATGATTGCCTGGTCGGTTGCGTCGAAACTGAAGATCTGGCTCATCGGTCCCCGTGCCATGGTGCCGTGACGGCAGACATCGCGGTTTGCGCAGCAACACGACGACCGTCAACCTGAAATTGCTGGTCAAGCGCTCGGTTAACGCACTTTTCCGTAGGCTCTCAGCCCGCTGCCCGCCTTCGGATCGATGCAAACCGAGGCGGCGCAACGGGAATCTGAAAGCTACTGCATCATTGCAGTCCGTTTTGTTCGTGGCTGCAATCGAGCCAGAGTTGATGGGCATCGATACGCAATTTCGTCTCGGCCCGTAGCGCAGCGGCCCGAGCCCGGGTTTCGGCGAGCGCCGCGTCCTTTGCCTGACGTTCGGCAAGAAGCAGATCCGCAAGATCGACGTGACCGAGGCGATTTCCGGCCTCGAGCCGATCGGCGGCGCGCCTGCTGCTGGCCGCAGCCGCCGCTGTTGCCTTCCATGCCTGCACTGTTCCCAACGCCGCCGAGTAGTCTGTCGTGGCCATCTCCATCACGTCGAAACGAGCGCTGGCAGCTTCGGCAGCAGCGACTTGCGCCTCGGCTGCGGCCTGATCGGACAGCGCCGCGCGATAGCGACCGCCGATCGGCATCGAGAACACGATCCCGGCGCCGCGTTCCAGTCCGCCGCGCTCGCTGAAGAACTGCGCGCCGATTGTCGGATCGGCGATGCGGTTGCGACTGCTGCGCTCGGCCAGGGCGGCGAGGCGCTCGGATTCGGCCAGTGCCGCCGGGAGTTCGTGATTGCAGGTCATGACCGCCTCACGCAGGCGGGCGAGTTCTGCAGGTGGCTGGCCGGGTTGAGTCAAGGGCGGGGCTTGCGCGGGCAAGGCCAGTTGTGGGAACTGGGCGGCCAGCCTTTCGCGCGCAATGCCTGCCCCGGAAAGCGCCGCGTCCAATCCGGCGCGGTTCATGGCCGCTTCGGCCATTGCACGGTCGGCATCCACTTGCGCCGCATCCTGCACGCGCACCTGGCTGTCCACCGCCCGATAGGCGCGCTCCAGCGTCTGTTGCGTCTGGGCCAGGGTCGTTGCCTCGGCCGCTGCAGCTACCCAATCCCACCACAGCTCGTTCAGTTGCAGCGCCAGTTGATGCCGGGCGTCTTCGGCGCGCAATTCGGCGACGCGGACACCCAGAACGCCGGCCTTGCGATCCAGCGCAGACTTGCCGGGAAGACGGATCGGACGTTCCAGCGAAACGGTGTATTCTGCGTAGCGCCCTTCATCCTCGATGGTGCGCCGGCTGACATCGCCTGACAGCGTGAACTCATTCTGGGTGGCACGCAGCGCGTTAGCCTCCTGTCGCGCTGCCTCGACCTTGGCATCGGCGGCGCGAGAGCGGGGATGGGACTCTATCGCCTCCACCACAGCCGTATCGGAAAGACCGGTGAGGGATTGGTCGCTGGTCTGGGCAAGGAGCGGGGCCGCCATCAGCAGCGGCCATGCAAGAACAAGACTGTACTTCATGCTGAAGCGCCTTCCATTCCGCCATCAAGCGCGGTGCGCTCGGCGGAATTTTCGCCGAACCGCTCATAGAGCATCGGCAGGAGGAACAGGGTGAGCAGCGTCGAGGTGACGAGCCCGCCGATCACGACGATGGCCAGCGGTCGCTGGATCTCCGAGCCGGGACCACTGGCAAACAGCAGCGGAACGAGGCCGAAGGCAGTTATCGCGGCGGTCATCAGCACCGGGCGCAGGCGACGCTCGGCCCCCTGTCGGACGGCATGCTGCAGGGTCAGGCCCTGTTCGCGCAGCTGGCGGAAATAGGTGACCATGACGAGGCCGTTGAGCACGGCGATGCCGAGCAGGGCGATGAACCCGACCGAGGCCGGAACCGAAAGATACTCGCCCGACACTGCCAGCGTCACGATCCCGCCGACGACTGCGAAGGGAATCATCGCGATGATCAGCAGCGAGGCCCTGACCGACCGCAGCGTCCAGAACAGCACGCCGAAAATCAGCAGCAAGGCAATCGGCAGAACCACGCCGAGCCGGGCCGAGGCGCGCTGCTGGTTCTCGAACTGACCGCCCCATTCCAGGCGATAGCCCGGCGGCAGCTGGACGTTGGCGGCGATGTCGGCCTTGGCTTCTTCGACGAAACCGACAAGGTCGCGTCCGGAAACGAAAGCCTGCACCACCGCAAAGCGCGATCCGTTCTCGTGGTCGAGCTTCACCGGGCCTTCGACCTGATGGACCCGCGCCACGTCACCTACACGCAGCAGCATGCCGTCCGGACTGCGGATCAGCTGGTTGGCGAAGACATCGAGGCTGGCCGCGTTGGCGGGATCACCCTTGATCACGATCGGAACGCGCCGATGGCTTTCGGCAACCACGCCGGCGTCAGTGCCTTCAAGCTGGGCGCGCAGCACGTCCTGCAGTTCGGCAACCGGCATTCCGGCACGGCCCGCGGCCAGACGGTCAATATCGATCTGGAGGTAATCGACCTTGTCGTCCGCCAAGGTCTTGACCTCGGTCACGCCCTGGATCTTGCGCAGCCGGTCCTGTGCCTTGGCGGCAATCTGACCGAGCGTTGCAAGGTCCGGTCCGAAGATCTTGAGCGCCAGATCGCCGCGCACGCCGGTAAGCATTTCCGAAACGCGCATTTCGATGGGCTGGGTGAAAGAGGCCTCGATGCCGGGCATCTCTTCCATGGCGAGGCGGATCTGCTCGATCAGCCACTCCTTGTCCTGCTCGCGCCATTCCGCGCGCGGCTTCAGGCGCATGAAGGTATCGGTATCGTTGAGCGACATCGGGTCAAGGCCAAGCTCGTCGGCACCGACACGGGCGATGATGTCCTGCACCTCCGGCACCTTGGACATGATCAGCTTCTGTGCCTTGAGGTCTCCGGCGATAGTGTGGTCCAGCCCGATGCTCGGCTGCTTTTCGAGCTGCATCAGCACGGCGCCTTCGTCCATGGTGGGCATGAAGGTCTTGCCGGTGAAGCCATAGGCAACCGCCGCTGCCAGCAGCGACCCACCGGCCATGGCATAGACGCGCGTCCGATTGTCAAAAGCCCATTGCAGGGCCGAGTGATATCGCGGACTCAACTGACGCATCAGCCAGGGGTCGTCGTGACCGGCCTCCTGTTTCAGGCCAAAGTAGGCCAAAACCGGAATCAGCGTGAGCGACAGTACCAGCGCGCCGGCCAGCGCCAGAACGATGGTCATCGCCACCGGGCCGAACAGCTTGCCTTCCAGCCCCTGCAGCGTCAGCAGCGGAAGGAAGACGAGGGCGATGATCGCCATGCCCGAGGCAACCGGGGTTGCCACTTCGCTGGTTGCCACCAGCACCTGATGAAGCTTTCCGGTGGAGCCGTGGTGCGGATGGGCGAAGCGGTCGACCACGTTCTCAACCACGACCACCGCGCCATCGACGAGCATGCCGATGGCAATGGCCAGGCCGCCGAGGCTCATGAGGTTGGCCGACATGCCCAGCCAGCGCATGAGGATAAACGTGATCAGCGTCGCCATGGGCAGGGCCGCGGCCACGATCAGCGAGGCACGCACGTTGCCGAGAAACAGGAAAAGCAGGATGACGACGAGCACGCTGGCTTCGATCAGGGCCTTCTCCACCGTCGAAACGGCATGGCCGACCAGTTCGGAGCGATCGTAGAATACGTCGATCTTCATGCCCTTGGGCAGGCCGCTCTCGATTTCCGTCATGCGCGTCTTGACGTTTTCGACGACCTTGCTGGCATCGGCGCCGCGCAGGGCGATGACCAGGCCCTGCACGGCTTCGCCGGTGCCGTTCTTGGTCACGGCCCCGTAACGGGTCAGGCTGCCTGTGGTCACTGCTGCCACGTCGCCAAGGCGCAGGACGCTGCCGGCTGCGCTGCGGATGACGATGGCGCGCAAGTCATCGGCAGTCTGGATGGCCCCTACCGAGCGCACGATCAGCGTGCTTTCGCCATTGGCCAGCCTGCCGGCGCCATCATTGCGGTTGCCGCTTTCGATTGCGGTCTGGAGATCGTGATAGGTGAGGCCCGCTGCGGCCATGGCTCCGGGATCGGGCCGGACCTCGAACGTCTCGGCATGGCCGCCGAGCGAGTTCACGTCAGCCACGCCCGGCACCGTGCGCAGGGCTGGGCGGATGACCCAATCGAGCACGCGGCGCTTTTCGGCCAGCGATTGCGGACCTTCGATAGTGAACATGTAGACATCGGACAGCGGAGTGGAGATCGGCGCGAGGCCGCCTTCCACTGACGATGGCAGGTCCGCCATGACGTTGTTGAGGCGTTCGGTGACCTGGGTGCGCGCCCAGTAGATGTCGGCGCTGTCGGAAAAGTCGATCGTGATGTCGGCGATGCCGTACTTGGCGGCCGAACGCAGGATCTCCTGATCGGGGATGCCCAGCATCTCCATCTCGATCGGGGTGATGACGCGGCTTTCGACTTCCTCCGGCGTCATGCCGGGGGCCTTCATGATGATCTTGACCTGCGTGGTCGAGATATCGGGGAAAGCGTCGATCGGCAGGTTCTGGAATGACCAGCCTCCGAAAATCGCCAGCGCCAGCGCCAGGCCAAGCACGGCAAGCCGCGCCCCCAGCGACCATTCAACAAGGCGTCTCAGCATCACTCACCCCCGCCGCCCAGCAGCATCTTGAGTTCGGGGATCGCGCTGGTCGCCACCACTTCGCCGGGCTTCAGGCCAGAAAGGATTGCGCTTTCGCCATTGCCGCTGCCACCGAGGCGAACCTCGCGCTGCTGGAAGCGATTGCCGGTGCGAACGAAGACGACGTCCTTTTCGGCGATGCGGGTGACGGCAGTGGAAGGAACGCTCACCACTTCACCGCTGCCGCCCGCGCCAATCGTGACCATGACCGACTTGCCGGCAATGAGGCCTTGCGCGCTGCCAATGGTCGCCTTGGCAACCACGCTGCGCGTTGCGGGATCGATGCTCGAGCCGACCGAAAGAATGCGGCCCATGGCGGCTCCGGGCAGCGATACTGTCATGCCGGGGCGAACATTCCCTGCAAGCCTTTCGGGCAATTGCAGATCGAGCTGGTAGGCATTTGCCGCGTCGATCACGAAAGGCGCGGTCATGCCATCGACCGGCCCACCGGTCTGCACCGCCACCTTGGAAACGCGGCCCGAGATTGGTGCGCGCAGGGTGACAATGCCGCTGCCGCTGGCACCCGAGGCTGCCAGGATACGCGACGCTTCACCAGCTTCGGATTGCGCCTGCGCCAGTTCAGCGCGCGCTTCCTGCACGCGCGCGCCGGCAATCACGCCTTCCTTGAAGAGGGCTTCGGTGCGGGCGAGATTGGCCTTGGCCAGCGATATGCGCGACGAAGCGCGGCTGCGCGACCCGCCCAGTTCCATCGCATCGCGGCTGACCATGGTTGCCAGCGGCTGTCCGCGGCGCACTTCCTGCCCCTCGATCACGAAGACCTGGCGGATCGCGCCGGGCAGGGCCGCGGTCACGGCCACGCGGCTTTCGGGGGGAAGCGTGACGACGCCAGGAACCGCACCCAGCGGCACTTCGCCACTGAGGCGCGCGGCTGCCGTCTTGATGCCGAGCCGGGCGAACTGGGCGTCGGTCAATTCCATCGGCGTTGCGGACTCGGAAGCCTGCTCGGCTTGAGGCGCCGGTGCGGTGTCCTTGCCCAAAAGCGCGTAACCGCCTGCAGCAGCCGCGAGGACGGCCAAGGTGCCGCCCACAACCAGATTGCGGGTATTCATTGCAATGCCTTTCCTGAACGCAAGTTCCTGGCGGCTCACAAGCAAGCCGCCCTGCACGAGCGATCAGGTCAACGGCGGTTCGAGCGGAGGGACTGTCTTGCGCGAAGTCAGCGCTGTGGCCCTTGCCGGAAAGTGCAATGACGGCGTTGGAGCAAGGTCGTTTGCCCCGGCTTTCGAGTCCATGCCGATGGCCATGGGGCTGTGATGATGGTGGGCCGCTTCCCCTGCCTGATCGTCGGGCTGGGCGGAATGCTTGCCAGTAGTGTCACCTTCACCATGGTCGATGCAGGTATAGGCTTCGACGTCACCATCGATCCTGCTTTGCGCGGCATGGGCAGGGAAGTGCATTCCGGCCAGAAGGACCGAGAAGACGATCGCAAATCGGATCAGCAGTTCCCGCATGGCCCCGCCCATAGCAATGACTGGCTGATTGGGCAATTCACCGGTCACAACGGCACCTCCTCTATGCGACCTAGACCTTATAGTCGCGGCAGGCGGACGGATTGCGCGGAATGCAAAGGACTCACAGCAGAAATCGCTGATTGGGGCCACTGTCGCAGCGGAGAATGCCCCGCGCGGATAAAAGTCCCGCCGCGCGGGCCTCAAGGCCATCGGAAATGTGCAAGACGGCACAAAGACTCCGGTGTCACCATTTTTTCACAATAAAAGTTCGTCGCCGTGCACCCTTTCGACCGAAGATTCGTCTGCGGACCCATAAGCTCGACGGATAAGAACAAAGACGCAGGACGGTTCAAACCGACGGTTTCGCTTGAAGGCGATGTAACAATGTTACATGGTCGGGGCGGGGTCGATGACACGCATCACAGACGAGGGGTGAAGTTGCGATGAAGAAAATGTCCGCAGTAAAAGGCGCGCTGATTGCCGGCGTTGCCATGGGAGCGATGCCGATCACTGCCTGGGCGCAAAGCGCAGCCCCCGCAGAGGAAGAAGCGGCCCCGGCCGATGAGATGGTCGTGGTCGGCCAGCGGCAGCAGTACCGCGGCGACGTCCCGCTCGCCTCCATTCCGCAGAGCGTGCAGGTGCTGGATGCCAAGGTCCTGCAGGATCTCAACATCACCCGCTTTGAAGCTGCGCTCGAACTGACCAGTGGCATTGCCAAGCAGAATAACTTCGGTGGCCTGTGGGATGCCTTCGCGGTTCGCGGCTTTGCCGGTGACGAAAACTTTCCATCGGGCTTCCTCGTCAACGGCTTCAACGGCGGCCGTGGTTACGGTGGCCCGCGCGATGCCTCGAACATCGAGAAGATCGAAATACTCAAAGGTCCGAACGGCGCCGTTTTCGGGCGCGGCGAGCCGGGCGGTACGGTCAACATCATCACCAAGAAGGCCCGCACCGACGACACTTTCGGCTCATTCGCCATTCAGGGCGGCAGCTGGAACAACTATCGGGTCGAGGGTGACTACAACCTTGCGCTGACCGACACTCTCGCAGTCCGCCTTAACGGGGCAGTGCAGGATGGCGACAGCTTCCGCGATACCGTGCATCAGACCAAGTACGTCGCCTCGCCGTCGATCCTGTTCAAGCCGACGAACGACACCAGCCTCAGCTACGAGATGGAATTCGTCGACAACAAGGTACCGTTCGATCGCGGCGTCCTTGCCAAGCAGGACGGCACGCTCGGCATCATTCCAAACTCGCGCTTCCTCGGCGAGCCCGGCGATGGTGCGATCCACGTGAAGGTGCTGGGTCACCAGCTTCAGCTGCAGCAGAAGCTTTCGAAGGACTGGTTCTTCCTCGCCGGCTTCGGTTATCGTGATACCAGCTTCTACGGCTTTGGCACGCAGGCCGAACTGGCGCTCGGTCGGCAGGCGTTTGACAACGACGGCACGAACCTGACTCGCCAGCGCATCCTCCGCGATTACAACACCACCAACACTTCGGTCCGCGGCGAACTCTCGGGCAAGGTCTACACCGGTTCGATTACCCACCACGTGCTGGTCGGCGCTGACTGGGATCGTTTCCACATCGATCTGTTCCAGACCCGCTTCCGCCCGCCGAGCTATACCCCTGGCGCTCCGTTCACCGCTTCGAACAACGTGATCAACGTGTTCAATCCGGTTTATGGTCAGTTGCCGACGCCAACTGCTGTCACGACCAACACCGACGAAGTGCAGAAGGCCTACGGCATTTACTTCCAGGACCAGATTGACCTCACTGACGCGTTCAAGGTTCGTGTCGGTGGCCGTTACGACCACTTCCAGCAGGACATCGTCAACCGCGTCAACAACAGGCCGTTCAGCGCCACTGTGAAGCAGTTCAGCCCGACCGCTGGCGTGCTTTTCAAGGTGACGCAGGATCTTTCGCTTTATGGTGGCTACGGTGAAGGGTTCCGCCCCAACAGCGGCACCGACTTCTTCGTCAACCCCTTCCCCGCCGAAATGAGCAAGTCCTTTGAAGTGGGCATGCGCTTTGCGGCACCGGGTGATGCGATCACTGCATCGGTTGCGGTTTTTGAGATGAAGAAGGACAATGTCCTGACCGCAGACCCCAACCCTGATCATGCCGGGTTCTCGATTGCGGGCGGTGCAGCCAAGTCGCGCGGCCTCGAGTTCGACTTCACCGCCAACCTGCCAGGCGATCTGTCGATCCTCGCATCCTATGCCTATATCGACGCCTTCTGGACGACGGCTTCGGCAGACAAGGACTTCGGCTTGACGATCCGTCCGGGCGACCGCCTGATCAACGTGCCGAAGCATTCGGCCAACGTGTTCGTAAACAAGGGCTTCCTGATCGGTGGACAGCGTTTCACCTTCGGTGCTGGCCTCAACTATGTCGGCAAGCGGCTTGGTGAAACGGCAACGGCTTTCGAGCTTCCGGGTTATGTGCTCGGTCGCCTGACGGCCAGCTATGCACCGGCCGACAACATCAAGATCAACGCCGACGTGACCAACCTGTTCGACAAGCAGTACTACGCTGCGTCGTACTCGCGGTTCTGGATCGCTCCGGGTGCGCCGCGGGCGTTCAACGTGCGCGCTACCTTCACGTTCTGATGAACCGGTTGCCGGAGCCCCCGCTCCGGCAACCTGACTTTCCGGCAAAGCTTTCATGACGCGCAGCGGCTTTCTGACATGGCATCGCCGTTTGGCTCTGCTGTTCGCGCCGCTGCTTTTCCTGCAGGCGCTGACCGGCACTTTTCTGCTGTTGCGTGAACCGCTGGCCCAGATGCTCGAGCCGCAAGGCTCCGATGGACCGGTGCTGGGGGTTCCGATGCTTGCAGCGGCGGCCAGTCGTGCTGGTCTGAAACTTAACCGGCTATACCTGCCTGCCTATCCAGGCGGGCCGGCAATGGCGCAATTGGCTTCTGCCGACGGCGGCACGCACTATGCCGCAATCGAGCCAGCTTCAGGCGTGATACTTCGCGAAGGTGGGGTCTGGGCTTTTCCGCTCGAGGCTGCGCTGCAATGGCACTATCGGTTGATGTGGGGCACGGCGGGCCTCGCCGTCGTTGCGCTGAACGGCGTCGTGCTGACGCTGCTGTCGGGAACCGGGCTGGCATTCTGGTGGCCTGCAGCAGGGCGCTGGAAGAAGTCGCTTGCGATCAATCCGAAGATGCCGGCACGGGTGAAACTGCGGCAGTGGCATCGCAGTGGCGGGGTGTTGGCATCGCTGCTGGTGCTGTTCAGCGCGGTGACCGGCGTGTTGCTTGCGCTTCCCGATCTGGCGCCTGCCGCACCGACAGCAACCACGGCCTTTGCGCAGACCCCGTTGCAACTCGATGCAGCAATGGCAGCGGCAACAAGGGCCTATCCTGCGGCGGCAATTCGCGACGTGCGCTTTCCGGCCGCTGACCGGATCGACGTGAACTTTCGTGCGCCCGAAGCTGGGTCGCTGTCGGTTCATGCGGTATCGGTCAGACTTTCCGACGCGAAGCTGCTGCGCATCGTGCCGGCGGCGGAAAGCCCGGCCTTGTGGATGAAGGTCCTGCCGCTGCACACGGGCGACATCGCGGGCCTTGCCGGGATGCTTGTTCTGCTGCTGGAGGGACTGGCAATCATCGCACTTTCAATCACCGGCCCCATGATGTGGTGGCGGCAAAGGAAACTACGCAAGTGACACTGCTCTATCACGGTCTGGAACAACGCGGCCGCGTCTGGCGCGAGATCGTTGCGGCGCGGGTTCCGCAAATGCCGTTTCTTCATTGGGGCCAAGACGCGGTTGATCCGGAAGCCGTGCGCTACATCGCTGCGTGGAATGTACCGCCGGAATTCATCGCCCAGTTTCCCAACCTCGAAATCCTGTTCAGCGTCGGTGCGGGGATCGACCAGCTGCCGATCGGGGCCCTGCCGCCGCAGGTGCGGGTGGTGCGCATGGTCGAGCAGGGGATCATTACCGGCATGGCCGAATATGTCGCCATGGCCTGCCTGGCGCTGCATCGTGACCTGCCGTTCTTCATTTCCGAACAGCGGGCGGGGCGCTGGACCTATCGGCACACGCGTCTGGCGTCGCAAAGCCGGATCGGGGTGATGGGGCTGGGCGAGCTGGGGAGAGCGGCACTTGACGTGCTGGGGCCGCTTGGCTTTCCGCTGTCCGGCTGGAGCAGGACAGCGCGCGAGATCGCGGGCGTGGCGTGCTTTGCAGGCAAGGACCAGCTGGACGCGTTTCTGATGCAGGCGGACATTCTGGTTTGCCTGCTGCCACTGACAGACGAGACCCGCGGAATTCTGTGCCGTGAAACCTTTGCGAAAATGCCGGTGGGTAGTGCCGTCATCAATGCCGCGCGGGGCGGTCATCTTGTGGCTGACGACTTGATCGAGGCCTTGGATCAAGGGCAATTGCGCGCGGCGATGCTTGACGTGACCAGCCCCGAGCCGCTGCCCGAGGGTCACGCATTCTATCGGCATCCCGCCATTTTCCTGACGCCGCACGTGGCAGCAGAGACGCGACACGAGACGGCGGGCGAAGTGCTTGCCGACAATCTGCAACGGCTGCTGGCAGGCGCGCCGCTGGTAGGCGAAGTCGACAGGACACGGGGCTATTGAGGGGCAGCATGTCATGCCGCAGAATCCCATGAGAACAGTGCAGAGAAACCTGCCCGGCTTGAACTAACGGGTGCAAGTTCTGCCGGAACGGTGGTCATCTTTCCCGGTCACAAGGCCCACGAGAATGCAAGAGTCACCCGGGCCGGAAACCGGAAACGAGGTTCAATCATGAGCACAGCTGTTTTCACGCCCAAGTTCATCAGCTTCGATTGCTATGGCACACTGACCCGTTTCCGCATGACGGAGATGGCAACGGCATTCTATGCTGACCGCATCGCCGCCGAGGCGCTGCCGGACTTCTGCAAGGACTGGGCTGCCTACCGGTTGGATGAGGTGTTGGGTCCGTGGAAGCCCTATCGCGAGGTGATCGCCAATTCGCTCGAGCGCTGTTCGAAGAAATGGGGCGTGGAATATCGCGAGGCAGAGGCGACTGCGGTTTACGAAGCAGTGCCGACCTGGGGGCCGCATGATGACGTGCCCGGCGGCCTTTCCAAGATCTGCGACAAGATCCCGCTCGTGATCCTGTCCAACGCGATGAACAGCCAGATCATGTCGAACGTCGAAAAGCTCGGCGCCACCTTCTACAAGGTCTATACCGCCGAGAGCGCGCAAGCGTACAAGCCGCGCATGCAGGCGTTCGAATACATGTTCGATCAACTGGGCATGGGTCCGGAGGTTGGCATGCACGTCTCGTCAAGCTTCCGCTATGACCAGAACACGGCAACTGACCTTGGCTTTGGCTGCCGCGTGTTCATCGGTCGGGGACACGAACCTTCGAACGCCAACTATCGCGATGTGGAAATTCCGCACATCGGCGCGCTGCCGGCAGTCGTCGGCCTCTGATGCTTTCGCGCCGCCTCTTGCTGGGAAGTCTTGCGGCGGGGGCGGTGCTTGCCCCTGCCGAAGGGCTGATCGGAAAACCGCGCAGGGGCGGCCGCATCCGCGTGGCCGGAATCGTCGCATCGACTTCGGATACGCTCGACCCGGCGCGTGCGGGCAATTCCAGCGACTACATGCGCATGTTCCTGCTTTACAGCGG
This sequence comes from Novosphingobium sp. ERW19, assembly GCF_012641315.1. Taxonomy (NCBI): domain Bacteria; kingdom Pseudomonadati; phylum Pseudomonadota; class Alphaproteobacteria; order Sphingomonadales; family Sphingomonadaceae; genus Novosphingobium; species Novosphingobium sp. ERW19. Next base: position 112,562 of record NZ_JABAIC010000005.1, read on the forward strand.
GTTGATGCAGTACGACCGCGGATTGGCGGTAAAGCCTGGCCTGGCTGAATCCATCGAATCAACCGACAATGTGGTGTGGACGATCCGCCTGCGGCGCGGCGTGCAGTTCCACAACGGCAAGTCGCTCGACGCCGGCGATGTCGTCCATTCCCTGCTGCGGCATCGCGATCCGGCGGTGGGATCGAAGGTGAAGGCGGTGGCGGAGCAGTTCGCCAGCGCTCGCCGCGTGAATGCGCACGAGGTGGAGCTGCGGCTGACCGGGCCGAACCCCGATCTGCCCATTATTCTGGCGCAGCCGCAGTTCGTGATCGTGGAGAACGGGCGGCGCGATTTCAGCAAGGTCAATGGCACGGGACCGTTCGTGCTCAAGGCCTTTGCGCCGGGCATCCGCACGATCGTGCAGCGCAATCCGAATTACTGGAAACCGGGCCAGCCCTATCTCGACCAGATCGAGCTGATTGCCATTCCCGACGAGCTTTCGCGCGTGAACGCTCTCCTTTCGGGCGATGTGCAGATGTGCCTTGCCGTCAGTCCCGGTTCGGTGAAGCGGGTGCGGGCATCGTCATCGCATCTGGTGATGGAAACCAAGTCCGGACTCTATACCGACCTTGTCATGCGGCAGGACAATCCGGTGACAGGCCATCCCAATTTCGTGCTGGCGATGAAGCACCTGATGGACCGCGACCTGATCAAGCGGGCGCTGTTCCGGGGCTTTGCCACGATTGCCAACGATCAGCCGATCTCGCCGCTCGATCCCTATTTCAACGCCGAGATTCCGCAGCGCGCGTTCGATCCGCACAAGGCGAAGTTCCTGCTCAAGCGGTCCGGTCTGCTGGGCACTCGCCTGCCGGTCTATGTCTCGCCGGCGGCAACGCAATCTGTGGACATGGGGTCGATCCTTCAGGAACACGCCGCGCAGATCGGGCTCAATCTGGCGATCAATCGCGTGCCGAGCGACGGATACTGGTCAACCCACTGGATGAAGCATCCGCTTACCTTCGGGAACATCAATCAGCGTCCGACGACGGACATGATGTTCAGCCTGTTCTTCAAGTCGGGCGCGACTGAGAACGAGGCGGGCTGGAAAAACGCGAAGTTCGATAAGCTGTTGCTCGAGGCGAGGCAATCGCGCGATCCGGTCCTGCGCAAGGCGATTTATGGTGAGATGCAGTGGATGATCCACCGCAGCGGAGGGTTGGGCATTCCGGTGTTCATCAGCCTTCTCGATGGCTATGACCGGCGCATTCGCGGCTTGGAGCCGATCCCGTTCGGTGGCCTGGCGGGCTATACTTTCGGCGAAAACGTGTGGCTTGCAGCATGAGTGGTGCGCCTGCCATGTCGCCCTGGCGCGGACCGATGCGGCTTGTGGCAAAGCGTATCGGCCTGGCGTTGCTGACGCTGCTGCTGGTCTCGGCGGTGGTCTTCACTATCAGCGGGTTGTTGCCGGGCGACGCCGCGCAGGAGGTGCTGGGACAAGGGGCAACGCCGGAGCAAGTCGCGGCCTTGCGGCACGAGATGGGGCTCGATCGACCAGCCGTGGTCCGCTATTTTGAATGGCTGCGGGCGATTGCCGTGGGTGATCCCGGCAATTCGATCGTTGCGAACAAGCCGGTGGCCGACATCATTTCGGAACGGCTGCCAAATACACTGACTCTGGCAGGCCTGACGGCCGCGTTTTCGGTACCGTTCGCGTTCCTGATTGGCATAGTGTCAGCCGTCAACCGGGGGCGGTCCACGGATCGGGCGCTCAACATCATGACGCTGGCGATGGTGGCCCTGCCGGAATTCCTGGTGGCGACGATTGCCGTGCTGCTGTTCTCGGTCAAGCTGCTGTGGTTGCCCTCCATCACGATCGTGCCGCAGGACCCGACGCTGGGTGAGTTCCTGCGCGCCTATGCCATGCCGGTGATGGTGCTGGGCGTGGGCGTGATCGCGCAACTGGGCCGGATGATCCGCGCCGCGATCATCGCCGAGCTCGACCGGCCCTATGTCGAGATGGCGCGCCTGAAGGGTGTTTCTCCGCGCCGCCTGATCGTGCGCCATGTCCTGCCCAATGCGGTCGGGCCGATTGCCAACGCGATGGCGCTGAGCCTTTCGTACCTGTTTGGCGGGGCGATCATCGTGGAGACGATCTTCAGCTATCCCGGGCTGGCCAGCCTGATGGTGAACGCGGTCACCTCGCGCGACATGCCGCTGTTGCAGGCCTGTGCGATGATCTTCTGCGCGGCTTACCTGCTGCTGGTGCTCATCGCCGATACAGTTGCAATCCTTGCCAACCCCCGCCTGCGACAGGGATGACCATGGCCAATCTCGTCCGCCGCGCCATGCGCTTGCCGCTCTCGGGCAAGATCGGCCTTGCGCTCGTACTTTTCTGGATCGTGGTTGCGGTAATCGGGCCATGGATCGCACCCTACCCGCCGGGTTCCTTCGTGAACGAGGAAGTCTTTGCCGGATCGAGCAGTGCCTATTGGCTGGGAAGTGACTTTCTGGGGCGCGATGTGCTGAGCCGCCTGCTTTCCGGGGCGCGCTTTACGGTGGGGCTTTCGGCGATAGCGGTGGCGATTGCCGCCGGGATCGGCACCGGCCTTGCGTTGACGGCGGCGGTGGGGCCGCGCTGGCTTGACGAACTCCTCTCGCGATCGATGGACACGCTCATCTCGATCCCCAGCAAGATCTTTGCGCTGGTGCTGGTGGCGGCATTCGGATCGTCGCTGGTGCTGCTGACGATGATCATCGCGATCACGTACGTGCCCGGCAATTTCCGCATCGCCCGTTCGCTGGCGGTAGGGCTGGCCAAGCTCGATTATGTCGAGGTGGCGCGTGCTCGGGGCGAGGGGCGGTTGCACCTGGCGCTGGTGGAAGTGCTGCCCAACATGATCAAGCCGCTGTTTGCCGATATCGGCCTGCGCTTCGTGTTCATCGTGCTGCTGCTGTCTGGCCTCAGCTTCCTTGGCCTCGGGCTGCAGCCGCCCGATGCCGATCTGGGATCGCTGGTGCGCGAGAATACCTCCGGGCTTGCTGAAGGCGCGCTGGCAATCGTCGCCCCGGCTGTTGCGATTGCCAGCCTGACCGTTGGCGTGAACCTGCTGATCGATGCCGCCACGCAGGGGAAGGCCGAATGACGATGCAGCCCCATGTGAACGTGCGCGGCCTGTGCGTGACTGTCCGTGCGGCTGACGGCTCACCTTTGCGCATCGTCGATGACGTCTCGTTTGCCATCCGGCGTGGCGAGGTGCTGGCGCTGATCGGGGAATCCGGTTCGGGCAAGACGACGATTGCACTGTCGCTGATGGGCTATGCCCGAGGCGGGGCGAAGATCTCGGGCGACATTTCCGTTGGCACGGCGACGCTGGATGGCGCCGCCGCCAATAGCCTGGCCGCGCAGCGCGGACACCGCATAACCTATGTCGCCCAGAGCGCGGCGTCGGCGTTCAATCCTTCGCGCCGGGTGATCGAGCAGGTGATCGAGCCTGCGCTGATCCATGGCACGGCTTCGGATGCCGATGCGCGAAAATATGCGGTCGAACTGTTCGGATCGCTGGCGCTGCCGAATCCGCAGACCATCGGCAGCCGTTATCCCCACGAGCTTTCCGGCGGGCAGTTGCAGCGCCTGATGGCGGCGATGGCGCTGATCACGAAGCCGGATCTGGTCATCTTCGACGAGCCGACCACGGCGCTGGACGTGACAACGCAGGTGGAAGTCCTGCAGGCTTTCCGCGACGTTGTGCGAGAGCAGGGCGCGACCGGTGTCTACGTTTCGCACGATCTGGCGGTCGTTGCCCAGATGGCGGACCGCGTTCTCGTGCTCAATCGCGGCAAGGTGCGCGAGCAGAACACCGTGCGTGCGGTGCTGGAGACACCCGCTGACGATTATACTCGCACCCTGCTGGCCGCAGCCAAGCCGGTCGTGAAGGCAGCGGCGCCCACTCCGGCAGAAGGCGCGCCGCTGCTTTCGATTGAGGGCATCCATGCAGGCTATGGCCCGATTGACAGGAACGGACGGCCCGCTCATCCGGTGCTGAGCGATGTCAGCCTGGCGGTCCCGCGTGGTGGCGCTGTGGGGGTGATCGGGGAATCGGGCTCGGGCAAATCGACTGTGGCGCGTGTTGTGGCAGGCTTGCTCGCCCCGACCGCCGGGACGGTGCTGCTGGACGGGCATCCGCTGGCCGCATCGTTGAGCGCTCGCAGCCGCGAGGAACTGCGTCGCATCCAGATCGTGTTCCAGAATGCCGACGTGGCACTGAACCCGGCGCATAGCGTGGGCGAAATTCTCGGGCGGGTGCTGCGCTTCTACCATGGCATGAGCGGCCCTGCGGCCAAGGCACGCGTGGCCGAACTGCTCGATCTGATCAAGCTGCCGGTCGGCGTTGCAGACCGGCGTTGCGACGAGCTTTCGGGTGGGCAGAAGCAGCGCGTGAACCTGGCCCGGGCACTGGCCGCCAATCCTGACGTGATCCTGTGCGACGAGGTGACCTCGGCGCTTGATACCGTGGTGCGCGAGGCAATCCTGGAACTTCTGGCCGAATTGCGCCGAGATCTTGGCGTGGCCTATCTGTTCATCAGCCACGATATCGCCACGGTGAAGGCGCTGTGTGACGAGATCGTCGTGCTTTACAAGGGCACGCGCGTGGAAGCAGGCCTGAGCCGTACTTACGACGCTCCGCCCTATCATCCCTATACCAACCTGCTGATCTCCTCTGTGCCGGAATTGCGCACGGACTGGCTTTCCGGGTTGGCGCAGAAGGGCAAGTCGCAGGTCGGCCTGCCGGTGGACGATGCCGGGCTGTGCCGCTTTCTGCCGCGCTGCCCGGCGGCGATCGCGGGACGCTGCGATACGATCCCGCCGCCGCTGCGGTCCATGACTGCTGGCAATCTGCTGCTTTGCCATCGGACAGAGGCTGAGCTGGCGGGCTGCGAAATTCAATGAAACTGGAAATTGCCTTGAAGTTCATATCCGAAGAAGAGTCCGCCGCACTGGTGACGCATGAGATGGCGTTTGCCGCCGCGCGCGAGGCGCTTTGTGCCGTAGTCGAAGATGCGGTGCTGTTTCCTGCCGTGCTGGCGCATGGCACAGAGCCGACCAACCGCTTCTCCATAAAGTCGGCTTCCACCGGCAGCTTTGCCGGGCTGAAGGTCGGCTCATTCTGGCCGGGCAATCCAGAGATCGGGTTGCCCCGGCATAACTCCGTGATCCTGCTGTTCGATCAGCGTGTCGGTCGGGTCGAGTGGGTGATCGAGGCAGGCAAGGTGAACGCCTATCGCACGGCTGCGGCCGATGCGGTTGCCGCTGATGTGCTGGCGCGGTCAGACGCTTCAGTGCTGACGGTATTCGGCGCAGGCAACCAGGCGCTATTCGAATGCCTTGCCATCTCGCGCATCCGGCCGATCTGCCAAGTGCTGGTTGTGGCGCGGGATGAGGCCAAGGGGCGGGAGTTCGTCGAGGCGCTGAAGGCCGAAGGGCTGAACGCTGAATTGGCCGAGGCGAAGGACGCGTGCGAGCGGGCCGACATCATCGTGACGGCAACGCCAGCGCGTGCGCCGCTGTTCGCAGCCGAATGGGTCCGTCCCGGCACGCATGTTGCCAGCATGGGTTCGGACGCGGCGGGCAAGCAGGAACTGCCGCCAGCGTTGTTCGACCGCGCGGCGCTGTTCTGCGATTATCCGGCGCAAGCCGTTGTGATGGGCGATCTGCAGCACTTTACGGGCGATCGCAGCCGGATCACGGCGCTGGGCGATGTACTGCTGGGCCGGGCCGAGGGACGTATGTCGCCTGACCAGATCACGGTGTTCGACAGTTCGGGCATTGCCCTTCAGGACCTGACGATTGCCCGCAGCCTGATTGCTGCCAAGTCCCTTCGGATTACAGAATCGGAAAGAGAGAACGCATGACAACCTTGGAAGCCGGGCAGACCGCAGTTGGCGCGGTGGTGGACATTCGCGCCTATGCACCCATAGCGAAACCATCGGCAGACTGGCTGGATGGCCGAGCCGCACCAGCCTTTGCCGACGACAAGGCGGTTGTTTCTGCCTTTTCGCCGCGAGGGGAGGGGCAGGTTACTGCGCTTCCGACTGACGAGTTCGTGCTTGTGCTGACCGGCAGGCTGGAGATTGCGGCGGAGGATGCCACATTGGCGTTGGGCCCCGACGAATGCTGCGCGCTGCCGTTCGGTTGCAGCTTTGGCTGGAAAGCATCGGACGATCTGCTGGCAGTAGTCTATTCGGCGCCGACGGATCGCGCAGGCAACCGGACCACGCCGGTGATGATCGACAAGAGCGCGCCGCTCAATCCTTCAAGCCCGCCAGCGAACGAAAACCTGCTGGGTGAAGTTCCGACCTGCCGGGGTTTCTCCGACTATGTTTCTGCCAATGCCGAATTCTGCGCTGGAACGTGGGATTCCACGCCCTATCATCGCAAGCAGATCCCCTACCGTCAGGTCGAGTTGATGCTGCTGATGGAAGGGGCGGTTACGTTCACGGATGGGAATGGCAGCGTATCGTTCCGCAAGGGTGACGTGTGCATGTTCGTGCGCGGCGATGGCTGTGCCTGGCTGAGCGAGGAATACGTGAAGAAGGTCTTCGCAACGCAGCGCCCGCTCGGCTGACCTCGGTCCATCAGGGGCGGCATAATATTCCGCCCCTGATGGTATCTTGCGCATGACCGCCGTGAAGATTTCCGGCTTTCGGAACATTTTGCCAGCGCGAATCCGCTTTAACCTTGGGTACGGCGCCGTAGCCTGATTTTGCCTGAGGTCGCGCGAAGGAGTATTCTGGGAATGTCGGGGGCCATGGTCGGGAGCGAAAGCAACGGCGTGATCGCGATGCGGGTGGACCACCTCGATCAGGCGCAAGGCCTGTCGCTCGCGTTAAAGTGGCCATATCGCCTGGAAGACTGGCAATTTGCTTTCGAACTGGGTCGTGGCTTCGCCGTGGAAGCGGAGGGCAAGCTGCTCGGGACCGCGTTGTGGTGGCCCTATGGCGAGGATTTTGCCACGATCGGCATGATCATCGTCTCGCCCGATGCGCAACGGCAGGGGATCGGCGGTAAGCTGATGGCGGCGCTGCTGGCCGATGCCGCAGGCCGCCGGATGACCCTTATCACCACCAAGGACGGCGAGCCGCTCTACACCAAGCTGGGGTTCGCGCGTTGCGGCTTCATCACCCAGCATCAGGCGGTGCTGGACCATGTTCCGGCAATCGACACCTCGGTGCCGGTGCGGGCGGCAACGCCGGGTGACCGGTCTGCCATCGATGCGGTTGACGCCGCGGCTTCGGGCATGGACCGGCGGGTGTTGCTCGACGCGCTGCTTGGCGTGGCTGACGCGGTGGTGGTTGAACGAGATGGCGGCATCTCGGGTTATGGCTGTGTCAGGCGCTGGGGGCGCGGCGTGGTGATCGGGCCCGTCGTCGCGGCAAGCGCGCAGGATGCCAAGGCCATCGTTGCAGTGCTCGCATCGGCCTATGAAGGCGTGTTCGTGCGGATCGACGTTACGGAAACGAGCGGCCTTGCGCCGTGGCTGGAAGAAATCGGACTGCCTCAGGTTGACCGGGCCCCGATCATGGCGCTTGGCGCAGCGCCGGTTTCTGCGCCGGGCGCCATGCTGGTGGCGCTTTCTAACCAGTCGCTGGGCTGATGCTATTCTTACAGGCGGGATAATGATGACGGAAACTGCAGTTCTCGATGCCGTATCGGCAACCCCGGCTTCGCTGGACACGGTGGCCACGCCGGCACTTGTCCTCGACGTGAGCAAGGTGGATCGCAACATTGCCCGGCTGCGCGCGCATCTGGCCAAGTTGGGTACTGGGTTCCGCCCGCACGTGAAGACGAGCAAGTCCGTGGATGTCGCGCGCAGGCTGTTTCCTGAAGGAACCGGCCCGATCACGGTTTCGACTTTGGCAGAAGCCGAATACTTCGCTGACGGTGGCTTCACTGACATCACCTATGCGGTGGGCCTGAGCTTCAATCGGATCGAGCGGGCGCGCAAGCTGGTGGCGAGAGGCGTGCGCCTTTCGGTGCTGATCGACACGCTGGAGCAGGCTCACGCTCTGGCCGAGGCGGCGTCCGATGGCGGCCCCATGCCAGCCGTGCTGATCGAGATCGATTGCGATGGCCATCGCGGCGGCGTCCTGCCCGATGATCCGGCTCTTGTTGCCATAGCAGATGTGCTGCGAGATGGCGGGCTAGAGCTTGCGGGCGTTCTGACGCACGCCGGGGAATCCTACAATGCGCGGGGCGGTGCCGGCCTGCCGGAAGCGGCAGAGGGCGAACGCGCCGCTGCGGTTGCGGCGGCAGAGGCACTTCGCGCTGCTGGACACGCAGCGTCTGTGGTCAGCGTGGGTTCGACGCCGACCGCGCATTTTGCGCAGGATCTGACCGGTGTCACCGAAGTGCGCGCGGGCGTGTTCAGCTTCTTCGATCTGGTCATGCACGGGATTGGCGTGTGCGCAGTCGACGACATTGCCGCATCGGTGCTGCTGACGGTGATCGGCCATCGCCCGGAGAAGGGCTGGATCCTCACCGATGGCGGCTGGATGGCGCTCTCGCGCGATCGCGGGACGCAGCGCCATCCTGTGGACCAGGGCTATGGCCTCGTCTGCGACATCGACGGCAATCCGTTTGCCGACGTGATCGTGGAGGACGCCAGCCAGGAGCATGGTATCATCAAGGTACGCCCGGGCAGCAGCGGCGTATTGCCGGATCTGCCAATTGGTTCGCGCGTGCGAGTGTTGCCCAATCACGCTTGTGCCACCTGCGCACAACACGAAGGCTACAGCGTGGTCGACGGAAATGGCCGCGACATCATCGGCAACTGGCCGCGCATGCGGGGTTGGTGACAGCGCCTTGTTTTCCAGTGCCCGCGAGGGCGGAGAAACGAAATGAAGATGGCTTCGTACTGGCTGGATAGCGCAAGCCCATTTGCCTCGGGCTCGCCCGGTGGCCCAAGTGGCACGGCCGATGTTGCCGTGATTGGCGCAGGTTTCACAGGACTTTCCGCAGCGCTGGCGCTGGCGAAGAAGGGTGCGAAAGTCGTCGTCCTTGAAGCGGACCGCGTTGCCGGCGCGGCTTCCGGCCGCAACGGCGGCATGTGCAACAACGGCTTTGCCCAGGACTATGGCGGCATGGTCGAGAAGTTCGGGCTCGAACGTGCGAACATGCTTTACCGTGCCTTCGATGCCGGGGTCGATCTGGTGGAGCAGATCGTGACCGAAGAGGGCATCGCGTGCCACTTCGGCCGCGTCGGCAAGCTGAAGCTGGCGGCAAAGCCCGAGCACTTCGAGAAGATCAAGCGCTCGCAGGACCTGCTGGCGCGCAATGTCGATCCCGAGACAAGCCTGGTGATGCCCGAAGACCTGCCCTCGGAGATCGGTTCGGACATCTTTTACGGAGGGATGCTTTACGGCAAAAGCGCCAACATGCACATGGGCGATTATGGGCAGGGCCTTGCCGAAGCGGTGGCGCGGCGCGGGGGCACGATCTTCGAGCACAATCCCTTGATCAAGATGCGACGCGTTTCCGGCTCGCGCCACGAGCTCACGACGCCGCACGGCAGCCTGGTTGCCAATCAGGTGCTCCTGGCCACGGGTACGTCTCGCGTCGGGCCGCTGAGCTGGTTCCGCCGGCGTCTTGTGCCGGTCGGGGCCTATCTGATCGCGACCGAGCCATTGCCGGTCGACCTGCTCGATCGGCTGACGCCGCGCCGGCGCAACACCGTCGATACGCGCAACTTCGTCAGCTACTTTCGTACCACTCCGGACAACCGCATCCTGTTTGGCGGGCGTGCACGCTTTTCGAGCCGCAGCGATCCGGCGGCGGACGCCAAGAGCGGAGCGATCCTGCGCCGCTCCATGATCAACTTCTTCCCCGAACTGGCGAGTGCGCGGATAGATTACTGCTGGGGCGGGATGGTCGATATGACCAGCGACCGCCTACCCCGCGCCGGGGAGCGCGAAGGTGTGTTCTACTCGATGGGCTACAGCGGCCACGGCACGCACATGGCCACCTACATGGGCAAGATCATGGCCGAGGTGCTGGATGGCAAGGCCGAGGCGAACCCTTGGCGCGACTTCGACTGGCCGGCGATCCCGGGCTATTTCGGGACGCCATGGTTCCTGCCGTTCGTCGGCGCCTATTACCGTTACAAGGACATGGTGGGATGAGCGATCCAGCGCAGGAGGCACTGCAGGCGGTGCTGCCGTTGACAGGCAAGGCCTACATCGGCGGCGAATGGATCGATCTTCCCGGTGGCGAACTGCTGCCGGTGATCAACCCCGCCAACGGTACTTGCATCGCGCAGGTCGCGGCGGGCACGGCGGCGGATCTCGACCGGGCCGTGGCGGCTGCGCGGGGTGCTTTTGCAGCCTTTTCGCAAAGCACGGCGGAGGACCGACTGGCTTTGCTGGAGCGCATCCACGCGCTGATGGCCGAACGGGCCGAAGCTCTGGCACAAGTGCTGGTGATGGAAATGGGCACTGCAATCAGCTTTGCCCGGGCATCGCACGTGCCGTTCGCGATGGGTCATGTGCAGGCGGCAATCGAGGTGCTGCGCGATTACGAGTTCCTGACGATGCGCGGCACGACCGCGATCGTGCGCGAGCCGATCGGCGTGGCGGCGCTGATCACGCCCTGGAACTGGCCGCTTTACCAGATTACCGCAAAGGTCGCCCCCGCGCTGGCAGCCGGATGTACTGTCGTGCTCAAACCCAGCGAGCTTTCGCCGTTGAGCGCCATCATGTTTGCGCAGATCGTGCATGATGCGGGCGCGCCCGCAGGCGTGTTCAATCTGCTGAACGGCACAGGCAGCGAAGTGGGGGCGGGCATGGCTGCGCATCCTGACATCGACATGATCTCGATCACGGGATCGAACCGTGCGGGCGTATTGGTGGCGCAGGGCGCAGCGCCGACTGTGAAGAGGGTGACGCAGGAACTGGGCGGAAAGTCTCCGAACGTGCTGCTGCCCGATGCCGATTTCGAGCGCGTCGTGCCGCTGGGCGTGATGGCCGCGTTCCGCAATGTCGGCCAATCGTGCAGCGCGCCGACACGGATGATCGTTCCGCGTGCGGCTCTTGCAGAAGTGGAGGCAATCGCGCGGCGGACTGCGGAAACCATCGTTGTCGGTGACCCGACAGAGGATGCCACGACGCTAGGGCCGATTGCCAATGCTGCGCAGCATCGGCGCGTGCAGACGATGATCGCGGTGGGCATCGATGAAGGGGCCAGACTGGTCTGCGGAGGTCCGGGCTCTCCCGATGGGCTTGACCACGGACTGTTCGTGCAGCCGACGATCTTCTCCGATGTATCCAGCGCGATGCGCATAGCGCAGGAGGAAATCTTCGGGCCGGTGTTGGTCATCATTCCCTACGATGACGTCGACGATGCCGTGGCGATTGCCAATGACACCGATTACGGCCTCGGCGGCCACGTTCACGGTGCCGACCTGGATCAAGCCCGCAGTGTGGCTTTGCGCATCCGCACCGGGCAGGTTCACATCAATGCCCCGGCGTGGGACCGTCACGCCCCGTTCGGCGGCTACAAGCGGTCCGGCAACGGTCGCGAGTACGGCCTTTTCGGTTTCGAGGAATATCTCGAGGTCAAGGCCGTCCTCGGTTTCGCATGACTTCGCAAGTTCACCGGAGAAGTAAGACATGCCCGCGCCCTTGAGGTTCATCGAATCCACCCCGGAACTGCCCGGCCAGGCCGACGTCGTCGTGATTGGCGCGGGCATCGTCGGAAGTTTCACAGCCTATTTTCTTGCCAAGCGCGGGCTGAAGGTCGCGCTCATCGAAAAGGGCGTTGTCGGTGGCGAGCAGTCAAGCCGCAACTGGGGCTGGTGCCGTCAACAGAACCGCGACGAGCGCGAACTGCCGCTGGCGACCAAGGCGCTCGATCTGTGGGAGCAGTTCGGGGTCGAGAGCGGCGAGGAAACAGGCTTTCGCCGCTGCGGCCTGTTCTACGTCAGCAATGACGAAGCTGAAATTGAGACTTGGGCCAAGTGGGGTGAGTATGCCCGCTCGATCGGCGTGAAGACGCGCATGTTGAACAGCCAGGAGGCGACCGAGAAGGGCAGCTTTACCAAGCAGGTCTGGAAGGGCGGTGTGCATTCGCAGATGGACGGGATTGCCGATCCGGGCTTGGCCGTCCCCGCTGTGGCGCGGGCAATCATGGCACTTGGCGGCACGGTGCATCAGGCCTGTGCTGCGCGCGGGATCGAGACGACCGGCGGAGCCGTGAGCGGCGTGGTCACCGAGCGCGGCACCATCGCCACCAAGCTGGTGATCCACGCCGGTGGTGCCTGGGCATCCTCGTTCATGCACCAACTCGGCATACGCTTCCCGCAGGCGACAGTCCGCCAGTCGATCCTCGCCATCGGCACGGGGCACATGACCTTGCCCGATGCGTTCTACGGCAATTCGATGTCGATCACGCGGCGCGGGGATGGCGCCCACGCCCTGGCTTATAGCGGGCGGGCCAAGGTCGACCCGACGATGCAGTTCATGCGGTTCCAGAAGCAGTTCCTGCCGATGTTCAAGCAGCGCTGGAAGAAGGTTTCGCCTGGCGGCCTGCAAGGCTTGCAGGCAGGCCACGAGACGCTTTCGCGCTGGGCTTTGGACCGGCCTACGCCGATGGAAGCGCGGCGCATCCTTGATCCGAAGCCGGATCCAAAGACCATGCGCCTGACGATTGAGCGTGTTTCTCGGCTGATCCCCGAGGTGGCGCGGGCTCCAATCGTCGGGCAATGGGCCGGCTTTGTCGACAGCACGCCCGATGGCGTTCCGGTGATCGGTGAAATCCCGAGCATTCCGGGCTTCATCCTCGCCGCAGGTTTCAGCGGGCATGGCTTCGGCATCGGCCCGGGCGCCGGCCATCTGGTGGCCGACATTGCATCCGGACATGATCCGATCGTTGACCCCCGTCCCTACCGTTTGTCGCGGTTTGATGCTGGTGCGCAGATCGATGTTTCCGAGTTCTAGTTGCGAAGCGGCATACCGGGTTTTCGCAATAATCTTCCGAATACCCGGACAAACCGGCAGCTTCTTTTGAGCCCTCGAAGTTAGAAGTGCGGCAGGATCGGCGACGCTCGCGGCGCAAGATCGAGACTTTCGCGGGAGTATCGGATGACAGTTCAGGACGTGACGCAGATTGTTCTGCGGGACATGACAGCCGACGATATTCCAGCGGTGGCAGACTTGTGCTTCGAACAGCAGTGGCCACACCGTGAGGAAGACCTGGAGAAGCTGCTGGCCATCGGCAGTGGGCTGGTCGCTGAGGTTGACGGCAAGACTTGCGGTTCGATCATGTCCTGGCGGTTCGGAAAGTCCTACGCGATGCTGGGCGTGGTCATTGTCGCCGTGGCGCAGCAGGGACGCGGGCTTGGGCGCCGGTTGGCGGAAGCCATGCTGCAGCGGCTGGAAGATGTGACGGTGATCCTCAACGCAACTGACGAAGGGCTGCCGCTTTATTCCAGGCTGGGGTTCGCTCCACTTGGGCAGGTCCACCAGCATCAAGGTGTCGCCCCGATCCAGCCCTTGGTCGAACTGCGCCCGGGTGAGCGCGTCCGACCTATGGGCGCGGCCGATGCAGGCGTACTCGATGCGCTCTATTCATCGGCAACGGGCATGGACCGAAAGGCGGTGCTCGATGCGCTGCTGGCCGATGGCAGTGCGGTGGTCTTGTGCCGAGAGCACGTGCAGACCGGTTTTGCCGTAATCCGGCGGTTCGGACGCGGTTGGCTGATCGGGCCGGTGGTCGCGCCCGACACAACCGGGGCAAAGGCCTTGATCGCACACTGGCTGGGTATGCAGGCTGGCAGCTTCTGCCGGATCGACGTGCCGGAGGCGGCCGGTCTGGGGCTCTGGCTCGAGGAGGTCGGCTTGCCCGAAGTGGGGCACGTCAAGCGTATGGCGCTGGGCCCAGCGCCGGTACCCGGAGATGACGTTGCCATTTTTGCTCTCGCTGCACAGGCGCTAGGTTGAACATGCTGAACTTGAATGACCCCACCCTGCTGCGGCAGGCTGCTCTCGTCGATGGTGCCTGGATTTCTGCGGGACTTCCCGCGCTTGAGGTAACTAACCCTGCCACGGGCGAAGTGATCGGCACCGTGCCCGACTGTGGCACAGCCGAAGCGAATGCCGCAATCGAGGCCGCGCAGGCATCCTGGGCCGACTGGCGCAAGCGCACGGCAGGAGAACGCGCCGCGCTGCTCGAGGCGTGGCACGCGTTGGTCCTCGCAAATCTCGATGATCTTGCCCGGATCATGACCGCCGAGCAGGGCAAGCCCTTGGCTGAAGCGCAGGGCGAAATTCGCTATGCTGCTACATTCATCAAGTGGTTCGCCGAGGAAGGCCGCCGGGTCGGCGGGCGCAACATCGCTTCGCCCGAGCGGGATCGGCGGATCATCGTGCTGACCGAGCCAGTGGGCGTTTCCGCTGCGATCACGCCGTGGAATTTCCCCGCAGCGATGATCACGCGCAAATGCGCCCCGGCGTTGGCCGCAGGATGCCCGGTGGTGATCAAGCCATCGGAAATGACGCCGTTCACCGCGCTGGCCCTGATCGAACTGGCACTGCGCGCTGGCTTCCCCAAGGGCACGATCAACCTCCTGACCGGCATGCCGCAGGCCATCGGCGAGGCGATCACGGCCAGCCCCGTGGTGCGCAAGCTTTCGTTCACGGGATCGACACGCATCGGATCGCTGTTGATGCGGCAGAGCGCGGACACCATCAAGCGGCTCAGCCTTGAGCTGGGCGGGAATGCCCCGCTGATCGTGTTCGACGATGCCGATCTCGATCTGGCGGTCAAGGCGACGATGGCCAGCAAGTTCCGCAACGCGGGTCAGACCTGTGTCTGCGCCAACCGTATCCTGGTTCATGCGCCGATTTATGATGAGTTTTCCGCACGCTTGGGCGCGGCGGTTGAGGCGCTTAATGTGGGTAACGGCATGGACGCCGCCACGACGACAGGTCCGCTGATCAACCGCGCGGCGACCGAAAAGGTCTCCGCGCATATAGAGGATGCGCTGGACAAGGGTGGAAAGGTGCTCTTCTCCGGCAAGGGCGCCCAAGGCGGCAATTTTGCCCGCCCGGTGATCATCGGCGAAGCGAATGCCGGGATGCGGCTTGCAAGGGAGGAAACCTTCGGTCCGGTCGCGCCGCTGTTCCGCTTTGAAACCGAAGATGAGGCCATCACGCTCGCCAACGATACCGAATATGGCTTGGCGAGCTATTTCTACACGTCCGGCCTCGACCGCGCGTTCCGCGTGGCGGAGGCGCTCGAGGCGGGCATGATCGCACTCAACACCGGATCGATTGCCATGGATGTGGCCCCCTTCGGCGGGGTCAAGCAATCCGGCCTTGGCCGTGAGGGCGGCACGCTCGGCATCGAGGAATATCTGGAAACAAAGGCCTTCCACATCGGTGGCCTGAAGATCTGAACCAGTAGGGGGCAAGGTGATGACCACAAATACCCGCAAGCACACGATAGCGGTGATCCCCGGTGACGGCATCGGCAACGAGGTGATGCCCGAGGGCATGCGCGTGCTGGAAAAGGCCGCGTCGCTCTATGGCTTCGAGCTGGAGCAGAAGTGGCACGAGTTTTCCTCGTGCAACTATTATGCCCGCCACGGCAAGATGATGCCCGACAACTGGAAGGAAGAGATCGGCCGGCCCGACGCGATCTTCTTCGGTGCGGTTGGCTGGCCCGATACCGTGCCCGATCACATTTCGTTGTGGGGTTCGATCATCCAGTTCCGCCGTGAGTATGACCAGTATGTTAACCTCAGGCCGGTGCGCTTGATGCCGGGCGTACCCTGTCCGCTGGCAGGCCGGGAACCCGGTGACATCGACTTCTGGGTGGTCCGTGAGAATACCGAGGGCGAGTATTCTTCCGTGGGCGGGATCATGTTCCCCGGCACCGAGCGCGAGCTGGTGATCCAGGACACGGTGATGACCCGCGTCGGCGTGGATCGCGTGCTGCGCTATGCCTTCGATCTGGCGCAGACGCGTGAGCGCAAGCACCTGACCAGCGCGACCAAGTCCAACGGCATTGCCATCACCATGCCGTACTGGGACCAGCGCGTGGCGGCGGTCGCAGCGGAATACCCCGACGTTACCCATGACAAGTACCACATCGACATCCTGACTGCGCAGTTCGTGCTCAATCCGGATCGCTTTGACGTAGTGGTGGGCTCAAACCTGTTTGGCGACATCCTCTCTGACCTTGGGCCGGCCTGCACGGGCACGATCGGGGTTGCGCCTTCGGCCAATATCAATCCCGAGGGCAAGCACCCTTCGCTGTTCGAGCCGGTTCACGGCTCTGCGCCCGACATTGCGGGACAAGGTATCGCCAATCCGGTCGGCCAGATCTGGTCAGCCGCAATGATGCTGGAGCATCTGGGCGAAGCGGATGCCGCAGCCGCCATAATGCGGGCGGTGGAGCAAGTGCTGTCCACGCCGACGGCCCGCACCCGCGATCTCAAGGGTGCTGCCGGCACTGCCGAATGCGGCAAGGCCATCGCCGAGGCGCTGCAATAGCGCCGCGGCGGTTGGGGGGGCAGGCGATAAGTTCTGCCGCAATCGCGCAGAACCACAGGCCATCATGTCGGCAGACATGACCTTTCAGGGGAAAATGCCGACAGCGAATCATAAGCTGGTCATGCCGGAAACGCCCGGCCATTCAGTCCGGAGGCCCATCGTGCGCAGGATTTCTCCATATATTTCAGCGGTGATTGCCGTGACGACGGTCGGGGCGGCGCTGGCTTCTTCAACGGCCAGTGCCCATGCGATCTGGTTTGCGCAGCGCGCCAAGCAGCTTGCCATGGTCTATGGCGTAGGCTCGGACGATCTTGACGCGGTGAAGCGCATGCCGCTCGTCACGTCGGTTACCGGCTACGATGCCGATGGCCTGCCGGTGACGGCGACGCTGCGCGCTGCAGGTGCAATTCCGGTGGTTGACAGTGATGAGCCGATGGCGGTGGTTGCTGCGGTGATGGACTATGGCATCTGGTCGAAGGACGCCGCCGGAACCTGGCACAACAAGGGCCTCGACGAGGTCAGGGACGCCACGGTGAGCGAGCATAACTACAAGTATGCGGTCCACATCAACCAGTTGCCGGCAAAGCCCATCCCGCTGATCCCGGGACACAAGCTGCAACTGATCCCGGCAGACAATGCTATTCCCCAGGCGATGGGGCAGCCAATCCGGCTTCGCGCGATGTTCGAGGGCAAGCCTGCTGCCAACGTGGCAATCATGCACGATTACGTGAATGACCCCGATCAAAAGCCATCCATGACCGACGCTCAGGGCTATGTCACGGTGCCGGTGCGCAATCAGGGGCTGAATGTGATTGTCGGCATTCTGGTCGGCCCGTCGGATAATCCGGCGAAGTACCGGCAGATGGAGTATCGCTCCTCGCTGACGTTCGTACTGCCGCACCTGCCGGAATAACCATGGCTTCGGGGAGATTTGCAATGAACATCAAGACAGTTACTGCGGCCTTGGCAGGGCTTTCGCTGATCGCCTTCGCGGTGCCTGCTGGCGCCCACGGCTCAATGAAGCCGCTGCACGGCGGATTGGTGACGATGACCGGCGAGACTGTCGTCGAACTGGTGCGCGCCCCCAAGGGCGTTGATGTCTACATCACCGAAGAGGATGAGCCGCTGGCTGCCTCGGGCTTTTCCGGCAAGCTGATTGTCACGGCTGCCGGGGCCAAGGCGGAAACGCCACTGGCGGCGCAGGCGGGCAACCGCATGTCGGCACCGGGGCTCAAGATCCCGGCTGGCGCCAAGGTGGTGGTCGCCCTGACGGCCAAGGGTAGCGGGGCCAAGACCCTCGCTTCCTTCACGGTAAAGTGAGGCACTGATGGCCCGCCACACCGCCATCCCGGTTCCGCAAGGACTGCTGCGATGGGCAGGGTGGGCCATCGTCATTTTCATCATCATTGCCCTCAAGTCCGCTGCTCATGCCCACGGGGTGGGTGAGGACGACCGCGCCTTTATCGAAGGTGCCTCGGGCATGGCCATTGGCCCATACATGTACCTTGGTGCCAAGCACATGGTCACGGGATATGATCACCTGCTGTTCCTGGTGGGCGTGATCTTCTTCCTCTACCGGATGAAGGACGTCGGCACTTATGTGACCCTGTTTGCCATCGGGCACAGCACCACACTGCTGCTGGGCGTCCTGTTCGACATTCGTGCCAACCCCTACATCGTCGATGCTATCATCGGGCTTTCCGTCGTCTACAAGGCGCTGGACAACCTGGACGGGTTCAGGACGATGTTCGGCTGGGCACCCAATCCCAAGGCCGCAGTGCTGATCTTCGGCTTCTTCCACGGCTTCGGCCTTGCGACGAAGCTGCAGGACCTCACCCTGTCCTCAGACGGGCTTGTACCCAACCTGATCAGCTTCAACGTCGGCGTGGAGCTGGGCCAGTTCACGGCACTGGCGGCGATCCTGATCGTGATGAACCTGTGGCGCTCTACCGGCAGCTTCCGCCGCAGTGCGATTGCCGCCAATGCCGCGCTTATGTGTGCTGGCTTCGTGCTCGTCGGCTATCAGCTTACCGGCTATTTCACTCAAGCACAGGCGGGGGCGGCATGATGCAGACCGACGCGGCAACTACGGTGAATTCCATTCAGGTTCCGCCTTCCACTCTCGCCAAGGCGACCGGCGGGGCCTTGCTGGCCGCCGCTGCCATTGTGGTGCTGTTCGTGATGCCGGCGGAATACGGCATCGACCCGACCGGCGCTGGCCGTCTGACGGGAATTGTGGGCATGGCGGCAGGCAGCGAGCAGAATACGGCGGCTCCGGCCGAAGATCCGGTCGCCTTACCGGTGACGCCGACAAAGGCCGCGATCATCCGCGAAGGCGACATGCGCAGCGATGAGATGACGCTCACCTTGGCACCGCACAGCGGACAGGAAGTGAAGGCGCACATGAACGCCGGGCAGAGCTATGTCTTCGAATGGTCGTCCAAGGGCGGACCGGTGAAGGCGGATATGCATGGCGAGAAGGTGGATGCTGCCGAGGGCGAATTCACCAGCTATTGGGAAGAGAAGCAGATGACCGGCGGCAAAGGCAGCTTCACCGCGCCGTTCGATGGCACGCACGGCTGGTACTTCCGCAACAAGGGTGACACGCCGGTTACGGTCTCGGTAAAGACCACCGGCTTCTACAAGGATCTGTTCCTGCCGCAGGGTTGATGAAACCAGGGGCAAGACGCGATATTCGAAAGGGAAAGAGGGCAGGGACCATGGCCAGCAGTATGACATTGCCTCCCGGAGGCATAAATCTCGCAGCGGGAGGGGCGAAGGCCACGGCCCACGTCCGCCTAGCCAACATCGATGCCCTGCGCGGCTTCGTGATGGTGCTGATGTTGCTGGACCACCTGCGCGAGACCTGGTTCGTCAACTATCCGGTGACCGACCCGATCAACGCACTGACCATCATCCCTGCCATCGGCTTTGCCCGGTTCGCGGTAAGCTTCTGCGCGCCGATCTTCGTCGCCCTAACCGGGCTGGGCGTCTACCTTTTCAGCGTAAACCATACGGTTGAGGAAACCACGGAATACTTGCTCAAGCGGGGCTTCCTGCTGATCGTGATCGAGCTGGTCTATCTCTCGCCGCTCTATTGGGGGATCGTGCCGCAGCCAACCTTCTGGCTGCAGGTGATCTGGGCAATCGGCATATGCATGATCGCGCTGGCTGCGTTCATGCGCCTGCCACGGCCGGCGATCATCGCGCTGGGCCTGGCCATCGTTTGCTTCCACAATCTGCTCGATCCCATCGTGCTGACCAAGGACGATGCACTGTTCCCCGTCTGGGCGCTGCTGCACCAGCGTGACGCCTTCGACCTGCCGCTCGGCTTCGTGGCAAAGACGACCTATCCGATATTGGCATGGCTCGGCGTGATCCTGCTGGGCTTCGGCATCGGGCCCTGGTTCACCGGTGAAGTCGCGCCCGCAGTTCGGCAGAAGCGCTTGCTGGTGCTGGGCTTTGGCATGATTGCCGCGTTCGTTCTGTTGCGCCTTCTCAACGTCTACGGCGACAAGCCGTGGTTCGTGGTCGAAGGGGATGCAGTCCGTACGGTCATCAGCTTCATTTCGATGACGAAGTACCCGCCCTCGCTGCTGTTCCTGCTGCCGACTCTTGGAGGCGGGGCGCTGCTGCTCGTGTTGTTCGAGAAGATCAATGACTCCGGCCTCGTGGCGAAGCTGGCGATCTTCGGCGGCGCGCCGATGTTCTTCTACCTCCTGCACCTGACCGTCCTGCGCATTCTCTATCACAGCGCCCTGGCGATCTGGGGGCCGAACAACGGCACGGCCTACATGTTCGACAACTACAACTGGGTGCTGGTGTGGTTCGTGGCGATGATCGTGCCGCTCTATCTGCCGACCGTATGGTACGCCCGGCTGAAGCGCCGCCGTCGCGACATAACCTGGCTCAAGTACTTCTGAGCTTGGCGTGATGCTGGGCCTGACGGGATCAGGCAAAGGAGGCGCGCGGCAGAATATGCCGCGCGCCTCAACGCCAAAAGGACACCGACAATCATTTTCTGGCGCATTCGGCGATACGCGCTCGGATCGCTGACATAGCCTGCAGGCAATGCTACGGAATGGAAGAACCGCGATGACAAACCCAACCAACCGTTCCCTCATCGATATCGACCGCGATCACCTGATCCATTCGGTCACCTCATTCAGAGGACACGAGCAGCACGGCGCCATCGTGCTGGAATCGGGCAAGGGCATGTGGCTGACCGATAGGGACGGCAACCGGTTGCTCGATGCCTTTGCCGGGCTGTGGTGCGTCAATGTCGGCTATGGTCAGGAGTCGATCGTCGAAGTCGCGGCGGAACAGATGCGCCGGCTGCCGTATGCCACGGGCTATTTCCATTTCGCCAGCGAGCCGGCGATCCGCCTGGCGGGAGAATTGACCGCGGCCGCGCCCGATGGCCTTGACCACGTGTTCTTCACGCAGGGCGGTTCTGACGCGGTGGACAGCGCAATCCGTTACATCGTCCATTACTGGAATGCCGCCGGGAAGCCCGACAAGAAGCATTTCATCGCGCTGGAGTGGGGGTATCACGGCTCGAGCAGCCTCGGCGCGGGACTTACGGCGCTGGGGAACTTCCACCGCAATTTCGATCTGCCGCGCCCGTGGCAGCACCATATCGCCTCCCCATATCAATATCGCCATCCCGAGGGGGACGATGATGCGGCCGTGATCGCTTCCACGGTGGCCGCGCTTGAGGCAAAGGTGGCAGAGCTCGGGGCAGATAACGTCGCGGCATTCTGCTGCGAACCGATCCAGGGTTCGGGCGGGGTGATCGTGCCGCCGCGAGGCTGGCTCAAGGCCCTGCGCGAGGCGTGCACCCGGCTCGGCATCCTGATGCTGGTGGACGAGGTTATCACCGGCTTCGGGCGCACCGGACCGCTGTTCGCCTGCCTCGATGAGGGCGTTTCTCCTGATTTCATGACCACGGCAAAGGGTTTGACAGCCGGATACGTGCCCATGGGCGCGATGTTCATGGCCGATCATGTCTATCAGACCATTGCCGACGCAGCGCCCGCCGCGCTGCCGATCGGTCATGGCCAGACTTACTCTGGCCATCCCGTCGCCGCGGCGGTGGGGCTTGAGGTCCTGCGTTTGTACCGGGAAGGCGGTCTGCTGGAAAATGGCCGCGTAACGGGTCAGCGCTTTGCAGAACACATGGAACGGATCAGGTCGCATCGGCTGGTCGGCGACGTTCGCTATCGCGGAATGTTGGGTGCGATCGAACTGACACCGGACAAGGCGACGAAGGCCATTTTCGATCCATCGCTCGACATTGGCGGAAGGCTGTCGAAGCTGACTTATGGCAATGGGGTGATCGTGCGGTGTTTCGCCAACGCGGTTCTAGGCTTCGCACCGGCACTATGCTGCACGATCGAGGAAATGGACATGATCTTCGATCGGGTTGAGCGGTCGCTTGATCAACTGCTCGAGCAGCCCGACATCCGCGCGGTCGTCGCGCTGCAAGACGCCTGACAGGGGGGATAAACCATGCTGCCCGGACCCAAGCTCGACAGGATAGACCTCAAGATCCTTGCCAAGCTCCAGCAGGAGGGCCGGATCACCAACGTGGAACTGGCCGATGCGGTAGGCCTTTCGCCCAGCCCCTGCCTGACGCGGGTCAAGCGCCTGGAAAAGGCCGGATACATCACCGGCTACGGCGCGCACGTGAATTTCAGCAAGCTGGGCGAATACCTGACTGTCTTTACCGAAGTCACCCTCAGCGAACATCGCCAGGGCGATTTCAGCCGCTTCGAAAGCCGGATTGCCAAGCTCGATGAGATCGTCGAATGCCACCTCGTTTCAGGTGGCTATGACTATCTGCTAAAGTTCGTGGCGCGCGGCGTTTCGCACTATCAGTCGATCATGGAAGGCATGCTCGAGAGCGATTATGGCATCGAGAAGTACTTCAGCTACATCGTGATCAAGTCACCCTTCATCAAGCATCGGCTTCCGATCCAGAACCTGTTTGGGCAGACGCATGGCTGATCCGGCCCACATGCAAGCGGATCTCCTCGCCGATCTCGTCGCGTTGCGGCGGGACATCCACGCCCATCCCGAACTCGGGTTCTGCGAGCGGCGCACGGCCCAGCGCATCGCCGATGAATTGCGCTCCCTTGGAATTGAGGTGCATGAAGGCATCGGCACGACCGGTCTGGTAGGGGTCCTCAAAGGCCGGCGCGAAGGACCGCGCACCCTTGGCCTGCGGGCAGACATGGATGCGCTACCGATCCAGGAAATGACCAATCTCCCATGGGCCAGCAAGACGCCTGGATCGTTCCATGGTTGCGGCCATGATGGTCACGTTGCCATGCTGCTGGGTGCCGCCCGGGTGCTCGCCGCCGATCCCGATTTTGCCGGAACGCTCCATCTGATCTTCCAGCCTGCCGAGGAAGGGCTGGGTGGAGCGCGTGTGATGATCGCGGAAGGTCTGTTCGAGCGATTCCCTTGTGATCGGGTCTATGCCTTGCATAACTGGCCCGGCCTGCCTGCCGGGACGATCAGCACGCGGCCCGGCGCAATCATGGGCGCGGCGGACAAGTTTCGGATCAAGTTGACCGGCAAGGGCGGACACGCCGCCATTCCGCAGGACAGCCCCGACGCGATTCTTGCCGCAGCCAGCCTTGTCCAGCAACTCAACACCATCATCAGCCGCGCCGTGCCGCCCTATGCGTCTGCTGTCCTCTCGATCACGGAAATTCACGGGGGACATGCGCACAATGTCATCCCCGCAGAAGTCATGGTGGGCGGTACGGTCCGCACGTTCGACCCGGCGGTGCAGGATCGCATAGAGGAACGCATGCGGGCGATGCTGGAAGGCATTGCGACGTCGTTCGAGGTTGAATGCGCGCTCGATTACGACCGCTACTATCCAGCCACCATCAACGATGCCGAGGCTGCTGCCGACGTGCTTGAAGTGGCTGCGACCGTGGGAACGGCGGAACTTGCGCCGGAACCCGCGCCCACCTCGGAAGACTTCTCCTTCATGCTGCAGCAGCGCCCCGGAGCCTATATCTGGCTGGGGCAGGCAACTCACGATCACGCTGCTCCGCTTCATAATCCACAATACGATTTCAACGACAATGTCCTTGAAACGGGCGTGAGATTGCATGTTGCATTGGCACGGCACTGGTTGAGATAGCGTTCGAAACCGCAGGCGATCCACGGCCCGGTGCCTTGATCCGTGCAATTTCTTCATGCGCTTCCTTGCCGCGGCTCACTTTCGCGGTCTCGCCAAGGACGCGGGACAAAAGAAAGGCCGGCCCGAAGGCCAGCCTTGAAAAGTTTGGGAGAGGATGCCTGAAAGGCACTGTCCATATGCGGTAGCGCTTGCCCTTTCGCAAATGCGAAAGGCTGCTTCGCAATTGCAATTTCTGCATCCACATTACCGCCAAGGTCAGCAGGTCAAGGGGCGGTCACCATCACGTCCCCTACCCTCTACCAGGCCACGCCTGTTTCCAATTGAAATCGCACGAAAATCATAAATCGGATCAGTATTCTGCTGCTTCGATGGAACTTTCCTGACCGTTTCGGGTTTTTCGGCGCAGGCGCATTTCGTCTTGCGATGGGCCGTTTTGCCGCGCCCCCGGGGTGATCCTGCTTTTCAATCCTGGCACAGGGAAGCGTGATGGCTGAAGTTGCAGCCTACGAATTCAAGCCGCATGAAAGGCCGACGCTTCCGGGCTCTCCTGCCAATCCCGATCATCCCGCGCGTCGGCGCGCCGCATATGGCGCGATCGGGGTGCTGATCGGGCTGGCCGGCGGACTTGGCAATGCGCTGATCGCGGTGAACCTGACCTTTGCGCAAGGGACGCTGGGGCTGGGGCCGGACGAGGCGAGCTGGCTGACCGGCGCCTATCTGATGACCAATACCGTGGCCAATCTGGTGCTGGTGAAATACCGCCAGCAGTTCGGGCTGCAGCCGTTCATCCGCTGGATGCTGGGCGTCTATGTCGTGGCGACGGTGTTTCACCTCTTCGTCCACGGCTTCTGGTCGGCCATCTCGGTGCGCGCGGCGGGAGGGCTTGCGGGAAGCGCGCTCTCGACGCTGACGATCCTTTACCTGATGCAGGCGATGCCCGCGGCCAAGCGGCTGGCGGGCCTGATGATCGGCATTTCGGTGCCGCAGATCGCCACGCCGCTGGCACGGGTGGTCTCGCCCTCGCTGCTGGTCTCGGGCGACTGGCACATGCTCTACTGGTTCGAGCTGGGGCTAGGGCTGGCCAGCCTTGCCGCGATCCTTGCCCTGCCGCTGCCGCCGAGTGAGCGCAGCAAGGCCTTCGAGAAGGGCGATGCCCTGAGCATCCTCCTGCTCGTGCCGGGCATGTCGCTGCTGATCGCGGTGCTGACGCAGGGGCGGATCGAGTGGTGGACGAGCCGTCCGTGGCTGGGCTGGGCGCTGATCGGCGGGCTGGTGCTGGTCGTCACCGCCTTCGTGATCGAGCACTTTCGCCGCAATCCGCTGATCAACACGCGCTGGCTGGGCACGCGCGAGATGGTGCGCCTGATCGGCATTGCCGCGGCGGTGCGCGTGCTGCTGTCGGAACAGGCGTTTGGTTCTGTCGGCCTGCTGACGGTGGTGGGGATGACCAACGAGCAGATGGTCGGCCTCAATCTGGTGATCATTGCCGCGTCGCTGGCCGGGCTGGTGGTGGCGCTGCTGACGGTCAATCCTGAAAAGCCGGCGCGGCCCTTCTCGATATCGCTGGTGCTGATCGCGATTGCCGCGTTCATGGACATGGGCACGACCAACCTGACACGGCCCGAGAACTTCTATTTCAGCCAGGCACTTATCGCCTTCGCCTCGATCCTGTTCCTCAGCCAGGCGATGATCGTCGGCCTTGCCCGCACGCTGCTGGCGGGCCCGCGCAATTTCGTCAGCTTTACCGTGCTGTTCACGATGAGCCAGTCCCTGGGCGGGCTGCTTGGCGCGTCGCTGCTCGGCACGTTCCAGGTAGTGCGCGAGAAGATGCACTCGGCAACGATCGTGCAGGAGATCGTGCTGACCGATCCGCAGGTTGCCGCGCGCATTGCCGCCGGTGGGCGACTGATCGCCCGGACGGTGGGCGATCCGGTGCTACGCAATGCGCAAGGCGCCGGAATCCTTTCGCAGCAGGCCACGCGCGAGGCCAATATCCTGGCGTTCAACGACGTGTTCCTGCTCGTTGGCGTGCTTGCCGTGCTGGCGGCGATATGGTCCTATTTCGAACGCTGGCGGATGCAGCGCCGGGGCGAGGAATCGCCGCTGGTGACGCTGCAGAAACTCCAGATGCAGGCCGCTGCGGCGGCTGCGCAACCTTCCACCACGCCCCAGAGGACTCCCGAATGAGCGATGATGCCGCCCCTGCATCCGGCACCACACCGGGCGCAGCGCCCAATGCCGCGCCGGCCGATGGCTGGAAGCCGCCGCGCCCCAACAAGGGGCGGCTGGCGCTGATTGCGCTTGCGGTGCTGGGTGCGGTGATCGCAGTGCTCTATGCTTGGCACCTGCCGCCGTTCGCGGGCCTCTCGCAATCGACCGACAACGCCTATGTCCGGGGCAAGACGACGGTGATCAGCCCGCAGGTCAGCGGCTATGTCACGCAAGTCCTCGTCAAGGACTTCGCGCGGGTGAAGAAGGGGCAGGCGATCGCGGTGATCGACCAGCGTCAGTACAAGGCCAAGGTCGAACAGGCCAAGGCCAACCTTGCGGCGCAAGAGGCGGCGCTTGCCAACTCGCAGCAGAGCGAGCGATCGCGCAAGGCGGCGCTGGGTGGGCAGGATGCCGCGATTGCCAGTGCGCAGGCCAATCTGGCCAAGGCGCGGGCCGACATGGCGCGGGCCTCGGCGCTGGTCGGCGATGGCTCGATCTCCGAACGCGAGCGTGACCAGACCCGCGCCGCGCTGCTGGCGGCTGAGGCGAGCGTGCGGCAGGCAGAAGCCGCGCGCGGAGTGGGCGAGCAGGACGTGAAGAGCGTGATCGTCGGGCGCGGCGGGCTGGCGGCCTCGGTCGAGGCGGCGCGGGCGCAGTTGCATGCGGCCGAAGTAGACCTTGAAAACACCGTGATCCGCGCGCCCGAGGACGGGCAGCTGTCCGAAGTGGGCGTGCGGCTGGGTGCGTTCGTGACGGCGGGGACGCAGTTGCTGTTCCTCGTGCCCGACGAGGTGTGGGTGATCGCCAACTTCAAGGAAGCGCAGACCGCGCGCATGGCAGTGGGACAGGTGGCGCGCTTTACCGTCGATGCGCTGGCGGGCGAGGAACTGACCGGCCATGTCGAGAATATCGCGCCTGCGGCGGGCTCCGAATTCGCGGTGCTGAAGGCCGACAATGCTACCGGCAACTTCGTGAAGGTGGCGCAGCGGATTGCGGTGCGGATCAGGGTCGATCCGGGGCAGGCGCTGGCCAGGCGGTTGCGGCCGGGCATGTCGGTGGAAGCGCGCGTGGATACCGGGCAGTGAGGCGGCTTGGTCTTGTCGGGCTGGTGCTGCTGGCGGGCTGTGCCGGGCCGCAGGTGAAGACCGCGCAAGTGGCGCCAGTGGAAGCGCCGGGAGCTTTTCGCGTGGACCTCGGACCCGGCGTCCCCGTCACCGCAGACTGGTGGCGCAGCTTCGGCGATCCGCAGCTGGCGGCGCTGGTGGAAGAGGCGCTGGCGCGCAATGCCGACATCCAGATCGCCGCCGCCCGCGTGCGCGAGGCGCGGGCGCAGCAGGATCTGGCGCGCTCGGCGATGCTGCCCTCGCTGGACGCGGCGTTGGGGGCGACGGATTCCCGCACGATCAGCCCGTTCGGCACGCCCGTGGTGCAGCGCGCCGCGCAGCCGCAGTTGCAGGCGGCGTGGGAAGTCGATCTGTTCGGGCGGCTTTCCGATCAGGTCAGCGCGGCGCGGTCCGGCTGGCTGGCGAGCGCGGCGGCGCGCGATGCGGCGCGCCTGTCGGTCGCCTCGGCCACGGCCAGTGCCTATGTCACGCTGCTGGCGCTGGATGACCGGCTGGCGTTGGCCAAGCGCACGGCGGAAACGCGAAAAGGTTCGCGCGATCTGATCCGGCGGCGGGTGGACGTGGGCTACTCGCCCAAGCTGGAGCTGCAGCAGGCCGAGGTCGATTATCAGGCGGCGCTGGTGCTGGTGCCGGCGCTGGAGCAGGCGCGGGCCAAGGCGGAGAATGCTCTGAGCGTGCTGGCAGGGCGCGTGCCGGGACCGGTCGAGCGGGCGAATGGCCTTGCGGCGTTGACGAAGCCGCCGGTGCCTGAGGCGCTGCCGTCAGAGCTGTTGCGCAGGCGGCCGGATGTGGCGCAGGCCGAGTACCAGCTGGCGGCGAGCGACAGCAATCTGGCGGCGGCGCGCAAGCGCTTCCTGCCGTCGCTGCGGCTCTCGGCTTCGGCGGGGGTAGCGATCTCCAACCTGCTCGCCAATCCGGTGGGGCTGTGGTCGATCGGCGGGAGCATTCTGGCGCCGTTGTTCGAAGGCGGGCGGCTGCGTGCCGGGGCCGAAGTGGCAGGCGCACAGCGCGATGCGGCGGCGTTCGGCTATCGCAAGGCGGCGCTCACGGCGTTTCGCGAGGTGAACGATGCGCTGGCTTCGGTCGATGGGCTCGATAGGCAGGTCCTGATCCAGACCGCGCAGCGCGATGCCCTGGCCGAGGCTTACCGGCTTTCAAGCAACCGCTATCGCGAGGGCTATTCGCCGCTGCTCGAACAGCTCGACACGCAGCGCGGACTGCTGAGCGCCGAATTGGCGCTGATCCAGGCGCGGGCCGATGCCCTCAATGCGCGGGTCAGCCTCTATCAGGCGCTGGGCGGAGGCTGGTCTGCGGCAGATATGCAAGGGGCGCAGTAACGCCTAACCCGATCGGGTTATGCGCGCGGGTGGCAGGTGGGTTAGCTTCGATTCCGGAACGTCAAAACGCCTGATTACAAGGCGGTGCCCGGAGAGAGCCTCATGAAATTCTCGATCATCTATGAAGCGCAGATGGTGGATGCCAGCCGCGAGAACGAGCGCGCGGTGTTCCTCCAGATCGTCGAGCAGGCCAAGTATGCCGAAGTGATGGGCTTTGACTGCATCTGGTGTGTCGAGCATACCGCGCTGACGCAATACGCGCACATGTCTGCGCCTGAGACGGTTCTGGCGTTCATCGCCGGGGCGACGAGCCGCATCCATATCGGCCATGGCGTGGTCTGCCTGCCGCCGGCAATGAACCACCCGGTCAAGGTGGCCGAGCGCATTGCGACGCTGGATATCCTTTCGAAGGGACGCCTGCACTTCGGCGTGGGCAAGGGCGGCACGCAGCAGGAAGCGGGGACCTTCGGCTATGACCTCAACGAGCTGCAGCCGATGATCGATGAATCGATGTACCTGATCCCCAAGATCATGGTGCAGGACGAGATTGAGCACGACGGCACCTACATCAAGATTCCCAAGCGTCCGATCCATCCTTCGCCGTGGCAGGATCCGCATCCGCCGATGTACATGGCCTGCACGCGCGAGAATACGCTGGTGGCGGCGGGCAGCCGGGGCATCGGCGCGCTGGTGCTGGGCTTTTCGGGGCCGGAGGAGATTGCCAAGAAGAACGCGATCTATCGCGAGGCCTTCCGCACCCGCAAGGCCGAGGATCAGGTCGGCTTCCGCCCGACCGAGCACCTTGCCGCGCTCTGCGCCGCGACCGTGCTGGACGACCGCGAGAAGGCCCGCAAGATCGGCCTGCGCGGCCAGCGCTTCTTTGCCGAGAGCATCGCCTACTGGTATCAGGGCGGGGCCAAGCCGACGGTGGACGAGGACCTCGACGCCGAGGATCATGCCAAGGTGCTGGAGCAGGGCAAGCAGGCGACCATCGCCTACCTGTCGGAAGAGGCGATCCCGGTGGGTGACGAGCACCTTTCGAACTATACTGTGGCGCAGGACGCCTACGGCACGCCGGACGATTGCATCCGCTATGTCCAGCGGCTGAAGGATGCAGGCGCCGACGAGATCCTGTTCATCTTCCAGATGGGCGGCATCCCGCACGACGTGATCATGGAGACGATCCGCAACATCGGCGAAAAGGTCATTCCGCACTTCCGCGCACGGGAAGCGGCAGAAACGGGAGAGCTGGAAGCAGCGGAATAAGCCCTGTCAGTCCGCGCGCGCGCCGCCTATGTTGCGCGCATGGGTGGCGCGATCGATGACGGGTTTTCGGATCTTCTGGCCCGGCTCTATGCCGGGGTGGGAGAGGCCGAGCCGTGGCGCGGGTTTCTGGAAGCGCTGGCGCGGTGGATGGAGGCGAGCTTTGCCACGCTGATCATCACCGCGCCCGGCAAGCGCCAGCCCGCGACGTTCCTGACGCCGGGATCGGATGCGGCATTCGATGCCGCCTATACCGAGACGCTGTTTGCCGAAGACCCGTTCCAGGGCCTGAGCGACGGGGTGGTGACATCCTATGCCGAGTTCATGGCGCAGCTGCCCGAAAGCGCCTTTGCCACCTATCGCCAGGCCATGGCGAGCAGCGGCTTCGATCAGGTGCTGGGGATCGATCTGCACTTTGGCGGCAGTCATTCGTCCGGGGGCAGGGGAGGACGGCCCGACGAAGGGCGCTATGAAGCGCGCTTCCGCGTCAGCCGGCACAATTCACTGCCCGATTTCACGCGGGAGGAGCGGGCGCGGCTGCAGGCGCTGGCGCAGCACTTGCGTATCGCGGTCTCGCTGTTCGAGAAGCTGCAGTTTGCCGGGGCCGAGCACGGCATGTTCCATGCCACCGCGCAAGGGCTGGGCCTTGCGCTGCTGGTGCTGGATCGCAACCGGCGCATCGTCAGCAGCAATGCCCTGGCCGAGGCGCTGCTGGCCGAGGACGAAGGCCTGCACCGGAGGGGCGAGGAGCTGGCCCTTGCCGATGTGGCGCAGCACAAGCTGGTGGGCGCGCTGCTGGCGCAAGGCGGCGAGCGCGGGCTAACCCGCTTCCGCATCGAGCGGCCGGGCCGCGGCGATCTGGTGGTGACGGCGCGGCCGGTGGAAGTGAACGCGATCCACGGCGGGGCCGGGGCGCTGGCACTGTTCCTTGCCCGCCCCCATCGGCTGGCGGAGGCTGAGAAAAGCGGCGATCCGCAGGCGCTGCGCGACCTGCTGGGCCTGACCATGGCCGAGGCGCGGCTGGCGGCAGTGCTGGGCGAGGGGCTAAGCCTGGTCGAAGCGGCGCAGCGGCTGGGCATCGCCCACAATACGGCGAAAGTGCAGCTGCGATCGGTCTTTGCCAAGACCGGGGTGCACCGCCAGGCGCAACTGGTGGCGCTGCTGGCATCGATCGGCGGATAGGCGACTCGCGCAATTCCGCCAGTTTGCGCGGGACGGCTGTTATAGGTTGGCCTGAAAGACATATGCGCAAATAAAAGACGCTTGAAATACGCAAAATGCGCGATACATAGGAGCTAGACAAGGCGATACGAGGTTTGGGAGAGCGATGTCCGACATGTTGCGCGATAGCACTCGCCCGCAGGAGGTCGTCTCTCCGGATGCCGTGCTGGCCCGCGTGACCGGCGCCGGCTCCCCGTTCGAGATCGGCGAGCGTGAAGGCCTGCGCCAGTTCGTCGCCGCGCCGCCCGATCTCAACCTGCTGATCGAATCCGCCCGCCGCTACGGGGACCGCACCTGCGTCATCGATTTCGACAGCGCCGGTGTCGAGCGCCGCATGTCCTACGATCAGGTCTTCGCCTGGCGTGACCAGTTGGTGCCGATCCTGCACATCGCGCGCGGGGATCGCGTCGCCATCGCCATGCGTAATCGTGCCGAATGGCTGGTCGCCTTCCTCGCCGTTATGAAGGCCGGCGGCGTTGCCGTGCTGGTCAACAGCCGCGGCTCCGGCCCCGAGGTGCTCGGCATGCTCGAGGACGTCGATCCCGCCGTCGTGCTGGCCGACAGCGAGCGCGCCGCTGCGATCCGCGAATCCGGCTTCAAGGGCCGCGTGCTGGACCTGACCAAGCCGTTCGACGCCGAGGAACTCGCCCGCCGCATCGCGGAACCGATGCCCGATCCCGGCGTGGCCAAGCCCACCGACCCTTGCGCCATCCTGTTCACGTCGGGCACCACCGGCCGCGTCAAAGGCGCGGTGCTGTCGCATCGCAATGTGATCACCGGGCTGATGTCCACGCAGATGTCGGGCATGGTCGTGCTCGGCAACATGGCCGCGCAGATGGGCACCACGCCCGAGGCGCTGATCGCGCAGATGCCGCAGCAGGCGTCGCTGCTGGTCTATCCGCTGTTCCACGTCTCCGGCCTCGGCTCAGGCTTCCTCTCGCCGTTCCTCGGCGGCGGCAAGGTCGTGATCATGCGCCGCTGGGACGCCGAGGAAGCCGCCCGTCTGATCGCCGCCGAGCAGATCAGCATGTTCAGCGCGGTACCCACCATGCTGTGGGACATCCTCCACCGCGCCCGGATCGAGGGGACCAGCCTCGCAAGCTTGCGCAACATCGGTTGCGGCGGACAGGCGCTGCCGGTCAACCTTGTCGAGGAAGTCCACGCGCTGTGCCCGCACGCCCAGATCGGCACCGGCTATGGCATGACCGAATGCTCGGGCGCCATCGCGCAAGCCGTCGGCCCCGAATTCATGGCCCGCCCCGCCGCTGCTGGACGCGTGCTGTCGATGGTCGACGTGCGCATCGAAGGCGCTGATGGCACGATTCTGCCTCACGGTGAAACTGGCGAGATCGTCGTGCGCGGGGCGCAGGTCATGTCCGGCTACTGGAACCGCCCGGAGGAGACCGCTGCCGTGCTCACCGCCGATGGCTGGCTGCGCACCGGCGATGTCGGGATGGTCGACGAGGACGGCTATGTCTTCATCGTCGACCGCAAGAAGGACATGGTCATTTCGGGCGGCGAGAACATCTACTGCGCCGAGGTCGAGCGCGTGCTCGGCACGATCCCCGGCCTCACCGAATGCGCCGCCTTCGGCCTGCCCGACGAACGCCTTGGCGAGCGCCTCGTCGCGGTCGTCATCGCCCCCGACATCGACGAAGCCGGCGTGATCGAATGGGTCGCCAGCCGCCTCGCCCGCTACAAGGCGCCGACCCGTGTCGCCGTCACCACCACCACATTGCCGCGAAACGCGCTGGGCAAGGTCGACAAGATCGCCCTGCGCAAGTTGTGGCCCGCCCTTTCCGGAGAACAATGACATGGCCATGCCAAACAACATCGGCATCATCGACTGCATGCTCGGCATTCCCGATGCCGAGGACCGCGCCGAATGGTTCGCGCCGTTCCGTCCGCTGATCAAGGACAAGCAGACGCTGGGCCAGTTCGCCATGCCCGCGCAGTACATGTTCAAGGACATCCCGCAGTCGGGCAAGCAGGACGATTACCTCGCCTGGACCGTTGCGCAGATGGACAAGCACAACGTCGAGAAGGCCCTCGTCGGCTGGAACGAGAACGACACCTCATACCGCGCCAAGGAGCTTTATCCTGATCGCTTCTTCTTCGACCTGCCGGTCAATCCCAACAACGGCACCGAGGAAGTCCGCCGGATCAAGCGCATCCACGCCGAAGTCGGCCTCTCCGCCGTCTCGGTCTTCCCCTCGGGCACGCTCCCGCAGGTGGCGATCAACCACAAGTACATGTGGCCGATCTATTCCGCGTGCGAGGAACTCGGCCTGCCGATCCTCCTCAACGTCGGCATCCCCGGCCCGCGCATCCCGATGGAGACGCAGAAGGTCGAGCATCTCGACGAGGTCTGCTGGTTCTTCCCCGAACTGAAGGTGGTGATGCGCCACGGTGCCGAGCCGTGGGAAGCACTGGCGGTCAAGCTTATGCTCAAGTGGCCGAACCTCTACTATTCGACCAGCGCCTTCGCGCCCAAGCATTACCCCAAGGCAATCATCGACTACGCCAACACCCGCGGCTCCGACAAGGTGATCTACGCCGGGTACTTCCCGATGGGCCTCAGCCTCGATCGCATCATGTCCGACATGCAAAGCGTCCCTTTCAAGGACGAGGTATGGCCGAAGTTCCTGCGCGAGAACGCGGTCAAGGTGTTCGGACTCTAAGCCATCCCAGGGAGCCGGGAAGTCTGCTCCTACCGCAGGAAAGGGCCGTCGCGGAGACAACCCCCGCCACGGCGATTCAGGAGTGAAAACATGAGCGATCAAGTGGCAACAGATGCCCGCACCGCTCCCGTCGCGGTCTGGCAGATTCTCGAAAAGCTCAAAGGGCAGGACCTGACCGACTGGCGCACCGCGCCGGTCCCTGGCCGCGCCTCGGTGCAGGAACGCAACCTCGACATCGGCTTCCCGCTTGGCTGGTATCCGATCGACCTTTCGGCGAACCTTGCCGTGGGCGAGGTCAAGCCGCTGCGCTACTTCTCGCAGGATCTGGCGATGTGGCGCGGCGAGGACGGCAAGGTCCGCGTGCTCGACGCTTACTGCAAGCACCTCGGCGCACACATGGGCCACGGCGGCAAGGTTCATGGCAACCTGCTCGAATGCCCGTTTCACGCTTGGCGCTATGATGGCGAGGAAGGGACCGTCAAGGAGATCCCCTACTCGAAGTCGATCCCGCCGCAGGTCAAGCGCAAGTGCACGCGCACCTGGCATGTCACCGAGGCCAACCGCTGGATCTGGGTGTGGTATCACCCCGAGGACGCCGCTCCGCTGTTCGAGGTGCAACACCTGCCCGAGGCGACCGACCCGGAGTGGACCGACTACGACATCTACGAATGGAACGTCTACGGCTCGATCCAGAACATGGCCGAGAACGGCGTCGACGTTGCCCATTTCAAGTACATCCACGGCACCGCCAACGTGCCTCTAGGCGATCTGCGCTGGGGCGAATGGGGCCGCGGGGCCGACGTCAAGGCCAAGATGGGCACGCCATGGGGCGAGGTCGACGGCCAGATCAGCTATGACACGATGGGTCCAGGGCAAAGCTGGACGCGCTTCACCGGCATTTCCGAAACGCTGCTCGTCGCCTGCATCACCCCGGTCGAGCTCGATCACGTCCACGTCCGCTTCTGCTTCACCCAGCCCAAGGCCCAGGCCGAGGGCGAGCGGGCCGGCGTTGCCAAGGCGATCATCCGCGACATCTGCAAGCAGTTCGATCAGGACAAGGTCATCTGGGATCGCCAGAAGTTCGAACCCAACGCCCTGATCTGCGAGGGCGACGGCCCCATCGCGCAGTTCCGCAAGTACTATTCGCGGTACTACGTGAAGTGATGAAAGCCACCAGACGGGAAGCCCTTGCCGGCGGGATCGCGCTTGCTGCGACCGCCAGCCTGCCGGGACATGCACAAGCGATGAGCGACGTACTCGATACCCACGACAGCCTCGGGCTTGCCGATCTGGTCAGGAAGCGCAAGGTCTCGGCCACCGAACTGCTCGAAGCAGCCATCGGCCGGGCCGAGGCCTTGAACCCGCGTTTCAACTTCATGGCGCAGAAGCACTATGACTACGCCCGCAAGGCCATCGCCGCGGGCCTGCCGCAAGGTCCGTTCAGCGGCGTGCCGTGGCTGCTGAAAGACCTCAACACCTACATCGCCGGCGAAGTCACCGAAAACGGCAGTCGCCTCTACAAGGGCCAGCGCGCCAGAGTGACCTCGGAACTGGTGCGCCGCATCGAGCGCGCCGGGTTCGTGATCTTCGGCAAGACCACCACCCCCGAATTCGGCCTCACCGGCACGACCGAAAGCGTGCTCAAGGGCCCGACGCGCAATCCGTGGAACCGGGAGCGTATCGCGGGCGGCTCGTCCGGCGGCGCGGCGGCGGCGGTTTCGGCAGGCGTGATCCCTGCGGCTCACGCCACCGACGGCGGCGGCTCGATCCGCATTCCCGCCTCTGCCTGCGGCCTGTTCGGCCTAAAGCCCTCGCGCGGGCGCGTGCCGATGGGCCCTGCTCGCACCGAAGGCTGGGCCGGCATGTCGGTCCACCACGCGGTCAGCCGCACCGTGCGCGATTCCGCCGCGATCCTTGATGCGACGCACGGAGTGGAAGCGGGTTCGCGCTACAGCGCGCCGACGCCGGAGCGGCCATTCCTGCAGGAAGTCGGGCGCGATCCCGGCAAGCTGCGCGTCGCGCTGATGATCAGCCCCTATTCGGGTGCGCCGGTCGATCCCGAGGTTGTCGAAGCCACCCGCGCCACCGCGAAACTGCTCGAAAGTCTCGGCCACCATGTCGAGGAAGCAGCGCCCAGGATCGACATGGCCGCAATCGGCGCCAGCAGCTTCGCGCTGATGGCCTCCTCGGTCGCCGCCGATTGCATCGACCGCGCCAAGGCTCTGGGCATTGAACTCGGCCCCGACGTGCTCGAGCGGACCACGCTTGATTTCGTGGCCATGGGCAAGAGCTACACCGGTATGGACTTCGCGCGCGGCAACAACGCCTACCAGGCTGCCGCCGTCACCATCGCGCAGTTCATGGAACGCTATGACGTGATCCTCTCGCCCACCCTTTCCGCGCCGCCGCTGCCGCTGGGCCACATCGGCCTCGATACCGGGCGCTCG
Organism: Novosphingobium sp. ERW19; assembly: GCF_012641315.1. Classification (NCBI taxonomy): domain Bacteria; kingdom Pseudomonadati; phylum Pseudomonadota; class Alphaproteobacteria; order Sphingomonadales; family Sphingomonadaceae; genus Novosphingobium; species Novosphingobium sp. ERW19. Next base: position 148,532 of record NZ_JABAIC010000005.1, read on the forward strand.
ATGATGGAGTGGGGCCGCGAAGTCGGCACCTTCACCGCGTTCACCGGCATCTACAACGGCACCGGGCAGCCCTCGATGTCGCTTCCCCTCGCCATGTCCAAGGACGGGTTACCCATCGGGATAATGGTCACCGGCCGCTACGGCGAGGAGGGCCTCCTGTTTAGGCTGGCCGGGCAAGTTGAGAAGGCTGCACCGTGGGGCGCGCGTCGGCCGAAGGTCTAGCTCGTCGCTTTATATCCGGCGACAGCAAATGGATCCCGGCCTACGCCGGGATGACCGCAGGGAGGTGATCCCTTCACGCGCACCCCGTCACCCCGGCGCTGTTCCGCGATCCACCCCGCGCAGATCTTCCACCGTTGCAATCGGGCCGATGGCGGCGTTGTACTTCACGGTCTGCAGGACAAGCTCGGTTTCGGCCTCGCGGATGCCGTCCAAGGCGAGAACCTGATTGGTGACGGCGGCGGCATCATCGAGGCTGGGCAGGACGCAGATGGCGATCAGGCGCAGCGCGGCGTTGGCGTCATAGAGTGCGCGGACCTGGGGCAGGGCGAGCAGGCCTTCGCGCACGGCATCGAGCTTGCCGCTGGCGCACTTGACCGTGACGAACATCATGTGCTGCCCGGCATTGGTAGCATCCAGCCCTCGCGCGATATCGACGATGGGGACGAGCTTGAGCAGTCCTGCGCTCTGCAGCCGCTTGACCCGGCCGCGCACAGTGCCTTCCGTGACCCCCAAGTCCACAGCGATCTTCCGGAAAGAAAGGCGCGCGTCTTCGGCCAGAGCTTCGGCGATCTGGCGGTCGAGATCGTCGGTCTGGGGGAAAGAGTCGATCATGCCGCGAGCGGCCCTACGGCTGTGTTGTAGCGGTAGACGGTGTTGAGCAGTTCGACGTCGACATCCTCGACGCCCGCGATGCCGGCGGAGACATCGCGTGCCGCCTCGATCATCTCGCGCGCGGCATGGAAAGCGTAGAGGCAGCTCACCGGATAGCGGCCCGAAGTGATGTGCACGGAAAGGACGTGTTCTCGCAGCGCCAGTTCCTGCGCGACATCGAGCGGTGCCCGCCCGCTGACCTGCAAGCGGATGCGGGCGAGCAGGCGATAACCGTGGACGCGGAAATCAGCGAGGGCAACGACCCGCATCAGGCCGGCGGCATCCATCGCGCGGATGCGATTGGCGACGAGATTGCCGGTCAGGCCCAGTTCCTCGCCGATCACGGTCGATTGCGCGCGGCCATCGCGTTGCAGCACTTCGATGATGCGCAGGTCGATCTCATCGAGCGTTGCACCCTTGGTGCGGCGTGTCGGCTTTTCTTCAGACAAGGTGTTCCCCCGGTTTGCGTAAGGCAGCCTAGAGTGCGCTACGCAACGGGGCAAGGGCGAGCGGGAGGGGCGTAGCGATCAGCCGCGCGGTTCCCGTGGCAGGCCCAGCCCGCGCTCGGCGATCAGGTTGCGCTGGATCTGGTTGGTGCCGCCATAGATCGTGTCGGCACGGCTGAACAAGAACAGGTTGGGCAGGACGTCCCATTCGTAAGCGTCGCCTGCGGCAACCTCGCCCGCCTGCCCCAGCACGTCCATCGCCAGTTCACCAAGACGGCGTCGCCAAGAGGCCCATTGAATCTTGTAGGTCAGCGCCGCGCCGTCGATGCTGGAATGATCGCTGTTCGAAAGCATTCGCAACGCGCCGTAGCGCATCAGGCGCAAGCCGATTTCGGCACTCGCGATACGCTGTCGGATGACGGGATCGCAGTCCTTGCCCGTGGCTTTGGCTGCCGCGATGATCTCGTCCAGTTCGTTGCGGAAGCCCATCTGCTGCCCAAGCGTGGAGACGCCGCGTTCGAAGGCAAGAAGGCCCATCGCGATCTTCCAGCCATCGCCGGGTGCGCCGATCAGACTGTCGGCCGGGCAGCGCGCTTCGGTGAAGAAAGTCTCGTTGAATTCGGCATCGCCGTTGATCTGACGGATCGGGCGAACCTCGATGCCGGGCTGGTCCAGCGGCATCATCAGGAAGGTCAGGCCCTTTGGCCCCTGCGATCCTTCTTGCGTGCGGGTGACGACGAAGATCCAGTCGGAGATATGGGCAAGGCTGGTCCAGATCTTCTGTCCGTCAACGATCCACTCGCCGCCCTCCAGTCTGCCCTTGGTGCGCACGCTGCCAAGGTCCGACCCGGCATTGGGTTCGGAGAAGCCTTGGCAGAAGATCGTCTTGCCGGCGGCGATGTCCGGCAGGAAGCGGCGCTTCTGCTCATCTGTTCCGAAGGTGAGAATGGTGGGGCCAGCAAGCTCAACGCCGATGTGATTGATACGGCCGGGGACGCCGGCACGGGCATATTCCTCGGCAAAGATCACCTGCTGCGCCAGCGAAGCATCACGCCCGCCCCATTGCGTCGGCCAACCGATGCAGCCCCAGCGGTGTTCGCCCAGCTGCTGCTCCCACTCGCGCCGCCGTTCTGGCATGGCGGTAAGCTGGGTGATGCCCTTGATGTCGCGGAACTCGCCCGCCATCTGGCTCTGCAGCCAGTCGGCACATTCGGCGCGGAAGTTTTCGTCGGCGGCGGAAAATCCAAGCTTCATGGGGCGCCCCTCAGCCCGGCATGTACAGCTGGGCAGCCTTGCCACCATCGACGGGCAGCGCGGTGCCGGTGATGTAGCTGGCCGCACTCGACAGCATGAAGACGATCGCTTCGGCCAGTTCATCTGGCTCGCCACCGCGCTGCATCGGAATGGCGCGGGTGGTGGCGGCGGCAAATTCGGGAGCGCGGCTTTCGTAGTCCTGGGTCGCGGCGGTCTGTACCTGTCCCGGCACAATGGCGTTGATGCGGATGCCGAGAGGGGCGCCTTCCATTGCCGCAGCGGCGGTGAAGTGGACCAGCGCGGCCTTCGAGGCCGAATAGCTTGCCATGTTGGCCAGCGCCTTGATCCCGCAGGTGGATGCGATGTTGACGATGGATCCGCGTTGGCGGCCTTCCAGCTCTTGCTTGGCCATGACCGCCATCGCGGCCTTGGTGCCGACAAACACAGCATCGGCATTGACTGCAAAGTCCTTGCGCCAATGTTCCAGCGTCAACTTTGAAATCGGGGCGTAGTGAACCGACATGGCGTTGTTGACGAGCATGTCGAGCCGGCCATGGCGCGCGGCCACATCCTCGATCAGCGCCGTGAAGGCGGCATCGTCGGAAACGTCGAGCCTGACAGCTTCGACTTTGCCAACTGCGGCGATCTCGGCACGGGCCGCTTCAAGCTTGTCCTCTCGGCGTGCGCAGATCACCACGGTCGCACCGCGCAACGCGAGAAGCTTTGCGGTGGCAAGCCCTATGCCGTCGCTTCCGCCGGTGACCACGGCAACCTTGCCGGTCATGTCATGAGCCATTGGTTTGCTTCTCCCGATTCCATGATCTCAACGCAAATGCACCTGACACTGTGTTCGTGTCAATCTAATGCGTAAAAAATACTTCTATGAAATTCGAATATGTGCATTGCGCGCTGTCGCTACCAAGCCTTTGCGGTATTTTGGCATACCTTTACCTAGCACAGGAGGTGCCGCAATCGGCCACGCACCCTATTCGCTAGATTATTCCTTGGAAACCAACAGCTTCGTGCGTAAAATGTCGCCTTGGTGCCTCAAATCTTAAAGGTGACTGATGGTCCTGAAGCGGAAGACCCGAAGCGCCGAGGTGGTTACGTCGACTGGCTATACCGCCGCCGATAAGCGGTTGTTAATCGCGTTAGAACTAGCCGTCGTGATCAATGTCATGGCCTGTATCTTGATCCTGCCAGCCATAATTATCGAGAACGCCGCGCATAGGGCCGAAAGATCTGCACTGTATAATCGCGATTGATCAATGACGCGGCTGTTCTCGCTCAGCTGAACCATGCGCCACCATTGACATTGATCGTGCTGCCGGTGGCAAAGCTGGCGTCCTCGCTTGCGAGATAGGCTACGGCGCCGGCGACTTCCTCCGGGCGCGCGAGGCGCTTCATCACGCTGTCCGCGGCCACCGCGGCCTTCACCTCTTCGGGCAGCGGCGCGTAGATCGGGGTCTCGGTTGCGCCGGGGTTGACCGCGTTCACGCGGATGCCTCGCGGGGCGAGTTCGCGAGCCATTGCGCGGGTCATACCAAGGACGGCGGCCTTGGCGGTGACGTAGGGCACCGGGCCATTACCGGCGAGCGCAGCGGTTGAGCCGATGTTGATAATCGAACCGCCAGCGCCTTGCGACGCCATGATGCGCACTGCGGCACGGCTGCAGCGGAAAACGCCGTCGAGCGTGACCGAGAGGACGCGGCTCCAGCCTTCGTCAGCGCAGTGGATGGTCTGGTCGGCAAAGGCGCTGTCATCGCCGTCCGCGCGGGCGGCTTGCCCGGCATAGAATTCGGCCATGCCATCGCCCGGTGCGCTGCCGATGCCAGCGTTGTTGACGAGGATGTCGATTCCGCCCAGCGCCTGGGCGACTTGAGCGAAGGCAGCATCGACCGAGGCAGTGTCGGAGACGTCGCACGCCATGCCGATATGCGGTGCAGGCAGCACTTCGCCAGCCTTCTGTGCCGTAAGGTCCAGTACGGCGACTGTTGCGCCTTCTTCTGCCAGGCGGCGGGCAATGGCCGCGCCGATGCCTTGCGCTCCGCCGGTAACGACCGCGCGCCTTCCTTCCAGTCTGTTCATGGTGTCCTCGCTCAGTCCGCGCGTGGGTAGTCGGTATAGCCGCGGGCGTCATCGCCGTGGCCCGTGTAGAAAGTGGCACGGTCACCCTTGGCCAGCGGGGCGCCAGTGCGGAAGCGCTCCACCAGATCCGGGTTGGCGATCCAGGCGTAGCCGAACGAGACGGCCTCGGCCTTGCCTTCGCCGATCACCGCGTTGGCCTTTTCCAGCGTCAGGCCGCAGTTCTCGATCACCGGGCCGGACCAGTTGGCGCGGACGAGTTCGAGGCTGTCGAACCCGGCGTTGGGGATGTGGATGAGGTGGCAGTACGCCAGCCCCATTGCGTCCACGGCTTTCAGGAGCGTGGCGTAAGTCTCGCCGGGATTGGCATCGGCCATGCCGTTGAAGTTGACGCCGGGGCAAATGCGGAAACCGACGCGACCGGGGCCAATAGCGGCAGCGAGTGCCGACAGCGTTTCCACCACGAAGCGGACGCGGTTCTCGGCGCTGCCTCCGTAGGCGTCGCTCCGTTGGTTGGAATTTGACGAGAGGAACTGCATCGGCAGGTACCCCGAGGCGCAGTGCAGTTCGACCGCGTCGATGCCGGCGGCGCGGGCATTGCGGGCAGCGGCTACGTATTCGGCGATAACACCGGGAATTTCGTGCGCTGCCAAGGCGCGGGGTATCTCGGTGGCAACGGGGACGCCATCGGGGCCGGGGATCGGATCGGGGCAGGGGATTGCGCTGGGGGCGACGGTTTCGGCGTCTGCGTCCTTGTTGGCGCGCACGGCGGCGCGGCCAACGTGCATCAACTGCATCGCGACCAGGCCGCCCTCGGCATGTACCGCATCGGCCACCTTGCGCCAGCCTGCGACCTGCTCGGGCGAATGAATGCCCGGCGTGCGCCAGTAGCCCTTGCCATGCGGAGAAGGCTGGGTGCCTTCCGTCACGATCAGGCCAGCAGAGGCGCGCTGGCGGTAGTATTCGACCATGAGGTCGGTAGGCTCGTCATGCGGTCCGGCGCGGTCACGCGTCATCGGCGCCATGACCACGCGGTTGCGCAAGGACAGATCCCCGATCCGTACTGGCGAGAAGACGTCGGTCATTACGCTCAGCTCCGCACGCGAGGCTTGGGCAACGGCGCGCCGCGGCGCATCGTCTCGATGAACTTCTCGAGCGGGGCGGCGGGTTCGACCGGACCATCGTGCGGCTGGCCGCTGCGCGCCCAGTAGGTCTTCCAGCTGGGGAACAGGTCGTGGAAGCTGCCGTGATAGGGCGGTACGCCCGGCCAGCGCATCTTGCGATCACCGATGGGCGGCTGGTTTAGGTCGCTAGCGTACCAATAGAGCGGCAGGCGGCGGCGGAAGTACCAGCGGCCATCGATGCGTTCGTACTGGTCGAAATACATCATCTGCATGATGACCCATTCCGGTCCGCACTCGTGCTCGTTCTTGGAATAGACGACGCCCTGCGCGTGGTCGGGATCGTCGAAGTCGATGATGTGGCCGCCGATGTGATGGCTGGTGCCGTCGAATTGCATCGAGTGGGTCTCATCGAACCAGTCGCGCAGGGCCTTGCGGCCGGATTTGCCACCACCGACGCGGACGTCCTCGGGGAACAGGTTCACCCAGGCATCGCCATCGCGCATGTCGAGGGCGAGCGAATACTTGGCAGGCAGCTGGCGGATCGCATCGAGCGATTCCAGCCGGTCGATGCGGGCGAGGAGAGAAGCGTCTGTCATGCGCTGGCGCGTCCTGTTGTGCGCCCCTCGATCGGGGCCTCGTCAAACTTGTACTTGATGATGTCGACCACGATCGCCGGGGTCAGCGTGCGGATGCCGCGCACGGTGGAGAGCTTGTCGAGCAGGAAATCGGACAGGCTGTCGAAATCGCGCAGGGCAACGAGCATGTCGATGTCGTAGCGGCCGGTGACCATGTGCGCGGCGAAGACTTCGGGCAGGGCACCGAGTTCGGCGGCGACGTCGGAAGCGGGGCGGCCGTCCACCTCCACCGAGATGCGAAGCAGGACGTTGAAGCCGTGGGCCGAGAAGTCCGACACGGCTACGACACGCAATTGGTTGGCGTCCTCCATCCGGCGGATGCGAGTGGAAACAGTCGTTGCGGTAAGGCCCAGGCGCTCGGCGATCTGCTGGTTGTTGGCGCGGCCATTGCTGCGCAACTCGCGGATGATCGCCTGATCTGTCGCGTCAAAGCTGAACACGCGGGCGGCAAGGCTGCTCGCGCTGCGGGCGGGAGGACGTGCCATCAGGCCGCTTCGCAAATCGCGCGCACCGCTGCGCGCGCGCCGTGCATCGCGCCTTCGATGTAGCCGACGCCGGTGGCATCGCCGATGGCATGGACTTCGAACCCGGCAGCGCGCAGCGCATCCGCCAGTGTCAGATCCCCATACGCCCCCTTTGCGACGACAACGTTGCCGGCGGGAACAGTTTGTGGCTGGCCTGCAGCGTCAGTGAAGGTCACGCTGTCCTTGCCGATCTCGATTCCGGTGGCACCGGCGTGCAGACCGACGCCGTGTTCGGCGAGTTCGGCCATCAGGCGCATGCGGCGCACTAGGGTGAGGCCTTTGCCCATGCGCGGCGCTTCCTCGATCACGTTTACGGTGCGGCCGCGCTCGCTCAGGAATTCGGCGAGTTCGAGGCCGACCAGTTCGCCGCCGATGATCGTGACGGTATCGGCCAGCGGCATCCAGGCATGGGTGGCCTTGCGCACCAGTGCGAGGTTGGCAGTCGCGCCGGTGGCCGCGCCGACCTTGGTGGCAAGGCGAGTTAACAGGCCGGTCTTGCGCTTCAGATCGTCGGAGCTTTCACCCAGCATCATGCGGCGCATGTCGTCGCCCGAGTAGACGTGGTCCTGATCGTTGCCGGGGATCGAAGGCATGCCGCGTATCGCGCCGGTGGCGACGATCACGCTCTGCACGCCGAGCTCGCGCAGCAGTTCGGGGGTTGCGACAGTCGACAGGCGGACGTCGATACCGGCCTCCTTTACTTCGCGGCGCAGCCATTCCAGCAGGCGCTCGTTCGGTTCATAGGCAAGGCTGGCAAAGCGCAAGGTGCCGCCCAGGCGGTCCGACTTTTCGATCAGCGTGACCTTGTGACCCAGTGCTGAAAGGCGGCGGGCCGACTCCATACCGCCCGGTCCGCCGCCGATAACCGCGACGTGGCGGCCATTGTCGCTGGTGGCAGGCGCTTCGCCTTCAAACTCATGGGCAAGATTGGCATTGACCGCGCAGCGCGTGGGCTGGCCCATGTAGATCGCCGAGACGCAAGTGTAGCAATAGACGCAAGGGCGCACCTTTTCGGTCTCGCCTGCGGTCAGCTTGCGCGGCAGGTGGGGGTCGGCGAGGAGCTTGCGGCCCATCGCGACGAAGTCGGTCTCGCCCTTGGCGATGGCGTTTTCGGCACTGTCGACCTCGATACGACCCGAGCCGATCACCGGAATCGAAACGGCCTTGCGGATTTCGGCCGTGGCGGGAAGGTTCCAGTTTTCGAGATGCGGGATGTTGGACTGCGAATGCAGCTTGCCGACCGAGGTATCATGATACGAGGTAATGGTGATGGCATCGACGCCAGCGGCTTCGACCAGCCGGGCATTTTCCTTGGCCATTTCCAGCGTGATGCCGCCGGGCTTGCCCACTTCCTGCGAATCGAGCTTGATCCATAGCGGAAAGTCGCGGCCGACTTCGGCACGGATCGCGGCGATGACCTCCAGCGTGAGGCGCAGGCGGTTCTCCACGCTGCCGCCGTACTGGTCGGTACGGGTATTGGTGTAGGGCGAGGTGAACGAGGACAGGAGGTAGCCATGCCCGCCGTGGATCTCGATCCCGTCAAAACCGGCTTCCTTGGCGCGGCGCGCGCCTTGGGCAAATTGCTGCACGGCAAGGTCGATGTCGGCCTGTTCGAGCACCTTGAGCTCGGGCATCTTCATACCGGCCAGCGCCTGGAGTTCCTCCATCAGGAAGTAGTCGATGAAGCTGCCCTTGGGCGCGGGCGGCACGGCCGGGCCCCACAACTTGTGGCCCCAGCGGTTGAAGCTGTAGCCGGCAACGAAGCCGCCGTGGTGGAGCTGCGTGGCGATCTTCGCGCCTTGGGCATGGACCCGGTCGGTCAGCGCCTTGAGGCCGGGGATGAAGCGATCGTCCGAAATAGCGGTCTGCTGCATGGCCACGGCGCCGACCGGCCATGCCACGCCGGCCACGCCGCAGATGATCAGGCCCGCCCCGCCGCGCGCCTGCTCTTCATGATAGGCGATCAGCTGTTCGCCAACAGTGCCGTCGTCTTCCGAAAGGCTTACGCCCATGGCGGTGACGGCAATGCGGTTCTTCGTCTCCATCGTGCCAATGCGGCCGGGCGAAAGCAGGTGGGGGTAGAGGTTGGATGACACGTGGCACTTCCTCGTCCGTTGGCATCAGCGCGTCGAGCGATCACGCAGCCAAATTGTCGATTATTGCGTAATCCATGGATCATACGGTTACGATAATCAAGGTGCGAGACGTGAAAAACAAGGGCGTTGCGCAATCACGATGACGGGAGCCACCGAGTAATGCCTGTTTGGTGCGGATTATCTGGCGGATTCGTAGAAAGTTCCGCCACAGGTTACGCATGGTGTTGACAATGCACGCGCCCTAGCGGCATCTGCGTTGCCTGATAGCAAGGGCTTCCGCCAAGGAATCCGGGACAGGATCGAGATGGGCATGGATTGGCAGAGCGAAGTCGACGTGGTCATCGTCGGATCGGGCGCGGGCGGGATGCTGGCTGCGCTGGTGGCGGCAAAGAACCGCGCCGAAGTGCTGGTGGTCGAGAAGGACAAGCTCTGGGGCGGAACCAGCGCGACTTCGGGCGGCGGCATCTGGATTCCCGGCAGCGATCAGGCCAAGGCCTTGGGCTTCGAGGACAATCTCGACGATGCCTTCAAGTACGTCCGCGCGCTTTCGGCCGACAACGTGCCCGACGAGAACATCCGCGCCTATGTCGAGAACGCCGCGCCGATGCTGCGCTGGGTGACTGCGAACACCGGCGTCACCTACACCTCGCAACCCTACCCCGATTACCATGCGGAGAATCCGGGTGGCTCGGTGACCGGCTACCGCACGCACTTGCCCGAGATGTTCGACGGCACGCTGCTGGGTGAGGACCTCAAGACGCAGCGGCTGCCATCGCCGGCCGCGAGCCTGTTCGGCTACCTCAACTGGACTTTCGCCGAGACCTACCAGCTGCTCTATCGCGGGCCGGGCTGGCTTACCGGCCTTGCGAAGAACATGGCCAAGTACTGGCTCGACTGGCCGCTGCGCTTCACCTCGCGCAAGGACCGGCGGCTGACGCTGGGCAATGCGCTGACCGGGGGCTTGCGCGTCGCGCTCAACGAAGCGGGCGTGCCGGTGTGGCTGAAGACGCCGATGCGCGAATTGCTCACCGAGAACGGCAAGGTTGTCGGCATCGTGGTGGAGAAGGACGGCAAGCCTTTTGCCATCCGCGCGCGCAAGGGTGTGGTGCTGGCGGCGGGCGGGTTCGACAAGAACCAGCAGATGCGCGATGCGAACGCGCCGCTCTACAACAAGGCCTGGGCCTCGGGAGGGGTGACCAGCAACACCGGCGATGCGATCCGGGCGGGCGAGGCCGTGGGCGCGGGCACGATGAACATGCATTCGGCATGGGCCGCGCCGGTGTTCCATGTGCCGGGCGAAGATCGCGGGCGACTCTGCACCATCGAGCGCGCGCTGCCGGGGTGCATCATGGTCAACCAGAAGGGCCAGCGCTATCTCAACGAGGCGGCGTCATACCACATCGTCGGCCAGCAGATGGCGCGGCGGCAGCGCGAATTCGGCGACGCCAGCCCCAGCTGGATGGTATTCGACCACAAGTACCGCCACCAGTTCCCGATGGGACCGTTGCTGCCGCTGGTGCCCGACTGGCTGCAATCTGGCGCGGTCAAGTCGATCCTCAAGAAGGGGCGCACCATCGGCGAACTGGCCAAGGCCATGGGCGTCGATCCCGCGGCTCTGGAGCTTCAGGTAACGCGCTTTAACGCTGGCGCGGCCAAGGGCGAGGACCCCGAATTCCATCGCGGCGAGGCGGCCTACGACAAGATGTATGGCGACTATCGCCACCAGCCCAACCCCTGCCTGCGCCCGCTGACCGAGGGGCCGTTCTACGCCATGCCGATCTATCCGGGGGATATTGGCACAAACGGCGGCCTGCGCACCAATGCCAAGGCGCAAGTGGTCGACGATGCCGGGCAGCCGATCGCCGGACTCTATGCCGTGGGCAACAATGCCGCCTCGGCGATGGGTGAAAGCTATCCGGGCGCGGGCGTGACCATCGGGCCGGCGATGACCTTCGGTTATGTCGCCGCGCGTGACCTTACCGGGGCCAATGACTGACTCGGGAAAGATTGTCCGCATCGGCGGGGCAAGCGGGGCGCTGAACGACAGCGCGATCGCGGTGCCGGGACTGCTAAAGGTTGAGGGGCTGAACTACCTCGCCTTTGACTACCTCGGCGAAGGGGCGATGGGCATCTTCCGGCGGATGAAGCAGGCCGATCCGCGCTCAGGCTTCCTGCCGGACTTCGTCGACATCCACATCGGGCCGTACCTCAAGGAACTGAAGGCGCGGGGCATCCACGTCACCGCCAATGCCGGGGGCATGAATCCGGAAGGTCTGGCCGAATTGATCCGCCAGCGCGGGCGCGAGCAGGGGCTGGAGCTTCGCGTGGCGACAGTGACCGGCGACGATGTCGAGCATCTCGTACCAGAGCTTCGCGCCGAGGGCTTGCGCGACATGTATAGCGGCGCAGCCCTGCCCGAAGGCGACATTGGCATGCACGCCTATATCGGTGCGTTCGGCATTGCCCGCGCGCTTGATGCCGGGGCGGACGTGGTGATCACCGGGCGCGTGGTCGATTCCGCGCTGATCCTCGGGCCGCTGATCCACGAATTCGGCTGGGGGCCTGACGACCTTGACTTGCTGGCGGCGGGGACCGTAGCGGGGCACTTGCTCGAATGCGGGGCGCAGGCGACGGGCGGCACTTTTACCGACTGGCAGGACGTTGAAGGCTGGGCCAACATCGGTTTCCCGGTGGGCGAATGCCATGCCGATGGCAGCGTGGTGATGACCAAGCCCGCTGGCACCGGCGGTCTGGTTTCGGTGGGCACGATTGCCGAGCAGCTGCTGTACGAGGTCGGCGATCCGCGCGCCTACATTGTGCCCGATGTGGTGTGCGATTTCACCGGGATCACGCTGAAGCAGGTCGGCCCGGACCGGGTGCTGGTGCGCGGGGCGAGGGGATATCCGCCGCCGCAAACGCTCAAGCTGTGCGGGACTTACGACGATGGCTGGCGCTCGGTTGCGCTGATTCCGGTCAGCGGGATCGATGCAGTGTCCAAGGCGCGGCGGACGGCGGAAGCCTTGCTCGAACGCGTTTCGGCAATGCAGGAAGAGCGCGGTTGGGGGCCGTGGCGGCAGACTCATGTCGAGGTGATCGGCACCGAGACCGCGTGGGGGCCGCGTGCGCAGACCTTGGCGCCGCGCGAAGTGCTGCTCAAGATCGTGGTCGATCATGCCAACCCGGCGGCGTGCATGTTGTTCGGGCGCGAGCAGACCACGGCGATCATGAACATGGCCGTGGGCACGTCCATCGCGCCGATCATCGCTGCGCCGAGGGCCTTTCCGCTGACGGGCATGTTCTTCGGCCTGATCGACCGGGCGCGGGTGACGCAAGCGGTGACGCTCGATGGCGCGGCGCTGGACTTTGCCGATCCGGTGGCGCCGGGCTTCGATCCGGCGGTGCTGCCGCAGATCGAGGGGCAAGTGCCTGTGGCAGAGGGCGACTTCGTCGAACTTCCGCTGATCCGGCTGGCCTGGGCGCGCAGTGGCGACAAGGGGCAGCTGTTCAACGTGGCCGTGATCGCGCGGCGGGCGGAATACCTGCCATGGATCCGGGCGAGCCTTACCGTCGATTCAGTGACCAACTGGTATCGCCACTTGTTCGACGATCCTGCCAATGCCCGGATGGAGGCTTTCGAGGTGCCGGGCGTCCATGGGATCAACTTTCTGGCCCACGATGCGCAGGGCGGAGGAATCAACCTCTCGCCGCGCTTCGATGCGGCCGCAAAGAGCATGGCTCAGCACCTGCTGGAGATGCCGGTCCAGCTGCCGCGCTCGCTATTCGACAAAGGATAGACCGATGGCCGATGACCTGCCCTACCTTGCGCGCGGTGCGAAGCCGGTGGCGACCGACAGCACCATGCTGGTCAGCAATTCGCCCTACCTGAACGAGCCGCGCCTGCGGGATTGGCTCGCAACGGCGTACCTGCGCAAGAGCGGCAAGGATTCCCCCACCACGCTCGATGCACACAAGCTCTATGGCATTCTTGCCGAAGTGTTCGACGTCCCGCGCATCGAAGAACTGTTCACGGCGGAGCGCAAGCGCTGGCCCGAGCTGGACGCATGGTTTACCGAAGGCTTCTCGTCGAACTTCACCGTCGATGAACTGCTTGAACACCCTGTGGGCTCACTCGGCCACACCTTCGGCCGCTACTTGCGCGACAACGGCTTCGAGATCGACATCGTGCCGCGCTTCGTGCCCCGCAACCAGTTCGAATACTTCTCGCTGCGCAGCGGGCAGACGCATGATCTGGAACACATCGTCTGCGGCGGCGGGTTCGACATCATCGGCGAGCTGGTGCCTTATTTCGCCCGGCTATCCAACCTTCCGCGCTTCCTTGATCCGGAACTGGTCGGCCTGATAAACGCCGGGCAATTGCTCGGCGCGCTCAGGCTCGTCTCGCGCACCGGGCTGCACTATCAGGCGGCATTCCCGACCGCGCTCAAGGCCGTGCGCTGCGGCCTGGATGTGGGCGAGCAATCCGGACCTTATTGGATGGCGAAGTATGAGGACGTATTTCACCTCTCGATCGCCGAGGCACGCGAGGCACTGGGCATCGTAGGGGCAGTAGACCTCGATAGCCGCGAGGCATCGCTGCTCTGGCCGGAATACAACTGACGGCTTGGAACAACCAAGGGGCCGGAGCTTTCGCCCCGGCCCCTCTCCCTGTTGCACTTTGATCAAAGGTCCACGGATCAGAAGTTGACACCAAGCTCCACGCCATAAGTGCGGCCGCGCTCGTATGTGCCGGTGAATAGCAGCACCGGCGCGCCGAAGCTGATGAAGCGCTTGTTGAAGATGTTGTCGCCGAACACCGAGAGCGAAACGCGCGACCCGCCCAGCGGCACATCGGCCACACCGAGGCGTCCGTTCACCAGCCAGAACGCGGGCTGCTTGTTGCGGTCTTCCAGCACTTCCTGCCCGGCCAGATTGCGCAAGGGTGTGGAGGTGAGGAAGTAAGTGCTGCGGTAGCGACCTTCGATCAGGGCAGTTATGTGCCCGCCATTGGCCGTGAAGTCCGCCGAGTTCCAGCTTGCCGCTGCCCGTCCGGTCCAGTTCGAGAAGTAGGTGGGCCGGGCGAAGGCGGCAACGTCCTGTCCGTTGAGGATGAAAGTATCATAATCGAAATCGGTGTAGGACACGCTGCCCGAAAGGGTCAGCCCCGCCACGGGCACGACATCGAGCTCGGCCTCGAAGCCCTTGATCTGGGCCTTGCCAGCGTTGTCGAAGAACTGGCGCCCGTTGATGAAGTTCTGGGTCTGCAGGTCGTTGTAATTGTTGTAGTATCCGGCGATGTTGAGGCGGACCTTGTTGTCGAGGAACTGGGTCTTGGCGCCAACTTCATAGCTGGTCATGTTCTCGGGCCGATAGGGAATGCCCGAAAGAATGCCGCCCGAAACGTAACCCGTGGCGATCTTGGCGAAGATCATGGTCTGCTCGTTGGGCCGCCAGGTGGCGATGCCGGTATAGGTCAGCTTCTTGTAGGTCTGCTTGTAGGTGCCGACGCCGAGCGAACCACCCTGCGCCCCGGAAATGGCCGAGATCTGCAACTCGCGGTCGTCGATGGTGCCGCGCAAGCCGCCGGTCAGCTCGAACTGGTCGGATAGTTTCCAGGTAAGCTGGGCATAGCCCGCCATGGAATCGTTCACGCCGACCGTGCGGGTCAACCCGCTGCCGAAGATGGCATCAAGCGGGCTTGGCACGATCGTCGCCGAAGGCGTGGGCGAGAGGATGCCGAGCACTTCGGTACCGGGCGAGCGTTCGTTGAAGTAGAACAGGCCGGCGGTAAGCTGGTAGTTGTCGCCCGACAGCTGGAACTGCAGTTCCTGGCTGAACTGCTCCTGATTGGTGGCGCGGGCCGAAAGCAGCGGGAAGAAGTAGTCATTCGGGCCGGGCGCATTGGCCGGGTTGAACAGGATCGCCTGGATCTGCTGCGGGGTAAGTCCCGGCGTGAGAAACGCGCCCAGTTGCTGGAAGGTGAAGCGCATGCCACCTGCCGAACCAAGGTCGAAGATCACCGGGTCCTGCCGGAACTTGCGATAGGCGCTGATCGACTTGACGGTGAAGTTGTCGCTGGCCTCGAGCGACAGGGTCAGACTGTGGCCCTGCGTGACGATGTGCTCCTCGCTGGTCGCAGCGGCGACCGAGGAAAGCGGCCCGTTCAGCCCTTCGTTGGTGGTGCCACCGAAGAACGGCTGCAGCGCGACGATCGGCCCGAGCAACTGGCCCGAGGCATCGGGAATGACGCCGAGGCTTTGCATCGCGCGGCCCGAGGCGCGGGTGTCGGTATAATCGAAGCGGTAGTCGGCGGTCAGCGCGCCGAACTCGCCGCGGATGGCAACCTGTCCGCCATCGACGTTGCGGTGCCCAAGCTTTCTCACGAAGCGCTGCGTGCCAAATTCGGGTGCGCGCAGGGCGATGTTGAGGCCCTTGCCCGCCATGGTGTTGGTCACGTCGCCGTCGATCTGGTCATGCAGATAGGACAGGCGGATCGAGAACGGGCCGATCTGCGGCAGATCGAGAGAGATCTTGCCCCGAAACGCATCGTAATTGCCATAGGAACCGGTGGCGCGGACGCCCCATTCCCCCTTGGGCGCAGCGGTCGTGATGCTGATCGCGCCCGATGTGGCATTGCGGCCGAATAGTGTGCCCTGCGGCCCGCGCAGCACTTCGACGCGCTGGATGTCGGAAAAGTCGAGCAGTGAGCCGACCGCACGACCGATGTAGACGCCATCGACATACATGCCGACCTTGGGGTCCACCGAGTTGGACGAGGTGCCCGAGGCGACGCCGCGAATGATGATCGTGGGGTTGGACTGCTGCCCTTGCGCATTGAACTGGAGGCTGGGCGCGAGGCCTGCGAGGTTGCGCACGCTAGTCACGCGCAGGGCTTCGAGCTGTTCGGTGCCGATTGCCGTAACGGCCACGGGGACCTTCTGCAGGCTTTCCTCGCGGCGCTGGGCGGTAACGATGATTTCCTGGACTGAAGCGGACTGGCCGGTGGATTCGCCTGAGGCCTGTGGCTCTTCGGCTGCGCCTTCGGCGGCTTGGGCGATGGGGGCAAGCGTCAGTGTGCCCGCCGCGAGGATCGAGCCGAGCAGGTACCTGCTGCGGATATGCCGTGCATTCATCGTTTCTCTCCCTCCGTTGTTGTCATTCTTTTGATTTCGCCCGGCGTGTGGCGCCGATGCGCAAGGGGCGGCGAGGCGCAATGCGCTCGCCGCCCCTGAGCCTTCAGATCGGTGGTCCTTTCGTGATGGCGTCTGTCCTCATTCGGCGGCTTCCATCATCGGCAAGCCATAGTTGGGGTCGTCCTCGTTGCAGAGGCGGTTGGTGTCGTCCCAGCGGCTGTCTATAACCGGCGTGATGTTCAGTTCGCGCCGGATGTCCTCGATCTGCACGTCGGCATATTCGCGCCAGTCGACCAGCATCAGCGGGTATTTCCAGTTGCGGCCTTGCTGCGCGCCGATGAACTCCGCCTCGAGATTTACGACCATCGCTTCGGGATAGAACAGGGCGTCCTTCATCGTCGTCTTCGCCTTGAGGTAATAGGCGATGCGGCTGAAGAAGTTGCTGAGCTCGGGATGGAAATAGAGCGACTTGGCGTGCATGTTGGCTGATAGCAGCGCGATCTCGCCGCCATGGTTGGGGCCGAAGCCGGTGATCATGTGCTCGATATCGTGCGAAAGCGCGGTCTGGCGCAGGTAGTAGGTGAAATCATTCACCACCTGGATTTCCTGGAAGAACAGGTCGAGCTGGTAGCCCGAGTTCGCCATGAAATCATGGATCGCCGCGCCCAGCGTTCCGGGGGCACAGTCCTTGGTCTCGGCAAGAGTAAAGTTGGAAAGGCTCTTGCGGTCGAGCCAGCGCTTGAACAGCGGCAGGCGTGCCTTCTCCATTTCGAACAGTTCGATGATCCGGGGCATGTCCTCGAGATCGTGGAGGATCTGAGCCACTTCCGGGATGTAGGCGGTGTTGGGCAGGTCAGGCCCGTTCCGCCGCAGCATCTCCTGCGCGATCAGCGCGCGCAGGCCCGAATGGTTCAGGTATTTGGAAGAGCTGACTAGGACCGAGCTCTGCGTCTCGATCTTCTGGATCCGGCCATTGAAGTAGGCCCTGTCGGCATCGCCGATCTTTGCTTCGCTCATGTCGGCATCCTTTCCTGATATTTGCAAAAGGTTAGGGGGCGTCCGGGAGGGAGTGGACGCCCCCGGTTGCGAGGGTTCATCTTGGGGAATCAACCCTCGCTAGGGGTATCATTCCGCAGCCTCGGCCAGCACGGCGTCGTCGTTGGCGGGCGAGAGGAATTCGCCCGGCATCGCGCCGGTGAACGCGCCGTTCTCGAAGGTCGGAACGCCGTTCACGAGGGTGAGGCGGGTCGGCATCGCGGCGCGGGTGAAGCGCCAGGTGGTGCCGCCACGGCCATCGGGTACGTCGTGCGCCTTGATCATCTCGCGGCGCTGGATTTCGTCCATGTTGAACACGGCAAGGTCAGCGCGCTTGCCGACAGCGATCACGCCGCGATCATGCAGGTTGAAGTGGCCCGCAAGCTTGCCGGTCATGATGTGGACCGCCTGCTCCAGCGTCAGCTTCTTCTGTTCACGGACGTACTGGGTGAGCAGCAGCGCGTTCTCGCCGCCTCCGCACAGCATCTGCAGGTGTGCGCCTGCGTCCGAGATGTTGCCGACGGTCCTGGGGTCGTTCATAAGCTCCAGTGTCAGGTCCTCGTCCTTGGGGAAGGGGGCCATGTGGACGGTGGAGCGAGTGCCGTTCTTGAGGATCCAGTCAGCCATCGCATCGGACCGGTGGAGGCCCAGGCTGTCGGCATACTCCTTGAGCGTGATGTTGAGCGGACCGGTGCCGTTCTCGCTGTCAAGCAGGAACAATTCCTGCGGGTTCTTCAGCGGCGAGTGATCCCACGCCTGCGTGTCCCAGCTTTCACGGGCACGGGCGCGCCATGCCGGATCGGCAAGGAGCTGCGCCTTCTTGTGGTGGTCGTCCTCGAGCACGACTTCGTGCCAGACGTAATCGTTCGACTGCGCGAAGATTAGCGACTTTACAAGGCTGAGCGTCGAAGTCGGCGAGACGTGGGCATAGCCCGGCCACACATCGACCCCGGCTTCACGCATCTTGCGCACCGACTCCTGCATCGCGGGCAGGATGCCCTTCTGGAATTCCAGCGTGGGGATGGCCCCGGCGATCTGGCACTTGATGTTGCGACCACCGAGCAACTTGGCGAGCCGTTCGAGGTTGGCCGGACCGGTCATGCGCATAAAGGTGTCGACGATGACCTGGTAGCAGCAGCCGGGGTAGCGCTCCATCACGTCGAACAGGGCTTCGAACTCGGCGTCGTTGGCCATCAGCGTGGGGACAGGGCGGTTCTGGCCGTCGTGGTCATGCATGTTGTCCGACATGCCGAGCGCGCCTGCAGCCAGAGCATCGTCGAGCAGTTCGGCCATCTTGGCGATCTCTTCCGGGGTTGCCTCGCGCTCCCAGGCCTCGACGCCCATCGCCGCCAAACGGATGGCGATGTGGCCGACATAAGCGGCGTAATTGAGCGGCGATTTGACGTTGCGTTCGACTGACGCGCGGTACTCGCTCCACTTGTTCCAGTCCCACGGCAGGTTCTGCATGAACGGGCCTTCGGGGATGTCTTCGAAGAACGAGAAGATGCCGATCATTTCGCGCTGGGCGGGCATGTACTTGTGCAGCGGCGCGGCGGAGAAGCCGCAGTTGCCCAGGATCATCGTCGTCGCGCCATAGCCCGGCAGCGGATCGAGATCGGGCTGCCACCACATTGTGCCGTCATAGTGGGTGTGGCTCTCGATGAAGCCGGGGGTAACGTGGCAGTTGGTGGCGTCGAACACGCGCTCTCCAGCCGGGGCGAGGCCTTCGCCCACCTCGGCAATCACGCCGTCCTTCACGCGGACATCCGCCTTGAAAGCCGGGGCGCCGGTTCCGTCCACGACGGTACCATTCTTGATGAGGATGTCGGTCATTTCATTCTCCCGTTGGGTCCGTTGGATTGCTGCATGTTGCGCAGCATCGTCCGCAGAATCTTGTTCGTTGGGAGCAGCATATGCATGGGGGCGAATGTGCGAAGACGGGCTCTTGCCAAACGGATCATCCTGTTATCTAATTCGGATCATGACGCGATACGAGCCTACCGCATTGGCGATGATTTCCGCGCTGCGCCGTCATTTGCGCAAAGATGGATGGACTGTTTTACGACTTTCGCGGGAGCTGGGTGTTGGCGAGGCCACCGTGAAGCGTTGGCTGGCGGGCAAGGGACTCACCATTGACCGGCTGGAGCGCATGGCCCAGCTGTGCGGGCTGGTGCTGGGCGACCTCGCAAGGGAGGCAGAGGAGTGCCCCGGCGATCTCGCGCACGAGCTGACGCTGGCGCAGGAGAAGGCGCTGTCGACCAACATCTTCCTCTCGTTCCTGTTCATGGCCTTGCTGGGCGGCGTGTCGGCAGAGGAAGTGGCTGCAGACTTCAATGTCCCGGCTGCAGCGATGGATGCCGCTCTCGACCGGCTTGAACGTCTTGCTCTGATCGACCGCTTGCGCAGCGGACGGGTGCGCCCGCTTGTCGACCGCGCCCTGGTCTTTCGCAAGCAACCTTTGCGCGCCTTGTTCGAGGTTCACATGAAGCGCACGTTCTTTGAACTTGATTATTCGCAGCCTGAAACCGTCTACAGCGCCGAGACCGTCAAGCTATCACCTGCCGGTGCCGCGCAACTGGCCGAACTTATCGAGCGGCATCACGTGGAAGTTCAGATCCTCGCCGAACGCGACCGCGAGGTCCATGCCGGTGAGGCAGGCTGCGGCTGGTACGGCATGCTAAGCGTCATGCGGCCGCTAGACATGGAGCCGTTGCGCGTGGACGGCATCACCGCATGGACCGATGCGCTTGGATCGGGCGGCGCATAAGGGCCGGTTTGAGAGACCGCTCAGCGCCTATGTCTAATTCTGAACCACTGTGGGCCAGTTCAGCGATGGCCGGAGTCGCCATCTTGGAATGTTTCCCCGGGGAAACACTCCAAATGGGATATCTGGCGCGCGCCGACAGATAGGGAGTGATTGTCCCAGCGTGCGACTGCTTCGTGTTTTGAAAGGCGCCGACCGTGATTTCCGCAATCGCGGCACAGTCGAAATCCCATAAGAACTCAGAGTTCTGCCGTCACACCTTCGTCCGCACCGGGCGGTACGTGCTGACCTGACCACAGCCGTTGCAACCTGTTGCCGAGAATATCGCCGGGCCCTTCGACAAAGCGGGGATTGCCGAACAGCGCCATGGTCGCATGCTGACGTGCCAGCGCCTTGCGGTCCTGTGCGACCACGGGCGCAAGGAACAGTCGGATCGCAGCCTGTTTCAGCCAGCCCGGAGCAAAGCCTCTCCGCGTGGAAAAGCGCGCGAAAGGCGTGAAGCTGCCATCGGTTGCCGGTGTGAAGATCGCCGTCACGCACAGCGTCAATCCGGTGTGTCCTTCCCAGCGCGCTTGCACGATGGTTGGTGGATAATAGCGAGAGATGCTGCGCTGCCGGTCGCGTTCCAGAAAGCGGGACATCAGGCCCAGGTCGGGCGCGTCCTGTTCGATCGCCATTTCGATGCCGTCACCATGGCTGGTGACGACGAGCCTCACCGGAAGGCGGCGATCCCGACGCCGGATGAAGCCGTGATGCAGGTGGCCGGTGTGGAACGGATCCATGACGTTCTCGATGGCATCGAAGGCGCGGCCCTGCCATGTGCCCTGCTGCCACCAGAAGTGATCGAGTTCGGGGTTGTCAAAGTCGGGCGGCAGGTTCGGCTCGTCAGGCGCGGCATCACTCAAGTTGACGAAGACGGCACCAGCCCGTTCGACCACGCGCATGGGCTGCGCGGCCAGTTTCGCTTGCGGCAATGCTGCAGAAGGACAGCCCGGCACTTCGACACAGCGGCCATCGGCTGCGAACCGCCAACCATGGTAGGGACAGGACAGGGTTCCGTTCTCGACCCGCCCTTCGGATAGCGGGTAATTGCGGTGCGGGCAGCGATCGATCAGTGCGGCGATCCCCGAGGCGCTTCGAAACAGTGCGATCGGCGTATTGCACAGCATGACCTTGCGCACGGTGCTGCCGCGAATATCTTTCGCAAGGGCAACCATGTGCCAATCATCGGTTACTGCGTCGGGAAAGGCCATCAGGCCAGATCCTCCCCATTCCATTCGATATCGCAAGTGGTCGCGGCATTGGTCGATATGCCCATGGCCAGACCCTTGAATGCAAACGCCGCCGCATCGACCAGTGCTCCCAGCGCCGGAGCGCGATCTCCCCTGCGGGAGATGGCATCGCGACCTTTCGTGATCGTGACGCACCATTCGCGCAATCGCCCGGTCCTGATGGCCAAGGGCAGTCCCAGCACCCACATCGCTGGTCCTAGGAATATTGGCCGACTGTCGTCGATGGGTGGGGGTTGCACCTCGCCGGACAGAGCGCCCGAAGCTGCGTCTTGCGCGATCAGGATGTGAATTCCGCTGGTGGCTCGGGGATTGCATTCAAGGAGCCATGGCTCTCCGGCGATGTCGAACAGGACGTCGCAGGCGAACTGCCCATGCATGCCGGCTTTTTGGGCGATTGCTGCTGCAATATCGCGTAGATGTTCTGAACGGCCTCTGCCCACCGCCTCGAAGGCATAAGATGCGCCGCCGCCAAGCCGCCAGTGGGAGCGGTATGCGGCAAACCCGGTTAACACCCCATGACAGGCGACAGCATGAAAGCACACCTCATCACCCGCGATCCGACGTTGCGCCATCCAGCCGCCCGTGGCGATCTGCGGGGATGACGCCAGTTCTGCCGCGCTCGGGCTGATCAGCGTGCGATCTCCGAAGCGGCTGAAGCGGGGCTTGAACACCCAGTCGCGGCTGCTGGCCAGGAATGCCGCCAGCTCTTCGACGCTTTCGATCGCGTGACTTTCGGGGGCTTTGAGGCCCCAAGTGCCGCAGGAGGTGGCAAAGGCCAGCTTGTCATGCAATTGGCGTAAGGTCACCAGATCAGGGGCAAGGAGCCTGCCCGAAAGCGCATCGCGCATCGCCGGCGCGGCGAGGTGAAACACCTCTTCGCACGTGGGCACGACGAGCGCGATGCTGTGACGTTCGACTAGTTCAGCGATTCTTGCGCGAAATTCCGCTGCACTGGAGCGGGGCGAAGGGTAGCGATGGTGTAGCACCGGCAGGCGTGACCAGCGGGCCATGCGCGAAGTTACGCAATCGGCCAGATGAACGTCCCACCCTTCGGCCACGAACGCGCGGGCGAGATCCAGTGCGGCGGCGGCCCTTGCCCCGGTTATAAGTACTGCCCTAGCCATCGCGCCACACCACCTTGCGGCGCTTTGGTCCGTGCCAGTCGGGCAAGTCGTGGCGCACTACCGGTTTCCGGCCGACGAGGTGCTCAAGCTTGGTGGGAGCCTGCAAAGCACGGTCTGGCGGACAAAGCGATCCGACTGCCAGGCATATCCCGTGTCGGTCTGCCGAAGCTTGCCACTGTTGCTGCGGCGTCAATACGCTCTCGACCGCGGCGATGACCTGAGGCGGGGTGATGCAGTTGCCTCCGAAGCGCCATATGTCCTGAACCCGTCCCTCGACCGGCCTGATCACGCGCCCGGCAAATCCGCATGGGCAGTTCTGCTCACCCCACTCGAAATAATCGTCGCCTGCAATGCGGACGATCGGCTGGCTGTGGCGCCTGAGATCGGTGATGATCGGACGGAAGCCGCGAGTCCCCGCGACGGGTTCCGCTTCAATCTCAAGCGAGTGATCGTTAAGGTGCAGACGGCCTGCGGCACACTCGGCTCCCAGAAAGCCCTCTGTCGCCTGCAAGATCGACCTTGGCCTGATGCCGAAATGCGCGGTAACCAGATCGCGCTCGCCACTGCTCATCGGCTCGCTGCCGAAAAACAGATGGCGCAAGGTTGGAAGTGTGGCGCCTAGGCAGGCCAGCCCGATCAACCGCGATGGCGGAGCGATCAGGATTGTCGGGGCATAGTCTTGCAGGGCCTTGGCGCTATCGCAGACCGCAAGCTCTATCGGGAAGTGTGCGAAGCGCAGTCTTCTGCGGGCCGCATCGCTGTACAGCGCATTGCTGGCCCGCAAGTGCAGGGCAAGGCGCTGCGAGCGCAGCAGGGCGGAGAACGGCAGGAGGCGCGCAAGACTCTGGCCGATGTAGTCCGCACGTTCGGCAGCCGTCGCCACGAACAGTCCCCGCGTGGCGCCGCTGCTGCCGGTTGACCAACCTGCGCTGAGGCCTGCGGTTTGCGGCTCCATTTCTGCAGCATCGGCCAGGCGGCGAAGGGCCTCGTCGCTGAGCGAGAGGCTGTTCCACGCGCCGTAATCCTGACGCATTGAATGTACCGGCGTTACTGGAAAAGCTTCGAGCGGCGCACCCGCGAAGGGCGCAAGCGCCGGAGTTCTCGCCAGTGCTGGCTGAAGGTCCACCCACAGCCGCCGCCTGTGTTTTGCAAGGTCTTGCGGGGTGAGCGACATCGCGCGGCGCGTGCGCAGCCATGAGGCGGCAATGCGTTCAAGCCGCATCATCATCACCGCGAAAGGCGCGGGCGGTGCTGGCGCAATGCGATGGCAGGATGGCCAGTTCAGGATTGCGATGCGCCGCGCTGCACAGCAGGTCCAGCGTTTCGCGATAGCGGCGCGTATTGCCGAGCAGTGCGGTGGTCAGGCGCGGTGGCGCTCGTCGTTCTGCGATGGACCGTCCGGACCAGACCGCATCGGCAGCGAGCAATACCGGCTGCCCCTGCCGTGTCTCGAAGGCCAGACCCCAATGTCCGGCGCAATGCCCGGGCAGTTCAACCGCCAGAAGGCTGCCATCGCCGAGAATGTCGTGCCCCTGCGCAAAGGGTGCGAAGGCACTTGGCAGGGTAACCGGACGGGCATCTTCAAAGTAGCGGGCCATTGCATCGACATTGTCCGGCACTAGTTCGGCCAACAGGCCGTTTCGGACGCGCGCAATCCGTCCTTTCCCGCGAAGGGCATCGAGGCCGGCCCGGGCGCAGTAGACCGGCAAGTGCGCGAGATGGTGCAAGCCCGCGACATGATCGCCGTGGAAATGCGAGACAATGGTCCCGGCAATCGCTGCCCCGTCGATGCGGTGGTGCTGCAGCCAGACCTGCCAACGCTCCGCCTCGCCGATCGAAACCGGCGTTGTCCAACGGTAGAAGCGCTCCGGGAAGGGCCGCGTCGCTGCGATGAAGGCAGGGTCATAACCGGTATCGAACAGGAATAGCCCAAGCGCCGGATGCTCGATCACGCCCACCATTGCCGGAAATTCGACAGCGCAGAGGCTGCCGCCGGCGATGGTCATGCCCTCGGGGTGGCGACACGATCCGCGCTCAAGCCACCTGAAGCCGACGCGGATCATGGCTCACCTCGATTGACAGCGAGCTTGCGCGCCTCCGCCAGCAGGCTTTCGAAGGCATTGTGCCGGGGGCGGTAGCCAAGCAGGCGCTGCGCAGGTTCCTGATCGAATGTCTGCGACCAGCCCAGAGTGGCCAGGGTGTAGCGGGTCAGTACAGGCTCCTTGGTGGCGCCTGCAAGCCGGGCAAAGGCTTCCAGAGCAATCGCCAAAAGCCGGGCAAGACCGATCGGCACCGTGACCAGTTTGGGGGACGTGCCGAGGCTTGTCGCAAGCCCCATCGCTATGTCGCGCACGGAAAGGGGTTGGCCGCCCGAGATGTTGATCGCCCGGCCACGCAGTGCCGAAGCGCGATGTTCTGCCTCGCATATTGCCCAGGCCGCGTCCCTGAGATCGGTCATTTCGACAAGCGCCCTGCCGCCACCGGGCAGGGGCATGCGCGCCCTTTGCGCAAGTTCGACAAGGCGTGGCAGAACCACCCGATCCCCTTCGCCGACGAGGGCGCGCGGACGGATGGCAC
Organism: Novosphingobium sp. ERW19; assembly: GCF_012641315.1. NCBI lineage: Bacteria > Pseudomonadati > Pseudomonadota > Alphaproteobacteria > Sphingomonadales > Sphingomonadaceae > Novosphingobium > Novosphingobium sp. ERW19. The sequence continues at coordinate 173,491 of NZ_JABAIC010000005.1, forward strand.
AGCAGGCCATCGCGTCGTCGCGTGCGGCCAGGACCAGACGTTCGGCCGCAAGCTTGGTCAGGGCATAGGCATTGAGCGGGTGCGTGGGTGCATTGGCCTCGCCGATGGAGAGGCGGTTGCGAAATGCCGCGAAGATAGAGGGCGAGGAAACGAAGACAAAGCGTTGCACGCCCGCGGCGCCGGCGACCTCGAGCAATCTGCGCGTCGCGGTGATGTTGGCGGCGACGAAGTCCCGCCGGTTGCCCCAACTGGCTGAAAGGGCGGCAGCGTGGATGACGCTGTCGCAACCGTCGATCAGCGTTGGAAGACAAGCGTACTGTGTGACGAGGTCCATAGCGACGAATTCAGCCCCCATCGCACGAAGCCTGGCGCCCGCCTGATGCGATCGGCCCGTCGCCATGATTTGGTGACCTCTCGCCAATGCTTCCCTCACAATGGCGAGGCCGAGTCCGCCAGTTGCTCCGGTGACGAGGATGCGACGCCTGCTCAAAGCCGGAGAACCATGGCGGTGGCGCTGATCCCGGCTGCGGTGCCGAGCAGCAGCACGGCGTCACTCTGCCGCGCGGCGCCAGTCTCGAGCGCATGGGCCAGCACGGTCGGGATTGATGCAGCAATCTGATTGCCGGTCGTCGCGAAAAGATCGATCACGCGGTCGCAGCGCGGGGCAAACAGGCGTTTGACATGGGCCACCCCGGGTGCGCTCGCCTGATGGCAGACGACGCAGGCAATGTCTTCCTGGGCGAGACCAGCGTCAGCCAGTGCGCGGTTGATGACCCCCGGCAGGGCCTTTGCTGCGGCCTTGAAAATGCCGAAAGCATCCATCTCGAAGTGCGATCCGGCGGTCAGCGCATCATACCCCTCACTCACCCGCAGCCGGGTGCCGCCGGCGCGCAACTGCGCGAGTCGATGATGCGCGCCCTGTGTCACGCTGGCAGCAGAGCAGATGCCGCGGTCGGGTTCGTCACAAGCCTCGATGGCCAGGGCTGCGGCGCCATCACCGAAGATCGAACGTGTCTTGGCATCTGCGGGGTCGAGCCCTGCAGATGCAATGTCACTGGCGAAGACCAGCGCCCGGCGCCAGCGCCCGGTGGCGATGCCCATCCCTGCAACATCAAGTGCGGTCACGAAAGACAGGCAGGTCTGGTTCACGTCAAAGCACGGTACGCCCGATCGGCCGAGGCCGAGCCGATCCTGCACCATCGCCGAAGTCGACGGAATGGGCTGCTCCATCACGCCGCATCCGCCGATGATCACATCGGGCGGACCATCCCAACCAGCGCGATCAAGCGCCATGCGCGCGGCCGATGCGGCCATCATAGAGGTCGTTTCGTCGGCCGCGGCGACATGGCGTGCGACAATGCCGAATTCGCGTTCCGTCCAGCCCGGATGTTGGCCATGCCGGAGATCGAGATCCAACGACGCAACCACCTCCCGCGGGCGGTAGCTGCCCCATCCAGCTATGGCGAATCGGCTGATCATCGTCATGCATCCCCTATGCCGGGAACATGCTTCAAAAACTGAACGATGTCTAATTAAAATTATACACCGTTCAGTTTGGCTTTGTCAGGCCTGTTCGGCTGCTTCGAGTTCGGCATCAGGCTCGCTGTTGGGTGCATCTGGCTGCAACGCCATTTCCCCCATCGTGACGTAATCGAGCTTTCCGGTGCCGAGCACGGGGAGCGCATCGACCACGCGAATATCGCGCGGAATCATCAGTTCGGTGACGCCGTTGGCACGGCCCCACGCCTGCAGGGCCTTGTGCTCTGCTCCCGGCGCAGTGGTGAAGAGGACAAGCTGTTCGCCCTTCTTGGGATCCGGCCGTGTGACGATGGCATGGTCGAAGCTCGGCCAGCACTTTGCGGCGTAGCCTTCGACCGCCGGGAGAGAGACCATCTCGCCGCCGATCTTGGCAAAGCGCTTTGCCCGGCCACGGATCGTGATGAAACCGGCTTCATCGATGGTCACGATATCACCGGTATCATGCCAGCCTTCGTGTGGCGGCTGCAGCTTGCCCGGAGCCGAGGCAAGGTAATACCCCGCCATGACGTTTGGCCCGCGAATGAAGAGGCGGCCGCCTTCGGCAATGCCGGGCACCGCTTCGAGCCTCGTCTCGACCGCAGGCAAGGCGCGGCCGACGCTGCCAGCCATGAAATGCATCGGCGTGTTGACCGCGATGACCGGGGCGGCCTCGGTGGCGCCATAGCCTTCGAAAATGCGCAGGCCGAACTTCTCGGCATAAGTCTTGCGCGTTTCGTCCCGCACTTTTTCCGCACCGGCAAAAATGTAGCGCAGCGAATAGAAGTCGTAACCGTGGGCCATGCGGGCATAGCCCGACAGGAAGGTGTCGGTGCCGAACATGATCGTGGCATTTGCGTCATAGGCGAGCGCCGGGACGATGCGGTAATGCAGGGGGCTGGGGTAGAGCACCACCCGGATACCGCTGAGCAAAGGCAGCAACGTACCGCCGGTAAGGCCGAAGGAATGGAACACCGGCAGAGCATTGAGCACGATGTCGCTGGCGTTGAAATCGATCCGCGCGGCGAGCTGGGCGCAGTTCGACAGCAGGTTTCGGTGGGTCAGGACGACGCCCTTGGGCACGCCTTCCGAGCCGCTGGTGAACAGGATCACGGCAGGGGCTTCAGCGGCAATGCGGTGCTTCAGGTGGCGCTTTTCGGCGCGCCCCGCGCCCAGCAGCGCGCGCAGCTTTTCGAATGCGCCGATTGTTGCGCCGACGTCTTCCAGCCAGATGATGCGCAGACCGTCAGCTTCCAGAGCGGCGATGACATCGTGGAGCTTTGCCTGATCCACGAAGGCGCGGGCAGTGACCACGGTGCGGATCGCAGCGGTCATGCAGGCCGAGCGCATGTTGGCGACACCCACTGTAAAGTTGAGCATGGCGGGCACGCGGCCGATTGATTGCAGTGCGAAGAAGGCGGCGACCACGCCATTCACGTTGGGCATCAGCAGGCCGACGGCCTCGCCCGGTGCGGTACCTTGGGCGAGGCGCTTGCCCAGCACGGTGGTGGCGGCAAAGAGCTTGTCGTAGCTCAGCGGTTCGCGCTTCACGTCTTCCACGACCAGCGCCTTACCGCCGTGGATTGCCCGCGCCTCGCACAGGGCGGAGAACAGGGTGCGGTCGGTGTCGGACGTCGCGAACATCATCGCGCTCATCTCGTCATAGAGGCGACGACCGGCCACGGCGCGGCGCTGGCGCGCGGTCATTTCGCCTTCGATCGCAAAGCGGCGCGGGGGCAGGACGGTGAGCGTGATCTTGGGCAACCAGCGCAGGCGGACCTTGCCCTGCATGCGGGAAAAGCGCGTGTACTGTGGGCCATCGAGGCGCACCGGAATGATCGGGGCGTCGGCCTTGTCGGCTACCATGCCGGGGCCGTCGAATACCTTCATCAGCGCACCGGTGCGGGTGATGCGGCCTTCGGGGAAGATGACGAGGGTGCGCCCCTCCTTGACCGCCTTGACCATGGCCTTGGCAGCCATCGGGTTGGTGGGATCGACCGGGAAGGCGCGGAACAGCTTGAGGAAGGGCTTGATCCAGATCGAACGTGCGATCTGGGTGTTGACCGCGAACGTCGGTTTGCCAGGCAGGAATGCGCCGAGCAGCACGCCGTCAAGAAAACTGACGTGGTTGACGACGACCACGGCCCGCTCGCCCGGCTTTGGCATGTGCTCCATGCCCGAAACCTCAACGCGATAGAGCACGCGCAAGGTCAGGCGGATCACATCCTTGAACAGCGTTTCAGGCAGGAGCCAGACCGAAGCCAGAGCGACGAACAGCGTGGCAAAGCCCAGCGCACCGATAAGGCCGGGGACATCGACGCCAGCAGCGAGCAGACCCGTTATCGCCAGCACCGCCAACACGGTGAGGCCGGCGTTGACGACATTGTTGGCGGCGATGATCTGTGAGCGTTTGTCTTCCGGGCTGGCGACCTGAAGGATTGCATAGAGCGGCACGATGAACATGCCGCCCGAAGCTGCGATCACGGCAAGGTCAATCAGGATGTGCCAGGCGCCGGGGGTGGCGAGGAACTGCGCGGTGGAGGCGCCTGCCGTACGGACTTCAAAGCCGCTGGTCGCGATCCATAGGTCAATCAGTCCAAAGGCGAGGATCAGGGCGGAAAGCGGCACCCAGCGCGCCGAAACCTCACCCTTCAGCAAGCGGTTGACGATCAGCGAGCCGACAGCGATCGCGATCGAAAAGACCACCAGGAACAGCGTGGCGACGTCCTGCCGCGCGGCGAGCGTGCCCGAGACGAGAGGGGCGAATTCACTGACCAGAACTGCACCAGCAGCGAAGAACCAAGAGATGCCAAGGATCGAAAGCCAGACGCCGCGACCTTCCCGCGCCGTGGCCAGAATGGCTTTCGTGCCGCGCCACAGATTCCGATCAATCGTGTGAAGTGAACCGCTCGGCGGGGCGGCGGGCACGGCGAGGCTCATACCGAAACCGAGGATTGCGATTCCGAAGGCGGCAAGGCCTGCTTCCCATGGCGGGACTACGCCTGCCAGCAACTGCCCACCGAGGATGGCGAGGAAGGTGCCACCCTCGATCAGCCCGGTGCCACCCATGACTTCGCCCGCATGCAGGTGCTGCGGCAGGATCGAATACTTGACCGGGCCGAACAGGGTGGAATGCAGGCCCATCAGGAACAGGCTGGTGAGCAGCAGCGGGATCGACAGGAACCAGAATCCGGCCAGCGCCGCGGCCATGATGGCGACCTCGGCGCCCTTGATCCAGCGGATCAGCCGCGCCTTGTCCACTGCATCGGCGAGCTGCCCGGCAAGCGCCGAGAACAGGAAATAGGGCAGGATGAACAGGCCCGTTGCCACAGCTGCCAGCAACTTTGCATTCGCAGGATCTGTCGCGAAGATGCCGAAGTTCGCCAGGAACAGCATCGCGAACTTCAGGAGATTGTCGTTGAACGCGCCAAGGAACTGGACCGTGAAGATTGGGCCGAAGCGGCGCTTCGTCAGCAAGCTGAAATCGTGAGACGACATAGGCACCTTTCGCGTGTTCGATGCTGCCATACCGGAGCGTGGGTTCCGGCGAGGTTAAGAGGCGCATTTTCCCTTGGCCCCCCATCTGATTCGCAGTGCTATCGCAAAAATATACGGTGTTCAATTAAATTATTGGACAGTGTTCATTTTCGTGGCTAGTTTCGAGGGCATGGGACGCAGATCGGATCACAGCCGCGAGGAATTGCGCGAAATTGCTGTAGGAGCAGGCCATCGGCACATGGACGAGGTTGGCTTCGCTCATTTTTCAGCGCGCGAAGTTGCCAAGCGGATCGGATACTCCATCGGTACGATCTACAACGTGTTCGGAAGCTATGATGCGTTCATCCTGGCTATAAACGGCCGCACTCTTGCCCTTTGGCGCGATCATCTGGTCCGAAGGCTTGAAAAAGTGGAGCAGGACAGGCTGCGAGCGGCCATCGCCGCCTATTTCGAGTTCGCCACCGCGCACCGCCACGCCTGGGCCGCCATCTACGACTTCCGCCTGCCTGAGGATGCAGCGCCGCCCGAACGCTATCAGGACGAAGTGCGCGCCATTTTTGACATCGTGGTAGCCGAGGTGCACGCTGCCCTGGCTCCGTCGCGGAAGGGCGATGCCGAAGCGCTCACCAGGTCGCTGCTGGCCTCGGTCCACGGCCATTGCGTCTTTGCGATGAATGGCACTTTCGCCATGCTGGGCGAGAAAGCTCCTGCGGAAGCGGCATGGGATCGCGTGCAGGAGGCTGTGTCGGCGATGACACCCGGGCAACGCAATCAACGCTGACGATACAACTCTGCTGGGCGGAATGGCGTCTCGGTTTCACGTTCGCCAGTCGCTTCGATCCATCCCGTGTCGAGCATGCGGCGGCGGAAGGCGGGCTTGTTGAAGGTGGTGCCGATTATGGCCTCATGGACGGCCTGGAGGTCGCGCAGAGTGAAGAGGTCAGGCAGCAGCGCGAAGGCGATGGGCGTGTAGTCGAGTTTGCCGCGGAGCCGCTCGTGCGCTGCGGCGATGATGGCGGCGTGGTCGAATGCGAGCGGCTCGCAAGGTTCTGTGACCGGGCGTAGCGCGAGATCGGCTTTCGATGTAACGGCTCGTTCCAGAACCGCATGTGGTAACAGAGCGAAGTAGGCAATGCTGACTGTGCGCATCCGTGGGTCGCGCTGCGGATCGCCGAAGGTGTAGAGTTGCTCCAACCATGCGCTGTCCTGCGCGGCAACGCCTGCCTTGCCCACCAGCACGCGCCTTGCGGCATCGTCCAGCGCCTCCTCGATGCCAACGAACCCGCCCGGCAATGCAAGCTGGTCGGCAAATGGTTCCTCGACGCGCCGCTGCAGCAGGACCGACAGAATACCGTCGGCGACGGTCATCAGCACAAGGTCAACAGTGACGGCGAAGGGTGGATGGCTCATGACGTCCATCTTATATCTTGACTGGATATAAGTCCAATGCGCATAAGGTTGCAGCGAGTCGGGGAGTCCGCCTCGCTACGATCATCTGGGGGAGCCTCGGATATGAGTAAGTTTGATTTCGGCGTCTTCATTGGACGCTTCCAGCCACTGCACATCGGCCACGAACACGTCATCGCGCGCACGCTTGAGCAGGTCGAGCGGCTGATCGTGCTGGTGGGATCGGCCAATGTCGCACGAGATCCGCGCAATCCCTTTACCTACGCCGAACGTGAGGCAATGTTGCGCTCCGCCTTCCGGCATGAGGTAGCGCAAGGCCGCCTGATCATCGCGCCGATCGACGATCACCTCTATTCCGATACGGCCTGGGTCACGCAAGTGCAGCGCAAGGTCCGCGCCCTGGTGCTCGAGCATGGCAATGGCCACGGCTTCCAGAACCATGGGCTCAGCGACTTCCGCGTGGCTCTGGCGGGTTATGGCAAGGACGCCTCGTCCTACTACCTCAAACTGTTCCCGGAGTGGGAGAACCTTCAGGTGGAGAGCCAGTACGGCACTTTCTCGTCGAGCGATGTGCGCCAGCGCTATTTCCAGCGCATCCCTGAAGTGCCCGCCAGCATCCTCTCTGCAGGCGTCGCAGATTTCCTGGGCGAGTTCATGCTGGAAGAGACGTTCAAGGCGCTGCTTGAGGAAGCCGAGTTTCTGGCGGCTTATCCTGCGCAGTGGGGGAAGGGGCCCTTCGTTACCGCTGATGCGGTCGTCGTCCAGTCGGGCCACATCCTGCTGGTCGAACGGGGACGGGCACCGGGCAAGGGCCTGCTTGCGCTCCCGGGCGGTTTCGTCAATCCGTCCGAGCACATTCGCGACGCCGCCATCCGCGAGCTGCGCGAGGAGACCGCGATAAGCGACGGCAAGGGCCAGATCCCGCCGGCGATGCTCGCCAGCTTCATCGAGGACGCGCGCACGCGGGTGTTCGATGCGCCAAACCGTTCCTTGCGTGGTCGTATCATCACCCACGCCTTCCTGTTCCGCCTGCCCGAACGTCGCAAGCTGTTCAGCGTGAAGGGTGGTGACGATGCGGCGCACGCGCAGTGGTACCGCTTTGGCGATCTGTCGCCTGAAATGCTGTTCGAGGACCACTGGGCCATCATCGAGGAAATGGCCGACCTTTGAAGACGGAAGCGCCGCGCAGGGGAGTCCTGCACCCGGCGATAATGTGAGGAGTTCACATCATGACCAACCTGATCCTGGCAACCGACAGCTACAAGCACAGCCACTTCCTGCAGTACCCGCCCGAGACCCGCGCGATCAGCGCCTATATCGAGGCGCGGCCCAACGACTTTGCCGACGAAGTGCTGTTCATGGGCCTGCAGCCCTACCTCATGGACTATCTCGGGCGGCCGATCACCCAGGCTGACATCGACGAGGCCGAGGCAGTCTGCACCGCGCATGGCGTGCCCTTCAATCGCAAGGGCTGGCAGATCGTGCTCGACGAACATGGCGGCTACCTGCCAATCGAGATCCGCGCACTGCCTGAAGGCATGATCGTGCCGACCGGCGTGCCCATGGTGCAGGTCGAGACGACGGACCCACGCCTGCCATGGCTCGCGACCTTCATCGAGACCGCGCTGCTCCGCGCCATCTGGTATCCGACCACAGTCGCCACGCTCAGCCGCCAGTGCCGGCTGATCATCCGCGCGGGCCTCGAGAAGACCAGCGAGGATGTGGACGGCCAGCTTCCATTCAAGCTGCACGACTTCGGCGCCCGCGGCACCAGCAGCGGCGAGAGTGCAGGCCTTGGCGGGATGGCCCACCTTGTCAACTTCATGGGCACCGACACCATGGAAGGGCTGATCGCCGCCCGTCGCTACTACGGCGCGGACATGGCCGGCTTCTCGATCCCGGCGGCCGAGCACAGCACGATGACCAGCTGGGGGCGCGAGCGCGAGGAAGCGGCCTATGCCAACATGCTCGACGCCTTCGAGGGTGAAGGCAAGGTCGTCGCCGTGGTCTCGGACAGCTACGACCTCGATGCGGCGCTGACTGGAATCTGGGGCGGGAGCCTGCGCGACAAGGTGCTGGCGCGCAAGGGCACGCTCGTCGTCCGGCCCGACAGTGGCGACCCGGTGGAAACCCCGGTGCGGGCAGTCAAGACCTTGTGGGAGGCCTTCGGCGGCACGGTCAACGCCAAGGGCTATCGCGTGCTCGATCCCCACGTCCGCGTGATCCAGGGCGATGGCATGACGCCTGCCACGATTGCCCGTCTGATCGATCGGCTGATCGAGGAAGGCTTCGCCATCGACAACATCGCCTTCGGCATGGGTGGTGGCCTGCTCCAGCAGGTCAACCGCGACACCTTGCGCTTTGCGATGAAGGCCAACGCTATGCTTGATGCCGCCGGTGTTTGGCATGATGTGGCCAAGGCGCCAGCCACCGACCCAGGCAAGGCAAGCAAGGCGGGACGACAGGCTGTGGTGCTCGAAACAGGCCGCATGGTGGCGCGGCGGATGGAGCAAGTGGCTGACGCCGCCAACCTGCTCCGCCCGGTCTGGCGGAATGGGACTTTGCTGGTGCGCCACAGCTTTGACGAACTGCGGGTGAGGGCGGTTTGAAGGAGTAATGGAGCGGCAGGACCTGTCGCTCCATTCAGAATGGGCTGTTGAATGCTATCTGCAAGCGTTGGACGTAAGGCCGCTGCTGATACGCGATGATGCGTTTTTGCCGGATCCAGCAGTCGTTCGACAGCAGCGCAAACTTTGGCTTTGCCCTCAACCGGATAGACTTGACGGAGCATACGCCCCAAAAACCTCAATTTACCTCGCTGCGGCTGGATAGCCGCGAACGCCAGTGGCCAGCAGGCGCGAACATCCTCCTGTAGTTCAGGATTTTCGCTGACGTCGGCGCATGTGGGTGCAATGTAAAATGGAGCGGGTAGCGGGAATCGAACCCGCATAGCCAGCTTGGAAGGCTGGAGCTTTACCACTAAGCTATACCCGCTCGGGCCAGCAGGCCTGATTGGCCGGTGGTGCAGGCGCGCTTGCCACGGACTTGGCGATCTCGTCAACCTCGGATCATGCATCAATTCACACCGGCGGTTGACACCGCACTATAAAGATATATCTTAGATGCACTGAAAACAGTCTTGAAAAGCGAGTCATCATGCCCTCCAGCCGCGCCACCGTCCCAACCGCAAACGCCAGCCGCTACTTGCAGCAACTCTGCAAGCATTGGGGCCACAAGTTCGAAGTCTCTTTCGATCCTACCCAGGGGCGCGTGGCTCTGCCGTTCGGGCCAGTAGACTTGAAGGCCGATGATGCGGCCCTCGAGGTAACCTGCACGATCACGGGGGAAGGCGATCTCTCGCGGATGCAGCAGGTGGTCGCCGATCACTTGAATCGGTTCGCCCACCGTGAAGGCGAATTGACGTTCGACTGGCAGCCGATGGACTGATGCCTCAAAGCGCGAACAGCCCCGCGCTTCCTTTCAAGGAAACGGGGCCTCGAGGTTCGAGCTGCCCGGTCACTCCTGCCTTTCCATGAACACCCGGGCGCGGTCGGCGGCCCAGTTCTGCAGGGCTTCGGTGCGTAGCCGGGCGCCTTCGGGGTCGGCTTCAAGGGGGAGAACGGATTCCACGATCTGGTCGAAGTGGGCGCGCAGACCGTCCTTGGCTTCGGGATAGGGGATCACGTAGAGCTGGTTGGCCTCGATCGCGCGCTTGACGTGTTCGGCAAGTTCGACCGGGTCCATGCCGTGCTGGTGGATCGAGTGGAGCGAGGCGATCGAGTCCTCGTTCTCGACGTAGCCGCTCTGGCCGAATTGGGCGGGGCGCAGGCGGCTGGCTTCGGCGATGTTGGACTTGATGTTGGCCGGGCACAGCACCGATACGCCGATGCCGTGCTTTTCGAGGCCCTGACGGTAGCTTTCCATCAGGTTGATCACTGCAGCCTTTGCCGCCGAGTACGGCGCGGCAAGAGCGCTGCCCATCAGGCCGCCCAAGGACGAGGTGGTGACGATGTGGCCGGGCCTGCCGCTCTTGATCATGCGCGGCACGAAGGTGACCATGCCGTTGATCACACCGCCCAGATTGACGCCGATGATCCAGTCGAAATCGTCGTAAGAAGTATTCTCGACCGGGCCGAAGCTGTTGACGCCGGCGGTGTTGAACAGGAGCGTGGGCGCGGCGCCGAACACGGCTTCGACCTCGTCAGCGGCGCGGGCATAGGCAGCGCGGTCCATGATGTCGAGCACCAGGCCGTGGGCGGCAATGCCCTCGGCGGTGAGGGCGGCGACGGCCTGTTCCACCGCTTCGGCGCGGATATCGGCGATGACGACCTTCGCCCCTGCGCGGCCGAAGACCTGCGCCTGCCCCAGCCCCGCGCCCGAAGCGCCGCCGGTGATGAACGCGATCTGATCGTTGAAGTCTTGCACCTGTGCGGCTCCTCTGCATGATATTGTTAGTGTTACTTACAAAAACCGCGCGGCAAGGGCAAGCGCCACCGGCAATGCGCTTGCAATGCGCATGATTGACCGCAGCCGCGATACCATGCACAAAATGCGTAACGGAATAATGCGTGTGCAGCGCGAAGTGAAAACGGGAGAGAGTATGGGCGAGATTTTTCCGGCCGGAGCGACGATCGTGTTCGGCGGCAGCGGCGGCATCGGCCGCGGCGTGGCGCTGGAATTCGCGCGCGAGGGCAGCGATGTAGCGGTGGTCTATCGCTCGAAAGAGGACGTGGCCCGCGCGGTGGCAGACGAGATCGCCGCCCTCGGGCGGAAGGCGACGATCCACCGCGCCGACGTGCGCGACCGCGGGCAGGTGCAGGCAGCGCTGGCGGATGCGGTCGAGCAGCATGGCCGGGTGCATACGGTGGTGTGGGGAGCAGGGCCGGTGGTGCCGCAGGTGGCGATTGCCGACTGGACCGAGGAAATGTTCCGCACGTCGATGGAGATCGAGGCGTTCGGTTTCAACAACGCCGTCCACGCCGCGCTGCCGCACATGCGGGCAAGCGGTGGCGGCAGCTTCGTCCATCTCGGCTCGGCCGGGCACGATTGGTGGCCCAAGCTCGATGGCCTGTCGGTGGCGCCCAAGGCCTGTAACGAGGCGCTGATCAAGGGCATTGCCAAGGAGGAGGGCTTTCACGAGATTCGCGCCAACTCCATCCTGGTTGGCGTGATCGATGCCGGGCAGTTCAAGATCGGGCAGGAGGCGGGCACCTTTACCCCGGAATGGGAAGCGGCGGTAAAGGCGATGCTGCCGCTGAAGCGCTGGGGCACGCCGCAGGACATCGGACAGGCCGCGGTCTATTTCGCATCATCGCGGGGCAACTACGTGACCGGGCAGACGATCTCGGTCGGCGGCGGCTTCGGTGTCTGAGGCTGGCGCGCGGGCGCTGGCGCCGCGTCCGATCGGAGTGGACGAGATGGCAACGCGTGAGGCGCTGCGCCATCTCGTCACCGCTTATGGCCACTGCATCGACCGGCGCGACTGGGAACTCCTGCGCACGCTCTACCATGACGACGCGGTGGACGATCACACGCCGTATTATTGTGGGCCGGTCGATGGCTATATCGCGTGGCTGCCGGGCATGATGGCGAACTGGAAGGCGACGATGCACACCGCGCTGTCGGCGCTGTTCGCGGTGGATGGCACCCGCGCCCAGGGGGAGATCACCGCGCGCGCCTGGCACTTGACGCTGGACGGCGAGCGGCAGTTCGTGGCGTGGGGACGCTATGCCGACCATTACGAGCAGCGCAGTGGGGTGTGGCGGTTTGCCCGGCGCTCGTTCATCCTCGACCATGCCGAGGACTTGCCTGCCGCGCAGGGCGATGATTTCGGCAGTGACGGCGTGGGCACCGGGCGGGCCGGGGCGGACGATCCGGTCCATGCACGGCTTACGCTGTTTGCGCGAACGGATGCGTAATCAATGGCGGCTTCCGATACGCATAATACGTTTGGGTGATGACGCCGGCGCAGGGCTGGGCGATCTGGCGGGCACGAAACAAGCACTCACGAGAATGGGAAGAGAATGAGCGAGACGGGTGGGAAGGCGCGGCTGCGCTATGCGGTGATTGGTGCCGGGATGTCCGGCGTGATGGCGGCGATCAAGCTGCTGCAGCGCGGCGATGCCGATTTCGCAGTGTTCGAGAAGGGCGCGGAACTGGGCGGGACCTGGCGCGACAACCGCTATCCGGGCCTGACCTGCGACACCCCGTCGCACGCCTACAGCTACAGCTTTGCCCTGAACCCGGACTGGAGCGCCTACTACGCCACCGGGCCCGAGATCCACGCCTACTTCAAGGGCGTGGCCGAGCGCTTCGGCGTGATGCCGCATATCCGGTTCAACAGCGAGGTGACGTCGTGCACTTTCGACGATGCAACGAAAGTGTGGACGCTCGGCATCGTCGATGGTTCGACCTACGAGGCGGACGTGGTGATCGTGGCCACTGGTGTGCTGCATCACCCGAAGATGCCCGACCTGCCGGGGCTGGAGACGTTTGCCGGCAAGGCGTTCCATTCCGCGCGCTGGGATGACAGCGCCGTGCTCGACGGGGCGCGCGTCGGCGTGATCGGTTGCGGATCGACCGGAATCCAGATCGTCAACGCGCTGAGCAGCCGCGCTGCAAAGCTGGTGCACTTCCAGCGCTCGCCGCAATGGATCATGCCGGTGGTGCAGTTCGAATACACCGCCGAACAGCGCGCCGCCTTTGCCGCCGATCCTTCGCTGATCGAGGCGATCCGCAACGATCCGCAGTACTGGGAGGCGGTCTATCGCTTTACCGAGGGCGTGACCGACTTCACCAGCCCGCAGATGCAGGAGATCGAGGGATACTGCCGCCAGAACCTGGAGCAGAGCGTGCGCGACCCGATCTTGCGCGAGAAGCTGCGGCCCGATTACCACGCCGCGTGCAAGCGCCTGATCTACTCGTGGGAATACTACGAGTGCGTGCAGAGCCCCGGCGTTTCGGTGGAAGTGGGTGCGATCGAGCGGATCGTACCGGAAGGCGTGCTGATGAAGGACGGTACGCTGCATGAGCTTGACGTGCTGGTGCTGGCGACCGGCTTCCGCGCCGACAGCTTCATTCGCCCGGCGGTAGTGACAGGCCGTGAGGGGCGTTCGCTCGACGAATTCTGGGCGACGCGGCCGACCGCGCACTACGCCATCGCGATGCCCGATTTCCCCAATTTCTTCATGCTCAACGGTCCGGGGGCGCCGGTCGGCAACTTCCCGCTGATCGACATTGCCGAGCGGCAGTGGGAGTACATCGAACAGCTGCTCGAGCCCGTCCGCAGCGGCGAGGCGCGCACGGTGGAGCCGCTGACAGCGGCATACGAAGCCTATGAGGCGCGGCGCATCGCGGCGGCGAAGAAGACGATCTTCGGATCGGGCTGCACCAGCTGGTATCTCGACAAGACCGGCATTCCCGCCACCTGGCCGTGGGGCTACCACGACTTCGCCAATGCCATGGCCAAGCCGGTGGCCGAAGAGTTCGCGTTCGCGGCCTGAGGCGATGGGAAAGAAACCGCAGGTACCTGCCGAGGTAGAGCAGGCGATTGCCACGCTGATCCGCTGGGCGGGGGATGACCCCGCCCGCGAAGGCTTGCTCGATACGCCAAAGCGCGTGGCGCGGGCGTGGCGCGAATATTGCCAGGGCTATGCCGAAGACCCGGCGGCGCACCTTGCGCGTCAGTTCGAGGAAGTGGGTGGCTACAACGATATCGTGCTGCTGAAGGACATCCCGTTCCAGAGCCACTGCGAACACCACATGGCCCCGATCATCGGCAAGGCAGCCATCGCCTACCTGCCGCGTGACAAGGTGGTGGGCATATCGAAGCTCGCCCGTGTGCTTCACGCCTATGCGCGGCGGCTGCAGATCCAGGAGCGGCTGACCGCGCAAGTGGCGCAGTGCATCTGGGACAACCTGCGTCCGCACGGCGTGGCGGTGGTGATCGAGGCGCAGCACGGCTGCATGACCGGCCGCGGCGTGCGCACCCCTGGCGTGGGCATGGTGACGAGCCGGATGATGGGCACCTTCCTCGAGGACAACCGCAGCCGCAAGGAAGTGCTGAGCCTGATGGGATATTGAGAGCGGCTTGCTGGCCATCCATATTCGGACTACATTCGGTCCGAATATGGATGGAGCCGTGTCATGGGCCTGGAAAGCCGCATCAAGCCGATCAGCTACCTGAAGGCCAACGCCGCGGAGGTGCTGCGCGAACTGAACGAGGGTGCCGAGCCGCTGGTGATAACCCAGAACGGCGAGGCCAAGGCCGTGCTGCAGGATGCGGCAAGCTACTACCGGATGCAGGAGACGCTGGCGCTGCTGAAGCTGCTGGCGCTGGCGAAGGAGGACATGGAGGCGGGCCGCGTCCATCCCGCCGAAGGGATGCTTGACCTCATCACGGGTGAGCGGCCAACTGATGCCTGAGGTGAAGATCCGCTATACCGAACAGGCGCGGGTCGATCTCAGGCAGATTTTCGAGCAGCGTCTGGCGCAGCGAGGGCCCGAAGGGTGGGACGGCGCACGCGCGTTGATCGCGGAGATTCTTGCGACGGTCGACGGCTTGGCGGACTATCCGGAGCGCGGGCCGCAAGTGCCCGAGTTGGTCGATCTGGGCGACAAGCGCTGGCGACAGGTGCTTCATGCCCCCTATCGCGTGGTTTACCACCTTGAGGGTGACATTGTGACGGTTGCCATCGTCGCAGACGGGCGGCGCGACTTCTCGACCCTGTTGCAGCGCCGCCTGCTTGCACTGCGGCGCTAACCCGCCAGCGCCGCCTTGTCCCGCTCCAGCGAGCGCATGGCGCGCAGGGCGGCCCAGACGCCGATGTAGCCCGTGGGGATGGCTACCGAGAGGCCGATGCGCAACCCGTGCGGGCCGGCTCCGGCGATCCAGTCGGACAGTTGGCCGGCAAGGACCGGACCGAGGACGTTGGCGAACATGCTCGAGATCAGCAGGACCAGCGCGGTGCCGGTGGCGCGGTGGGCGTTGGGCAGGATGTATTGCAGGCCAGCGAGCACGCCGACCGACCAACCGCCACCGAGTAGGCCCGAGGGCACCGCGAGCAACCGGGCAATGGTCAGGCTGTCGCTCCAGGTGACAAGCAGGATGGTCGTCGTTGCACCGCCCAATGCAAGCGCGGTAAGGCGGAGCTGGACGGTGGCATCGCCCTTGCCGAGCTTGTCCGAGAGGAAGCCAAAGCCGAGCACGCCCAGAAGGCCGGGCAGCCCGAACGACAGCGCGAACGTGGCACCGGCGGCTTGCGTCGACAGGCCATAGGCGCGCTCGAACAGGGCAGGCCCCCACATGCCGAAGGTCACGCCCGAAAGCGAACCCAGCGCCATCACCGTGGCCAGCAGCATGACTGACGGCGTGCCGATCAGCAGGCGCATCGTGTCCTTGAGGGGGAGCGCGGGGGTGGCGGCGTCAACGCGGTCGCGCGCCGGTTCGCGCACCAGCAGCCATGTGGCGATAGCGATGACGATGCCGACGATGCCCAGGGCGTGGAAGGCGGTCTGCCAGGACGAGGCGGCGGCAATGGCAGGCCCACCAGCAAGGCCGGCCATCTGGCCGACATAGATTGCCGTGCCGAGCAGGGCAAAGGCGCGCCCGCGTTCGTTGGCCGGAAAGTAGGCCGCGATCAGGGCGGCGGCAGGGGCCTGGTAGGCGGCCTCGCCGATGCCGACGCCGACGCGGGCCAGAGCCAGCATTTCGGCGCTGGTGGCAAGGCCCGACAGGAGGGTGAAGAAGCTCCAGAAACCGCAACCGAGCGCAATGATCATCACGCGCGAGCGGCGGTCGGCGGCGCGGGCGATGGGCAGGGTGAAGACGCTGTAGAGCAGCGCAAAGGCCGGGCCCATCAGCGCACCCATCACCGTGTCACTTATGCCGAAGTGCGCCTTGATTGGCTGGGCAAGGCCGGGGATCAGGAAGCGGTCGGCATAGTTGAGCACCGCGACCATGACCAGCAGCGTGAGCGCCAGCCAGCGGTTGGTCAGCGGCTTGCCGCTGGTGGACAGGGTGGCGGCGGCGCCTGCCGGCATGGTCGCGGCCATGCGGCTCAATCCCGCATCTGCGCGCCGCCGTTGACATGCCAGACCTGACCGTTGACCCAAGCGCCGTCATCGGAGGCGAGGAAGGTCACGGCGGCGGCGATGTCTTCGGGCTGGCCGAGGCGGAGGTGCGGCACGGCGGCAAGGCCACGCTCGACATACTCGTCGGTCAGGTGCTGCTTGACCGCTTCGGTGAGGACGAGGCCGGGGCAGATCACGTTGGCGCGCACGCCCTTCTTGCCGAACTTTGCGGCAACGTGGCGGGCGAGCGCGTGGATTGCGTTCTTGGTCATCGGATAGGCGACCTGCCATGGAGCGCCGCCCGATGCCGCACCCGAGGAGGTGTAGATCATTGCGCCGCCGCCGCGTTCGAGCATCTTCGGAAGCGCGGCCTGCGTGGCGAGGAAGTGGCTCTTGGTGTTGATGGCGAAGCTGAGGTCGAGCACCTCCTCCGGGCAATCGAGGATGTCGTTGTCGCCCCCGGTGCCGCCGGCGAGGTTAGAATGGTAAAAGTCGAGCCCACCGTAGGTCTCGACCGCGCAGGCGACGATAGCGGCTTGTGAATCCGCCTTCGTGCCGTCAAGCTCGATGCCGGTGGCGGTGCCGCCCGTGGAACGGATGCTTTCCGCCACTTCGCGGGCCCAGTCGCCCATGAGGTCACCGACGACGACGTGGGCGCCTTCCTCGGCGAGGCGCCGTGCGGTTGCCGCGCCAATGCCGCGCCCGCCGCCGGCAACGATGCCGACCTTGCCCTTGAGGCCCTTCATTCCAGAATCTCCCGTATTGCCGATTTGCGGATCATATTGCCGCGAGAATTATGCAAACCTGCATATCACCGGAAATATAATCGTGCAACGTGGGATATTTCCGGCTTTCAACTCCGCATAGGACCAGTTTTTCGATTCGCGGCTGCCGCTGACAAGGCTTCCTTGTGGCGCATCGGCGTACTGCGTTTTTGCGCGAATGACCGGCCTCATATCTCTTACAAGTGGCGCAATTCTAAGCCATATGGCATGATTGCGTATTTCGACTTGCTAAATTCTACGCATTAGCTATTTTCCGCGCCAACAACGGTTTCGAGGGGAGTAAGAATGAAGGTCACCACTTGCGCGCGGCTGTCTGTGCGGCTCATGCTCGGCGCCAGCCTCGCGACGATGACTCTGGGTTCCGCTGCCTACGCAGCCGAGGAACAGGCGCAGACCGCTGGCGATCAGGCAGTCGACGGGCAGGGCCAGCTCGAGCAGATCGTCGTCACCGCGCAGAAGGTCGAGCAGAACCTGCAGGACGTGCCGCTGGCGATCAGCGCGATCAGCGCCGACAAGGTCGAGAAGCTGGGCATCCGCGACGCCAAGGACCTTTCGGGCCTTGCTCCCAACGTGACCATCGTTCAGGGCACCACCAACGCCAACGCCGCTGTCATCTCCATCCGTGGCATTCCCACCCCCGCGACCGAGACCTTCGGCCTCGACACCGCGAATGGCCTTTACGTCGATGGCGTGTTCATCGCCCGCTCGGGCGGCAGCGCGCTTGACGTGATCGACGTGGCGCGCGTCGAAGTGCTGCGTGGGCCCCAGGGCACGCTGTTCGGCCGCAACACCACGGGCGGCGGCATCGCCTTCATCTCGCGCGCGCCGTCCAAGACTTTCAAGCTGAACGCCGAGGCCGGTTACGGCAACTACAACGCCTTCAACGGCAAGATCACGCTCGATCCGGGCGAGATCGCCGGCATCTCGACCAGCTTCACCTACAGCCACCGCCAGCGTAACGGCACAGTCGACAACCTCAACGAGCCCGACGATGCGCGCGATCCCGGCGCGCGCAAGGGCGATTCCTTCCGCGTCGCGGCCAAGGCCGATATCGGTGGCACGGGGTCAATCCAGTACATCTTCGACTGGAGCAAAATCGATGCTTCGCCGATCAATTTCCAGCTGACCAATGCCGCCAGCGGAGCCGTGCGCCCGCCCGAAGTGGTAGGCGGCGTGCCGGTTGTGGTGACGCAGCAGGCCCCGGTCGCGCCGTTCCTCAACACCGTGAACTTCCTTGATCCGCGCTGTGCCGCGCTTGCCACCCCCACGCGTGACTGGCGCCGTACGGTGTGCAATGACATCAACAGCCGTTCGACCGACAAGGCCTGGGGCCACAACGTGCAGGTCCAGAACGACTTCGGCGTATTCCACCTGAAGTCGACCACCGGCTACCGCTTCTGGAACAACGACAGCGTCACCGACCTTGACGGCATAGGGGCCTTCACCGCGCCGCGCTTCACGCAGGCGTCGCTGTTCAACGGCATGCCGGCAAGCCTGCTCCAGTTCATTCCGTCGATCCCGGCAAACTTCCGTCCGTTCATTGCGGCATCGCCGGTGCCGACCGTGCAGCAGAACCTGTTCGACACCAACAACAAGCGCCGCCACAAGCAGTTCAGCCAGGAAGTGGAAATCGGCAACGAGAGCGACAGCCTCGACTGGGTGCTCGGCGGCTTCTATTTCTGGGAAAAGGGTTCGGAGTACAACCCGCAGAACAGCGGCTTCGTGCTTGATACCAACTCGATCTTCCTCGGCAACTTCGGCCCGCTCGGCCCTTCGTTCGTCGCCGCCAACCCGGCGCGCTACCGTCTGGTGCAGACGCTGTCGGTGCTCGATTACACCGCGACGGCCGAGAGCACTGCGGTCTATGGGCAGGCGACGTTCTACCCCGGCGGCAAGGACAGCGGGCTGCGGCTGACGGCGGGCGGTCGCTACACCTGGGATACCAAGTCGATGGTGCGCCGCCAGAACGGCACCGCCCCGCTTGCCACGCCCGAGCAGGGCCGCGCCAGCTACAGCAAGTTCACCTGGAACCTGATGCTGGGTTATGACCTGTCGGACCAGATCAACGTCTATGCCCGGATCGCCACCGGTTATCGTTCGGGCGGCTTCAACGCGCAGGACCCGGCAGTGGCGGGCGTGCTGCCCTCGTTCAAGCCGGAGAACGTGACCAGCTACGAAGTGGGCCTGAAGTCGGAACTGTTCGACCGCAAGGTCCGCTTCAACCTCGCCGGGTACTACAACGAGTACAAGGATCTGGCGATCGCTGTGCCGATCACCAACCTGGCTCCGGGGACCTTCGCCACCAAGGTGACGAACGCCGGCAAGGTCACCTACACCGGCATCGAGGCCGAGCTGATGGCCGTGCTGACCGACAACTTCACCTTCGAGGCGAACGCCGGTTACGTCGACATCAAGTACAAGGAGTTCCTCGCCGGGCTTCCGGTCGCTGCAGGTCAGCCGCTGGTCAACATCGCGGCGTATGCCACGCCGGGCTACACCTCGCCGTTCACCGCAAATGTCGCAATGAACGCGCAGTTCCCGCTTTCGGACAACGGCATGCGCCTGACCGGCCGCGTCAGCTATGCCTACGAGGACGGCAAGTACAGCTTCTCGAATGTGCTGTCCTCGCCGTTCAACGAGGTGCTGAAGGGCGACAACCGCAACATTGTCGACGCACAAGTCGCGATCGATCGCATTCCGCTGGCCGGGAGCGAGGCGGCGGTGCGCTTCTGGGTCAAGAACCTGACCGACGAGCACAACCTAGTCCGCGCGATCGACTTCGGCCAGCTCGGCTATGGCGGCGGCTACTACGCCGATCCGCGCACCTATGGTGTGACGGTGGGCGTGAGGTTCTGATCTTTGGGGAGGATGGGCCTGCCGCCTCTGGCACCATCCTTGGGTAGCCCCGCTTCTGCAAACGCAGGGGCGGGGCTTTTCCGTTATTACGCGTTCAGATAGTCAAAACGCATCTTTCACAAAGGAATGCGTATCTCTATACCTTTCCCCAAACCGAATCATGCAAGTTGTGCCCGGGAGAGCCGCGATGACGACCAGCCTTGAAGACCTTGCCCGCCGGCTGGGCGCGCTTGAGGACAAAGAAGCGATCCGGGCGCTGAAGGCGCGCTACCTGCGGGCCTGCGATCTCAAGCAGGTTGAAGACGTGCGCGATTGCTTTGCGCCAGGCAAGATCTGCATCGCCTATGAGAACTTCCCCGAGTTTGACGATCGTGATGCCTTCGTCGCCATCTATCAGCAGATGGCTTGCAACGGGGGCGTCTATGACATCCACCACGCCACCAACTGGCAGATCGACCTGGAAAGCGACACGCGGGCGAGGGGGCAGTGGTCGCTCAACTTCCGCACGATCCTGACCGGGCCGCGTCAGGTCGTCCGCCTCGCGGTGGAATACGACGACGTTTACGAAAAGCGCGACGGGCGCTGGTGGATCGTCGAGACGGTCAGCCGCGTGACCTCGATGCTGACCGAACAGGTGGCTGAGGACGGCAGCGTGACGGTGATCGCGCTGGCCGAGCCGCCGGCAGCCTGAACCTTCGAAAGGGAAATCCAGACATGGCAATCAATTACGGCCTTGATGGCAAGGTGGCACTCGTCACGGGCGCGGGCGGCGGCATCGGCCGTGCGGCGGCAGAAGCATTCGCGCGTTCCGGCGCGAGCGTCATGGTCAGCGACGTGAACGAGGCAGGCGGTGCCGAGACAGTAGCTTTGATCGAGGCCGCAGGCGGCAAGGCCGCGTTCGTGCGCTGCGACGTGAGCAACGCGGGCGAAGTCAAGGCGATGGTCGCGGCCACGGTCGCAACGTTCGGCGGGCTCGACTGTGCGTTCAACAATGCCGGGATCAACCGCATTACCGACGACCAGTACGACGACGCGATCTGGGAGCGCGATATCGCGATCAACCTTTCCGGCGTGATGCGCTGCATGCGCGAGGAAGCGGCGGTGATGCTTGAGCGCGGCGGCGGGGCGATCGTCAACACCGCGTCGATCAATGGCCTTGTCGGCAATGGCGGACAGCCAGCCTACACCGCCGCCAAGCACGGCGTGGTCGGCCTTGCCCGCCACGGCGCGCTGCGCTGGGCCAAGGCCGGCATTCGCGTCAACGCCGTTTGTCCCGGCGTGATCGAAACGCCGATGACCGCGCCGTTGGTGCAGAACCCGGAAATGAAGGCGCTGATCGACGGGATGACGCCCATGGGCCGCATGGGACAAGCGAGCGAAATCGCCGAGGCGGTGGTGTGGCTGTGCTCTCCCGCGGCAAGCTTCGTCACCGGCCATGCGATGGTGGTCGACGGGGGAGCTACCGCTTTCTGATCACTTGCGTTTAACCGTACGATTAATTACCCCCGGTCTCAGTAACCGCAATGAATGCGGAATCGGGACAGGTGGATGATGGCCGAAGGCGCTTTCGACTTTATCGTGATCGGCGCGGGCAGCGCGGGCTCGGTGCTCGCCGCCCGCCTTTCCGAAGATCCGCAGGTGCGGGTGCTGCTGCTTGAGGCAGGCGGCGCGAACACGTCGGTGCTGGTGCGGATGCCGGCCGGCGTGGGCACGCTGATCAAGCAGAAGAGCAAGCACAACTGGGGCTTCTGGTCGGAGCCGGAGCCGCACATGGACAACCGCCGCATGTGGCATCCCCGTGGTAAGGGCCTCGGCGGTTCCTCGGCCATCAACGGCATGGTCTATATCCGCGGCCACGCCCGCGATTATGACCAGTGGCGGCAGATGGGGCTGGAGGGCTGGTCCTGGGCCGACGTTCTCCCCTATTTCCGGAAGGCCGAGGATAACTGCGACGGGGCCGATGCCTTCCACGGTGCAGGCGGGCCGCTGAAGGTCAGCTGGGGCGAGAATTCGGACCATCCGCTCTATCGCGGGATCATCGAGGCCGGGCGTCAGGCGGGTCACAAGGTTACGCCCGATTTCAACGGGGCGGATCAGGAAGGCTTCGGCCGCTACCAGTTGACCATCCACGACGGCCAGCGCTGGAGCGCGGCGCGCGGCTACCTCGCGCCGATTGCGGGCACGCGCAGCAACCTTTCGGTCGTCACCGGCGCGCGGGTCCACCGCATCGTGGTGGAGAACGGGCGCGCCGTAGGCGTGGAATATTCGCTTGGTCAGGGAAAACCGGTGCAAAGCGTGCTGGCAGGGCGCGAAGTGCTGCTCTGCGCTGGCGCGTTCCAGAGCCCGCAGATTCTCCAGCTGTCCGGCATCGGCGATCCCGAGGCGCTGAAGGCGAAGGGCGTTGCGCCGGTCCATGCGCTGAAGGGCGTGGGCGCGAACCTGCAGGATCACCTCGACGTCACGCTCAACTGGGCCTGCACGCAGCCGATCTCCCTCTACAACGAGATCAAGGGCTTGCGGCAGTTGAAGGTCGGGCTGCAGTATCTGCTGAGCGGCAAGGGCACCGGGCGGCAGAACGGGCTGGAGGCCGGCGCTTTCCTCAAGTCGCGCCCCGATCTCGACCGGCCCGACCTGCAGATCCACTTCGTCATCGCGATCATGCAGGAACATGCCAAGGTCCAGGCCAAGCGCGATGGCTTTACCATCCACGTCTGCCAGTTGCGCCCGGAAAGCCGGGGGCAGGTCTCGCTCAGCAGCGCCGATCCTTACGCCGATCCTGCGATCCTGGCGAACTTCCTTGCCGCCGAGGAAGACCGCCGCGTGGTGTGCGAAGGCATCCGCATCGCCCGCGACGTGGCAGGGCAGCAGGCGCTAACTCCCTATCGCGGCGAAGAGATCTGGCCGGGCGCGCATGTGCAGTCGGATGCGGACATCGACGCCTGGGTGCGGGCGAAGGGCGAGACGATCTACCACCCCGTCGGCACCGCGAAGATGGGCACGCGCGAAGACCCGATGGCCGTGGTCGACAAGGACTGCAAGGTCATCGGCCTCGACGGCCTGCGGGTGATCGATGCCTCGGTCATGCCGACGCTGATCGGTGGCAACACCAATGCGCCGACGATCATGATCGCCGAGAAGATCGCCGACGTGATCCGGGGGCGGCCACCGCTCGCTCCGGCCGAGACGAAAGTGGCCGAGTTCGTGTGACAATGTGATGAAGACCATTGCGCAGCGGTTAGCGGCTGGGCCACCTTGCCTCGCATGATCAAGCGCCTGTTTGCCAAGCATCCCGTCCTTTCCACCGCCGGCGCCGTGGCGCTGGGAAGCCTTGGCGTTGGCACGGCGCTGTGGGCCTGCGCGGATTCGTCGTGCTATCCTGGCTGGCAACTGGGCGCATTGGAGTATGACTGCGCCGGGCGCGCGCTGATCAGCCCCGGCAACGATACGCGCATCAACATGGTCATGCTGATGCACAGCATTCAGCCGGGCGCGGCCCTGCCGGCGGAGGCCAAGGTCGACGTGAACGATCCGCAGTTCGGCAAGGTGTTCCTGTCGTGGGAAGGCCTGCGCGCTTCGCTGTGGCCAGAGCCGGAGGTGGCCGAGCCTGAGTACGACGAGAGCAAGTGCACCGAGGCCCAAGGTGGCATCGCCGATTTCCTAGACGCGCTGGCGGCAGACAAGGGCGTGCCCGCGGCGGAACGCGCCACGCTGACCACGCTGCGCGCAATAGCGGGCTGCCATGACGGCGAATGGAACGACGCGGGCATTTCCAGCCAGCAGGGCCGCGCCTTCCTCTCTTACCTGAAAGCCGCCGATGCCTTCCACAAGGCAGACTATGCGGCAGCGGAAGCGGGCTTTGCCGCGCTGGCAAGGTCGGGCAATCCGTGGATTGCCGAGACGGCGCGCTACATGCCGATCCGCATCGGTCTGCGCCGGGCCACAGCAACTTCGCTGGACGAATGGGGCGATTTTGCCGGGCCGGAGAAAGTTGACCGCGCGGCGCTGACTTCTGCGGCCAAGGCGATCGATGCCTATCTGGCTGCTTATCCCAAGGGCCGCTATGCAGACTCCGCGCAAGGCCTGAAGCGGCGTGTTGCGTGGATGGGCGGCGATACTGATACGCTGGTTGCCACCTATGAGGCGCTGCTCAAGGCAACACCGGCTTCCAGCGTCGAGGCGGCCTATCTTGTCGAGGAGATCGACCGCAAGCTGCTTGAACGCGAGGATGCGGCGGCGGTCGTGGCAAAGCAGGGCAAGGCGCCCCTGCTGCTGGCGCTGGCCGACATGAAGAAGATGCGCCCGGTCTACGATGGGCCAACTGTGGGGCTGTCTGCCGCAGAGCTTGCTGCGCACAAGCCGCAGCTGGCGACCTACCCCGATGTCTACGGATTGCTGGAAGCAACGCGGATTTCCTACGCCGGCGAGAATGTAAAGCCGATCCTCTCGATCCTGCCCGATGCGGCGCGGGCCAAGGGGATGACGCCGCTGGCCTTCAGCCGCCAGATCGTGCGTGGGCAGGCGCTCTCTGCCTTGCGCGATCCCAACGAGGCGGGGTTCTGGCGCGAACTGATCGGCGCGGCCAGCCCTTTCCACCAGCGCCCGCTCGCCGAGCTTGGCCTTGCCCTGCGCTGGCAGAGGGATGGCCGGGTCGATCAGGTCTTCGCCCCCGGATCGCCGGTGCAGGAGCAATCGATCCGCGAGGTGCTGCTGCAGACCATCGCCAGTCCGGCGATCCTGCGCGCCAGTGCGGGGGATGCCTCCCGATCCGGGCATGAGCGCGATGTTGCGCGGTTCTCGCTGCTCCACAAGGACCTGACGCGCGGCGCATTCGGCGATTTCGCGCGTGACGTGGCGCTGGTTCCGGGCGATGCCAAGATCGATGGCGGGTTGTGGGGCTTTGCCAGCCAGCAGAGCGTGCCAGTGGGCCTGTTCACCAAGGGCCAATGGTCGGACGGCTTCGCCTGTCCCGCCATCGCGCAGACCGCTGCCACACTCGCCCGCAATCCGGCTGACCAGCGCGCGCGCCTGTGCCTCGGTGACTTCTGGCGGCTCAACGGCTTTGATGGCTTTGCCTTGCACACGGCGGGCGAGGGCGCGAATGTTCTCGGAAATGCGCCAGACCTGTTCCCCGGCAAGACGAGCTATCGCGACGCAATCTACTCCGCGATCATCGCCGACAAGGCGGCAGCGCCAGACTTGCGCGCTTATGCGCTCTACCGCGCGGTGCGGTGCTATGCGCCGTCGGGCTACAATGGCTGCGCGGGGCCTGCCCGGACCACGGCGGAACTTGAAGCCGCACAAGTGCCGCTGGCGGTGCGCAAGGGCTGGTACGACGAGCTCAAGAAGCGCTACCCGCAAAGCCAGTGGGCCAAGGCACTGCGCTTCTACTGGTGAAGCGGCGGGCGCTGACTTTGCTGGCCTCGCTGCTGCTCGCCGCCTGTGAGCGTCAGCCTGAGGTCCCGCGCGTGCGCGCCGATACGGCCGAGGCGGTGTTCGTCTGGCCCGGCGTCCATCCTGCGCCTGAGGTCAAGGCGCCCACCGTTTACCTGCTCGATGGCGAAGTGCGGCGCGATGGCCCGGCCCGCCTCCATGCCTTGCGCATGGGCACGCCGCGCCTTCCCGGGAGAACGCTGTGGCTGGTGGTGCGCAGCGAACGGCTGGACTGGACCGACGCCACCCGCGCCGCAATCCTCGCCGATCTTGCGCAGTGGCGCGCGGCGGGCAACACGGTCGAGGGCCTGCAGGTCGATTTCGATGCCGCGACCAAGGGCCTGTCAGGCTACGCCGCGTTCCTCAAGGACCTGCGCGCGCGCCTGCCCGATGACGTGCGCCTCTCGATCACCGGCCTGATGGACTGGAGCGCCAATGGCGATCCCCACGCGCTCGCCCAATTGGCCGGAACGGTCGACGAAGTGGTGATCCAGACTTACCAGGCCCGCACCACCATCCCCGGCTACGAAGCCTGGTTCGCGAAACTGGGAAATTTCCCAATTCCCTTCCGGGTGGCGCTGGTCGAAGGCGGCGAATGGCAAGCCCCACCGGGACTTGAGACCCACCCTCAGTTCCGCGGCTACGCGGTGTTCCTGCTGGCGCGAGAGCGGCGGTAGGGGAAGGTCTGGTTTCGGACGCGGCGCAGTTCGGGCTGAATGGCTGGTTTGGCGTGGTCAGCTGCCATCGCGCCGGAATGGGCGAATCCGCTTAATACGCCGCGCAAGAGGGTAAGGTTTCCGCACCTCGAACCTGCTCAATTCTTTAGCAGCATCCTTGTCGCCGCCCCTTGCAGCACGTCGCAGCCATTTACGGTATCCAGGAAGGTCACCTGCATAGAAGAGTGTGAGAGCGAGATTTTGGGCAGCGTTGACTTCGCCCTGTTGGAAAGCGCGATACATCAAACCGGCTGGACTGGTCGCGTCGCTGAAGCGCCCAAGGTCTGCTCTCTTTCCCGTATCCGTCTTGCGAGCCGCAAGGCTAAGCATTGCAGGACCGTATCGCTTGTGAGCAAGCATTTGCAAAATCGGCATTCCAAAGCCATTTGACTTGCCGGCCAAAATTGCTTCAGCGCGGCTGAAAAGTCGGTCGGATCTGTCGCTCATCAAGCAATGTTAGCCTGAATCCAGACGTCCGCAATGGCGTCGTTTCCGGAACGGCGGTTTTTAACTGGGAACGCCCCATAGCTCCCGATCCTCCCCGGCCAGCGTGTCACTCAAAAGAGACAGGGATTTGCAGCATCCCGTGCGGCCTAAGCAATCCTACGCAGCCCCCGCTAACCCCGCATCTTCAAGCTTTCTGCCTAAAATCCGCATCTTAACCAAGATTCAAGGACTTAGGGCGGAAAACGCGCCGGATGCAGGCCTTTGCGAACATCCTGAAGCTGGAAACCGACGACCCGGAGCTGACCCGGGCGCAGTTCCGCTCGTTCTCCAGCCAGATGCCGCTGCTCTATGCGATTCTGGTCTGCAACGCGCTTGCCATCGGGTTTTCGTTCTTTGATCCGGGCAATTCCTTCAAGACCATCCTGACCCCGCTGTTCATCTGTGCGGTCGCCGTCTGGCGCGGGATCTGGTGGTGGCAGCAGCGCTCTGTCGGCACGCACTCCGACGCCTATATCGCCGCCTGCCTGCGCCGCACCTGCTGGCTTGCCATTATCATGACCATGGCATTTGAAGCGTGGTGCATCTGGGTCTATCCCGATGGTGATGCCTATGCGCGCAGCAACCTGACCTTCTTCCTCGGCCTGACCGAAGTAAGCTGCGTGTTCTGCCTGATGACTCTGCGCGCCGCCGCAATGCGCGTCGCGCTGGTCAGCACGCTGTCGTTCGTGTTCTACTTCTCGTGGATCGACGGCGGCCAGCTGCTCGGCCAGTCTATCGTGCTGACGCTGGTGTGCATCGGCATGATTGTTGTCACGCACAGCTACAACATCTCGTTTTCCGAACTGATCCGGTCGCAGAGCATCCTGCGCGCGCGCCAGCTCGAAACCGAGAAGCTTTCCGAGGAAAACCGGCGCATCGCCTTCAGCGATCCGCTCAGCGGTCTGCCCAACCGGCGCGAACTTCTGACGCGGCTTGATCGACTGGAAGCGCGGCTCAATCCCCTGCCGGATAGCCTTGCGGTGATCTTCATCGATCTCGATGGGTTCAAGGAAGTGAACGACGAGCACGGCCACCAGGCCGGCGATGCCCTGATCCGCAGCATCTGCCTGCGCCTTGGCCAGCATTGCCCCGCTCATGCCCGCCTGGCCCGTGTTGGCGGCGACGAGTTCGCGGTGCTGCTGGAAATGCCCAAGGCGCAGGCTGAGGCGGAACGCCTGGCCGCAACGATCCTTGAGGAAATCTCGCTACCGGTACTGGTGGAACGCCACGTGCTGCAGGTGGGTGCCAGCATCGGCGTAGCTGCCAATACGGATGTGGCTGGCACGCCGCGCGAACTGCTGCGCCGCGCCGACACCGCGATGTACCACGCCAAGACGGCGGGCAAGAACCAGGTCGCCGTCTATGATGCCGCGTTCGATGAAGGCCGAAAACATCGCCTGGCCGTCGAAACGCAGATCGGTCGCGGCCTCGCCCGCGATGAGTTCGAGGTCTATTACCAGCCCGAGGTGGATGCCCAGACAGGACGGATCGTTGCGGTCGAAGCGCTGCTGCGCTGGCCCCGACGCCCCGAAGGCCCGCTGCCGCCCGACGATTTCATCGAGACTGCCGAGGCCACCGGCCAGATCCACCCGCTCGGGATGTTCGTGCTGGAACGCGCCTGCCGCGACATCGGGCCGCTGGAGAACTTGCGGCTCAGCGTCAATGTCAGCCCGGCGCAGTTCCGGGATTCGCATTTCGAACGGCAGGTCGCCCACGTGCTGGAGCAGACCCGCTTTCCCCCCGAGCGGCTGCAGTTCGAGATTACCGAAGGCTATTTGCTTTCAAACCCCGAACGCGTGGTGCGCGCGGTGGAGACGTTCAAGCAGCGCGGCATGTCGATCGCGCTCGACGATTTCGGCACCGGCTTCACCAGCATCCACTACCTGCGCAGCTATGGCTTCAGCCACATCAAGATCGACAAGTCGCTGCTTGAGGGCCTCGCACCGGGGAGCAAGGGCGCGATGCTTGTGACCGGGGCGATCATGCTCGCCTGTGGGCTGGACATGCGGGTGATCGCCGAAGGCGTGGAAACCGAGGAGCAGGCGCAGCTGCTGCGGCAGGCCGGATGCCACAAGCTGCAGGGCTACCTGTTCGGCAAGCCGATGCCCCTGCCCGATTTCATCGCCGCGTGGGAGCGCTCGGAGCGTACCGTGCTCAAGGCATCGGCGCGCTTCGTCGGTTGATCCCCGGGAAATGGAGCGTCGCCCCGGCGCAGGCCGGGGCCCACGACCTTGCGTCCGTGCCCGGGGTCTAGGCCAGGGCCGCCTTCAGCCGTGCGCCGGCCCGTTCGATATAGGGCATGGCATCGGGCACAGCTTCGAACATCGAGAAGAAGCCGTGGATCATGCCGGGAGCGAGTTCGGTCTCGACCGGAACGCCTGCCTTCTTCAGCGCCTCGGCATAGTCCAGCCCTTCATCGCGCAAGGGATCATACTGCGCGACCAGCACCGTGGCAGGCGGCAACCCCGCGAGATTGTCATGGCGCAGCACAGCAGCCTCGGGGTGGGGATCGCCATGATCGCCGACGTAGTGCATCCAGAACCACTGCATCATGCGCGTGGTGAGGAAGTATCCCTCGGCATTCTCGGTGTAGGAGCCGTTCTCGAAGTTGGTGTCGGTGACAGGGTAGATCAGCAGCTGGTGCGCCAGCTTTGGCCCGCCCGCATCGCGCGCGCGTATAGCGACGGCGGCGGCGAGGTTGCCGCCCGCGCTGTCACCGGCCACCGCGAGGCGGCCCTTGTCGATGCCGAGGTCTGCGGCATGGTCCACAGCCCAGAGCAGGGCGTCGTGGCAATCGTCGAGCGGGCCGGGGAAGGGCGTTTCCGGGGCGAGACGGTAGTCGACCGACAGCACCGCCGCGCCGCTCGCCACGGCCAAGGCGCGCGCCGAGGCATCGTGCGTCTCGATCGAGCCGATCACCCAGCCGCCGCCATGGTAGAACAGCACCAGCGGGACGTTCTCGCCCGCGCCCTCGGGCTTGTAGAGCCGCGCGGCGATGGTGCGGCCGGGCAGGTCCAGCGTCAGGTCGCGCACCTCGGCAACGGCGGGTGGCGGGCCCATCTGCATCGGCCGGTTCGCCTCGCGCAGGGCCTCGGGCGTGATCGTCTCGTAGTCGATCGGCGGCATCTGCGCGAAGAAGCCGA
Source organism: Novosphingobium sp. ERW19 (assembly GCF_012641315.1). Lineage (NCBI taxonomy): Bacteria > Pseudomonadati > Pseudomonadota > Alphaproteobacteria > Sphingomonadales > Sphingomonadaceae > Novosphingobium > Novosphingobium sp. ERW19. Next base: position 203,398 of record NZ_JABAIC010000005.1, read on the forward strand.
GCAGCGCCTCGACCTGCGGATTGAGCGTCATCCTTTGTCTCTCCCTTAGCCGTACTGGGCGGCGATTTCGGCAACCGCCGCCGCCACGTCGCCGCGACGATAGCCGAGCAGCGCGGTTTCGCCAGCGTCGGGTTCATAACTGATCGTGTTGCCGCGCCCTTGCGGGATGGCGATGTCGGGCAGAAGCGGCAGTTCCTCGTCGCGCTCCTCCAGCTTTACGTCACTGCCAACTGCATCGAAGAACAGCTGGAAGTATTCGCGGAAGGTCAGGTTTTCATCGCCCACCAGATAGGCCTTGCCCGGCTCGCCCCGCAGCAGGGCGCCTTCGATCGCTTCGGACAATGATCGGAACGACATGAAGTTGGTGCCCCCCGTCGGCGCGAAGAACGGGATCGGGATCAGCCCCTTGGCCCAGGCGACATAGGGTTCGAAGATCGCGCTGGGCAGGCCCGGCACCGCGCCGACCATGAACGGCGCGTTAACGCTGACCACGTCGAAATCGTGGCTCGCCTCGTTGCGGGCAAGCTGGCATGCCGCAAGGCGCGACTGGATATAGACATTGCCCGCGATCAGTTCCGGCGCGGCCTGCGGGTAGAAGCTGCCGAGCTGCACCGCGCGCTTGACCCCGGCTTCACGGGCGGCGGCGAACACGGCGGGCAGGGCTTCGTGGTTGGCGCGTCTCAGCCAGGCGCCGAAGTCTTCACCCTGCGGCACGTGGCGCGGATCGTTGCCCGCCGCGAACACCATCCAGTCGAAGCCCTTCAGCTTCTCGGCGGTGAAATCGCCCGCCACGTAATCGCCCTTGAGGAAGCCGAGTTCGGTGAGCGGCGTACCTGTCGGCGCGGCAGAGCGCCCGGTGATCGTCACGTCATGCCCCTGTGCCGCCAGATGCAGCGCGGCATGGCCGCCAAGCGCACCCGTGCCGCCGATGACCAGTACCTTCATGTCGCAATTCCCTTGATCGGCCGCAGCTCTTCCCAATCGACGATCAGGGTGCGGCGGGTGAACTTCCAGCAGTCGTTCTCGCGCCTCCACTGGTCCTGGTAGCGGATCGCCCAGACCAGCAGCTTGTCGCCCTCGGGCGCGGCAATGCGATGCTCTGCGGTGGAGCGGGTCTCGCCATGGGCGCTGTCACCCTCCACGATCACGTCCATGTCATGGACCACGTGGCGCGTCATGGTGAAGGCGTGGGCGAGGTGGTCGATCGAGCCGAGGTTCGCCTCCAACCCCGCGATGCTGAAGCCCGGACCTGAAATCTCGACATCCTCGGCAAGCACCTCGCGCCACAGCGCCTTGTCGCGGCGATCTGCGCCCACGGCATAGCGTTCGGCGGTGCGCCGAAGCGCGGCGAGGTCGCTCATGCCACGGTGCCCGGAATCACGAGGCCATTGCCGGAAATCAGCGGCACGTTGGTCCATTCGCCCTGCGGCGTGCGATACCACCCTGCCGCCGCCAGCGCGCCGCCATCGATGTTGATCGTGCTGCCCGTCACCCACGCCGCCAGCGGGCTGGCGAGGTAGAGCGCCGCGCCCGCGCAGTCGCTGGGTTGGCCAAAGCGGCCCAGCGGAATCCACCGCTCCTCGTGCGTGCGGTTCTCGGGCGGGATCATGTAGTCGAGCGCCACTTGCGGGGTATCGGTGGTTTCGGGCGCGATGGTGTTGACGCGGATGCCCTCGGGGCCAAATTCCAGCGCAAGGCTCTTGCTAAAGCCGGTCACCGCCCACTTCGCGGCAGCATAGACGGAGCAATAGGGGATGCCACGATGCGCCTCGATCGAGGTGACGTTGATGATCGAGGACCCCGGCGCGCCCTTGCGCAGCAGGGGAACCATGGCCTTGGTCATGCGCAGCAGCTGGCCAAGGTTGACGTCGAGGATCTCCTCGGCTTCCTCGTCCGCCAGCATGGCAAAGGGTCGCGCGTGGACGAAATGGCCGACATTGTTGACCAGCACGTCCAGCCTGCCGGTTTCGGCAGCGATCCGCTCGGCCAGCATCGCGCCGACCCCGCGCTGGCGCACGTCGCAGCGGATCACGCGGGCAGAGGGCATGGCGGCCTCGGCGGCATCGGCATTGGCGGGGTCGATCTCGGCGATCACCACTTGCGCGCCGGCTCCGGCAAAGGCTTCGGCAATGGCGCGCCCGATGCCCACGCCGCCCCCAGTGACCAGCACGGTCTTTCCGGTGAAATCCAGAGCCTGCGAAGCGAGCAACGCATTGTCTGCCGCAGTCATACGGTCACTTCCCTCTCCACACCGATGATTCGGTGATTATCGCTTCAATTGCTACGCATAGTGTTTTCACTTTCTTGAAGTGTCAACCGGATGCGTAGGAAGAGGGTCTTGTTTTTGCTAGATTCCCGGTTGGTCCGCCGGAATGTGCACTACCAGCCCGTCCAGCTCCTCGCCAAGCTGGACCTGGCAGGACAGGCGGCTGTTGGGGCGGATCTCGACACCCTCGATCGCCTCGAGCATCTCGCGCTCTTCCGGCCGGGCCGGGCCGGTGCGGTCAAGCCAGTCCGGGTCGATGTAGCAGTGGCAAGTGGCGCACTGCATCATGCCGCCGCACAGCGCGTCGATCCCGTCGACAAGGTTGCCGACAGCGAGCTGCATGAGGGTCATGCCCTCGAAGTTCACGCAAGTCCGCGCCGAGCCGTCCGGCTGGACGAAAGTCACCTTGGCCATTCAGTGCGCCTTATGCATGCGCCGGGCAACCGGCCGCCTTCGCCAGCGCCGCCACGTCGGCACTCGCGCCCGCGCCGTCCAGCTGGCGCCGCTTGTACCGCACGCGACAGGGCTGGGCGGGCCAGTAGGTCGAGGCGCCGGCGATGGGCTTCACCTCGTCCATAAGCTCCATGTCGAAGTTCTGCAGCAGGATCGCCACCAGCACCTTCATTTCCATGCGCGCGAAGTTCACGCCCGCGCAGCGATGCACCCCGCCGCCAAAGCCGATCAGCGAATTGCTCTCGATCTGTGCTTCAGGGTTTTGCGGGTTGAAGCGCTCCGGATCATAGGCATTGGCATTGCGGAACGTCTCTTCCATCCGGTGGCTGACCGACGGCGCAAGCAGCACGAACTCGCCCTTGCGGATGCGATAGCCCTCACGTTCGATATCGGCATTGGCCTTGCGCGAAAGCATGTAGGCGACGGGGTGGAGCCGTTCGGTCTCACGCAGGGCGAGGTCCATCTTCTCCATCGCGATGGCGTGTTCCCAAGTGAGGTTGCCGCCGTTGCCGCCACCCAGCAGCCCCGCCGTCTCGTCGCGCAGGACCTTGGCATAGCCGGGATTCTGCAGCAGGTCGGCCAGCGCCCAGCTGACTTGCCCGGCGGTGGTTTCATGCCCCGCCCAGACCAGCAGCAGGATCAGGTGGCGGATGATCTCGTCGGGCACGGCGCGGCCATCGGGATACTTCGTCTCGATCATCGTCTGGAAGAAGTCGGGCGGATCGAGCGGGCTCGCACGGCGCTTGTCGATCCACGACTGCAGGATCGCGTGCAGCTTCTTCTTGGCGCGCTGGCTTTTCACCATCTTGGGCGTCGGCAGCCACAGCGGCAGGACGAACTCCATGCCGCCCGAAAAGTCGCGGAACAGCTCGAAGAATTCGTGCCCCAGCTTCTCGTGGAACTCGCGCCCCATGAAGCTGTGCGCGGCAATGTCCATCACCACCGGCCCCAGCGTCGGGATCAGGTCGAATTCGCCTACGTTGCCCAGCTGCTCAACCAGATTGAGCGATTCCTCGACCATCACCGGCACGTACTGTTTCATCGACGCCGCCTTGAACCGGGGCATGATGATGGCGCGCTGGCGGAGGTACTCGTCCATCTCGGCGAAGGAGTAGAATTCGGGCGAGAACATCTTGAGGAAGAACGGCATCGACTCCCGGATCGAGAGCAGCTTGTCGGTCTCCTCGAAGAAGAAGCGGTTGTGTTCCGGCCCCAGCATCACGTTCATGCGCTGGCCCATGAAGTTCATCGCGAACATCCGCCCCTTGGAACGGTAGCCGCGTTTCAGGACCGAAACGGGATCACGGAAGAACTGCGCCAGATGCCCGAGCAGCGGCACGCCGCCATCGAGCAAGGGAAGGCCGTCTGCACCCGGTGCTGCACTCGCCATCGATCATCTCCCCGCACGGCCGGTTGCTCCGGCTCCAACGGGCGAAGGGTATGGTGCGCGGGGGGCGGTGCAAGTCCCGCGCATGGAAACGTATCGCCCGATGATCTTTGCAGGATCATCGGACGAACCTCCCATCGGCCTTTGATCAATAAACCGCCGCCGGATTCTTCGGGCGCGGACTGCCGAGCATCTCGCGGTGCGAGGGGCGGTCGTGGCCACGGTCGGTCACGCCCAGTTCCTTCGCGATCTCGGCCACGATCAGCGTCTGGCCGGAAAGCTCGTTGCGATTGGGCGCGCTGTCGATGGCGGCGAGGACATGGGCGGAGAATTCGGGGTTCTCGGCCATCGACAGGAAGCCCTCGTACTGCTCCGGGTTGGTCTTGGCCGCGATCAGCGCGCGCTCGGTCAACTGCGGGCCGAGCCAGAGCGAGACCGCGATCACCCCGGTGCCCCGGAAATCGTGCTCCATGTCATGCGCCAGCTTGTCGAGCCCGGCCTTCTGCGCGCCGTAGGCGGGGCCGTGCATGTAGCAGGTCGCGCCGAACGACGAGGTCATCGCGATCAGGCCCGACTTCTGCGGCACCATGATCTTCGCCGCGTGCCAGCTGGCCACGTAAGCACTGCGCAGGCCGACATCGAGGATCTTCTGCGCATCCAGCTCCTTTTCCCAGAACGGCGCCTTGTCGATCAGCTGATGGTGCATGTAGGCGGCATTGTTGACCAGCACATCGAGGTGGCCCTGCTCGTCCATGATCTGTTCGAACACGCGGGCAACGCTGGCATCGTCGGCATGATCGCACACGACCGGGATACCCTTGCCGCCGTTCTCGGTGATCTTCTGCGCGGTTTCGGAGACGGTGCCCGGCAGCACGGTGCCGTCCCAGCCCTTGGCATCGCCGGGCGTGACGGTGCGGCCGGTGACGTAGACGGTATAGCCCATCTCGCCAAAGCCGCGCGCGATGCCGGCGCCTGCGCCCCGGCTGGCGCCAGTGACCAGTGCGATTTTCGGTTGTTCGGACATGGTGGATTCCTCGCGAATGCTCAGCCCAGATGGGCGAAATCGAACTGGCTGGTGGGGATGATATCGTTGCGGCTGAAGTCCAGAAAGGCGTGGCAGCTGTCCATCATCGCATCGAGATTGGCCTTGAACTTCGCCGGATTGCCCACGGCATCGAAGAACACTTCCGGCCGTTCGAGCGCTTCCAGCGGGAAGCATTCCTCGACGAATGCGCTGTAGGCCGGCGCGCCTTCGGTGAGGGGGCGGACGATCAGGTTCTGGACGTATTCGAAGTTCGATTGCGTCTCGATCGCCACGCGCGTGTGGTGCGAATGCCAGTGGGCGACGGCCTCCCCGCGGGTGATGTCGGAGCGGAAGGTGATGAAGCTGGCCTGGCTCCAGCCCCATGTGCGCCGGGTGCTTTCGTGTTTAGCTTCGCTGAACTTCGCTTCGCTTCGTTTCCCCGGGGAAACATTTGTAGAACACGGATGCGCGGTGTTCGGGATGATCTCGGATTCACAGACCAGCCACGCTGCAAACCATGCCGAACGCGCGGCGAGCGCTGCATCGACATCGCCCCGGAAGCGGGCGTTTGCCGAGGGCATCCAGAACTGGACGACGGCGGCCTGCTGCGGCGCCTGCCACTGCTGGACCAGCGCTTCGCCCGGTGCGACGGTGGCATCGCGCAGGTTGAGCCGAACCCGGCTCGCTCCCGCAGCGACGAGCGCTTGGGGCAGGGTGCCGAGCAGTGCGGCGCCGAAGTCCTCGCGCGATTGGTGCCGCGGCGCCCAGAGGGCGGCGATGACCTTTTCCATGGGGCGGTCCCTCCTCAGTCGAAGTTTGCCTGTCCGCCGTCTAGTGGGATCGTCGCGCCGGTGAGGTAGGCAAGGTCCTGCCCGGCGAGCGCGACCAGCGCGCGGCCGATATCGCCTTCAAGACTGCCGACGCGGCCCAGCGGGATCGTGCGGAAGAAGGCCTGCGCTTCTTCGGGATTGTTCTCGATCCACCACTTGAGGCCGGGCGATTCCGCGTGCGGCGCGATGGTCAGCACGCGGATGTTTTCGCCGCCCCATTCGGCGGCGGCGGCGCGGGTGAGCGAACGGATCGCCTGCTTGACTGCGGCGTAGCAGCCATAGCCGGTCATGTCCCAGCGGATGCCCGCCGACGAGCAGAAGTTGAAGATCGTGCCGCCGCCGCGCGCGGCGAGGTGCGGGCGGGCGAGCCTCATCAGGCGGTGCGTGGCCAGCGGGCCGCTTTCGAACCCCGCCAGGAACGCCTCGTCCGTCACGTCCTCGAGCTTGCCGAGCGGCACTTCCTGGGCATTGTTGACGAGAATATCGAGCCCGCCGAAGCTGGCGACGGTGCGCTCAACCGTCGCGGCAAGGTCGGCGGCGGACTTCACGTCGCACGCGACGGCAAGCGCCTGGCCGCCACGTTCCTCGACCATCCGCGCCGTTGCCTCGACCTTGGCCAGCGTGCGCCCGGTTACGACGACAGAGGCCCCGGCGCCGGCCATTGCCAGCGCAACGCCCTGTCCGATGCCCTGCCCGGCTCCGGTTATGAGGACGACTTTGCGGTCAAGATCGGTCATGCTTCTCTCCAGTGGCGCGAAGCGTCTTGCGGCCTCTCGCAGACCGGGTTGTTGCCACGGCCTCATGCAAACTGCAAACCAAAATCTGAACGCACCTTATAGTTTAATTGCGTTATGTTGCTTTGTTTGCGTAATACATTGCCAATAGTGTGACGCAAAGCGAGGTCGGCTTGGGCTTGCCCAATGCGCCTTGGCGTGCCATGCTGAGGGCGTGGGAGATGATCGCGATCGGTCCGCAAATCGCTCGCGATTCGGTTTTCAGGATCACGAAAGCGCTGTCCCGAACAAGGCAGAACGGCGCGGTGATCAAAAGGAGTGATGCAGATGGCGACCTCGAAAGAGTATGGCCTGGGTGAATTCGATTTTCCGCGCGGCTGGTTCATGATCGGAACTGCCGCCGATGCCACGCGCACCCCGGCGCCGATCCGCTATTTCGGGAAGGATCTGGTGATCTACCGGGGCGAGAGCGGTAAGCCTTACGTGGTCGATGCCTATTGCCCGCACATGGGCGCGCATCTGGCGAAGAACAGCACGTCCTACATCGTCCGCGATGGAGAGCATGTCGAAGGTGAGTCGATCCGCTGCCCGTTCCACGGCTGGCGCTTCGGCACCGATGGCGCGTGCAACCACATTCCCTATTCGGACTTCATCCCCAAGGCGGCGAAGCTCGGCACTTATCCGGTGCTCGAGCGCGCCGGGATCATCTGGATGTGGCACGATCCCGAAGGGCTGGAGCCTGACGTGGAACTTGCCAACTTCGGCGGCCATTATGGCGAGCCGGGCTGGGTCGAATGGAAGATCGACTACATGGGCGACCTCAACAGCCACGGCATCGAGATCGTCGACAACATGGCCGACTTCGGTCACTTCGTGCCGATCCACGGCGCGACCGACTGGCAGTATTTCGCCAACGAGTTCATGGGCCCACACTTGCACCAGTACTACAGCGCCGGCCACCGCACGCTGACGGCGAACCCCGAGGACGCGCTGGTGCTGGACACCTGGTACGAAGGGCCGGGCTTCCTCCAGTCGGAAATGGCCGGCACGTTCGACAGCTTCATCATGATTGCCAACACGCCGATCGAGGATGGCGTTTCGCGTTCGTGGCATGCGCTGATGGTCAAGGTCCACGACGGCAGCCGCGAGACGACAGCCGAAGACCGCGAGATGGCGCTGGCCTATCAGGAAGGCAGCCGCCTCGCCTTTGCGCAGGACGTTGAGATCTGGGCCAACAAGCGCGCCTGCATCAACCCGCTGGCGATCCCCAAGGACGGCCCCTACGCCAAGGTTCGCCTGTGGTACCGACAGTTCTACAACCCGCGCGACAAGGCGCCCGAGATCCAGGGCCGGGTCAACGGTCTGCACGTCACGCTCGACAAGCGGCCGGGGCAGAAGGTGGCCTGAGAACACAGGGCTTCAGGCAGGAGCCAAGGGAGAGATCATGGGAAAGCTTGCAGGCAAGGTGGCGCTCGTCACCGGGGGCGCGCGGGGCATGGGTGCGGCGACGAGCCGGCTGTTCGTGGCCGAGGGCGCGAAAGTGGCGATTGCCGACGTGCTGGACGAGGCGGGCGAAGCGCTTGCCGCCGAGCTGGGCGATGCGGCGCGGTTCTTCCATCTCGACGTGACCGACGAGGCCAATTGGGCCGCGGTTGTCAGCGACGTCGAAGCGACGCTGGGGCCGGTCGATGCGCTGGTCAACAATGCCGGCATCCTGATGTTCAAGAGCCTGCTCGAGACCTCCAAGGCTGATTACGAGAAGGTCCTGGGCGTCAACCTCGTCGGCGAGTTCCTGGGCATCAAGGCGGTGGCGCCGGGCATGATCGCGCGCGGGCGCGGCTCGATCGTCAATATCTCGTCAGTGGACGGGATGAAGGGCGCGAACAGCCTCGTCGCCTATGCCTCGTCCAAGTGGGGCGTCCGGGGCCTGACCAAGGTGGCGGCGATGGAGCTGGGCCACAAGGGCGTACGGGTGAATTCGGTCCACCCCGGCGGGGTGGATACGGTGATGTCCAACCACTCCGGCGCGGCGCGTGAGGAAGTGGACAAGGGCTATGCCAACGTGCCGCTGCAGCGCATCGGCGGGCCGGAAGAAGTGGCATCGGCGAGCGCTTTCCTCGCCAGCGACGAGGCGTCTTATATCCATGGCGCCGAGATCGTCGTTGACGGCGGGATGACCGTGGGCAGCTATTACATGGGCTTCCCCGGTTCACCGGGAATGTAGCACCAGCCCTTGCGGCTGACGGGCTGCCTTTGCAGGCAGCCCGTCCACATCAGATCTTGCCTTCCTTCAGCATCTGCACCGCATTGTGCGCGGCGCGGGCTGACATCGCCATGTAGGTGAGCGACGGGTTCTGGCAGCCCGACGAGGTCATCACCGCGCCATCGGTGCAGAACAGGTTCGGCGCCTCGTGCGCCTGGTTCAGGCCGTTGAACACCGAAGTCAACGGATCGCGGCCCATGCGGGCGCTGCCCATCTCGTGAATGCCCAGACCCGGCGGACCGGGTTCGGTGCGCTGGTATACGACCGTGCCGCCTGCCGCCTCGATCATGGTGCGCGCGTCGGCCTGGATCTGCTTGGCCATCTTCTTCTCGTTCTCGCGCAGCTGGACGTCGATGTGGAGCAGCGGAATGCCCCACTTGTCCTTGCGCGACTGGTGCAGCGTCATCCGGTTTTCAGGATGGGGTAGCATCTCGCCAAAACCCGAGATGAACGCCATCCACGGGCCGAACTTGCGGTTGCGCTCCTTGATGTCCTGGCCGATTCCCACGGTAGCATCGGGCTTTCCGCCCTGCCGGGTAACTGCACCCTGATAGCCGTAGCCGCGCACGAAGCCCTCGCCTTCCTCGGTCACGTTGCGATAGCGCGGGATGTAGATGCCGGTGGGACGGCGGCCATGATAGTAGCTGTCGGCCGGGTAGTGCGGCATCAGGCCGGCCGTCGCCAGCGCATACATGTGGTCCATGATGTTGCGCCCGACCTGATCGGACTTGTTGCACAGCCCGCGCGGGTTGGCCTCGTTTGCCGAATTGAGCAGGATCTGCGCCGATCCGATGGTCGATGCGTTGAGGAAGAACAGCTTGGCCTCGTAGGTCCGCCCTTCCATGGTCTTGGCATCGATCACCCGCACGGCCGTGATCTTGCCACTGGCCGGGTCCTGCACCAGGCTGTGCACGATCGCATCGGTGACGATGGTCAGGTTGCCGGTGCGTTCAGCCGCGGGGAAGGATGAGGACAGGCTGGTGTGGTTCGCCCCGAAGCTGCAGCCGCGTTCGCAGATCGAACGGTTCTGGCAGCTGGTGCGGCCCAATTCCTCGTGGTGCGGCTGGGCGACCGAGAGGTTGGCATTGCGCCCGATGATCACCTTGCGGCCCGAGAACTTTGCCTCAACCGATGCCTTGAACAGCTTTTCGGCGTCGTTCATTTCCCATGGCGGCAGGAATTCACCATCGGGCAGTTGCGGCAGGCCTTCCTTCGATCCTGCCACGCCGATGAACTTTTCGACATGGCTGTACCACGGCGCAAGGTCGTCATAGCGGATCGGCCAGTCTACGCCGTGACCGTCCTTGGCATTGGCCTCGAAGTCCATCGGCGAAAGGCGATAGGCTTGCCGCCCCCACATGATCGAGCGACCGCCGAGGTGATAGCCGCGAATCCAGCTGAACGGGCGGTCTTCCGGGGTGGTGTAGGGATGATCGCTATCCTTGACCCAGAACTGCTTGGTCGCGGCATTCATGGCATAGCACTGGCTCTGCACCGGATAGTCGCGTGCCAGTTCTTCTTCGGGCACTTCGTTGTTGTTGGGCAGCTCCCAAGGCATCTGGGTGTCGTTGTAGTCGGTGACGTGCTCGACCTTGCGGCCGCGCTCAAGCACGAGGACCTTCAGGCCGCGTTCGGTCAGTTCCTTGGCGGAAATGCCCCCGCTGATACCCGAGCCGATAACGATGGCGTCAAACATGAATCAATCTCCGCTCAGAACGGACCAAGGCCGAGGTAGGGCCGGGATTTCGGGGTAAGCTTGACCGATGCCTGGTAGGGGCCGGGCACGTGATCGTAGACCAGCTCATTCTCGCTGCCGGTCGGGCTGTAGTAGTAGAGGCCGATGACCAGTTCCTTGAGCCGCTTGTAACCGGCGTCGGTTGGCACGGTACCGGTCTGGAGAAATGCCGCCTTGTTGGCGTCGAGCGGGGCTGTCGGCTTGAGGGCAGCGGCATCGTGGGCACGCAGCACGGCTTCGCGCTCCTTTGCCGAAAGCGCGGCGAAGCTGCGGCCCTTGGCTGCTTTGGCAGCGGAATCGATGCGGTCGAGCGCTGCGAGGATTTCGGCGCGGGTGGCAGGCGCGGCCCAGTTCTTCAGCATCGCATCAAGCCGGGCAGGGACCTGCGCCGCAAGTGCGCCCGGGGTGTCGGTTACGGGCAGCATCGTGTCGGCCACGCTGGAAAGCAGCGCAAAGCGAGGGGCAGGGAGGAAGGGCGCTGTCTTGCCGGCAGGTGCCGCAAGTGCCTCGACCGGAAGCGCCGCCACGCCGAGCAGGGCAGCGAAGCCGGCCATCATGCCACGGCGATCGGTTTGGGGGAGGTCAATCATCGGCAGTCTCCGTGTTCTGGCTTGCTTCTTGGCGCCGGTCGGAAATGACAGGTGTGGACATCAGGCCTGATCCCAGCATTCGCGGATATAGCGGTGCCCTTCGGTGTAGACCTCTTCGGGGCTGCTGAAGAAATCGCGCCAGACGCGGGTGGCGGCGGCGAGTTCAGGCAAGCCCTTGCCGAAGGCCTCGATCGTCAGCCAGCCATCGTAGCCCGTCTGCTTGAGCACCGCGATGCTCTCGGCAATCCTGGCATGTCCGCGCCCCGGCGTGCCGCGATCGTTCTCGCTGATGTGGACATGGGCGACATGGCCACGCGCCAGTGCCGTGCGCAGCGCCGCGACCGGGTCCTTCTCTTCGATATGGGCATGGAACGTATCGTAAAGGATGCCGAAGCCCGGTTCATCCAGGCGGTCGAGATAGGCGCTGGTCTGCTCGCAGGTGTTGAGCAGGTAGCATTCGAAGCGGTTGAGGGGTTCGAGCGCGCAAGGCAGGTTTGCCGCGCGGGCGCGTTCGGCCACTGCTCGGTGCACCTCGGCGCAACGCTCAAGCTCGGCCTCGGTCGGCCCGGCCCCGCTGAACAGCCCGAGCGGCTGGAACAATGGTCCGGCCAGAACCTGCGCGGCCAGCGCTGCCGCGCAATCCATCACACGCTCAAGATGCTGGATCGCACGGGCGCGCACTGCGGGATCGGGTGAAAGCGGGTTGTGCGCCTCATCCGGAATGATCGCCGTGGTGGTGCGCTTCAGCCCGATGTCGGCAAGGATGCGGCCTAGTTCGGCGTAATGCGTGCTGTTCGAGACATCGAACAGCGGGATTTCCACGCCATCAAAGCCGGTATCCTTCAGTGTCTGCAGCAGGGGCGCGTCAGCTGGCGTGACATGCCCCGTCCACAGCATCAGGTTGATGCCGACTTTCACAGATCAGGCCTTTCCGCTTCTTCGCTCGACCAGGCGCACAGCAAGGAAGATGAAGAACAGCACCACCGGAATGACCGCAATGGTCTGGAAGCTCTGCTCGGCCGCGTAGGCAAGCACCTGCTGCAGGGCATCACTGCCGGGCTGAAGCGCAGCGAAGGCTTCTTCGCCGCCGGCCTTTGCGAGCTTGGCCCTGTCGTAGATCGCGCCGAGTTCGGGCAGAACGAAGTAGATCGCCAGCGCACCGGCAAAGCCGACGAGGCCGATGCCCCATGGGCCAGAGCGCGGATAGCGCCGCGATACTGCCGCCAGCATGGTCGGCCACATGAAGCATACGCCGAACGCCCAGACCGTTGCCGCCAATACCGCAGTGACCGGCGAATTGGCCACCGACAGCAGGTAGAGTCCCAAGGCCGCAGGCACGGTGCACATCAGCAGCAGGCCCATGTCGGAGAAGCGGTGTTCAAGCGCACCGGCGAAATGGCGCATTACGAACATGATTGCAGAGACATAAACCAGCACAAGGATGCCCGGCATGCCGACGGTATTGGTCAACGTCACATCGACCCAGGCGCCCGGTGCCAGTTCGCTCGACGCGGTCAGGAACATGATCGCGAAGAAGACCCAGAAGCTCGGCCGCTTGAACGGCTCGGTCATCATCTCGCCGAAGGAGACACCCGCCACCGCGCTTTCGGTCTGCGGGAATTGATGGCGGGACGCCCAGATGGCCAGGACCACTCCGGGCACTAGGCACAGCCCCACCAGCGCCTGCCATGGCAGGTCGAGCGACTTGAAGAACAGGACCGAAAGCAGGCCGCCAAGGATCAGCCCTGCCGGCCACCAGGCGTGCAGTTCGTTGAGCTTGCCGGTCTTCTGGTCAGGAAAGAGCGAGGCGACAACGGGATTGATCGAAGCTTCGGTCGCTCCCCAGCCGCAACCCCACAGCACCATGGCGAGGTTGAGCACGAGCATGATCGAGGCGGGCGGAGCGTTTCCAGCCAGCAGGACGAGCAGGGGGCCGAGGATAAAGCAGGCCGAGGCGAACAGGATCACCTTCTTGGCGCCCAACCGGTCGAGAAGTGGCGAGATGACCAGCAGACTGATGGCGAAGCCAAGGAAAGAGTTGCCGAGCACGACGCCGATCAGTTCGCCCGAATGCTGCGGATCGATCGGATCGAGCAGGGCGGCTTTCATTGCTCCGGCCGCGCCTGCGCGCACGGCGTTGGCCAGTGCCGCACAGAACAGTGCAAGGACGCAGATCCAGAAGATCGATTTCCTGTTCTGGGATGTGATTGCCATCAAAGTATTCCCCGCCCGTTCCGTAAGTTGCTTTGTTTCACTCGGCTGCTTGCGCCGACCCGGTGGCGTTGCCGGCATCGCTGCCACAGCCATTGCCAGCGCGCTTCATCGCCCATTGTACCGCGCCAGTGAGGAACTGGCGGTATTTGGGATCATCGTAAGTCTGGGCGGTGTGCCCGGCGGCGGCGTAGAACACGCGCCCTTGGCCCACGCATCGCCACCACGCCACCGGATGGTCCTTGCCCATGGCAAGCTCTGTGCCCATGAACGACCCCGGCTTGTAGCTGCTCTCGTCGATCGTGGCGAGAACGGTCAGCCCCGGAATGCCGCGTGGCGACTTGTCGAAGGAATACCATTCATCGACATGAGCGAACCTGTCAGGCAGTGACGCGGTCGAAGGATGTTCATGGGTTTCGATGTTGACCGCGGCGCTCTGGAACTGAGGGTCCATGGGGTGGCCGATAAAGTTCGTGCCGATCACCGATTTGACGTACCAGTCCCAGGCCTTGTGCGAATTGTCGCCCGCGCCGTGGATGCCGACATAGCCGCCGCCATTCTCGAGATAGGCCTTGAACGCAGCGCGCTGTTCGGGTGTGAAAACGTCTCCGGTGACGTTGGAGAACACCACGGTATCGAAGCGGGACAGGATTTCAGGGCTGAAGGCCGCACCGTTCTCCGTCTGGTAGAGGCCCCACCCGTTCTGCCTGGCCAGCGTATCGAACATCTTGGCAGCAGCAGGGATCGCTTCTTCGTGGCGGAACGCGTTGGTCTTTGAAAAGACCAGCACGGCGGGACGCGGGATATTGGCGGGGATCTGCGGCGGAACCGTCTCATAAACTTTGACACCGCCCAGGAACACGCGCTGGATCAGGTCCCAGTTGCGCCACGCGATGACCGCAAACACCACGGAGGCGGCCAGCAGCAACAGGCCAAGCACCTTCAGCACCTTACGCAAAACCACTCTCCCCGCGCTTTCGATCCTGTTGGACCTGATTTAGATAGCGCTGTCAATCGAGTTGGTAGCCCGCAGCAGCGGCGGACGCAATAGCATGCGCTTCAGTCGCGCAAGTGGCGTTCGATCGCCTCGTCGGTGAAGCCGACTCCGCGGCAGCAGAACCACACGGCGTCGCGGATCAGCTCTGCCTCGTTGCCATGGTAGGGCGAACGTTCGACATTGGTGGCCAGCACGTTGAGCACCGTGCCGACGTGTTCGGTGAACAGTGAAGTGTTGGCCGGCGAAATTTCCCGGCCGATGACTTCTCCAGCATCGCGCGCGTTCTGCAACGCGGCGGTAATGCGGTGGTTCATCAGTCGCTGGGCGCGACGGTAGACGAGCGTCGCAAAGTTCGTATCGCCGACGAGGCTGGCGAGCAGGAGGCGGAAGCCTTCCTTGAAGCTCGGCTCGCTCGATCCGACCACGATGGTAAAATAGGCCTTGAGGTTGCGGACGATGGCGCGTCCGTTAAGCTCTTGCAGTGTCAGGGTTTCGTAGCTTGCGTCCTGTTCGCGGATCACCTCGCGCAGGACGGCACGGTAGAGCGCTTCCTTTGAGGGGAAGTGCCGGTACATCAGCGCCTCGGAGACGCCCGACCGCTTGGCGATTTCCTGCGTGCGCGCCGCTTCATAGCCGCTCTGCGCGAAGATGGCGCGGGCGTTGGCGAGAATGAGCGCCTTGCGGTCTTTCGCGGGGAGGCGGGTGCGTTTGGTCACGCCTACCGACTAGGGCGAAACGCCGGTTCCGCGCAAGGCCATTGCGCAGAGCCGGCCTCTTGCGATTACGGGATCAAGCGGTAGCTGCCGGGTTCCGGGCGGCGGGTGGCATTAAAGAAGTCCACCAGACGCCACGGCCACGACAGGAAGACGCGGCCTTTCGAGTTGTTGTAGTACGAGTTGGCACGGGGGTGGGTCCAGATCATCTGGGGCATACGCTCGTCCACCTTGCGGTTCCAGGCATCGAAGGCGTTCTTTTCCACTTCGAACGCGCGGGCGCCGGCTTCGTTGATCCGGTCCAGCGCCTCGATGATCCAGTTGACCTGCGCTTCGGAGATCAGGTTCTGGCCGGCGGCGTGGTTGGGCGCGCTGTTGGGGCCGACGGTGTGGAAGTAGTTGGGGTAGCCCGGCACGCACATACCGAGGTAGCTGCGTGGATCTTCCGCACCCCATTCTTCGCCCAGTTCACGCCCGCCTTCGCCCTTTATCACCAGGTTTCCGACCATCTGCGCGACGTTGAAGCCGGTAGCGCATATGATCACGTCGCATTCGAAGACAGAGCCGTCCTTGGCTTCGATGCCATTCGGCAGGATGCGGGCGATACCCTGTGTTTCGAGGTGGACGTTGGGCCGGGCAAGCGCATCGAACCAGCCATTGTCAAGAATGATGCGCTTCGAGAAAATCGGGAAATCGGGCGTCAGCTTCTCGATCAGGTCAGGCCGGTCGGCGAAGCGCTGCTGCATGTAGCCGAGCGCGTACTGGCGCGTCATCTCGTTGCCTTCGGAAACGGCGAGCATGTTGCCCTCCCACTCCGGGTCCTTGAGCACGTTCGAGAAGAGGCCGTCGGCCGCGGCCCAGTAAACGCGGAAGCGGAACCATTCCTTGAAGGTGGGGATGTTTGCCAAGGCCCACTTCATGCCCTCGCTCACCTCGTGGGCGATTTCCGGATTGTAGAGCACCCAGTGCTTGGTGCGCTGGTAGACGGTGAGTTCGGCAACCTCCGGCGCGATGGCGCCGCAGAGCTGGGCCGAGCTCGCCCCAGTGCCGATCACGGCAACGCGCTTGCCCTTGAGATCGAGGTCAGCGGGATAGGCGGCGGTGTGGACAACTGGTCCTGCGAAGTCGGACAGCCCGGCGATGTCCGGCATCTTGAGGCGATTGACCGGCCCATGGCCGTTGATGACGGCATTGACAACGAGGTTATCGCTGGTGCCATCAGCGTTGCGGACAGTGACATTCCATGTGCAGGACTTCTCGGCCCAGACCAGCTTCTCGACCGTGGTGTTGAAGCGGATGTCTCGGCGCAGGTCGTACTTATCGGCAACCCCGGTCATGTAGCGCTGCATGTCGGCGCCATGCGGGTGATAGTGCTGCCAATCGGGCCAGATTTCCCAGCTGAAGCTGTAGAAGTGGCTGGGCGTATCCACACCGACGCCGGGGTAGCGGTTTTCGTACCAAGTGCCGCCGACTTCGGGGTTCTTCTCGATCACGACGAAGTCGTAGCCCGCCTCGCGCAGCTTGGTGGCGGCGGCCATGCCGGTCATGCCCGCGCCGATGACCAGAACCTTGAACCCGGCCTTGGGGGCAAGGCGGTCGGCCAGCTTGCTGCGGTCGATCCATGGACGGAAGCCACACTGGTCGTTCACCAGTTCGACGAATTCGGTGTCGACCGATTCGCCCACGGTGACCGACATGATGCGCTGCACGAGTTCATCTGACGGCTCGTTGCTGGCGAGGCCTTCGCCGGTGGTCAGCAGGTGGCGCAGCTTGAGGCGCAGGGCGTCGGCGAGGTCGTCAGGGATTTCGGTTGGCGGATAGGAGAACGCGGGACGGATATGCGGTGCGAACCGCTCCAGCATGTCCACATCGTGCGAAAGGTGAACATAGGCGGCGAGCAACGTCGGCACATTGGCTTCGTCAAGCGCGCGGGCAAGCTCGGGGTCATTGGCCAGAGTCGTGAAATTGGTTCGCTCTTCCAGAATCGCGGCCATGCAATGTCTCCCGTTGTGATAAGTGGGCACTTACATTGTTCGCCGGACATCGGGAAGATGGTTTGTGCGGCAGTGGTTGACCGGAGCGTGAAAATAATTGAACAGTAGGGGGCGATTATAGCGGCCGGAGCGGCGTGAAGTGGCGATTTGCACCAAGAAAACCATCTTCCTGACCGGCGCGACCGGCAACATGGGCAGCGCGACGCTGGCGGAACTGGCGGCCAGGGCCGACCGGTTCAGGGTCCGCGCTCTGGTGCGGCCGGAGGAGCAGGGCCACCCGGTGGTGAAACGATTCGCCAAGCACCCTGCCGTCGAATGGCTAATCGGCGATCTGACAAGCGCGCAGGACATGCGTCGAGGCATCGAGGGTGTGGATCAGGTGCTGCACATCGGCGGCATGGTGTCGCCCTTTGCCGACCGCTTTCCCGAACTGACGATGCAGGTGAACGTCGGCGGCGCGCGCAACATCGTTGAAGCGATCAAGGCGGCCGGACAGGCTGAGACAACGGCGCTGGTCTATATCGGAACGGTCGCGCAGACCGGGCACCGCAATGCGCCGGTGCACTGGGGCCGCACCGGCGATCCGATCAAGATCAGCCGGTTCGACCAGTACGCAGTGAGCAAGACCCAGGCCGAAGCCATCGTCGCGCAGAGCGGCTTGAAGCGCTGGGTTTCGCTGCGCCAGACCGGCATCGCGCATCCGGGAATCTGGAAGATCTTCGACCCGATCATCTTCCACAATCCGTTCAACGGCGTGTTCGAATGGGTCACGGTCGGGGATTCGGCGCGGCTGGCAGCGAACGCCTGCGAGGATGCCGTGCCCGAAACTTTCTGGAAACGGTTCTACAACATCGGCGGCGGCGAGAAGCTGCGCGTCACAAATCATGAGTTCGCCCGCATTACCGCAGGCGCGCTGGGGCAGAAGGATGCCTTCGCCAGCTTCCGCCCGCATTGGTCCGCCACGCGGAACTTCCATGGCCAGTGGTATGCCGATTCCGACAGGCTGGAGGAGGCGGTGCCGTTCCGTTCGGAGACGCTCGAGGATTGGGCGCGCGGCATGGTGGCGAGCATGCCGGCGCCGGTGCGCCTGATCGCGCGGTGGTTTCCGGGCGCGGGACGCAGCCGGATGGAGAAATTGGCGAAAGGGCCGGGCGGCACGCTCAACTGGATCGCCAATGACGACCGCGAACATATCGAAGCCTACTTCGGATCGCGCGAGGCGTGGGAGAAGCTGCCGCGCCACTGGGCGGATTTCCAGTTCCGCGAGCCTTCGCGAGAGGTTTCGCTCCTCGATCATGGATACAACACCGACATGCCGGAAGGGGACTGGACGGCCACAGACCTCAAGGGTGCTGCGCAATTCCGTGGCGGTTCGTTCCAGGGGGATTCCTGCGAGCCGGATCAGCCGGCCGCGTTCCGTTGCGCGCTCGGCCACGATTTCACGATGACGCCTCGGCTATATCTCAAGGGTGGGCACTGGTGCCCGACCTGCATGGTCCATCAGACCAGTTACGACGAGAACAAAACCGCAAATCCTTTCTTTGCGCAAGTTTGGCCCGACATGGATTGAAAGAGACGCGGCGGTCGCATTGACCGCCGCGTCCAAGGTTTGCGCGGATCAAGACAGGGTGAGGTCTTCGCGCGCAGGATGACGGGTCCATTTCCAGTAGTCGGCGAGGCGGAACGGGCAGGAGATGATGTTGCGACCCGCAGAGTTGAGGTAATAGCTCTTGGCCTTGGGGTGGGCCCAGATCATCTGACTCATCTGTGCGGCAACTTTCGCGTTCCAGGCATCATAGGCTGTGATCGTCGGCTCCACCTTGCGAGCCTCTTCGGCGACCATCATGTCGAGCGTTTCGACCATCCAGTTAATCTGCGCCTCGATCACCATGTTGACGCCTGCAGCATGATTGGGCGCGCTGTTGGGGCCTAGCACGAAGAAGAAATTGGGATAGCCCGGCGCCATCACGCCGAGATAACTGTAGGGGTCATCCTCACCCCAGTCCTCCTGAATGCGACATCCGCCCTTGCCAACGATTTCGAGATCGCCTGCGACCTTGGTAATCTCGAACCCGGTGGCCAGTGCAAGCACGTCAACCTCGACGCGGGTACCGTCCTTGAGGACAACCGCATCCTTTTCGATGTGATCGATCCCGCGCGTCTCCAGCGTGACATTGGGCTTTACCAGCGTATCGAGCCATCCCCCGTCGGCATCAAGCACGATGCGCTTGCCGAATATGGGGTAGTCAGGGACAATCTTCTCGATCAGATCGGGCCGGCTTGCCAGCTTGGTTTGAATGTACTGCAAGGCGTAGTTTCGCACGGCATCGTTCTGCGCGCTGATCGAGACGTCCTGGTTAGGCCAATCGGGCTCCACCTTGACATTGCCATAGAGTCCGTCGCCCGAAAACCAATAGACGCGGAAGCGGAACCATTCCTTGTAGTGCGGAATCTCACGTAGAGCGAAACGGACATTGTCGTTGACGTTCACATTGATGTCTGGATTGTTCAGCACCCAGTGCTTCGAGCGCTGGAAGATCGTCAGATGAGAGACTTCGTCGGCAATGGCAGGCGCAAGCTGCGCCGCACTGGCGCCGGTACCGATCACGGCAACGCGCTTGCCCTTCAGATCCACCGATGTGTCCCATCCCGCAGTGTGCATTTTCGGACCGGCGAATGTTTCGAGGCCGGGAATCTTCGGCATGGACCAGCGGTTGAGCACGCCATGGGCGAGGAGCACGGCGCTAGCGGCCCGTTCGCTCGTCGTGCCGTCCTTGTGCCGCAGCTTGACGATCCACTTGGCGCTCACATCGTCCCAGATGGCGCCAGTTACGCGTGTTTCGAACAGAACGTTGCTGCGCACTCCATGGCGATCCGCCACGCCAACCAGATAATCCTGAATTTCCTGACCTTTGGGGTGGTAGTGGCTCCATTCGGGGTTGAGTTCAAAGGAATAGCTGTAGAAATGGCTGGGTGTATCCACACCGACGCCGGGGTAGCGATTTTCCCACCAGGTTCCGCCCAGTTCGGCGTTCTTTTCGATAATCGTGTAAGAATAGTTGGCTTCTGAAAGCTTGATGCCCGCTGCGATCCCGCTCATCCCGCCACCAATCACGATCACGTCGAAATCCGACGGAGGCGTGGGACGACCGGGAATACACTTGCGTGGGACAGGCGGTTCGAAGCCCATTTGGTCGTACAAAACGGGGATCAGGCCCGGATCGACGTTTTCGCCAACGCTGACGCTCATCATGTGGCGTAGGAATTCCGGATCGAGAGGGCGAACCAGCGGCGGCAGCTCATGCGTTAGCAGCGCGAACAGCCGGTCGCGCAGGTCCTGTGCCATCGTGTCGGGCACGTTGCTCGGCGCATCGGCGGCGTATGCTGCCGCCAGATAAGGCGCGAAGCGATCGAGATAAACGCGGTCCTGAGTGAACGTCACATAGACCATAAGGAGCGTGGGCAAATTGGCATCGCGCAGTGCCAGCCGCAGGCCGACATGATCTTTGATCGGCAACGAAGCTGGCGTGGCTGAATTCGCATCAGACATATGACTCTCCGGATCTTGATGTGAGTGAACACTTACTTGATAACCGCCGGCAGTCAAGCGGCATCATCGAGAGAGCGAGATCAGCGCTGACTGCGGATGAGGTATGCGTTGCGAAAAGGCCACATCGCTACGCAAATCCGAAGCTTTTTTGATACTTGTACCGCAGAAGATTGCTTTTGAGCGAATCTGATTTGACGCACCCCTTTCAACTTGTTAGTTAAAACTAACTTCGGCGTGTTCGTATCGCGGCGACCGAGGGAGAGCGGTTCTGTTTGCAGATGCGGGCACGGCACCATTGCCGGCAAAATCCCGCTTTGCGCGCTCCCTCCATCGAAGCCGCTTCACGCGATCCGCGCCGAAATCGAGCCGAGCAATCGGCGCAACACCGGGCACGAACTGTGGCGAGTCGAACTTGCTGCTTCGGCCGTTGAGGGGAGGAAATATGAAGTTTGACAACCTTAAGTTCGTGCTGCTGCTTGGAGCAAGCATGCCCGCGATGACCGTGCCAGCTGCTGCGATGGCCTCAGAACCTGCAGAAGCCCCACCGCAGGCGGCAGAGGAAGGCCTGAGCAACGAGATCATCGTTACCGCCACCCGCCAGTCGCAGAAGCTGCAGGATGTGGCGATGACGGTAAACGTCGCAACAGGCGAGCAACTCGAAAAGTTCAAGATCTTCGACGTCAAGGATGTGGCACAACTCGCCCCCGGCCTTGAACTGACCAACACGACAGGCCGCAACAATACGACCACTTTGCGGGGCATCACTTTCGATCCCGATCAGGGGACTGGGCCAGCCGTCCAAGTCTATTACAACGAAATTCCTAGTGACGCCCAGACCGTCTACACTGCGATCTACGATATCAAGCAGATCGAAGTACTGCGCGGGCCACAGGGCCTGCTGCGTGGTCTTTCTGCCCCGGCTGGTGCAATTACCATCGCCACACGCCGCCCAAACTTCACCAAGCCGGAGGGCTACGCCGAGCTAACCGGCACCACACGCGACGGCTATAACGCGCAGATGGGTGCGTCGCTGCCCTTCTCGGAAAAGTTTGCCATTCGAGTCGCCGCACTGGTCGATGGCAATCGACTCAACAACGTGACCAACATTCAGACTGGCCAGCGCTCACAGAGCCGCACCGAGAGCGGACGAATCACATTGGGCTGGAAGCCGACCGACAGTTTTACGGGCTACCTGACGTACCAGTATCTCGAAGCCGACAACCGTCAGTTCCAGCAGGTCATCGGTTCCGGAAACGCCCCATATAGCCAGTACTTCAACATCCCGGTTCCAGGAGTTGGCGACGTTCCGGCCCCTCTCGCGGGCGTATTCATTCCAGACACGGCAATCCGTTCAGGGCCGGCGCTTACTACTGATGACTACGCCTCGGTGCAGGACGGCCGCTTCCGCAGCGTCAACAAGTCGCATCTGGTCAACCTCAACCTCGAATATGATCTCGGCGCGGCCACTGCGTCGTTTGTGGGGGCCTACCAGTCGAGCAACATCAAGACCGAGCGCGATCTGGACGTCACCAATGCCCTGCCGGGCTTTGTCCAGTATTCGAACGTTGATGTGCCGTACAAGGTGGTGACCGGTGAACTTCGCCTCAGCGCGAACAACACCGAGGGTCTGGGCTGGGGTCTGGGCGCGTTCTATACCAAGCAGACCGGGACGACTGTCGTAAACCAGGACGCTTCGCAGTTCTGGTATGCGGTCAACCCGAATGCGCTGGTCAACCTGCCATTCGCAGCGATCGGCCTGCCGAATGTTCCAGGCTTTACGCCGTTCCCGCTGCCAAACACGCTTGGCATCGCAACCCGCGTA
This sequence comes from Novosphingobium sp. ERW19, assembly GCF_012641315.1. Taxonomy (NCBI): domain Bacteria; kingdom Pseudomonadati; phylum Pseudomonadota; class Alphaproteobacteria; order Sphingomonadales; family Sphingomonadaceae; genus Novosphingobium; species Novosphingobium sp. ERW19. The sequence goes on from NZ_JABAIC010000005.1 coordinate 225,967, forward strand.
AACGTACCTGTGTACAGCCAGACGTGGTCTTTCAATGCCAACCTGCGCTATCGCTCAGGACCGCTCTCGATTGAGGGCGGCGTGCGTTACTCCATCCTCAAAAACGTACAGACGACGCAGCTTACCCTGACTGGCGCCGTTCAGGATGGTCCGCGCGAGATTATTCCCGTCAACCTGCAGCGCAACACCAACAAGCCGATCACCGGTGGCGTAAACATTTCCTACGCGATCATGCCTGACCTCAATGTGTTTGCTGCCTACGGCCATTCTTTCCGGGCGGGCAGCACGGGCGTTGCTCTGCCGAATGGCCTCTCGAATGACCTCATCCGCACCAACCCGGAAAAGAGCGATTCATTCGAAGCGGGCATCAAGGGCACCATATTCGATCGCCGGGTAAACTATGCGATTTCGGGCTACTACCAGAAGATCGACAACTTCCTGTCACGCTTCTCCGGGATCTATTATAACGCGCCTGCCAACCAGCCGCAGACCGGATTTTTCGACTTCAACTATAACGCTGATGCCACGATCAAGGGCGTTGAGGCCTCGTTCGACGGCCGCGTATCCGACAATTGGGATCTTGGTGTTTCGGCCGCCTACACCAAGGCGCGCTTCGACAACGCCCGTGTGCCTTGCACCGACTTTGCCGGGACCGGGGTGCCCAATCAAAACGGCACACCCAAGGTCACGGGCAATGGCAATGTCAGCTATTGCATCGCCAAGGGGCGTCTTGCCGAGGTTCCCGACTTCAGCCTGACTGCCAACACCGAATTGCGGCTGCCAATGGACAGCTTCACACCGTTCGTGCGCGCGCTGTTTACTTACCGGCCGGGCTTTGACTCGGAGCGAGCCCAGTTTACGTACCAGTCACGAGAACTACTGAACATGTTCGTCGGCGTGCGCACAAACGATGGCAAGTGGGAACTCGATGTATTTGCCCGCAATTTGCTCGATCAACGTCGCATCACCGTGCGCGGCCTTGGTCTCGGAACAGTCGACTCACTTATCGCCGGCACGTTCAATTCCGGCTACCGTCAGGTCAACATGACCAATCCGCGTGAATTCGGCGCTACGCTGAAGTTCAACTGGTAATTCCTTATCCTACTTGGCGAAATTTGCAGGGGCTGCTCGCAAGGTGGCCCCTGCTTCGTGTCGGTGCGTGCAATGCTTGTGCGATGCACTTTGGGGCAAATGATCGGTTTTAGCAGTGATTTTGCGGCAAAGTTTCGCCTAAACTCTTTGCAAGCCGTCAAATGCGTATCATAAGAATCGTTGCGTTACGCATGGGGTTGCGCAAAACAAAGAATTTCAAGGGGCATTGAATGTCGATCTCAGCAGGCACGCTCGATCTTGTTGCGGCTCATGCCGCAGAAGGGCGCAAGGCGCGGCGCATTTCGGACAAGGTGGTGGAAGCGCTGCGCGCGGATGGCTTCTTCCGGCACTTTACTCCGGCCAGCCACGGCGGGCTTGCAGGAACCCCGCAGGACTTCTTCCTCGACCAGATCGCCATTGCCGAGCGGGACATGAGCACGGCCTGGGCGCTGGGGATTGTTGCGGTTCACAACTATCAGATCGCGATGATGGACGCCGAAACGCAGGCCGAGGTCTTTGCCGATGGCCCAGATGCGATGATTTCGAGTTCCTACAATCCCGTGGGCGCGAAGGTAGAGCGCACCGAGGGAGGCTTCCTTCTCTCCGGGCGCTGGGGCTGGTCGAGCGGATGCCTCCACTGCAACTGGGTACTGCTGGGCGGGATGGTGGCCGAGGAAGGCCATCGCACATTCCTCGTGCCTGCAGGCGATTACCGCATCGACGACACCTGGCACACCATGGGCCTTCAGGGCACCGGATCGAACGATATCGTGATCGACACGCCGGTGTTCGTGCCCGATCGCCGTACCCACAAGCAGATGGACGGCTTCCATGGTGTCCACCACCAAGGCAGCGGCGTCTATGACCTTCCGTGGGCGCAGGTCTTCATCCGCGTGGTCAATACGAGCGCGATTGGTGCGGTGCGCCACGCCATCGCGCTGTTCAGGGACCGCGTCGGCCTCAACTCCACCGACATGACCAAGTCGGCAACGGACCCGGACGTGCTGGAACGCATCGCGCGTGCATCGAACCTCGCCGAGGAATGCCTGGCGATCATGGTCAGCAACTTCGAGGCGATGGAGAAGGCCAGCTGGAAGCCGAGCATCGAGGACCGCGTCCGCTATCGCTATCAGGCCAGCCTCGTGGCCGATCGCTGCATCGAGGCGATGGACCTGCTGATGGATGTCGCTGGTGGCCGCTCGGTCTATCTCGGCAGCGATTTTCAGGACCTGTGGCACGACGTGCGCATGTCGCGCGCGCACGTTGCCAACAACCCGGTCGGCTTCGCGCGCAACTATGCCAGCGTGCTGATGGGCGCAGAGAACCGCGACTTCTTCCTGTAAGTCGCGGTTCCCGCAGGCGCAGCGCCGATTACGCTGCGCCGATTCCGAGGTGGCGTTCGAAGAAGCGGGCCATGAGGTCGATCGCCTCGCGCGATTCCGGCAGGGCCACGCTGAACCAGAAGCCATGGGGCATAGCTTCGAACACGTGAAGGTCGGCATCGCGTCCAGCCTTGCGAAGGGCGCGGTGGAACATCGCCGCAGAACTCAGCACCGCATCGCGCGTGCCGGTGACAAGCAGCGTCGGCGGAAAGTCCGACAGGTCGCCCTTGATCGGAGCGAGCAACGGATCGTTGCGGTCCGCATCTCCAACGAATACCCCGCGTTCGCACTGCGGATTGTCGAGCTTGGCGCCGAGGTGGCCGTAGAAGCCGGAAAGCGTCAGGTAGTTGAAGGTATCGCCCAGCTGCGTCACATCTCCGCCCGCCGTGAACACGCCGCACGCGGCAGGAAGGGGCAAACCCTCCTTCTTGAAGCGCATGATCGCCATGGCCGTAAGGAAGCCACCGGCAGAAGTGCCGAACAGGACCACGTCCTCGGCGGCGTGGGTCTTCAGGGCATCGCGATATACGGCGAGAATGTCGTCGACTGCTGCGGGGAAGGGGTGCTCCGGGGCAAGGCGGTAATCGACAGCGATTACCTCGCACCCGGTTTCGGCGGCAATCGGGATGGCTTCCACCAGTGAGCCAGAACCCATGACGAAACCACCACCGTGCAGGTTGATAAGCAGCTTGTCCGCATGGCGCGCGCCGCCCTCGGGCGTGATGCGGTGGCACCGCACGCCGTCGATCGCGGTTTCTTCTATGGCGCAGGGATAGGCTTCAAGCGCCTGCTGGTTCAGCCATTCGAACATCGGCGCCAGCGGTTCGCGCATCAGCCACATCGGCACCGGGGGCGCGTCCTCGGGCATCTCCTGATTGGGATCGAAGCGCAGATAGGCCTTGGCCTCCTCGCTGATCGTGTCAGGTACGTCGAGCTTGATCCGGCCCAGATCCACGACCCCGTTTTCGACCTTGTAGCTACGCATTCGGCTTGTTCCTTTATGTGTGTTCGATCAGCTAGCAGCGAGCCGTTCGCGTAGGTCGCGCTTCAGCAGCTTGCCGTTGGCGTTGCGTGGGAGAGGTGCAGCTGCGACGTGGAGTTCATCGGGCACCTTGTAGTCAGACAGCAGTGGAGCGAGGTGCTGGCGAAGTTCGTCCGCCGTCACCGTCTGGCGCAGATTGACAAAGCCGACGACACGTTCCCCCAGTAAAGGGCAAGGCTTGCCAACAACGGCAGCCTCAATGACGGCGGGATGAGAGCAGAGCGCGTTCTCCACCTCGACCGACCAGACCTTGAACCCGCCGCGATTGATCATGTCCTTGAGCCGGTCGTGCAACGCGACGTAGCCTTGCGCATCGCGTGAGCCGACATCTCCGGATTTCCAGAAGCCGTGGACGAACTCGGCAGCGGTTGCATCTGGATCATTCCAGTAGCCTGGACTGACCATTGGGCCTGCCATCCAGATCTCGCCCTGTTCGCCCGGCGGCAGTTCGTGGCCTTGCGCGTCCATGACCAACAGGTCGCAACAGGCGACGGGCCGGCCGAGTTGATCCGAGCGCCCAGCGGCCTCGGTCGCGGGCATGATCACCGCGGGCGAGGTTGTCTCGGTCGCTCCGTAAGTGTTGTGCAGGGCAAGGCCAGGCAAAGCGGCATTAAGCTGGGCAATCGTAGAAACGGGCATGGGCGCTCCGCCGAACCCGCAAATCCGCCACTTGTGCAAGGCCCGACCATCAAAGTGCGGGTCCATCAGCAGCAGCGCGATCATTGCCGGGACGATCAGCGTGTAGGTCATGCCTTCACGCACGGCGACTTCAAGGAACCTTGCGGCCTTGAATTCGCGCATGATGATCAGGCAACCGGCCATAGCCACGCTGACACCAAGCAGCGCGACGAGGCCGGTGACGTGGCTTGCCGGGACGGCCAGCAAGCAACGCTCACCTTCGCGCAAAGAGTAATGATGCCGGTAGTGCAGGACCGAATGAACGAGATTGCAGTGCGTCAACACCGCACCTTTTGGTCTGCCGGTCGTGCCGGAGGTGAAGAGAATGACGGCAGGATCGTCCTCGTCCACGGGAGCGAATGCGCGTGGCGGGGCAGAAGGAAGGGCGATGTCGTCGGCCACGGCAAAGCGGAGCTTCACTGCGGCCGGGAGGTCGGGAAGCGGTGCGTCAGCTTCGTGAAACAGCGCCGCAGCGCCGCAAGCAATGAGCGCTTGGGCAATTTCAGAGGGGGTGTGGCGTATATTAAGAGGAACTGCGATCCATCCACCGAGGGCGCAAGCGAGGACGATTACCTGATATTCGAGCCGATTGGCGAGCAGGATCGCCACGCGATCCCCGCGGGCTAGATCTTGTGAGGCGAGGGCTGCTGCAAGGGTATGGACCGCCTCATTCAGGCCAGCATAACTCAGGCGTCGCTGCCCGTCGACCACGGCTTCGGCATCGGGCGTGCAGGCCACGGCTGCGGCAAGGCATTCAGCAAGGCTGCGCGGACGATCAGCGAAGCACCGCACGACGCGGCCGTGATGGACCTCGTGACGAAGATCTGCATCGCCCACGCCTTTCATGCCTCGGCCAATCTCTCCTCAAGCGCCTTTCGGCTTGTCATTGCGTAGCATATGCGCGAAGACGCTACGATAATCAATGATAGTGAGTGCTGATTCACTTTCCTTGCGAAATGTGGCCTAAGACAAGCACTCAGCGCCGGGCATAACTCCGGCACGATGGAAGGAAGATCAACAAGATGACTGCACTGTCCGGTTTCACCAAGCTGATCTGCCGCGATGAAGAGGCGATGGCCGCCTACTACGCATCGGTCTACGGCTACGGCATTGTCCAGCGTGTGGCTGGCAGCAGCGATGGCGAACCTTTCCGCGAAGTGATCCTCGCCCCCGGTGGCGACTGGACCAAGGGCTCGCTGGTCATGTTCAACTTCACCGGGCGCAATGCCCCGCGTGACCAGCAGGTGATCCTCGGCTTCGTCGTAGAGGACCTCGACGCACTGGTTGCCAAGATCACCGCCAACGGCGGCAAGCTGATCGGCCCGATCCGCGAGGAAACCGATCACGGCGTGCGTGTGGTCTTCTCTACCGATCCCGAAGGCGCGCTGTGCGAAAACGTGCAGATGCTGGCCCACTGATTGCGAAGCAGGAGCAAAACCAGGTGGCACTCGACAAGGACGTATTCGCAGGCGGCGTTGCCGTCGTAACCGGAGCGGGTTCGGGCATCGGCGCAGGTCTTGCCCGTCGAGCAGGCGCGCTCGGCATGATCGTGGTGGTGACAGACATCAACGAGGCGGCAGCGGCAGACACCGTTGCGGCGATTGAAGCCGCCGGAGGCAAGGCCGAGGCCGAGAAGGTCGATGTCTCGATCCCGGAAGAACTCGACCGCTTGGCCGAACTCGTGTTTGATCGGCATGGCGAAGTGCGCCTGCTGATCAACAATGCCGGGATCGAAACAGTCGGCTATACTTGGGAAGTTCCGGCTGCGCGGTGGGAAGCCACGCTCAACATCAACGTCCATGGCGTGATCCACGGCGTGCGCGCCTTTGTGCCGCGCATCATCGCCAGCGGCAAGGAAGCCTGGATCGGAAACCTCTCCTCGGTCGGCGCGTTCGGCCAGATGCCGGGACAAACTGCATATACCGTTACCAAGCACGCAGTGCAGGCATTCAGCGAATGTCTTTATCTTGAGATGGAACTGAAGAACCTGCCAATCCATGTCTCGGCGATCGTGCCGGGCATGTTGCGCACCAACATCTTCAACGCCGAGGCCGGAGCCGGCGAGCCCGACAATGCCGCCGCCCACCGCCGCGCGATGTTCGAGATGATGCGCGATTATGGCATGGACCTTGACGAGGGTTGCCGCCTGTTCCTCGAACAGATGGCCGAGAACAGGTTCTGGGTACACAGCCAGCCCGAAATGAGCGAGCAGATCATCGGCGGCCGCGTGAAGTTCTTGCAGGAACAGATCCCACCGATCATGCCAGACCTTGCTCGCCAGATTGCGGTCGACTGAGGCGATGGGCCGTCTGGAGGGCAAGGTCGCTATCGTTACCGGCGCAGGTCGCATCGGCAACATTGGCGTGGCCGTTGCGCGTGCATTCCTGCGCGAAGGTGCAAAAGCGGTGGTCGGCACCGATTTCCGCCGGGAACAGGCGGCAGAAATCGAAGCGCTTGTCCGCGCCGATGGGGCTTCCGGCAGCTTCGTGCTGCTGGAGCAGGACGTGACCAGCGAGGCCGACTGGGCGCGGGTGACTGAGGCAACGGTTTCAGACTTCGGCCAGATTGACGTGCTGGTGAACAACGCCGGCATCTCGATCCACGGGGGCATCGCGCAGACTTCGCTGGATGACCTGCGCAAAGTCATGGCGGTGAACCACGATGCCCTGTTCCTCGGGATCAAGGCCTGCGTGCCTTACCTGACAAGCGCAGTTGAACGGTTCGGCGGCGGTGGCTCCATCATCAACAACCTGTCGATGGCCTCATACATGCCCAACGCTACCAACATCGGATATCATGTCTCCAAAGCGGCTGGGCGCATGCTCACGATCTGTGCGGCGCTCGAATACGGCGCTCAGAAAATCCGTGTAAATTCGATCCATCCGGGCGTAACGATGACCCCGATCCTGCGCGAAGGGTTGGAAGACTACGTGGCTCAAGGCATGTGGGAAACGACCGAGGCGGCCGAAGCAGCCCTCGCCGCAATGAACCCGCTGGGCGTGGCAAGCGAGCCTGAAGACACCGCGCATGCTTTCGTTTATCTCGCCAGCGATGATGCCCGCTTCGTTACCGGTGCTTCGATATATCACGATGGCGCGATCGGCCTGAGATATTGATTCCTTTGAGATACTGAACCTGAAGTGCTTGCCATTATCGGTGCCCTGTTTCCGGTGTTCGGACTGATCGCGCTCGGCATCGGGCTGGGACGGTTCAAGCTTCTGGGCGAGGGGGCCGAGGCGGTGCTGAGCCGTTTCGTCGCGCTCGTGCCCCTGCCTGCGCTAACATTTCTGGCAATCGCTGGCTTGACGATCGAACAATTGACCGAACCGGTCATGGCCACTGTCGTCGTGACGGGCGCATGGACGACCTTTGCGGTGCAGCTGAGTATCGAGCGCTTTTTCAAGAAGCCGCAGGCCGAGGCAAACATCATTGCGCTTGGAGCAGCCTATGGCAATAGCGGCTTCGTCGGGCTGCCAATCTGCCTCGCCATCCTCGGCAAGGCAACGCTCGGACCATCGGCAGTGGTCATGGCACTGAATACCGCGTTGGTCTTCGCGCCGTACATCCTTCTGCAGGAGCTTGTGACGCCGCGCGACCATAGCCGTGCCGAGAGCATTCGCACAGTGTGCCTTGCGGTGGGCGGCAATCCGTTAATCTTGTCATGTGTCGCAGGCGTCGTGGTCGCAATGTCGGGGTGGACGATGCCGGGGCCACTGCAGGTGCTGCTGTCCTCGCTCGCTGCAGCAACCGCCCCTTGCGCGCTGGTAGCGATCGGGATGTTTCTGACAAAGCCGATAGAGTGTGGCGCGGGCGCCGGGGTTTGGCGCGGGGTGGCTGGGAAGCTGGTCCTTAGCCCACTCGTTGCGCTTTGTCTTCTTGCCATCCTACCGCCGATGGACCGCATGTGGACTGCCACGGCGCTGATCATGGCGGGCGTTCCTGCGGCATCCTCGGTGTTCATCGTTGCCGAGGACCGCGCGGCGCGCCGGATTGGCGCTGCGATCATCGTCTGGACCGTCGGCCTTTCGGCGCTGACGATCCCGGTCATCGTTGCTGCGCTGGCGATGGCAGGCATGGTGGACCTTGGCCCTGCACCCCTGCCATGATCAGCCATCAGTCGGTGCGCGGCGTTTCTACCGCAGCATTACGGCAGGCCCATTCGAGCAGGGCCGAGTAATCCTTCTTCGCAAATTCGGGCACGGCACGCGCCCCGCCATAGACCGCATGTGCTGCCGCGCCTACCGGCAGGCCCATGCGGTATTCCGCCGCAGCAGTCATGGCCAGGGTCATGTCCTTGAAGGCGAGATCGATGGTGAAGCCGGGCGTAGTATCGCCCTTAAGCACCTTGTTGACCATCAGCGTGTGCAACTGGCCGTTCTGCGCCGTCGTGCTCCCGGTAACCTTCAGGATCGTATCGATATCAAGGCCGAGGCGGGTGCCGAGCGCCACGGCCTCGGCGCTGACTTCGGCAATGGTCAGCAGCAGGAAGTTGTTCACCAGCTTCATCCGGCTGCCCATGCCCTGGCCGCCGCAGCGCATGATGTCCTTGCCCATGGCATTCAGCAGAGGCTCGACGCGGACGAAGTCCTCGTCGCTGGCGCCGACTATGAACAGCGACTCCCCGCGCTCGGCATGAAGCACCAGGCGACCGATAGGACTGTCGACGAAGGCCACGCTCTTCTCGGCACAAGCCTTGGCGACGCGGTCGGTGCCGTTGGCATCGATCGTCGACATGTCGAGCAGCAAGGTGCCCGGCTTCATCTGCGCCAGCGCGCCATCGGGGCCGAGCACGACGGCCTCGACATGGGGCGTTGCTGGCAGGCAGGTGATCACCACCTCGACATCGCGCGCGGCTTCGGCCACTGAAGTAGCCTTGCGCCCGCCCAGTTCCACGATCTCGTCGGCACGAGCCGGGTCGATGTCATAGGCAGTGACGTCAAAGCCCTTGCGCACGAGATGCTTGGCCAACGGCAAGCCCATCGCGCCAAGGCCGATATAGGCGACAGTCGTCATGATATGCTCTCCCTCGGCGTTCAGATCGCGCCGTGATTGATGTAGCTGGTCTTGCTCTCGGTAAAGAATTCTGCGGCAGTCGATCCAGTCTCGCGCGCGCCGTAGCCCGAGGGTGAACGTCCGCCGAGCGGCACGTGGTATTCAAGCCCGGCCGTCGGCGCGTTGACCATGACCATGCCGGCCTGCGACGCCTTGCGGAAGCGCTCGGCGCTTTTCAGGCTGGTCGTGGCGATGCCGGACGACAGCTTGTATTCGCAGGCATTGGCAGCGTGGATCGCCTCGTCGAGGTCCTCTACCTTGATAACCGAGGCAATAGGGCCGAACGATTCATGCTGGTTGCAGCGCCATTCCGCCTTGGTGCCGGTCAGCAGCGTCGGCGCCATGAATAGGCCGCGCGTGCGTCCTTCCACGGCCTCGCCACCCGCTGCCAGTTCCGCGCCTTCACCTTGGGCATCGACCACGAACTGCAGGTTCTCGTTGAACTGCTGCACGTTGGCGACCGGACCGATCTGGGTCTCGGGATCGAGCGCGTGACCGACGCGATAGCTACCCGCAACCTTGGCCATGCGCTCGACAAAGGCATCGTGGATGCCGCGCGTGACGATCAGGCGCTCAGTGCCAGTGCAGCGCTGACCGGTCTGGATCCACGCGCCGTTGCTGGCGATCTCCACCGCCAGATCCAGGTCGGCATCATCAAGCACGACCAGCGCGTTCTTGCCGCCAAGTTCCAACTGGCACTTGGTCATCGTCTCGGCCGCGCGGGTCAGCACGGCACGGCCCGTGGCGGTGCCGCCGGTGAAGGTCAGGCCGTCGGCCTCGTCGATCATCACGTTGCCGGTGGCGCGGCCGTCGCCCATGACCAGATTGAACACGCCCGCCGGAACGCCCGCTTCCTCGATGATCTGCGCGAGCATCACCGCGCATCCCGGCACGAAGCTGCTGGGCTTCAGGACTACCGAATTGCCATAGGCGAGCGCGCCTGCGATTTTCCATGAAGGCAGGGCGATGGGGAAATTCCACGGCGTGATCGCAGCGATCACGCCCAGCGGCTCGCGCGTGACCAGCACGTTGAAACCGTCGCGCATGGAATTGTACCATTCGCCCTGCGCGCGGATCACGTCGCCCGCTGCAGCCTGGAAACACTGTGCGGCGCGCAAGGCCTCGCCAATGCCTTCGGGCAAGGTCTTGCCTTCTTCGCGGCTGAGCAGCTTGCCGATCTCGGGCGCTCGGGCCTTCAACAGCTCGGCAATCCTGTAGAGGATGTCGACGCGCGCCTGCATGTTGAAAGCGGCCCACGCCGGTTGCGCTCTGCGCGCAGCCGCCATGGCCTCGCGCACTTCGGCCTCGCCAACTTTGGTATAGCAGCCAACCGTCTCGTCCAGGTCGGAAGGGTTCTGCGTGGTGAACGGCACTGCGCCATCCAGCCAGCGTCCGTCGATGTAGTTCGCGCCCTTCATTACAATGTCTCCGCAATCACGCCCGCAGCCACCAGGCGATCGATTTCAGTCCGGTCGAGGCCCAGTCTTTCGCCCAGCACGGCGGCGGTATCCTCGCCAGAGCGGGGTGGGGCATGACGATATGTCGCGGGCGAAGCGGAAAGCTGCGCCGGAAAGCCCAGCACCTTGACCGGCGTCCCATCTGACCGCGCCATTCCACGTACGAGCCCACGCGCGGCGATCTGCGGATGGTCAAGGATTTCGGGGATTTCGTTGACCTTGCCCCCGGGCAGCTTGGCCGCCTCCATCGCCGCGATAAGGTCTGCCGACGTCCACTTCGCAATCGCCGGACGCATCAGCGCAAACAGGGCATCACGATTGACGCTGCGACCCGCGCTGATGGCAAAGCGCTCGTCGTCAGCCAGCTCGGGCAGGCCAATCAGCGCAGTGAAGGCACGAAACTGACGGTCGTTGCCCAGCGCCACAAGGATGCTTCCGTCAGAGCAGGCAAAATCCTGATAAGGCACGGTATTCGGATGCTGGTTGCCCAAGCGGCGTGGCAGCATGCCGCCGTTCATCCAATTCGATGCCTGATTGGCGAGCAACGCCACCTGGGTATCGAGCAGGGCAAGGTCGATGCGCTGCCCCTCGCCGGTGGCATGGCGGTGGTTCAACGCTGCCAGCACCGAAATCGCAGCATAAAGGCCTGTCGTCAGGTCGCTGATCGGGATGCCGACCTTCATCGGCCCGCCGCCCGGCTCGCCATCGGGCAGGCCGGTCACGCTCATCAATCCGCTCATCCCCTGCACAAGGAAGTCGTAACCGCCATTGTTGCGCAAGGGGCCGGTCTGGCCGAAGCCTGTGATCGAAAGGTAGATCAGGTCCGGCTTGATCGCGCGCAGCGAGTCATAATCGAGCCCGTACTTGGCAAGGCCGCCGACGCGAAAGTTCTCGATCACTACGTCGGCCTGTGCGGCGAACTGTCGGATCAGGTCGGCGCCCGCGGGATCGGCAATATTGATCGCGACCGAACGCTTGTTGCGGTTGGCGCAGAGGTAATAGGCGGCGTCGCGGCTTCCATCGTCAAGGAACGGCGGGCCCCATTTGCGCGTGTCGTCGCCCTGGCCCGGTTGCTCCACCTTGATCACGTCAGCGCCAAGATCGCCCAGGACCTGGGAGCACCACGGGCCCGCCAGCACGCGGGAAAGATCAAGGACGGTAATGCCGGCAAGCGGGCCGGTAGCCTGAGGCTCGCTCACTCGCCCTTCAACTCCGGCGTACGCTTTTCGAGGAAGGCACTGACCGCCTCGTGATGGTCATGGGTGTGGTGGGCGAGTGCCTGATAGGCGGCCGAGAGTTCGAGCAGCGGGGCCAGCTTCATGTCCTGCCCCTCGCGCAGCAGCCGCTTTGCCATGCGCGTGGCGTGGCCGGGATTGGCGGCGATGGCATAGGCGACTTCCAGAGCGCGCGGCAGGACATGCTCAGGCGCGACGACTTCGCTCACCAAGCCGTACTCAAGCGCCTTGGCGGCATCGATGGTATCGCCCGTCAACGTCATCAGGCTGGCGCGGGCCATGCCGATTACGCGCGGCAGCAGCCACGCCCCGCCATCGCCGGGCACGATGCCAAGCTTGACGAAGCTTTCGGCAAACAGTGCCTTGTCGGATGCGATGCGGATGTCGGTCATGCAGGCAAGATCGAGACCCGCGCCGATGGCCGGGCCATTGACCGCCGCCACGACCGGCACTTCGAGATCATAGAGCGCCGTCGGAATAAGCTGGATGCCGGTGCGATACTGGTTGCGGATCGAGAAGGGCGAGCCGCCGAACATGCCGGTCTTCTCTGCCATGTGCTTGACGTTGCCGCCGGCGCAGAACGCCTTGCCCGCGCCGGTCAGCACGACCGCGCGCACCGAGGGATCGCGCGTCACGTCGGCGCAGAACTGCGCGATTTCCTCGCTGTGCGCGGTTTCGGAAATGGCGTTGCGCGTGTCCGGGCGGTTCAGCGTGGCAATGACCACCGGACCATCGCGTTCGATCAGGAGGAAGGGGGTATCGGACATCGCGCGCTCTCCGTCGGTTCTGTGTTGTGCGAAACATCTAGGCCACCATGCCCTTTCGGGCTAATATTGAATTTTCTGGCTCTGATAGTGAGTATGTATCGTGGACCTGCGCCAGCTGCGCTATTTCAACGCTCTTGCCGAAACGCTGAACTTTCATCGTGCGGCAGAGCGCCTGCACATCTCGCAACCGCCGCTGACGGTGGCCATTCGCAAGCTGGAGGACGAGTTGGGCGTTACCCTGTTCGAGCGCGATCCCCGCGGCGTGCGGCTGACGACCGCCGGCCTTGCCGCGATTGCTCCAGCGCGGGAGGCGCTGGCGGCGGCCGACAAAGTGCGCGAGGCCGTGCGGCAAGGCGCGGCGGGTCTGCGCGGGCGGCTGTCGGTTGGCTTCATCGGCTCGGCCATCGGTGATCTGCTGCCACGCATCGTCCCGCCCTTCCGCAAGGCCTATCCCGAGGTCGAGCTGGCGCTGGAAGAGCTGAACAGCGTCGAGATCGTGCGCGCGATTGCCGCGCGAAGGCTGGATATCGGGCTGGTGCGCCTGCCGGTGATGGATTCGGCACCCGTCGCCATCGACGTGATCGAGGAAGACGAACTCGTGGCCGTGCTGCCTGCCAGCGACGTGCTGGCGCGGCGCAAGACGCTCGACCTGGGCGCGCTCGCCGACCGGGCGTTCATCATCTACAGCCCGGTCAGCGTGCTCCACGCCACGATCCGCCTCGCCTGTCATCGCGCCGGGTTTGCCCCCCGGGTCGCGCAGGAAGCGGTGCAGGTGCAGACCATCCTCAGCCTTGTCGAAGCAGGGCTAGGGGTCGCGCTGGTGCCCGCCCGCAGCGCCCGCTTCGCTGGGGCCGGTGTGCGCATCGTGACTCTGGCCGAGCGGGTGCCCATCGCCATGGGCATCGCGCGGGCGCAGGATGCATCGGTGTTGGCGCGTAACTTCGTCCAGGCGGCGCTCGCTACCGGCCCGCACTGATAGGTAATTAATATCAAAATCGGAAAATTAAATATTTGAAGCAGAAGGCGTGTGGGCGCATCCATAGCACCGAGACGTGGCGACGAAGCGCGCCGCCCGGGACAGGAGCTGCCCTTTCGTGTTCGATACACTGACGCTTGCCCAACTTCCGCCCGAGGACGAGGCGCTGCGCCCCGCCGTCCGCGCCTTTATCGAGCGCCACATCGCCACAATCCCGCTCGATCGCCGCGCGCGCTCATGGCAGGGCTTCAGCGCCGAATTCAGCCGCGCGCTTGGCGAGGCCGGCTTTCTCGGCCTGACGCTACCCAAGGCATACGGCGGACACGGCAAGGGACCCTTCGCCCGCTTCGTGGTGGTGGAGGAACTGCTGACGGCCGGTGCCCCGGTGGCCGCACACTGGATCGCCGACCGCCAGAGCGCGCCGCTGCTCCTGAACTTCGGCACCGAGGCGCAGCGCCAGAAGCACATCCCGGCAATCTGCCGCGGCGAGCAGCTGTTCTGCATCGGCATGAGCGAGCCGGGTTCGGGATCGGACCTTGCCAGCGTGCGCACACGCGCGGATCGCACCGAGAAGGGCTGGGTGGTCAATGGCCAGAAGATCTGGACCACCAACGCGATGTATTCGGACTACATGATCGCGCTGATCCGCACTTCCGGCACCTCGGCTGACCGGCAAGCAGGCCTGTCGCAGCTGATCATCGACCTCAAGGCACCCGGCGTGACCGTGCGGCCCATCGTCGACCTGACAGGTGATGCGCACTTCGCCGAGGTGTTCTTCGAGAACGTGGAACTGGGTGAGGATGCGCTGGTCGGCGCAGAGGGCGAGGGCTGGAAGCAGGTCGTCGCCGAACTGGCGTTCGAACGCTCGGGGCCGGAGCGGATCTATTCCAGCGCCGTGCTGCTCGATGCGTGGATCCGGCACCTGCAGTCCGTGAGTCGCAGCGATTGCGCGGCGCTGGTCGGCCGTCTTACCGCCGAACTCGCCACGCTGCGCGCCATGTCTATCGCCTGCACCGCGCGACTGGCGGCAGGGGAAAGCCCGGTGGTCGAGGCGAGCATCGTCAAGGATCGAGGCACCGGCTTCGAACAGGAACTCCCAGTGGTGATCGGCGACGATCTTGCCGCGCACCCCGACGAGGCGGTGAGCGAGGAGCTGTATCGCACGCTGCTCTATGTCACGCACATCGCGCCCAGCTTCAGCCTGCGCGGCGGCACGCGCGAGATCCTGCGCGGAATCATCGCGCGCGGCATGGGCCTACGGTGAGGGGAGAGGACACCATGGACATGAACGAACTGCTCGAACCCTTCGTCCGTATGCTGGATACGGCAGCGACCCCGGCGACTGTGCGCGCCATCGAGCACGGCGGTTCCCCCGACGCGCTGTGGAGCGAGATTGCCGAGTCCGGCTTCCTCGATGCACTCGTGGCCGAGGAGCATGGCGGCGCAGGCCTGAGCCTCGCTGACATCGAGCCGCTGATCGAGGCGCTGGGCGCTCGCGCCGTGCCGCTGCCGGTGGCCGAGACGATGGTGGCGCGCGCCCTTCTGGCGCAGGCCGGCGTTACCGCGCCCGAGGGACCCGTCGTGCTGGTCACCTCTCTTGCGCAGCCCGTTCCCTGCGGACTTGTCGCTCAAGCCGCGCTGGTCGATTGCGGCGATGAGCTTGTCCTGTGCGACATGGCGCAGCTCTCGCCCGCGCCGACCGGCGTGACGAACGCGCTGGCCGCGCGCATTTCCAGCAAGCCCGATGGCGTCCGCCTGCCGCGTCCCGCTTCCGGCCTGCGCGCCATCGCTGCCGTCCAGCGCGCTGCGCTGATCGCGGGGGCCGCCGCGCGCCTGTGCGACGTGACCACTGCCTATGCGTCGGAGCGCGTGCAGTTCGGCAAGCCGATCGGCCGCCAGCAGTCGTTGCAGCAGATGCTGGCGCTGATGGCCGAGGACATGATCGCCTGCCGCATCGCCGCGCAGCTTGGCGCTTCGCAGGGGATTGCAGTGTCCCTCGCCACCGCCGCGACGGCCAAGATCACCACCTCCGCTGCCGCCCCACGCATCGCTGCCTCTGCTCATGCGGTCCATGGCGCGATCGGCATAAGCGAGGAATACGACCTGCAACTCCTGACCCGCCGCCTCCACCAATGGCGCCTGGCCGACGGCTCGGAAGGCTACTGGTCGCAGGTGCTGGGCACCGCACGGCTGGCCTCGCCTCAGCCCACGGTCGACTGGATCCGCGAGACCGTGTTTGCCTGATCCGGGTCAGAGCTTGCCGGAGTAGCGGTTCGGTCCTGCCACTGCGCGCGCCTTGCGTCCGCCCGGCAGGATGACCTCGCCCTCCACCCCGGCAGGCAGTTCCACGTCGAGCCGGAATGCGCCGTCCCTGGCCGTCCAGTCCGTGCGGATCGTGCCGCGCACGCTCTGATAGGTCGCACCGCCGCTGCCGAGCACGGGGCTCATGATCGGCGCAATGCGTACCCGTCCGAAGCCCGGCGTGGCAGGCGCGATCCCGGCGATGCGGCGGAACAGGAAATCGCCGATGGCGCCGAAGGCATAGTGGTTGCGGCTGTTCATGCCGACATCGCCCTGGTCGCTGTTCCAGCGCTCCCACATGCTCGTCGCGCCCTGCTCGACCATGTAGCCCCATGACGGGTAGCTGCGCTGGGTGAGCAGGGTGATCGCCGCTGGCTCCTGCCCGGACATGACCAGCGCATCGAGGATGTGCGGCGTGCCGAGGAAGCCGGTGGAGAGGTGATTGCCGCGCCGCGCAATGTCCGCCGCCAGCGCCACACCTGCTGCGCGCATGGTTTCGGGCGAGAGCAGGCCGAAGCGGATTGCCACGACGTTGCCGGTCTGGCTGCCGTTGCCAACCTTTCCATCAACGACGAAGGCGGCGTTGAACGCGGTGCGGATCGCGTCGAACAGGCTGCGATACCTGGCGGCAGCCTCAATGTTGCCGATTGCCGAGGCCATCGCAGCCATCATCGTGGCATCCTGCGCCCAATAGGCTGTAGAAAGCAGGTCCTTGGGCGTTGTCGCCGCGCCGGGATTGGTGGTCGGCGCATCGACCGAAAGCCAGTCGGCATAATCCGCGCCGCGCTGCTTGCGCCAGACATGGTCGGGATTGGCCGCCTCGATCCACGCCATGTAGGCTTCCATCGCCTGCCAGTTGGCGCGGATCACCCCGGTATCGCCGTTCTGCATCCATGAGGTATGCGGCAGGATCACGCCGGCATCGGCCCACCCCGGCGATGACAGCTTCATCGTCGGCACGAAGGGCGGGATGCAATCGGGGAAGGCACCCTTCGCGCTTTGCGATACGCGGGCGTCCTCCATCACGCGGGCGGTGAAGGCGGTCACGTCCATGTTCCACGCCGCGGCAGGCCAGAACACCGCCGCATCGCCCATCCAGCCCAGCCGCTCGTCGCGCTGCGGGCAATCGGTGGGCAGCCCGTAGAAGTTCGCCCGCTGGCTCCATACCGAATTGCGCCAGAACTTCTCGATCACCGGATCGCCGACCCGCAGCTCCGCCGTCTCGGCGAGATCCTGATGCGCCACCAGTCCTTCGAGGCTCCATGCGCCCGCATCGTCCGGCACGCCGGTGATCTCGACATAGCGATAGCCGTGATAGGTAAAGCGCGGCTCATAGACCTGGCGCCCGCGTCCGGCGGCGATGTAGATGTCCCGCGCCTTGGCGGTGCGCAGGTTGGCCTGATCGACGGTGCCATCGGCCTTGAGCATCTCGGCAAAGCGCATCTCGATCCGCGCACCTGCGGGTGCCGTGACGGTGAGGCGGGGGAAGCCGGCAAAGTTCTGGCCATAATCGAGCACGTAATGCCCGGCGCCCAGACGCGTCACCGACTTCGGCTGAAGGGTCTGTCGCACGCGGATCGGCGGGCAGCGCTGCGGTTCGACCGGGATGGCCGGGGCGGCGATCACGCTGGCCGGACGCCAGCCCGCCGCCGTGCCGCCAACGCTTGCCCAGCCGGACTGTTCGGCCCGCGCATCATGGATCTCGCCATCGTAGAGCGAATGCTCCAGCAGGGCAGAGTCCGCAATCTCCCAGCCCTTGCCGCTGCCGATCACTGTACGCGAACCGTCGTCATGCTCGATCTCGAGCTGGCACAGCAGGCGGCACGGCGCAGGGCCGAAGGCAAAGCGCGCCGAGGTGCTGAAACGCGAACCGTACCAGCCATCGCCGACGACCATGCCCAGCACGTTGGCGCCGGGCTTGAGCAGGGCGGTCACGTCGTAGGTCTGGTAAAGCACGCGCTTCGAAGGGTCGGTGAACTCGGGCGCAAGCTTGCGGTCGGCCAGCGGCGCGCCGTTGATCCACGGTTGGTAGATGCCCAGCGCCGTGGCGTGAAGCCGCGCGGCCTGGATCGGCTTGTCTATGCTGAAACCACGACGCAGGCGGCTGGCTGGCGTCAGCGGCCACGGCTCTCCGATGGGCAGGCTGCCCTTGGCGCGCTCGGCGGAATGCCATGCGGTGTCGTCAAAATCAGGCAGCTGCCACCCGGCGGGCGCTGCCACCAGGGTTTTCCAACCGACGCTGGCCGAAGTCATGCGCTCTTTCAGCCCATCGCCATGGCGCAAAAGCGCAGCAGCCACGCAAGGTGGCTGGCCGAAACTGCCGACGCGCCGCCCTTCGATGGCAATGACGTTGCGGCCCTTCTTCAGTATGATGGGCCAGACGGCCATCTCGGTATGGCGCGCCGGGCCATCGCGCGGGGTCGGCGCGGGCTCGCCGTTGATCCACACGCCGGTCAGCTCGTGCAGCGTGCCGCAGAACTCGGCTGCACCGCCGGGATGGTCAAATGTCCAGCGGAAGGCGCGGGGCTGGCCGACGTTCTGCCGGTCCGGCCCCGAAATCCAGTGCAGCCCGGCCTCGCGGTCAGCCTTGGCGACAAGCGTTTCGCTGGCGATCCATTCGGCCTGCCAGTCGGCCGGCGCAAGGCCGGTTTCCCACATCGCCGGCTTGCTGCGCAGCGGCGTGCGGCTGCCCTTGGTCCAGCTTTCGACCTGCCACCACACGCGGCTGCGCGAGGGTAGGGCCGGTCCGCCATAGGCGATGTCGACCGCCGAAGTGCCTGCAACGCGCCCGCTGTCCCAGACCAGGTCCCGGCCAGCGGCGAGGTCTTCGGGACTGCGGGCAACGCTGACGCGACAGGCTACCTGTCCGGCACGCTCCGTATCGCCCAGCTTCCACGAAAAGCGCGGCGTTGCATCGCCCAACGCCAGCGGGTTTTCGAGACCGCACACGCGCAAGGATTCGACGCTGTCTTTCTGCGCTGCGGCCAATGCGCGCAGCGGGACCGCCGCCGCGCTTGTGCCGACGATGCCCACTACAATGGCTTCACGCCGATTGACCTTCATCGACTCTCTCCCGCAATCGTTATTGTTGCCATCAAGGCTTGATCGTCTGCGCCGCCAGCGAAACCCGGGCGGCCAGCACCGGCTCACCGGCTGAGCGTGCCACCTCGATTCTCACCTTGCCCGACGTCACCACCCAGCGCTGCCGGGCCGCATCGAAGCTGGCGAGCAGGCGCGGGTCGGCCTCGATCGTCACGATCCGGCTTTCCCCCGGCATCAGCAGCGGCTTGTCCCACCCGATCAGGCGCCGCGCCTTGCCGGGCAGCGTCACATAGACCTGCGGCACATCGGCCCCCTTGCGCGTGCCCGTGTTGGTGACGGTAAAGCTGGCGCTCACGGTGCGCCCGCCCTTGGCCTTGAGCGCCGAATAGCGGAACGAGGTGTAGGACAGGCCATGGCCGAACGCGAACAGCGGCTTCTCGCCCTTGCGGTCGAACCAGCGATAACCAGCGTCTGAACCTTCGGGATAGGTGATCGAGAACGGCGGGCTGTTCGTCTGCAGCCCATAGCTGGCCTTGTCGTCCTTCGATGGCGGCGGCAGGTCCGATCCGGGCAGGACCGGATTGGGCAGCTGGTCTACGCCCGCCGGAAAGGTCACCGGCAGGCGACCCGATGGGTTGGTCTTGCCTGAAAGGATCTCGGCAATCGCATCGCCGCCGCGCTGGCCGGGATACCACGCGGCGAGCACTGCCGGCACTTTGGCCAGCCATGGCATCGCCACCGCATTGCCTGTCTCCAGCACCACCACCGTGCGCGGATTGGCGCTGGCCACCGCAGCGATCAGCGCATCCTGCTGCCCGTCGAGCGAAAGGTCGGGCTGATCCTCAGCCTCGGTCGCGAACTTCGTGGCGAAGACCACGGCCACGTCTGCTGCCTTCGCCGCAGCTGCCGCTGCTGTCGGATCATTGCCATCAACGAACGTCACCTGTGCATTGCCGAAAGTTTGGCGGAGCGCATCGAGCGGCGGCGTTCCGCCCCAGGCGCGGCGGGCAAATGTGGCGGCCGGTCCGCTTTCGATCTTTTCCACGGCGCGAAAGCCGCCCACGGGCACGACCTGGCTCGACCCGCCGCCGGACAGGACGCCAAGATCGGCCTTGCCGCCGATCACCACGATCGATCGCACCGAACCGGCCAGCGGCAGCAGACCGCCTTCATTGCGCAGCAGCACCGTACCCTCGCGCGCCGCCTGCAGTGCCACTTCGCCATTGCGGGAATAGTCGATGGTCTTTGGCGTGATCTCGGTCCTGTCCACGCCATTGGCATAGATCGCCCAGAGGACGCGCTTTGCTGCCGTGTCGACCGCTGACATCGGGATGCTGCCATCGACCAGCTTCGGCTTGAGTTCGGTCGAGAACCAGCGCTTGCGATCAAGCATTTCGCCCGATTGCTGGTCCAGCCCGGCCAGCAGGGCTTCGGTAGAATGAACCGCGCCCCAGTCGGACATGACATAGCCCTTGAACCCCCAGTCACGGCGCAGCACATCGGTCAGCAGGAAGCGGTTCTCGCAGGCATATGTCCCGCCCACCTTGTTGTACGAGCACATGACCGAGCCGGGATTGCCGCGTTCGATGCCGATCTGGAAGGCCAGCAGGTCGCTCTCGCGCATTGCCGCCTCATCCATCTCGACCGAGGCCGAGGATCGGCCGATCTCCTGGTCGTTGAGCGCGAAGTGCTTGATCGTGGCGATGATGCCGTTCGACTGGACACCCGCGATCTGCGCGCCGACGAGGACCCCGCCGAGCAGCGGGTCTTCGCCGAGGTACTCGAAATTGCGCCCGGCACGCGGGTCCCGCACGAGGTTGACGCCGCCTGCCAGCATCACGTTGAAGCCTTTGGCAACGGCTTCCGAACCGATCATCCGTCCGCCCTCCCGGACCAAGGCCGGGTTCCAGCTCGACGCCAGTGACAGGCCCGAGGGCAGGGCAGTGGCAACGTCGCCCTTGCGCATGTCCATGATATTGGAAACGCCGAGGCTGGCATCGGTTGCATACTGGGGCGGGATACCAAGGCGCTCTATCCCGGCGATGACGCCTGCACCAACCGGCATGCCGGGCGCGCGCTTGGCTGCGGGAATGAACAGGGGCATCGTGCCATGCAGGAGCTGGATCTTCTCCTCCTGCGTCATCTGCGCCAAGGTCCGTTCCGCGCGAACCTCGGCAGCATCCCGCTGTGCCCGCTCCGGTTCCGCCTTGGCTTCGGCGCAACCGAGCGCGATCGTCGCGGCAGAATAGATAACGCGCGCGGCAGGCTTCATTCCAGGGTCCTCGGATGATCCGGCGCAGCTTGGTCAGCTGCGTGATTTCAGACCGGCAAGCTTCACCAAACCAGCCTTCAAGTCAAGTAATAGATCACATGAGTTCGATTATGCGAGGTGACTTGCGCGCATTCTCCCCCTGTGGAACAAGACAGCGCGATGGACGCCAGCCCCCAGAAAACTCGCACTTCCCCGGCCAGGAAGGCTGCGCCCCAGCCGCACCAGCCGGTGCGCGGCAGGCCGACGGCGGACCAGGCCAACTCGATTGACCGCTCCATTGTCAACACCGCGCGCACGATGTTCCTTGCCGATGGCTTTGATGCTGTCGGCATGAAGCAGGTGGCCGAGACCGCACGGGTCTCGAAAGGCACGCTCTATGCCCGCTACCCCTCGAAGGAGGCGCTGTTCAAGGCGGTGATCGAGCAGTCGATTGCTGACTGGTCGGCCGAAGCCTCGCTGCAGGATGCGGCGCTTACCGACAATATCGAACAGCGCCTGCGCCACCACGCCACGATCATTGCCACGTGGTTGGGCAGGCCGGATGTTCTTGCCCTCCAGCGTCTGCTGTTATCGGTGCAGGAACGCTTTCCCGAGCTCTCTGAAGTCATGCAGCGCCGAGGAAACGATTACATCGTCGGCCTGATCGCCCGGGATATCGAGGAAGCGGCCGCGCGGGACCGGCGCAATTTGCGCGATGCCCATGCAGTCGCCCGATTGCTGGTCGCCGCGATCAGCGGAGCGCAGATGCAGCGCGGCACGGCGCATGAGAATGACGAAGACCTCCAAGGCTTTGCACAACGGGCCGTCGATGTAATCCTGTGGGGCACCAGCGCCTGGTAAGCCTTGATATTCGAACACATGTGTGCATTAATACTCGGGCAAACGATTCAAGTGTCGTAATCTGAAAGGATGCCCATGATCCGCACTGCCCTTATCGTCGCGTTGGCCGCTGCCGCGCTCCCCGTCTCGGCCATCGCTGCAGAACCGGCCAAGCCGGAAGCCACCGCTCCTGCGGCCAAACCCAAGTACACCACCGCCGAAACTGATATCGGCACCTTGCTGGATGACCCTGCCGCCAAGGCGATCATCGACAAGTACATCCCCGGCATGACCAGCAACGAGCAGATCGAAATGGCCCGCTCGATGACGCTGAAGGCCATCCAGACCTATGCACCCGACGATGTGACCGACGCGCGCCTCGCGCAGATCGATGCCGATCTTGCCAAGCTGAAGTAAACTTCTCGCTGACATTCGCAGGATAGAAAGAAGGGCCGCGATCACCCTGATCGCGGCCCTTTCCTGTGTTTTCCTGAGCAGCTTCAGGCGGCCATGCCATAAGGTGCATCGACCGGCGCTTCTGCGGGGTACTCCGCAGGACCGCCGTAGTCGTAGGCTGCATTCAGCGTGGCGATGAACACCGGATCGTTCAGCGGATCGCTCGGCGTCTCGATCTCGATCCCGCGCGAACGGACGTCCTTGATCAGCATGTCGATTGCCTGTTCGTGGGTCAGGTTGTCGCTGCCGTCCATATTCTTCTTGAGCTCGGCATAATCGCTGAACACTTCGGCCGACCAGTGAACGAGGAAGCGCAGGTCATCGGTGTGATAGCGTTCGATCACCCGATCGCCAGTCTTGACCAGCCAGCCATCGCGGTCGGCGGCGTCGCCGGTGAACACGCTGTCGAAGCCGAGGCCTTCAGGACGACGGCGCTCGACCGGGCCGTTCGCCTCGCCGCGATGCACAAGCATCTCGTTCTGCACGACGACGGCGCGGTTGTAGATCGGCGATTGCACGCGCGCCGGCTTGTTCAGCGGGCCGTTCGGCCAGTAAGTAAAGCCGCTGGAAGGATCGTGGCTGAACCAAGTGATGACCTGCGCCATCTTGATCAGGTAGTCCTGAAACAGGCCCGACCGGCCCATGATCGAACACAGCCAGGTGGGTGAATTTTCGTGCCTCACGCCACGGAAGCTCGGGGAATCGAGGTGGCCGGGGTCGGTGTTGCCGCAAGGCCCGTTGACGTTGAACAGCATCATCTGCGGCTTGGCATACTGTGCTCCCCAGTATGACTTAGCCTGGTTCAGGAACGCCTCGTTGTAGAACACGTCGTGCAGTTCGGGGTAAAGCGGGGTAGAATAGTTCGCGAGATAGCCCCGGAACGTCGGCGTCAGGAACATGTCGAGCGTGGGAGTGAAGCCTTCGGGAAAGCCGCCGGCAAACGTCGCGATCAGCGATTCCACCGTGGGAAAGTGTTGTGCGATGATCAGCTTCCACGGCCCCTCATCGTGCACAACGTCGAGCATCAGGCGCTTCTGCTCCTCCGTGAACGGGTTGCTGATCTCGCGCGGGGGCGAGGCGGGCTTGAGTATGTCAGAAAGATACTTCCTGCGGGCTTCATCGAGCATCGCTGTCTCCTGTCTGGGATTCGCGCCTTCACGGCTTTCTTGCAGGAAGTTATAAGGTGATAACTTTTTTGGCAAGCAACTTCGCGCGAACTTCGCTATGGACAGGCGATGGACGGAACATCTGATCTGCAGGCGCGCGCGGAAGGCAGCGTGATGACCAAGGGCCGGCGCACCACAAACCGCATTCTTGACGCGGCCGAAGAGCTGTTCGCCCAGAACGGCCATGGCGCCACCTCACTGCGCGACATTGCCGCCAAGGTCGGCCTCCAGCAGCCCGCCCTTTACAAGCACTTCGCCGGCAAGGACGATCTCTACCGCCAGGTCTACGAGCGCGCCCTCAAGCCGATGACCGATCTCATGGACGAAGTGCTGGCGCGCCCCGAAGCCGACTTCGCCGACCTGACAGACGGCATGACCGACCTTCTGGCGCAACATCCCAATATCGCCCGGCTGCTGATCCGCGCGGCAATCTCGTCGGACAGCGAACCCGATACCATCGGACTGGACTGGCTGGCGCGGATGGTCAGCTATGGCCGGAGAATGAATGAGAAGGCGGGCCTGCCGTCATCGGACGACAGTCTGGCGGTGCAGATTGTGGCGATCTTCAACATGCTGTTCGGCTTCTTCTGGGCATCACCGCTGATCGAAAGCCTGTCAGGCATGAAGGCCACCGACGCTCCCGCCATGGCGATCCAGAAGGGCCTGCTGCGCGGCTTCGTGGGCAGCCTTTCGGGAACCAGCCAACAGCGGCCGGATCAGCCAGAAACGGTATAACCCCCGTCCACCGCCAGCGTCTGTCCGGTAATCCAGCTGGCAGCCGGACTGGCAAGAAAGGCGATGGCCTGCGCAATGTCGTCCGGCTCGCCCAACCGGCCAAGCGGGGTGCGGGAGAGCGTCGGCGCGGTCCATGCTTCCTGCGCAAAAGTGCCGGCCGTCATGCCGCTACGAGTCAACCCTGCCGCCACCGCATTGGCGCGCACGCCGCGCGGGCCCCAGTGCGCGGCCATGGTCCGGGTCAGGCCGATTAGCCCGGTCTTGGCAGCGCCGTATCCCGGCACGATCGGAATGCCGAAGAAGCTGCTCATCGATGCGATGCCGATGACCGATCCGCCGCCCGGGATCGCACTTTGCGCCAGCAGGTCCACCGTCCGCCGCGCCATGCGAAACGCACCGTTGAGCAGCATGGCCACCGCGCGGTCGAAAACGTCGGGCTCCCACTCATCAAGACCGAGCGAGGGCAGGGCGATCCCGGCGTTGTTCACCAGCACGTCGAGGCGGGGGAGGGCCGCTGCAACGGCATCGATCTGCGCCTTGTTCTCGATATCGAGCGAGAGATAGCGATAGCCGGAAAGGTCCGCCTCATACTCGCTGGCGCTGCCGCGCGTGCCGGTGATCGTCACTTGCGCCCCGGCATCGCGGAACAGTGCAGAGGCGGCCGCACCGATCCCGCTGGTGCCGCCGGTCACCAGCACATGCGCGCCGGAGAAATCGTGCTTCGGCCCCATCATCACACCGCCTCCACATCAACCCAACGCCGTTCGGCGTGAGATAGCCGCGCAGCATCGAGGATCGCCTGATTGGCCGCGGCATCGCGGAAATCGCCGGCCCGGTCCGGCAACGGCGGCTCGGCGCCGGCGATCTTCGCGCCGATCTGTGCGAATAGTTTCGCATAGGGCGCGACGTCGAAGCCCTGGCTGTGCCAGCGGTCCATCTCGGTCTGGACGAGGTCGCTGATCGGGAAAGGCGCAGGCGCTGGGTTGGCAAGTTCCGGCGGCATCTCGATCATGCGCGCCCCTGCTGCGTCCTGCACCCAGACCTGCTCGGGATCGCCGAACGCCGCGCCTGACTGGATCCAAGCCGCGCCCTTGCTGCCCGCAACCTTGGTCGACATCACGAACGGTCCCGGAAAACACAGCGCCGCTTCAAGCAGCCCCATGCAGCCTGACGCGGTACGGAACTGCAGCGTATAGTAATCGTCCGAAGTCTGCGTCGGCCTTCCGGGGGAAAGCTTGCGCAGCACCGTGCTCACCGCCACGATCTCGCCCACGGTGACCCGCGCCTGATCGATCATGTGCGTGCCGAACGCGCCAAGGAAGCCGCCGCCCTGTCCCGCGTCGAGCCACCAGTCGGCAAGCGGCTCGTTAGGGTCACCACCGGGCTGCTGGTAGATACGATGGAACATCAGCGGCTCACCGATGGCACCCGATTGCACCATGCGGGTCAGCAGCGCTTGCGCGGAATCGAAGCGGAACTCCGCGCCGAGCGTGTGGACGACGCCTGCCGCCTCTGCCGCTGTCAGCATCTCGCGCGCCTGCGCCAGATCGCGGGCGAAGGGCTTCTCGCACATTACCGCGCGTCCTGCCGCGATGGCCTGCATGACCGGAGCGTAATGCGCATGCGGCGGCGTAGCGACGGTGACGAGGCGGATGGCCGGATCGTCCGCGAGCACTTGCGCCAAATCGTTGGCGGCCAGCGGAATGCCAAGCGGCGCGGCGCGGGTGCGGGTCTTCTCGAGATCGCGGCCGACGATGGCGCGCACTGCGAACCCAGCATCGCGCAGGGCGCGGACATGGGTGAACAGGCCAAAGCCGGTGCCGACCACCACGGCGCCGAGGGGTGTCTCGCTCATGCTGGAGTCCTCGCTGTGGCCAGAAGGGAATGGGTCGATCGCGCCCAATCGCGGGCGATCTCGGCCAAGGGCATCGTGTCCTGCCGAGTGTTGAACACTTCGACTCCGGCTGGCGCGGTGCAGCCGATGGCATCGAGCGTGCAGACCAGGCCGATGACGTCGAGCTCGCCCTCGCCGGGCAGGAGCCGCGCTGTCATCAGTTCAGACCAGAGGTCGGCCGAGGCATGTGCCGGGGCATCGCACAACTGCACCGCGTGGATGCGCTCGCCAAGAACCTCGGCCAGTTCCTCAAGCGTCGATCCGCTGCGGAAGAAATGCCACGCGTCAAGCGTGATCCCGCCGTTGCCACAGCCCGCCGCCTCGACCACGCGCAGGGCCTCGCCCAGCGAACGGATGCCGCCGACGGGGAGAAACTCGATCTGCGCCTTCAGGCCGTGGTCTGCCGCCATCGTGCATAACCGGGCGAAACCTTCGGCCGCCTCATCCAGCGAAGCGGGCTCGACCGACAGATCGATGGCCGAGACCGACTGCGCCCCCACCCGCGCCGCCGTGGCAATGATCGGCTCAGGCGTCAGCTGGCGCAGGAACGCGGTCAGGCCCCCCGCCTGTTCCGTCCGCGTCTGGTGCTCCATCCAGCAAGCGGTGCAGTCCATTTCTGTGATGACCAGCCCTGCATCCGCAATCCGGCCAGCGATTTCAGCCGCGCTCATGCCTTGCGCTTCGAGCGCCCAGACATCACCCGGCTGGATCGAAATGCCGTGAAATCCTGCCGCAGCAAAGGGACCCAGCCGTTCGAGCAAGGGAAAGCGCGAGACCGGTGGCGAGGACAGCACGAGGTCTGCGGTTGTCAGCGCGCGCGTCATCGCCATCAGTCCACGAACTGTCCGGTGGCAATCGCGGCCTGCGGATCGAGCGCGCCCAGTCCCTTGGCCTCCAGCACCGCCAGCGGCAGGCGCCACAGCGCGACCGGCGCGGTCGTCTCGGTCAGGACGAAGCGCAGGCCCCAGATGCCGCGTTCGTGGCCATAGCTGTCGATCCAGTTGCCACCGATGCCAAGGTCACGTTCTGCGATCACCACGCGCACGCGGCCATCGGCTTCGGCCTTGTGGCGATAGTTGCTGATCCAGCCGTTGCCGTCCTCGAAGGTGTCGAGATTCTCCTGCCACACGTTGCACAACTGGAAGTTCCAGTACTCGCACGGCGGCGGCGTGAATTCGAGGACGAGCGCTTCGTCCAGCCCCTTCTCCCACCCGCCGAACGCCACGTGCCTGTCGGGCACGCCGCCATTGGAAAGGTACTGCGCGCGGCTGTAATCGAGGCGGTTGAGCCTGTCCGAGAAATTGCCCTGCGTGCCCTCCCACCAGTTGCGCACCAGCTCGGCGTAGCCAAGCACCGCCTGCGCGGTCCACGCGAGATTGTCGGCAATCAGCGCAGGGTTGACCGGCTCGGGCGGGGCATTGTCGGTGCGCGATATAGTCATTACCGGCGCGCGCTCGCTGCTGCGGTCCGACCACACGAGGCGGATCAGGATGCAGTTGGTTTCGGGCGCTAGACGCAGCCAGTTGCGACCCTCCCCCGGATCGTTCTGCGAAAGCACGACCTCGAAAGAGCCGTCGTCCTCGAACCGGATCTGGCGCGAATGGAGGAAGCCGGTGGTCTTGAGGTTGGACGGATCGAACCGTTCGAGACCGGCGACGCCCTGCGCCGCCCAATCCTGCGCGCCCGGCAAATCCGGCGCGGGGCAGGTGCACAGCGCCATCACGAAGTAGGGGATCGTTCCGCGCGTGCCGGTGATCACGTAGTCGCGCGCTTCGTCGAACTGGCACATCAGGTGGTCCTGATCGACGGTCTGCACGTTGATCGATTGCCGCCACACCATGTCGCGCAGGCGGGGGCGGGTCGGCTCGGCATTCTCGATCAGGCGCTCCATGCTGGAACGCGCCAGCCGGCTCATGAAGCGGTACCATTCGGCGCGGTCGAGATCGGATAGCGGGCTGGCGAAGCTTTCGATATGGCGACCGGCGACCTTGAGCGTATCGCAGAAGTCGTCCCAGGCCCGGCCGGAGATCAGGCGCTGTCGCGCGGTTTCGGCGGGGTCCATGTCAGTTCTCCTGCTTTACTGCAAAGCGCTGATAGTAAAAGGAAAAGCGCTCGCGCAGCGCAGCCGTGTCCATGGCGAACACCCCCTCCAGATCGTAGACGACCTTACCGTGGGCATGGCGGGGGTTCTCGGCGAGATAGCCCAGCAGCCGGGCCTCGGTCTCGGGCGAGAGGTCCAGCCCGGCGAGGCGGTAGATGCGCCGGGCGGTGCCTTCCTGATCGGCCATATACTGGTGGAACAGCACGTCGAACGACTGGTCCGGGCCGAAGGCGTCACGCTGGGCCACGCACTCTAGCAGCAGCTTCTCGATCCGGCCGGCCCAGAGTGCGGCCAGCGCAGGCGGGTCGATGCGGCTCCTGCGGGTGCGGTCCGAATAGCCGAGCATGGTGGTCAGCGAGCGCAGCACATCAACCGGGTCACGGTGGGTCACCACCATTGTCGCATCGGGAAACACCGCCTTGATCGCGGCAAGGTTTTCCATGTGCTGTGGCGATTTGAGGAGCCAGCGCCGCTTGCCGCGTTCGCCCCTTTGCCAGGCGAGAACCTGCAGCACCTTCTTCTCGTAGGCGTAGGACACGGTGCGGTCGTGTGCGAGGTAGTGGTCGGTCCAGCCGGGCAGGCGGGCGGAGAATTCCCAGTTGTAGCAGTTCATGTCCATGAACAGCAGTTCGTTGTCTTCGTGGATGTCGTGCGGCGCCATCTCGTGCATTGCGGCCATGTGCGGCACCAGCGCGCCGAACGCCCCCCAATACGCGGCCGAGCGGGCAATGCGCGGGTCTTCTTCGCCGGGGGTAAGCGGTGCGGCCGGTACCGGCTCCTCCGATTCCCACAGCGTCAACGAATTGAGCCGGTCATCGCGCGACAGCCAATTGACCAGATGCGTTGTGCCCGAACGCGGCAGGCCGGCAATGAAGATCGGGCGCTCCACCGGCATGTCGAGGATCTCGGGATGACGCTTGACCAGATCCTCGATCCGCAGCCGGTTGGCCATGGCCCGCACGGCCTGGCCGAGTACGAACACCTGCCCGCCGCGGGTAAGGCCGGCGTCGGCATAAAGCGCATCGAGGATCACCCCGAGCCGCTGGCGAAAGCCGGTGTCCTCGCCGAAATCCTCAAGCCCGGTTGCGGCGCAGGCGCGGGCCAGCACCTCATCGGCGCTCATCGGACATGGGAAGTCGGGCGGGCCCGCGCGCCACGCGGCAAGCTCGGGCGTCACCACCGGATCGGCCATGTCGTCGATGTGGATCAGGGGAGCGGCCACGGTCACAGTCCTTCGCCGAAAGTGAGGACGACCTTGGCCGCGCGGGCCGGATCAGCGGCCATCTCCAGCGCCTCCTGAAAATGGGAAAAGTCGTAGGCGTGGCTGACCAGCGCAGACAGATCGCGTCCGCCTTCGGCCAGCATGGCAATCGTCTCGCCGAACTCGGCCGCGCGGGAATCGGCGATCGAGCCGCTCAGCGAAAGCTCGTTGGCCATGACGCGCCACAGGTCGAGCGCGAGCGGCTTGTGGTGCAGGGCGATCACGCAGATCCGTGCCCGGTACTTGGCGACCGAAACCACCTCGGCCAGCGCTGCTGCCGAACCTGCACAATCGACGAAGACATCGGTGCCGACAAACGGCGCGCCAAAGCGTTCGCCTGCGCCATGGAAGCGCCCCAGCGCATCGGGCAGGCTTTTCTCGGCAACGTTGATGGCCAGCCCGGCGCCCAAGGCGCGAGCCCGCTCCAGCCGCTCGGGCACGCGGTCGAAAATGGCGATGTCCCGCGCGCCCAGATGCTGCGCCATGACCAGCGTGCACAAGCCGATGGGACCGGCTCCAAGGATCGCGATCCTGTCCGACGCGCAGGCATTGGCGACGCGCAAGCCATGCAGGCCGACCGACAGCGGCTCGGCCAGCGAGGCGTGGGCAAACGACAATCCGTCAGGCAGCGCAAACAGCGTCTCGCCGATCTCGGCGCCTTGGACGCGCAGGAACGGCGCCATCGCGCCGTCGGGCCCGCCGCCGCCGATATAGGCGCGGTCAGGGTTGATCGCGACGCGCATTCCCGGGGAAACACCGCGCACTCCATCGCCAACAGCCACGACGGTGCCCGCAGATTCGTGGCCGATCGGCAGCGGTGCTTTCAGCGGCTCCACCCCGCCCAGCCCGCCCTGCGCGATATAGCCAAGATCGCTGCCGCAGATGCCGCAGGCGCCGATCCTGACCAGTGCCTCGCCAAGCCCGGGGGCAGGAACCGTGATCTCGTCGAGCCGCACATCGCGCGGCCCGTGTACCCGGGCGGCAAGCATCGTTTCGGGTGATCCTGCTGGCGCGTTCATTGGCCGTTCCTCTCCCTCCTGCCGGCTTGCGTCACCGGTCTGGCATCGTGCCAAGCGCGCTCAGAGCATTTCGGCCACACGCGCCTTCTGCATGCCGCGGACCACCTGGCCCGGCCGCAGTGCGGTTGGCTGGTCATCGCGACGGATGACTTGTCCGCTGACGACGGTGGCGCGGTATCCGCTCGCCGTCTGGTCAAGCCTGCGCCCGCCGCCCGGCAGATCGTGGCGCACCACCGGTGCGTGAAGCGTCAGTCGGTCGATGTCGATCACGTTGAGATCGGCCTTGTAGCCGGTACGCAGCAGGCCGCGGTCTTCGAGGCCGACGACGCGAGCCGGGCGCGACGACAGCATCTTCACTGCCTCGGCCAGGCTCATGCGTTCGCCGTCGCGATCGCGCACCCACCAAGTCAGCATGAAGGTCGGGTAGCTGGCATCGCAGATCGCCGAATAGTGCGCACCGCCATCGCCAAGACCGGTCACGGTATCCTCGCGCCGCATCAGGCCGAGCAGGGCATCGAGCCTGCCTTCGTGGAAGTTGCCCAGCGTATTGAGGATCATGCCGGTGCCGTCGCGCTCCATCAGCACGTCATAGGCAACTTCCTCGGGCGTGCGCCCTTGCGTGCGGGCCAGGGCACCGATGCTGTTCTCGGTCGCAGGTTCGTACTGCGGGGGATCGCCGAACGGGAACATCCAGTCCCAGATGCGGGTGAGCATGGCCAGCGGGTGGCCCTCCTGCGGCATCTCACCGATCAGCTGCGCCCGGAATGCCGGATCACGCAGGCGTTCAAGCTGCTGGTCGAGCGCCAGGTTGGCGAGCGGCTGGTACGAAGGGCACAGGCAGAACGGATGGGTCGACAGCGCCCAGCCCGAAACCATGCCGATCGGACGCGGCAGGACCTGCGGCCAGATCTCGAGCCCTTCGGCGCGCGCCTGATCAACCAGATGGAGGGCATCCTCCCAATTTGGGCGGCCGTGGTTGACGAGGCCCAGCGTGAAAGTCGACGGGCGACCCGAGGCGCGGGTGACGGCAATGAGCCGTCCCATTTCGCTCTCCCACGTTTCGAACGGGGCATCGAGCACGGCCTGGAACACGCCGGTGCCGGCATCGGCCAGGGCCTCGGTGATCGCGATGAGTTCGTGCGTATCGGCGCCGAAGGTCGGGATCAGGTCGCCCGCCTTGGTGCGGTGGATATTGAGCCGTGACGTGGCAAAGCCGATGGCCCCGGCGTCCATCGCCTCGCGTGCGATGACGCGCATCCGGGCAAGGTCGTCTTCCGTTGCAGCTTCGCGCGCGATGGCCCGTTCGCCCATGACCCACACGCGCAAGGGGCTGTGTGGCAGGAGGCAGGCGACGTCGATATCGCGCGGCCGGCGGGCGAGCGCGTCGAGGTATTCGGGGAAGGTCTCCCAGTCCCACGGCAGGCCCTCGGCCATGACCACGTCGGGAATGTCCTCGACGCCCTCCATCAGGCGGATCAGCGCTTCGTGATCGGATTGGCGACACGGCGCAAAGCCGACGCCGCAATTGCCCAGGACCGCCGTGGTCACGCCATGCGCTGAACTCGGCGACAGCGTATCGGACCAGATCGCCTGCCCGTCATAATGGGTATGGATGTCGACGAAACCGGGGGTGACGATGTAGCCGGTGGCATCGATGGTTTCCCTGGCGCTGCCGGAGAACGCACCACCAACGTGGATGATCTCGTCGCCGCGCACGGCAACGTCGCCGACGAAGGTCTTGCTGCCTGACCCATCGACGATCAACCCGCCACGAATCAGCAGATCAGCCTGCGTGATCATCCTTCGTCTCCCATGTTTTGAGGCAAGGGTATCGACCGATCGGGTATCTTGCAAGTCATATGCGTCATTTCCAATGGCAATAAGCATTGCCATATCGCCAAAGAAAGCCATTTATTGCCGTTCATGCGTATCGGAATGTGATAACTATTACGCATATTTGATAATCATCAATTTCCGTCCTCTCGCTTCCTGCCACTCTGCTCCAATCAGCAGCAGCGGGACGAGGAGAGCAGGAAATGGATATCGCGGGCCTTGCCTACAGCGTCGTCAAAGCGACAAGCTTGCCCGCGTGGTCGCGTTTCGGCGAGGAATTCGCTGGCTTTTCCGCGCATGATTTGCCCGGCGGCCTCGCTCTGCGCATGGACGAACGGGCCGGGCGGATCTTTGTCGAGAAAGGGCAGGCTGACTGCTACTTTGCCAGCGGTTGGGAATTGCGCACGCGCCGCCAGTTCGATGCCGCGCTTACGGAACTCGCCGCCAAGGGCATCGCGGTAACCGCATCCACGCCTGCAGAACGCGCTCTGCGGCACGTCGCCGAGATGGCGTGGTTCCGCGATCCTGCAGGCAATCGCCATGAAATTTGCTGCGGGGCAATCTCCGATTTCTCCCGCTTCGTTTCCCCGCAGGCGGTGCGCGGCTTCGTGACCGGCGATCTCGGCTTCGGCCACGTAGTGCTGCCTGCGCCCCAGATCGATGCAACCCGCGATTTCCTGATCGACGTGCTTGGCTTCGGGGTGTCCGATTTCATGGTCCACCGTCCCCTCGGCCCCGATGGGCCTGCCATGCGCATAGACTTCATGCACTGCGCCAATGCCCGCCACCACAGTCTGGCCCTGTTCGAAGCCGAAGTACCAGCGGGCTGCGTGCACATGATGGTCGAAGTTCCCGATCTCGACGAAGTAGGCCGCGCCTACGATCGCATGCTCAGCTCCGGCGCGCGGTTGATGGCGACACTGGGCAAACACACCAACGACCGCATGACCAGCTTCTATGTCGCCACGCCGGGCGGCTTCGCGCTCGAATACGGGTTTGGCGGCCTGCAGCTCGATTGGGACACGCACAGCGAGTTCGAATTCACTGAGGTGAGTCTGTGGGGCCACGATTTCAGCGTGGGCTTCGGTGTCGATGAAAAGGCCCAGCTGGCTGCAGCTGCCTGAAATGCAGAACGAGGAGACGGACAATGACCCTTGCTCAACCAGCGTTGACCATGCCGACCGAAGCCGAGCTTGTCGCCCGCGCCGAGGCGATGATCCCGGCCTTGCGCACCCGCGCCGAAGAGGCTGACCGCCTTTGCCGCCTGCCCACCGAGACGATACGCGATTTTCAGGATGCCGGCTTCTTCAAGATCCTCCAGCCGCGCCGCTATGGCGGCTACGAGATGGACCCGCAGACCTTCTATGCGGTGCAGATGAAAGTGGCCGCAGGCTGCATGTCCTCGGCCTGGGTGCTCGGCGTCGTCGCGGTGCACAACTGGCAACTCGCCCTGTTCGATGCCCGCGCGCAAGAGGACGTCTGGGGTTCCGACCCGGCCACGCTGATCTCCTCCTCCTACATGCCCAAGGGCAAGGCGACTCCGGTCGAAGGCGGCTACCGTGTGACCGGACACTGGGGCTTTTCCAGCGGTGTCGACCACTGCGAATGGGCTTTCCTCGGTGGCCAGCTGATCGATCCCGAAACCGGCAAGCCCGATTTCGTCACCTTCCTGATCCCGCGCAAGGATTTCACCGTGCTGCCGGTGTGGGACACCATCGGCCTCGGCGCGACTGGCAGCCATGACGTGACGGTGAAGGACGTCTACGTGCCTGCCTACCGCGTCCACCGCTCCAAGGACGGCTTCGCGGTGACCAGCCCCGGCCTCAAGGTCAACGATGCGCCGCTGTTCAAGCTGCCATTCGGCCAAGTCTTCGTCCGCGCCGTTTCCTCGTCCTCGATCGGCGCGCTGCAGGGCGCGCTGGATATCTATCGCGACGCAGGGGCCAAGCGCGTTTCGCACAACGATGCTTCCAGCGCGGCACAGGACCCGGCAACGCAGGAGCTGATCGCCGAGACCGCCGCCGCAATCGACGAGATGAAAGCGACGCTGAACCGCAACTTCGACCACCTCAACGCCTGCGCCCGCACCGGGCAGGCAGCCGAAGTCGAGACGCGGCTGACCTTCCGTTACCAGTCGGCGCAGGTCTCGGGCCGCTGCGCTGACCTCATCAGCCGCATCTTCCATGCCTCGGGCGCGGAAGGGATCTTCCGCGGAAGACCTATCGCCCGGATCTTCTGCGATATCCATGCCGGCCGCACCCATGTCGCCAACAACCCGGCCAAGGTCGGCCGCAATTTCGGCAACGTCCTGCTCGGCGCCCCCAACGCCGACAGCTTCATCTGAGAAGGACCGATCCCATGGCAACCACGGCAGACTACGGGCTTGGCCCCAATGCCTTTCCGCGCGGCTGGTTCATGATCGCCGTTGCAGCGGACGTTTCGTCCACCCCTCAAGCGGTGCATTTCTTCGGCAAGGAAATGGTGCTCTATCGCGGCAAAGGCAGCGGCCGGCCGATCCTGCTCGACGCCTTCTGCCCGCACATGCGGGTGCACATCGCGAAGAACACCACGTCGTACATCGTGCGCGACGGGATGCAGGTGGAGGGCGATTCGATCCGCTGCCCGGCGCACGGCTGGCGCTACAACTCCAAGGGGCAGTGCGACGACATCCCCTATTCCACGCACGGCATCCCCAAGTCCGCATGCCTCAAATCGTACACCGTGGAGGAGCGCGCCGGCTGCATCTTCATGTGGCACGACATGGAAGGCGGCGCGCCGGACTTCGATCTGCCTGCGCTGTCAGAGTGGGATCGCACGGGCGAGGGCTGGGTGCGCTGGACACCCGATCACTTGGGCACCCTGCCTATCCACCCGCAGGAAATCCTCGACAACATGTCAGACATTGCGCACTTCGCGCCGGTCCACGGCAGCACCGGCACGGTCTATTTCGAGAATGTCTATGACGGTCCGATCATGCGCCAACGCTTCGGTTCGGGCCACCGCACGCTGGTCGACAGCGAAGCGCTGCTCGAGACCGACACCTGGTACACCGGCCCCGGCATCCTGCTGTGCCGCATGGAGGGCAAGCACCCCTCGCTGATGATGATCTGCAACACGCCGGTCAAGGATGGCGAGGTGCTTGTGTGGTTCGCGGTCATGGCCAAGACCGCCGACAACCACCAGCCAACCTGCGAGGAAGCCGCCATCGCCCGTGCCTACCACGAATCCGGGCTCGCCGCCTTCGCCCAGGACTTCGAACTATGGCAGCACAAGGAACCGGCGATCAGCGTGTTGCAGATCCCCGATGATGGCCCGTTCCACAAGGGCCGCATCTGGTACCGTCAGTTCTTCCACCCACGTGCTCGGGCCGCCGAATTTCAAGCGCGGGTCAACGGTTCGCACGTGACGCTTCGTGGCAAGGGCGAGGTGATGCAAGTGGCTTGATTTCAGGAAAAAGTATGCCGTTGGCCTGAAGCTTGTCGCCAAGCCCGCGGTGTCATCCCGGTGGAACGCTGGAATGCCCGGCGGAAGCTGTTGGGGTGGGCAAAGCCACAGGCCTCGGCCACCGCCTTGACCGGCTGGCCGCTACCACCAAGCAAATCCTTCGCCTGTTCCATTCGAGTAGTCTCGATATAGTCTGCGACGGTCCGTCCGGTAAGGGCGTGAAACTGCCGCTGCAGATGGCGCGGGCTGATGCCGCAGAGCCTGGCAAGCTCTGCCAGAGACGGCACCGGTCCCCGCGCAGACAGACGCTGGCGGATGCGGCGGAATTGCCACGGAGCAAGGCGGCCCGAGACCGAGGGTGCGCTGTCCCGCAGGATGACGCGCTCGGTTTCGATCGCGATCAGATCAACGAGGGACGACACTGCCCGCAGCGAGGGTTCCGTCTGTTCGAGTTCGCGCTTTAACAGCCCGAACAGGCTGCGCATGGTCTCGCTCGACAAAGCGAGCATGCCTTGCAGAAAGGCAAGGTCTGGATCAGATCGAAGTGATTTGAAACGCTGAGTTTCCTCCGCTGTGAACACGCAGCGCACCACACGTATGAGCCCCGCCTCGGCCCGCCCGGTCACGAGCACGCCGGGCCAGCGCACGAATAGCGTGCCCATGAAGCAGTGGCGCTCGTCGTCCAGTTCGGGCAGGCACGCCGATGCGTCGGCTGAAGTCGGCGGGATCGACATCTCGACCATCAGCGCCTCTTCGCGCCGTGTGAAATCGAGCATGCCCGGCCAGCGCCACTCCACGATCTCCGCCTGGCCCAGCGGAGTCTCAACCTGCGCGAGGACCTTCGGCGTATCGTCAGTCATGCTGATCAGGCTTTCACGTGTTGGATGTTTCCCCGGCGAAACATTTCGGGAACACCACGTCAGCTGATGTAGCGCGCTCTGTACGATGCGAAGGCCTCGCGCACGTCGGCCTCGTTCAGGCCGAAGCGTTCGAGCGAGTAATCGTGCATCGGGCGCTGTTCGCGCTTGTTACCGGCCATGAACTCGGTCAGCGCCGCCTCGATCTTGTCGTCGAGCGGCACGCCGATGTGGGCCAGGACGCGCTGCGCCTGCTTTAGCGGCTCCCTGGCCACCTCGCGGTAGTCGATGTCGATGAAGCGGTCCTCGCCAATGCGGGCGCGGGCCTCCTCGAAACGGTGCATCCATTCGGCAAGGCGGGGAAACCAGAATGCGCCCACCGCCTCGTCGGAATGGACCGAGTTCAGCTTGTAGAGCGCGGCCTCCATGCTGACGTAGCTGGGCACGACTTCCAGCGGATCGCGGTGGGTCATCACCAGCACCGCCTTGGGAAAGGCATTGGCGATCACCTCGGTATAGGGCAGGTTCTGCGGGCTTTTCAGAATCCATTTCTTGCCGCGCCGCGTCGGGTCCTGCCACTGCAGGTACTTGAGGATCGTCTTGAGATCCTCGTAGCCCTTGGCCTGGTCATAGCCGTTGAGCCACTTGGCGAACGAAGGGATGAAGGTCATCGCCTCGACCATGGTGGTGATGAACAGCTGGCCGAGGATGATGATCTCCTCGTCCGGCGCATCGGGATCGAGCGGGTGGATCGAGGCGAGTTCGGGCGAGAGGCTGAGCCAGCCCTCGATCATCGCCTCGGCATAGGCACGGCGAGCCTTGGGATTGCCGGGTTCGTCGCCAGGGAGCGGAGCGTAGTTCTGCGCCTCGTACCAGCGGATCGCGGTCATGCCCGGCGCGCTGGCCAGCAGGCGGTGGAAGATCGTGCTGCCGGTGCGCGGCAGGCCGAGGATGATCGCGGCGACTTCGACCTCCTCGTCAAGGATTTCGGGGTGGCGCTTGATGTCCTCGACCATCCGCAACCGGCTGGCGAGGCCCTTGAGGATCGATTCGGTCTGCCCGGCAAACCCTGCCTCGGTCAGCTTGCCCTCGGCATTGGCGGCGGCGATGTAGTGGTCCATCGGTTCGAAGAACCAGGTGTCGCCGAAGTCCGACAGTCCAGTACGTTCGCGCGCGGCAGCAAGCAGGGTTTCGCGGTCGAACACCGGGGCGGAGCGGGTGGCGGCAGTTGCCATGTCGATCTGACCTCTCACAGGGACTAATTTGTGTCATGCGTAATAAATTGCGCCATTAGCTTCGCAATTCTTGATCTTTTGTCATCATGGCCCTGATAATGCAAACGCAAATCAGAATGCGACCACCGCTCGCAACGACTCCCCGCGCCGCATCAGATCAAAGCCCTCGTTGACCTCGCGCATCGGCAGGCGGTGGGTGACGAGATCGGCCAGGTTGAGGCGACCGGCGGCAAAATGATCGAGCAGTCCGGGCAGCTGGCTGCGCCCCTTGATGTTGCCCATGAACGAACCTTGCACCCGCCGCCCGAGCTGCAGCTGGAAGGGGATCAACTCCATCGCCTGGCCATCGGGCGGCACGCCGAGGACGACGGTGCAGCCCCAGCCGATGCGAGTCGATTCGAACGCCTGACCCATCAGCTTGACGTTGCCGGCGCATTCGAAGGCGTAGTCGACGCCGCCTCCGGTCAGCGCCTGGATGGCGGCGACGGGATCGCTCTCGCGCGCGTCGATAAAGTCGGTCAGGCCGAAGCGCTGGCCCTGTTCGTGGCGCAAGGGGTTGATGTCGACGCCGATGATCCGCGAGGCTCCGGCAAGGCGCGCGCCCTGCACGACGTTGAGACCGATGCCGCCGAGGCCGAAGACGGCGACGGTCGCGCCGCTTTCGACGTGCGCGGTGTTGATCACCGCGCCGACGCCTGTGGCTACGCAGCAGCCGGCGGTGCAAGCGAGGTGGAAGGGCACATCCTGGCGGATTACCGCAACGTTGCGCTCAGCCGTGACGATGAACTGTGCGAGGCTGCCCACGCCCGAGTAGGCCGAGACCGGCATCCCATTTAGCGAGAATGGGCTGGGCTGGAGGGCGATGTCGCCGAGGAAGGCTTCGCACAGGTTGGTCTTGCCCGACCGGCAGTTGCCGCATGTGCCGCATTCGCCGATGCCGACCGGGATGACATGGTCGCCAACCTTGACCGAGGTGACCTCGGCGCCGACTTCACGGACGATCCCTGCGCCTTCATGTCCGACGACGACCGGGAAGGGGTAGGGCGCGGCCTTGCCTTCGATCTGGCTGAGGTCGGTGTGGCACAGCCCGCTGGCCATGATCTCGATCAGCACGTCACCGGGGCCGGGCGGCGAGAGATCGAGCAGCTCTTCGACCAGCGGGGCACCGGGAGCGTGGCAGACCATTGCTCTGGTTTTCATGGGATCAGACCTTCTGAAGGATCAGGTCGGCAGCCATTTCGGCAATCATCGCCACCGGAATTGCTGTGTTGCCGCCGGGCAGGTGCGGCATGATCGAGGCATCGACCACGCGCAGCGACTGTATGCCGTGGACGCGCAAGGCATCGTCCACCACCGCCATCGGATCGGAGCCCATGCGCGCGGTGCTGGCCGAATGGTAATCGGCCTCGGCATGGGCGCGGATATAGGTGTCGATTTCCTCGTCTGACTGGATTTGCGCGCCGGGGGCGAGTTCCTCACCCCGCATCTCGTCGAACGCGCTCTGGGCGAACACGCGGCGGGCGATGCGCACGCCTTCGCGCATGACGCGGCGGTCGTTCTCAGTGGCGTTATAGTTCTGATCGATCACCGGCGGGGCATCGGGATCGGCACTGGCGAGCATGACGCTCCCTCGCGATTCGGGGCGCGCCACATTGATATGGGCGTAGAACCCGTGCATCGGCACCATCTTGCGCCCATTCTGGCCGAACAGGGCGGAAACGAGCAACATCTTGATGTCGGGCTCGGCAAGCGCTGGATCGGAACGGACCATGCAGGCGACCGACATGCCGGGATCGGCCAGCGGGCCGGTGCGCAAGGCGAGGTACTGCGCCATCGCCAGCGCGCCGCGCAACGGATTGACGAAGCGCAGCATCGACCACGGTTTGGTTGAGCGATATTTCACATGCGCGGCGAGGTGGTCCTGCAGGCCCTGGCCGACGCCGGGAAGATCGCGGACCAGCGCGATGCCGTGTTCGGCAAGGTGCGCGGCGGGGCCGATACCGGACAGCATCAGCAATTGCGGCGTGTTGATCGCGCCCGCCGAGAGGATGACTTCGCGCGTGGCGGTGGCAAGCATGTCTTTGCCGTCGCGGCGGAATACCACGCCGGTGGCGCGGGTGCCGTCGAAGACCACACGGCGGGTTTGGGCATTGGTGAGGACAGTCAGGTTTGACCGCCTTCTCACCGGCCGCAGGTAGGCCGACGAAGCACTGGAGCGGCGGCCCTTGCCGACGGTGAGGTCGACCGCGCCGAAACCGTCACGTGTTTCGCCGTTGAGATCATTGGTGAGCTGGTAGCCGGCTTGCGCTCCCGCCTTGAGGAAAGCCTGGGCGAAAGGATGGTCCTGCCTTGCGCGGGTGACCTGGATCGGGCCGTCG
Organism: Novosphingobium sp. ERW19; assembly: GCF_012641315.1. Classification (NCBI taxonomy): domain Bacteria; kingdom Pseudomonadati; phylum Pseudomonadota; class Alphaproteobacteria; order Sphingomonadales; family Sphingomonadaceae; genus Novosphingobium; species Novosphingobium sp. ERW19. The sequence continues at coordinate 266,461 of NZ_JABAIC010000005.1, forward strand.
ATCCCGTGCCATTCGTCCTGCACCGGGCCGAAGCTTTCAAGCTTGCGGAAATAGGGCAGCACATCGGCAAATGACCAGCCGCGATTGCCGGCCTGCGCCCAGCGATCATAGTCCGAGTGGAAGCCGCGATCGTAAGCCATGCCGTTGATGGAGGAGCCGCCGCCCAGCACCTTACCCCGCGGCAGGTAGAGCACGCGGCCATCGAGATGGGCTTGCGGTGCCGACATGTAGCGCCAGGCGTGGGCGCCTGACATCATGATCGGAAGCAATCCTCCAGGCGCAGCAATCAGAGGACTGCTGTCCTTGCCCCCCGCTTCCATGAGGGCGACACGGCACTGTGGATCTGCGGAAAGACGGTTGGCAAGGATGCATCCCGCGACGCCGCCACCAACGATCACGAAGTCGAAATCAAGCCTGTCCATATTCTCACGATCACCAGTGAAATTGTCGTGTTGCATCGTGCCGCTGGTGCAGCATGGCCGCAACATGGACCGTCTGGGGTGATGACGTTGATGGCGTGAAGGGTGCGTTCTGTCGCCCTCGGTTTGCTCGCAGGGCTTGGGTCTGCGTGCTCTTGCAGTCTAGCCAGAAGGGGAGAGGAGACCGCTCGATGCGAGTCATAGCCAACCATTCACTCTGCCAGGGCCACGCTCGCTGCGAGGATCTGTGCCCCGAGGTTTTCGCAACCGATGCCGTGGAGGGCAAGGTGGTAATCTTGGTGGAGACAGTGCCTGCCGCGTTGGAGGACAAGGCGCGCCTTGCCGTGCGCAATTGCCCCGAAGGCGCGCTGCGTGTTGCGAAGTCCGCTGCTGCGGAAGGTGCAGCATGACCCTGCTGTTCCAGCCTTCGCCGCCCGATCACGTGCCGACCGCGCGCATGGTCGACTTCGACATGTTCCACATTCCCGAGGGCGTTTCCGACCCTGCGGAGATCTGGCACGATCTGGTTCGGCGCGGCGTGCCGGACATTTTCTACACCCCGCACAACGGCGGGCATTGGGTGTTCCTGCGCTACGAGGATATCGTTGAGGCCTATCGCGACCACTCGATCTTTTCGACCTACCAGACCCCCGTTCCGCCGATCGAGCCGTTCCCGGTAGTTCAGCCGCAGGGTGTCGACCCGCCGGCGCACAACGTGTTCCGCCGCCTGCTCGCCCCGATGTTCACGCCGACGGCAGTGCGGGGGATGATCGACGAGCTGGAGCGGCGCGCAGCGGTGCTGATCGACGGCTTTGCCGAGCGGGGCGCTTGCGACTTCATCTCGGACTTTGCCGAGCGTTATCCGACCGGAACTTTCCTCTACCTGTTTGGTCTGCCCGAAGAGCGGCTGGACGAATTTCTGGCACTCGCCAACACGTTCTTCCGCAGCACCGATCCGGCCGCGCGGGCGCTGAACATTGGTGAGATCTATGCCGTGCTTGACCAACTGTTCCGCGAGAAGGAGCGAAATCCGGGCAACGACATCGCCACGCAGATCGTGATGGCGCGGGACGAGAACGGCGCGCAGCACAGCTGGGAGGATATCCTCAACTGCGGGTTCCTTCTGTTCGTGGCCGGACTGGATACAGTGACCAACACCATGGCCTATATCTGGCGCTATCTGGCCACGACGCCGGCAGCGCAGAAACACTTCCGCGACCGGCTGGACGATCCCGATGGTTTCCTGCGCGGAATCGAGGAGCTGATGCGGATCAACGCGGTTTCGAACCTGTTTCGCCGCGTGACGCACGATTGCGAATATCGTGGGTTGCAGTTTCGCCGCAATGACCGCGTGGTCCTGCCCAACACCGTGGCCAACCGCGATCCGCGCGTGTTCAAGGCGCCGCAAGTGATCGACCTCGACCGCGAAGTGAACGTGCACCTGACGTTCGGCGTTGGGCCGCACCGCTGCATCGGATCGGTGCTGGCCAAGCGCGAGGTGATGGTTTCGCTGCAGCAGTGGCTGCGGCGGATTCCGGAATTTTCGCTGGCGAACGAACAGCCTGCGGGTTCTGTCTTTGGCGGGTCGGTGATGGGCTTTACCGCACTGCGGCTGCAATGGGAGGTGGCGGCGGAACCTGCCGCCGCCTGACCTCTCGGCTGGCAGGATCAGAGTTCTACCACCGACAGGATGTGGCTCTGCTTGTCGGGGAAAACGTAGTCGAATTCGAGGTACATGTTTTCGCCGAGCTGGCCTGCGCACATCAGATCGGTCTCGACGAAGACCTGTACCCCGGCCGCGCCATAGGCGTAGCGCGTGGCCTTGCCGAAGACCGGTGACGCATCCAGACGAGCGTCGACGGCATCGTCGCCACGGCGGGCGCGGTTCATGCCGATGTTCAGGCGGCCCTTGAAGGAAGGATCGTTCGCGTTCAGATCCTGCAGGGTCAGAACCATGTTCTCCAGTTCTTCAAGTGATTCCACGAGAAAGCCGAAGTGGAAGCTCGCCTCGAAATCCTGTGCCATCATCGCGCGGTAAGCTTTTACCGCATCGTGTTCGTTATCGGTGCCGACGCGAAGGGCGGCGTGGATGGCGGCGATCAGCTGCTGCTGGGGCTCAGGAAGACAAGAAAGATAGACGATGCCATCGCCGCGCGCGAAGTGATTCCCCGAGACGACGAAGCGGTAGAAGTTGCCGCCGGGAAGCGGGAGAACCTGCGTTTCCTTCAGCCCTGCGATCTGTAGCAGGCGCGCGGCGAGCGGGCCGTCTTCCGGGGTGCCGTAATGCAGGGCGAGGTGGCCCATCGACAGGGCGCCATCGGAGATAACGGCTGTGGCAGATTCGGGTGCAGTGGTTGCCATTTCGGCCTATCCTCTCGTCGAAGCTGCGCCGTCTTGCCTGACGAGGCAGTGTGTTTGGCCAGATCCTATCAAGGGTCCAGCCAGACCGCAACCTTTGTGAGTATCCACTAACACTGAAATGCGCATGGTTTTACGCGCAAGGCTCCGCATGATGCCAGTCACGTGAGTGTATGAATTACGTTTGCGCATGACAGAGTAGTGGCAAGCTTGTGCGATCGAAGCTAAGCGTTAGGCATGATGCATCTTGCGCTCGACCATATCACGGTCATCGATACGACGCCGGTCCAACTTGCGCAGGCTGCGCGCGCCGCGGGCTGCGATGGCATGTGCCTGTTCATGGAACCGATGGACGTTCTGCCATTGATGCCCAAGTTTGACCTCTATGCCGGTCGCGCCGCTCGTGCAGAACTACGCAGCGTGATGGACGATCTCGGCGTCGCGCTTGATCTGGCCTATCCGTTCACGCTGGCCGGCAGGACTGAGATCGCCGGCTTCATCCCGGCGATGGAATGCGCGGCTGAACTGGGGGCCGGGCTGATCAATGCCCTTCTATATGACCGCGAGCCCGCGCGACGCCTGGCAAAATTCGGAGAGTTCTGCGATCTGGCTGGCAGTTTCGGTCTGAACGTCGCGGTGGAGTTCTACCCACCGAGCCAGGTCGGCTCGCTGGCGGCGGCGCTGGAACTGGTCACGCAGATCGGGAGGCCGGGCAGGGTCGGCGTCAATGCTGACCTGCTGCATCTGATGCGGTCAGGTGGATCGCTGGCCGAACTGCGAAATGCTCCGCGGGAATATGTGCTTTACGGGCAGGTTGCAGATGGACCGGCAACAGCGCTCGACGATGCCGAGTTAGAGGCTTCGTCGGAGCGCATGCTCTGCGGCGAAGGGGACTTTGACGTGGCGGGGTTTTTGCGGGCGCTGCCGGAAGAGTGCCCGGTGAGCGTCGAGATCCCGCGCAATCATGCCGTTGGCACCGAGACTACTGCAATGCGCGCGCGACGCGCCGTGGACAGCGCGCGCGCGGCGATGGCGTAAGTCAGGCTTCGCGCAGAGCGGTCAGCTCCTCTGCCGACAGGGTCAGGGCATCGGCCTTGGCGCTGTCTGCAATCTGCTCTGGCGACGAGCCGCCGAAGATGGCGACCGTCTGGTTGGGCTGGCTCAGCAAGTAGGACAACGCGATCTCGTTGATCGAGACGCCGTGCCTGGCCGCGAGCGACTGCACTACGGCGAGGCGGCGCTCGTTTGCGGGGTTGGCATAGCGCGCGGCGAGCTGCTCGCTGACCGAGCCGGAAGCGAGCTTGGTGAAGTACCCGCCCGATTGCGCGGCATAGGCAATGATCGGCAGGCCGGCGGCGTGAAGGCCTTCGTATTCGCCTTCGTAGTAATGCTGGTAGCCTTGCTGCGCGGCTGCGACGGCATCGGGCACGGCGAGGCCCCAGAACGTCTCCGAGGCAACGAAACCTTCCTTGCCGATGGAGGCGGCATAGGCGTTGGCAGCGGTGATGCGGTCAGCGGCCCAGTTGGAGGCTGCGAAGTGGCGGATGCGGCCTGCCTCGCGATGGGCGATCAGCGCATCGATGATCGGTTCGACGGGGCTTTCCGGGTTGTCCATGTGCAGGAAATAGAGGTCGATCGTGTCGACGCCGAGGTGGTCGAGGCTCTGCATCAGATCGGCCGCAATGTCTTCCGGCGTCACGCGGTTGCGGTAGTCGCCCACGCGCATGTCGAAGAAGCCGCCCTTGGTGGCGATGACGAAATCCTGGCGCTTCTGTGTCTTGAGCCATGCGCCGACCGCACGCTCGCTCGCGCCGATGGGCGCGTCCGGCATCCAGTCGCCGTAGGAGCGTGCGGTGTCGATGAAGTTGCCGCCAAGGCCTGCGAATGCATCGAGGATCGCATTCGATTTACCTTGGTCGAGCATCCACCCGAGCATGTTCGTGCCATAGCACAGGCGGCTGACGGTGAGGTCGGTGTTGTTGAGGGTGACCTTTTTGAGCATTGTACGCTTCCTTGGAAATGTAAGTGCTGACTTATAGCAATCTGCGCGGAAGGGAAGCGCTTGGGCGAAGTTTCCCGAAGCGCTTGCCTACCTAGCCTCTTGCGGCGCGGCGCCCGGCTTGGCGCCCGAAGAACGTGCAGTCGGCAAGGCTTAGGCCTGAGGAATAGCCATGGCCCCAAGCCGGCAAGCCCGAAGTGCAGCGGCCTGCCGCGTAAAGGCCCGGAATCTGGGTGCCGGAGCGGCCCAGCACTTCGCCGTCGGCCGAAGTCTTGAGGCCGCCCAGTGTGAAGAAGCTGAAATAGCTCGTCTGGAAATTGCATTCGAGCGCAACGAAAGGCGACTGGTCGAGCGCTTTGAGGATCGGGGGCTGCTTGTCGAACAGGGGATCGGCCCCGGCCCGGGCATGTTCGTTGTAGAAGTGCATGGTTGCCGACAGCGTGCCTGCGGGCATTTCGAGTTCGGCTTCGACTTCCTCCCAGGTTTCGCCGGTGCCGGCAATGGTGATGCCGGCAAGGTCGAGCGGTTGGGTGAAGTGCGCAGAGTCAAGCAGCAGGTAGACCTTGCCGCCCGGCTGGTCGACCGCGCAGCGGCTGACGCGGCCGTGGTAGCAGTCTTCATTGATGAAGCGCTGCCCGGCGACGTTGACGAAGACGCCGTGGGCCTGTTCGGCCGGGATCGTCCACGGGCAGGTGGTGAAGAACTGATCCATGTGAATCGCATCGCCCCCGACCGAGACGCCGAGTTCGATGCCGATGCCATCGTCCTTGTCGCCGATCGGGCTGTTCACGCGGAAGCTCTCGGGGCAGTATTTGCGGCGCATTGCCTCGTTGAAGACGAAGCCGCCGGTGGCAAGGACGACGCCCTTGTGGGCGCGGACGAAGCGATCCTTGTTGTCGATGCGCACGACCGCGCCCGCCACGCGGGTGTCGTCGACGATTAGCGCGACGGCGCGGGCATCGACGTGGATCTCGGTGCCGAGATCGCGGGCGCGTGTCTCGAGGATGTCGACCAGCGGACGCCCGCCGCCCCATCCCATGTGCTGGATGACGTGGCCCCGCGGCGCGGGCTTGGCGCTCTTGTAGAAGGGCGCGGCGGCTTCGCTGCCCGACCAGATCAGGGTGGAATCGTCGGTCGGTTCGATCACCTTGCCGGGCAGGTAGTTGCCACGATAGGGCACGCCCTGATCCTTGAGCCACTGGTAATGGGCCAGCGCCTCGCGGCCATAGATCTCGCACTTGGCCTCATCGACGCAGGGGCCGCCTGCAAGCTTGAGGTAGGCGGTGAAGTCTTCGACCGTATCGTCGAACCCTGCGGCCTTCTGTGCATCGGTACCGCCGCCGACGTAAATCTCGCCACCGGAGAGCGCCGAGGCACCGCCGCTGCCGGAACTGCGTTCGAACAGCAGGACCTCTGCACCCGCAACGCGGGCCTCGATCGCGGCGCAAGCCCCGGTTGCGCCGAAGCCGATCACGGCGACGTCAGTCTCGAAATCCCACTTTTCGACCTGCGTAATCGGCAAAGGTCGATACTGCGAATATCCTGTCATTCCGGCCTTCCGCTCCCATGCCCGTGCGCGGATCTGGAGTGTCCGCTGCCTGTGGCTGTCATTTGAACGCCCGCTTGACGTTATTCGCATCAATCTGGGCCGCATTCGTAATTTACGATTGCATTGGATACGCAAATCGTCAATTGAAAAGGCAATCGCCTTTGGATATTGGCGATTTCGAATCTGCTGCGGTGCAACTTTCGGCACCTGCGGCATGGGATGGGAGAGCAGCCGCGGTGCAGGGCACTGATCACATTGACTTGGGCGGCCAGGTGGCGATCGTCACCGGGGGCACACGCGGGCTGGGGCGGCAGATTGCGCAAGCCCTGCTGCGCGCCGGGGCTGCGGTGACAGTGTGCGGCCGAACCGAGCCTGACGATCTGCCCGAAGGCCTGACGTTCCGGGCGGCTGACATCCGCGATCCCGAACAGGCGCAGGCACTGGTCGATGGCGTGGTGGAACGCCATGGGCGGCTGGACATCCTCGTCAATAACGCCGGTGGTTCACCGCAAGCCCCCGCCACGGCGAGCCCGCGCTTCTTCGACTCCATCGTGAAGCTGAACCTGCATTCGGCGATGTACATGTCGCAATATGCCTATGCCCACATGGCGAAGGCCGGGGCTGGCAGCATCGTCAACATCGCCAGCGTATCGGGCATACGGCCCTCCCCCATGACGGCGGCCTATGGCGCGGCCAAGGCCGGGTTGCTGAGCCTGACGCAGAGCCTTGCGCAGGAATGGGGCCCTGACGGGGTGCGCGTGAACGCGATCATCGTCGGCCTTATGCAGACCGAGACTTCAGAGGAAACTTATGGCGACGAGGCGGCGCAGGCCGCTGTCGCCAAGTCACTGCCGCTGCAGCGCATGGGCACCGGCAAAGACATCGCCGGTGCCGTGCTGTGGCTGAGCTCCAGCCTCGCCTCGTGGGTGAGCGGCGCACGCATCAATGTCGATGGCGGGGGTGAGCGGCCCTACTTCCTCGACCTCGTGAAAGGATAAACGGCCATGGGCATTAAGGCTTTAGGCTATGTCAGGATCGAAACCGCCAGGGCGGAGGCCTGGGACCACTTCATGACTCAGGTGGTCGGCACGATGCGGGCGGATTCTCCGCGCGATGGCGTGGCGGCCTACCGGATCGACGACCGCCCGTTCCGCTTCTGGGTTGAACGTGGCGAGAGCGACCGGCTTGTTGCAGCAGCCTACGAGGTCGGCGATGCGGCGGAGTTGGCCGCGCTGCGCGAGACGATTGCCGGGCTGGGGCGCGAGATTGTCGATGGCGATGCGGATGCAGCAAAGGCGCGCGGCGTGGCGGCGTTCTTTGCGACGAGCGATCCTTCGGGCAACGGCCTCGAGTTCTTCCACGGCGATGTCCGCGACGACGTGGCGTTCGTTTCGCCAGCTGGCGTCAGCGGCTTCGTTACCGGGGACATGGGCATGGGCCATGCCGTGTTCGCCACGCCCAACTTCGACGAGGCCCATGCCTTCTACAAGGCCATCGGCTTCCACGATACCGACATCCCGCGCTTCCACTTTTCGGACGATCCAAACGATCCGGGCATGGGTTTTGCCTTCATGCATGCCGACAACGGTCGCCACCACTCGGTCGCCATTGCCGAAATGCCGGTGCCGCCTTCGGCCTGCATCCACCTGATGCTGGAGATGAAGACGCAGAGCGACGTGGGTAAGTGCCATGACCGGATGCGCCTCAACAAGGTGCCCGAAAGCGCCTCGATCGGACGGCACGTCAATGACCAGACCTTCGGCTTCTACATGCAGACGCCCTCTGGCTTCGACATCGAGATCGGAGCCGATCCGCTGGTGATCGACCCGACGAATTGGACACCTACCGCGCACCTGATCCCCAGCGAATGGGGCCATGTCTGGGCATGGCAGAAGGCGCTTGAAGAACAGGCAGGAGAACAGGCGTGAGCCCCGCTGGCAGAATACTGGACAAGAGAATGACTGCGGCGGAGATCGTCGCGCAGCTTTCCGATGGCATGACCATCGGCATCGGCGGCTGGGGCCCGCGGCGCAAGCCGATGGCGCTGGTGCGCGAGATCATGCGCTCCGACCTCAAGGACCTCACCGTGGTCGCCTATGGCGGCGCCGATGTCGGCATGCTCTGCGCGGCGGGGAAGGTCAGGAAGCTGGTCTTCGCCTTCGTGAGCCTCGATGCCATTCCGCTCGAGCCGTGGTTCCGCAAAGCCCGCGAGAGCGGCGCGCTGCAGGTGCTGGAGCTGGACGAAGGCATGTTCCAGTGGGGCCTCAAGGCCGCCGCATTCGGCCTGCCGTTCCTGCCGACGCGGGTCGGCCTGGGCACCGATCTGGCCGAACTGGGCGGGCTCAAGACCGTGCAGTCGCCCTATGATGATGGCGAGACGCTGATCGCGATGCCCGCGCTCAAGCTTGATGCAGCGCTGATCCATGTGAACCGTAGCGACTGGCGCGGCAACGTGCAGGTGTTCGGCGCCGACGTCTATTACGACGAGTGGTTCGCCAAGGCGGCGGCAAAGACCTACGTCTCTTGCGAGGAACTGGTCGACCGCATGGAGGACCATTACCCCGAAGGCGCGCAGGACAACCTGTTCGAGCGCTGCTTCGTTTCGGGCGTGGTCGAAATGCCCTGCGGCGCGCATCCAAGCTCGATGCCCCCGCACTATGGCTGGGACATGAAGGCGTTCAAAGCCTACGCCGATGCCGCCCGCGATCCGGGCGACTGGTCGGCGGTGGCAGGCCGCTTCGTCGGCGCTTCGGAAGCCGAATATCTTGAATCCATTGGCGGAAAGGAGGCGGTAGCGGCTCTCTCGCTGCCGATTTTCTGATGAGCGACATCACTCTTGTAGACCTGTGCATCGTCGCCTGTTCGGAAGCGTTCCGGGGCAATGGCGAAATCGTGGCGACCGGCGTCGGCCCTGTGCCGCGCGTGGCAGCGGGCCTCGCCAAGCTGACCCATACGCCCGAATTGATGATGACCGATGGCGAGGCCTATCTGGTCGAACAGCCGGTGCCGCTGGGCCCGCGCAAGTACGACGACCGCAAGCCGGCGGGCTACCTGCCGTTCTCGCGCTTCTTCGACAGCGCGGTGTGGTCGGGCCGGCGTCATGCCATGGTCACGCCGACGCAGCTTGACCGTTTCGGCCAGATCAACCTGTCCTACATGGGCGGGACCTACGACAAGCCCAAGACCCAGATGCTGGGTGTGCGCGGCTTTCCTGGCAACACGATCTACCACCCCAATTCGTTCTTCTTCCCGGCGCATGGGCCGCGAGTGTTCGTGCCTCAGGTCGATATGATCTCGGGCGTGGGGTACAACCCGGCCAAGCGCGTGGCGGGTGGCAACTTTTCGGGCGTGAACCTGCGCCGGATCGTCACCAACCTGTGCGTGATGGACTTCGGCGGCCCGGACAACGCGATCCGCGTGATCTCGCTCCATCCGGGCGTGACCTTCGAGGAAGTGCAGGCGGCAACCGGGTTCGAGCTGTGCCAGGCCGATAACGTCGAAACGACGCGTCTGCCGACGGCCGAGGAACTGGCGGTGATTGCCAGCCTCGATCCGCACAACGTCCGCGCCTCGGTGCTCAAGGACAACCCGCCCGCCATTCGCGCCGCTGCCTGAGGGAGATGACACCATGACCGACCTCGTCGAGCCGAAGCAAGTCGACATCGTCTACGAGACGGAAGAGCCCGTCCGTTACGAAGTGATCGATAGCGTGGCCTGGATCACGATGAACCGGCCGCAGTTCAACAATGCCCAGAACGGGCAGATGACCTATGCGCTCGACGATGCCTTCAACCGCGCGGTGCAGGACGACAACGTCCGCGCCATCGTGCTGGCGGGCGAGGGCAAGCACTTCTCGGCAGGCCACGACATCGGCACGCCGGGGCGCGACCTGCACCACGAGTTCGACAAGCGGCTGATGTTCCCGCCGCACACCAACAAGCCGGGTGCCGAACTGCTCTATACCCGCGAGCAGGAGCAGTATCTGGGCATGTGCCGCCGCTGGCGCGACATCTCCAAGCCGACCATTGCCATGGTGCAGGGCGCCTGCGTGGCGGGCGGGCTGATGCTGGCATGGGTGTGCGACCTGATCGTCGCTTCGGAAGATGCGTTCTTCCAGGACCCGGTCAATCCGCTGATGGGCATTCCCGGCGTCGAATACTTCGCCCATGCCTATGAACTGCCGCCGCGCGTGGCCAAGGAATTCCTGTTGCTGGGCGAGCGCATGCCGGCGGCGCGCGCCTACAGCTTCGGCATGGTCAACAAGGTGGTGCCGCGCGAACAGCTTCGCGAATCGACTGCGGCGTGGGCGAACAAGCTCGCCAAGCAGGGCCGTCTTGGCAACTGGCTGACCAAGCAATCGGTCAACCACGTCGAGGAACTGCGCGGCAAGCGTGCGGCGATGGACGCGGTCTATCACATGCACCACTTCGCCCACGCGCAGAACGATATCGTCACCGGCAATTCGATTGCGGGCGTGAGCGGGACTTCCGCCGCTGCCGCGAATAAAAAGGACGCGGGCGAAGGCTGATGGCAAGCGCGCTTCACACCGTCCTGACCGAGCGCCTTGGTTGCAAGGCTCCGATCATACAGACCGCGATGGGCTGGGTGGCAGAGCCGAGCCTTGTCATCGGCAGCTGCAATGCAGGGGCCTTCGGCTTCCTTGGCGCGGCGGTGATGACGCCCGATGAATGCCGGAGCAAGATCCTTGCCGTGCGGAAGGGCACCGACAAGCCGTTCGGGGTGAACTTCCATTCGTTTCAGCCTGGGGCGGAGCAGATCGTCGAGCTGATCCTTGCCAATGCCGAGCAGGTGCGCGCGGTCAGCTTCGGGCGCGGGCCCAATGCCAGGATGATCGGTCGGTTCAAGGACGCCGGCATCCTGTGCATCCCGACCGTGGGCGCGGTGAAGCACGCGAAGAAGATGGAAGAACTGGGCGTCGACATGATCAGCGTCCAGGGCGGCGAGGGCGGTGGCCACACCGGTTCGGTGCCGACGACGATCCTGCTGCCGCAAGTGCTCGATACGGTGAAGGTGCCGGTCATCGCCAGCGGCGGCTTTGCCGATGGGCGCGGGCTCGTGGCAGCACTGGCCTATGGCGCGGTAGGCATTGCCATGGGCACGCGCTTCCTGCTGACGCAGGAGAGCCCGGTGCCCAACAGCGCCAAGGCGGCCTACCTCAAGGCCGGGACCGACCAGATCATCGTGACGACCAAGCTCGACGGCATTCCGCAGCGCATGGTGCGCACGCGGATGATGGACCGCATCGAGAAGTCCGGCTCATTGGCCATGTGGTTGCGCGCGTTCGAGGCCGGCGCGGCAATGAAGCGCCAGACCGGGGCTTCGTGGCTGCACTTCATCAAGGCCGCCAAGGGCATGACCGGTCATGGTGACGTGCCGCTGAAGCAGGCGATGATGGCTGCGACGATGCCGATGCTGATCCAGAAGGCCGTGGTCGATGGCGACATCGAGAACGGCGTGATGGCGACCGGCGTCGTCGGCGGGCGCATATCCGAGATACCGACCTGCCAGGAACTTGTGACACGCATCATGGCCGAAGCCGAGCAGCGCCTGGTTGCGCTTGGCGTGCCCGGTGCAAACGCCGCTGCGGCCAGCGCGGCCTGAGGGGAAGAACAATGCCGATCACGCTTACCGTCAAGGACCGCATCGCCGAGATCGTGTTCGACGTGCCGCCGGTCAACGCGTTCGACAGCGAGACCTGGATGTCGCTGCCCGCGATCGTCAAGCAGGCGGCGGCGGACCCGGAAGCCAATGTCGTGCTGATCCGCGCGGCCGAGGATTCGCGCGGGTTCTGCGGCGGCGTCGACATCAAGGAGATGCAGGCCCACCCGGAACGCATCACAGTGCTCAATCGCGGCAATTTCCTGACCTTCAAGGCGATCCACGAGGCGGAAATCCCGGTGGTGGTTGCCGCGCACAGGTTCGTGATCGGCGGTGGCATCGGCATTTGCGGGGCGAGCGACGTGATCATCGCGGCGGACGATGCCTTCTTCTCGCTGCCCGAGGTCGATCGCGGCGCGATGGGCGGGGCGAGCCACATGTCGCGCATGCTGCCGCTGCACAAGGTGCGCGCGGCGTTCTTCACCGGTGGCAACATCCCGGCGCAGGAAGCCTACCGCCTCGGAGCGGTGGAGAAGGTGGTTCCGCGCGCCGATCTGGTGGCCGAGGCGCACGCTTTCTGCGGCGTGATCGCTTCGAAGAGCCGCAAGGCGCTGGTCATCGCCAAGGAAGCGCTCAACGGCCTCGAGGCGCGCGACGTGGATCGCGGGTATCGCTGGGAGCAGGGCTTCACGCTGGAAATGTACATGCACGAGGACAGCCAGCGCGCGCGCGATGCCTTTGTTGAAACCGGCAAGGCGGCGAAGTTCTGATGGACTTGACGTACACTCCCGAACAGCAGGCTTTCCGCGCCGAAGTCCGCGCGTGGCTGGAAGCGCACGTGCCCACGGCGCCGCTCGAGCATTATGACGCGACGCGCGAGGGCTTCGAGGCCCACCGCCAGTGGGAAGCGACGCTCAAGAGCGGCGACTGGGGCATGGTGACTTGGCCCAAGGAATACGGCGGGCGCGGGCTCGACCTGATCCAGTGGCTGATCTTCGAGGAAGAGTATTACCGCGCCGGGGCTCCGGGCCGCGTCAACCAGAACGGCATCTTCCTGCTCGGCCCAACCCTGATGGAGTTCGGCACGCACGAGCAGAAGCAGCGCTTCCTGCCGCCGATGGCGAGCGGCGAGGAAATCTGGGCGCAGGCATGGTCCGAACCACAAGCGGGGTCCGACCTCGCCGGTGTGCGCGCCACAGCCGTCCGTGAGGACGATGAATACGTGCTCAACGGCCACAAGATCTGGTCAAGCCGCGCAGCCTTTGCCGACTGGGCCTTCGGCCTGTTCCGCGAGCCGGGCAGCGAGCGCCACAAGGGGATGAGCCTGATCTTTTTCCGGCTCGATCAGGAAGGCGTGACCCGCAATCCGATCCGCAAGATCAACGGGCATGTCGGCTTTGCCGAGATCTTCCTCGACAACGTGCGCGTGCCTGCGTTCAACCGGCTGGGCGAGGAGGGGCAGGGCTGGCACATCTGCATGGCGACCGCCGGGTTCGAGCGCGGGTTGATGCTGCGCAGCCCGGCGCGGTTTCAGGAAGCCGCCGCGGCTCTTGTTGCGCTGTGGCAGAGTCGCAAGGAGAGTTGCGATCCCGCGCTCGAGGCGGATGTGGTGCGGGCGCACATGAATGCCGAGGCCTATGCGCTCAACATCTACCAGACCGCATCGCGGCTGATGGCGGGCGCGAAGATCGGGCCAGAGGCTTCGACCAACAAGATCTTCTGGTCGGAGATGGACATCCACCTGCACGAGACTGCGCTGGCGATCCTCGGGGCCGAGGCGGAACTGCTGCCGCCCACAGGCGAGCACGAGTGGCTGGACGATTACATCTTCTCGCTGGCCGGGCCGATCTATGCCGGGTCCAACGAGATCCAGCGCAACATCATTGCCGAGCGCATGCTCGGCCTGCCGCGCTGAGGAGGGACAGGCACATGGACTTCACCCTCAACGACGAACAGCTGATGTTTGCCGACACGGCGCGGACGCTGCTGGGCAATACCTGCACGCCGGATCATTGGCACAAGATGATGGAACAGGGCGTGGCCTTCGATGCCGCGCGCTGGGCGCAGATCGTCGAGAACGGCTTTACCCTGCTGCTCCTGCCCGAAGCGGCAGGCGGCATGGGGCTGACCGAGCTGGACCTCGCGCTGATTGCCATCGAGGCAGGCTATGTCGCACTGCCCGAGCCGCTTGCCGAAAGCGCCGGCGTTGGTGCGCCGCTGCTGGCAAGCCTTGCGTCCGAACATCCGGTGCTGGCCGATCCGGCGGCGATCGTCGCGGTGGCGCCAACGATCAATCCAGTCGTCGCCAATGCCGACGTTGCGGCGGCTATCCTGATCGAGAAGGATGGGCGGGCTTATCTCGTCACTCCGGATCAGGTGACGCTGACGCCTGCCGAAACCATCGACCCGTTCCGCCGCCTGTTCGGCATCGAGTGGGACGCAAGCAAGGCCGAAGACCTTGGCCCTGCCGACTGGACGCTGGCGCTCGACCGCGCATCGCTGTTCGCGGCGGCGCAAGGGCTGGGGCTGGCGCAGCGGGCGGTCGACCTCGCCGTCACCTATGCCAAGGACCGCATGCAGTTCGGCAAGCCGATCGGTTCCTATCAGGCGGTGAAACATCACCTTGCCAGCGCGCAGACTGCGATCGAGTTCGCCCGGCCCGTGGTGCTCGCCGCTGCCGCCGAGATCGGCCATGGCGACGTTCATTCGCGGGCGCGCGTGTCCGAGGCCAAGATCGTGGCGCTGGAAGCGGCAGAAAAGGCCGCACGGGCATCGATCCAGGTGCACGGTGCGATGGGCTACTCGTGGGAAGTGGACGTCCACCTGTTCCTCAAGCGTGCGCTGGCGCTGAAGGCGGCATGGGGCACGCCCGCGTTCCATCGCAGCCGCGTTGCCACGCGCATCTTCACCCAGCCGCTTGGCGCCGACCAGACCTTTGCCCGCGAGACAGAACATGCCTGAAGCCTATATCGTCAACGCCGTGCGCGCGCCTGTCGGGCGCAAGAAGGGCAGTCTTGCCCACCTCCACCCGGCCGACCTTGCCGCGCATCCCATCCGCGAACTGATGGCGCGGCACGATTTCGACCCGGCGCTGGTCGAGGACGTGGTGTGGGGCTGCACCGAGACCATCGGCGGGCAGGCGGGCGACATCGGCCGCACCGCTTGGCTCGTCGCCGGTCTTGCCGAGGATGTGCCGGGCGTGACCATCGACCGCCAATGCGGCAGCGCCCAGCAGGCGGTGCACTTTGCCGCGCAGGGCGTGATGAGCGGGACGCAGGACATTGTCGTTGCCGGTGGCAGCCAGGCGATGAACCGCATTCCGATCATGACGGCGATGACTGCTGGCGCGGCCTATGGCTTCGAAAGCCCGTTCCTTGGCGCCAAGGGCTGGGACGCGCGCTATGGCGACGAAGAAGTGAACCAGATCCGCTCGGCCGAGATGATTGCCGAGAAGTGGGCCATCACCCGCGAGGAAATGGACGCTTTCGCCTATGAAAGCCACCGCCGCGCCCAGCACGCAACCGAGCAGGGCTGGTTCGGGAACGAGATCGTGCCACTCGAAGGGCTGGACCGCGACGAGACGATCCGTCCGGGTACGACGCTCGAAGGCCTCGCCTCGCTCAATCCCGTGCGCGAGGGCGGGCGGATCACGGCAGGCAACGCAAGCCAGAACTCCGACTGTGCAGCCGCGCTGCTGATCGTGAGCGAGCGAGCACTCAAGGAGCACAACCTCAAGCCGCGCGCGCGCATCCACCACATGTCGGTCCGCGCCGACAATCCGGTGTGGATGCTGACCGGGCCGATCAATGCCACGCGCTATGCCATGCAGAAATCCGGCATGAAGCTTTCCGACATAGACCTGTTCGAATGCAACGAGGCCTTCGCCTCCGTGCCGATGGCGTGGATGAAGGAACTCGATATCCCGCATGAGAAGGTGAACGTTCAGGGCGGCGCGATTGCGCTGGGCCATCCGATCGGATCGACCGGTGCCAAGCTGATGACGACGCTGCTCAATTCGCTGGAGCGCACCGGCGGCCGTTATGGCCTGCAGACGATGTGCGAAGGCGGCGGGCAGGCCAACGTCACGATCATCGAGCGGCTCTGATCATCATGGGGTCCGCAACCGCCATCACCAACCTGCTCTACCGCTACGCGGAACTGATGGATGCAGGGAAGCTGGAGGAGGTCGCCGCGATGTTCGAACATGCGCGGGTCACCCTCGGCGGTGGCAAGGTGATCGAGGGCGCGGCTCCCATGCTCGAACAGTGGCGGGCGTTCGTGCGCATCCACCCCTGCGGCACGCCGCGCACGCGCCACGTCATCACCAACCCGATTGTCGAGATCGACGAGGCGGTGGGAAGGGCGAGCTGCCGGTCGGTCTACACAGTGTTCCAGCAGACGCCGGAGCTGCCGCTCCAGGCCATCGCTTCGGGCCGCTATCACGACACGTTTGAGCGCGTGGAAGGCATCTGGCGCTTCGCTACGCGCGACTATTCCATGCTCGATTACATCGGCGACCTTTCGCAGCACCTGCTGCTGCCGGTCGGATGAGGAACTTCACAGGAGATACAAGTGGGCATCTGCGAAAATCGCACTGTCATCATCACCGGAGCCGCCGGAGGGCTTGGCCGCGCCTATGCGCTGGCCTTCGGCGCGGAAGGCGCAAACGTCGTGGTCAACGACATCGGCACCTCGCTCGGCGGTGAAGGGCGCGATACCAGCGCGGCTGACGCCGTGGTCGCCGAGATCAAGGCGGCGGGCGGCAAGGCCATCGCCAACTACGAGGACATCACCGACTGGGACGCGGCCAAGCGCATCGTCGATGCCGCGATCGAGGCGTTCGGTGACCTGCACGTGGTCGTCAACAACGCCGGCATCGTGCGTGATCGCATGTTCGTCTCGGCCACGGTCGAGGAATGGGATGCGACGATGCATGTCCACTTGCGCGGCCATTTCTGCATTGCGCGCCACGCCGTGAACTACTGGCGGGCCAAGCAGAAGGACGGGCGCGATCCCGATGCGCGGATCATCAACACCTCGAGCGGCGCAGGCCTGCAGGGCTCGATCGCCCAGGCCGCCTATTCGACCGCCAAGGGCGGCATTGCCTCGCTGACGCTGGTCCAGGCGGCAGAGCTTGGCCGCTATGGCATCACCGCCAATGCGCTGGCCCCTTCGGCCCGTACCCGCATGACCGAAGGCGCCTTTGCCGAGAAGATGAAGGCGGTGGAAGAAGGGTTCGACGTGATGGACCCGGCCAATGTCGCGCCGACCGTCGTTTGGCTCGGCAGCGCGCACAGCGCCCACGTTACCGGGTGTGTCTTCGAACTCGAAGGGGGCAAGATCATGCTGGAGGACGGTTGGCGCGAAGGGCCGTTCGTCGATCAACAGGCGCGCTGGGAGCCTGCGCAGGTGGGCGAAGTGGTCGACAAGCTGATCGAAGCGCGCCTGCCGCCGCGCAAGGTATGGGGCACGGCCTGAAGGCCCAGACGGAGTAGAGACGATGGAATTTGCCTTCACCGACGAACAGGCGATGATCGCCGAGACCGTGCGCGGGTTCTTTGCCGAGAACGCGACGAGCGAGCGCACGAGGCTGGCCATGGCGGCTGACGGGATTGACCGCGAGTTGTGGTCCTCGTTCGCGAACGAGTTGGGCCTCGCTGGGATCGGCCTGCCCGAAGAGCATGGCGGGGCAGGCCTCGGCATGGTCGAAATGGCGCTGGTCGCCGAAGCTGCAGGGGCGCAAGTGGCGGCGCTGCCGCTGCTAGGACATGTGATGATTGGCCAGGCCATCGCGCGTGGTGGTTCGGAGGCGCAGAAGGCGGAGTGGCTGCCGCGGCTCGCTGCGGGCGAACTGATCGCGACGGTGGCTTGGGCGCCCAAGTTGAGCGTTGCCGATGGCCGGATTTCCGGCACTTTCCCGTTCCTGCCGCACGGCGCTTCGGCTGACCTCCTGCTGGTCCATTCTGGCAGTGAGGCTTGGATCGTCGACCTCAAGGGCGCGGGCGTGAGTGTCCAGGCGCACGTGACGATGGACCAGACCCGGCCCTTCGCCACCGCGACGCTCGATGGCGCGCAGGGCGAACAGCTGGCCGATGGCGACGCGGCGATTGCCGGCGCTCTTGCCGCCGGGTGGATCTGCCTTGCCGCCGAGGCGCTGGGCGGAGCGCAGGCGACGCTGGATCGGACCGTGGCCTATTCCAAGGAGCGCGTGCAGTTCGGTCGGCAGATCGGTTCGTTCCAGGCCTACAAGCACCGGCTTGCCGACATGATGATCGAGATCGAGCAGGCGCGCTCGGCGGTCTATTGGGCGGCCTGCGCGGTGGACGAGGGGTCGGACGAGGCGCAGGTGGCGCTCCATTCGGCCAAGGCGTTCTGTGCCGACACCTACTTCATGTGCGCAGGCAACATGATCCAGCTGCACGGTGGCATCGGCTTTACGTGGGAGCATGACGCGCACCTGTTCTTCAAGCGCGCGCGCTCGATCCAGACGCTGCTTGGCGATGGCCAGTGGCACCGCGAGCAGGTTGCCTCGGCGGTTCTCGGGGCGGCTGCATGAAGCTCGGATTCTCCCCCGCCGACGAGGCCTTCCGCGCCGAGTTCGCGGAGTGGCTGCAGGCGGAAATGACCGGGGCATTCGCCGACATCCGCGGCATCCCCAACCTGTGTGACGCGATCCCGCGCCGCAAGGAGTGGGAGCAGCGGCTGGGCGAGGCGGGCTGGAGCTGCATTGGGTGGCCGCGCGAATGGGGTGGGCGTGATGCGACCATCGCCCAGCAGGTGATCTTCGCCGAGGAATACGCGCGGGCGGGCGCTCCCAACCGCATCAACCACATCGGCGTGGAGCTGGCCGGGCCGACGATCCTCGCTTTCGGGTCCGAGGAGCAGAAGGCGCGCTATCTGCCAGAAATCGCGGCGGGGCGGCAGATCTGGTGCCAGGGCTATTCCGAGCCGAATGCCGGGTCCGACCTTGCCAACGTCAAGACCAAGGCGCGTCTGGAAGATGGGCAGTGGGTGGTCAATGGCCAGAAGGTCTGGACGAGCCTTGCCCATTATTCGGACATGATCTTCGTCGTCGCGCGCAGCGAGGAAGGTTCGGCCGGACCGAAGGGCCTGTCGTTCCTGCTGATGGACATGGACCAGCCCGGCATCGAGGTCCGCCCGATCCGCCAGATCAATGGCGAGGCCGAGTTCAACGAGACCTTCTTCACCGACGCGCGCTGTGCCGCCGATGCCATGCTCGGCGCGGCAGGCGAGGGCTGGAAGGTGGCCATGGCGTTGCTGGCGTTCGAGCGCGGGGTTTCCACGCTCGGCCAGCAAATGCAGTTCCGCAACGAACTCGATGCGGTGATCGATGCGGCCAAGGCCAACGGCAAGGCTGCCGATCCGGTACTGCGCCAGAAGATCGCGCGGGCGGAAACTGGCTTGCGTTTGATGCGCTATGGTGCGCTGCGGATGCTTTCGGGCACCGATCTTGCCGCCATCGACGGCGCGGCGCTGACCTACAAGATCCAGTGGGCAACCTGGCGGCGCAACCTTGGCGAGCTGGGCATGGAGGTGCTCGGACAGGCGGCGGAAGTCGCCCTCGGTGACCACTACTCCTGGCCGACCCTGCCCAACCTGTTTCTCTTCAGCCGTTCCGACACGATCTACGGCGGCACCAACCAGATCCAGCGCAACCTGATCGCCGAGCGCGGTCTGGGACTCCCGCGCGAACCGAGAGGCGAAGCATGAGCGTTCCCGTTCCTCCCTATCCGACCCCGCTGGGCATGCTGAAGGGCAAGACGGTCGTGGTCACCGCCGCCGCCGGCACCGGCATCGGCTTTGCCGTGGCCAAGCGCGCCGCCGAAGAGGGTGCGCGTCTGCTGATCAGCGACTTCCACGAACGGCGTCTGGGCGAGGCAGCGGATCGCATCGCGGCAGAAGTCGGTTGCGAGCGTCCGTTCACGCAGGTCTGCGACGTGACCAGCGAGGCGCAAGTGCAGGACTTGCGCGATGCGGCGCTGGAAAAGCTCGGCAAGGTCGACGTGCTGATCAACAACGCCGGCCTTGGCGGCGAGGTCGATGTCGTCGACATGACCGACGAGCAGTGGAGCCGCGTGCTTGATGTGACGCTGACAAGCCTGTTTCGCATGACGCGGGCGTTTCTGCCTTCGATGTATGCAAACAAGTCCGGCGTGATGGTCAACAACGCTTCGGTGCTGGGCTGGCGGGCACAGAAGGGCCAGGCGCATTATGCCGCGGCCAAGGCCGGCGTCATGGCCTTCACCCGCTGTTCCGCGCTGGAAGCTGCGGACCACGGCGTGCGCATCAATGCCGTCGCGCCGAGCCTTGCCATGCACCCGTTCCTCGCCAAGGTGACCACCGAGGAGCGTCTTGCCGAACTGGTCAAGACCGAGGCCTACGGTCGCCCCGCCGAAGTGTGGGAAGTGGCCAATGTCATGCTGTTCCTCGCCTCGGACCTGTCCTCATACATGACCGGCGAAATCGTCCCGGTCTCCAGCCAGAGGGCCTGATCGTGGCGGTGGTGTTCGAAAAGCCCGCCGATCTGCTCGGCAAGGAAGGCACGCTGTTGCCGCCGACCGAGTGGCTGCTGATCGATCAGGAACGCGTCAACGGCTTTGCCGATGTGACTGGCGATCACCAGTGGATCCATGTCGACGTCGAGCGCGCCAAGGCGGGGCCGTTCGGCGGCACCATCGTCCATGGCTACCTGACGATGAGCCTGGTCAACTACTTCCTACCCCAACTGATCGAAGTGCGCGGCTTTGCCCATGCGGTGAACGTCGGCGCTGATCGCCTGCGCTTCCTTTCGCCGGTCAAGGTCGGCAGCCGCATTCGCGGGGTGGGCGAAGTGGTTTCGGTCGAGGAAGTGAAGGGCGCCATCCAGTCGGTCGTGCGCGTCACCGTCGAGATCGAGGGACAGGACAAGCCCGCCTGCGTGCTCGATACCATCAGCCGCTATTTTCCGGAGTGAATGCGATGCCTGATCCTAAGGTGATGGAAGCTGCCGTCCACGAGTATGTCGCCGCATTCGATGCCGGTGCGCCCGAACGGGTTGCTGCGCTGTTTGCGGAAGACGCCACGGTCGAAGACCCGGTGGGGACTGAACCCAAGGTAGGCCAGGCGGCGATTCTCGAATTCTACACCGCCTCGATGCAGACCGGTGCCAAGCTCGCGCTCGATGGCGCGGTGCGTCTGTGCGGCCCTTATGCGGCGTTCGCGTTCACGGTCCACCTCCACTGGGAGGGCAAGGATCAACGGGTCGAGGTGATCGACACCTTCAAGTTCAACGACGACGGCAAGGTCGTTGAGATGCGGGCCTATTTCGGGCCTTCCAACATGCACGGCTTCGGCTGAGAGGATATAGACATGCGTGAAGCCGCCATCGTTTCGACCGCCCGTACTGGCGTGGGCAAGGCCTATCGCGGGGCCTTCAACGACACCGAAGCTCCGGTGCTCTCCAGCCACGTTGTCAACGCCGCCATCGCGCGCGCAGGAGTTGATCCGGCGCGGGTGGACGATGTCTACCTCGGCGTCGGCAACCACTGGAACACGCAGAGCTACAATCTCGGACGGCTGACCGTGCACGGTTCGGTCCTGCCCGACACGACTGGCGGCTTCACGCTCGACCGCAAGTGTTCTTCCGGCCTGAACGCCATCGCGCTCGCGGCGCGCGGGATCATGTGCAACGAGATCGACGTTGCCGTAGCGGGCGGCATGGAAAGCATCTCGCTGACCATCAACAAGCACGCCCCGGCCTTCCGCAACCGTTCCGAATTCATCAAGGCAGCGGATCCGCACGCCTACATGGTGATGATCGAAACCGCCGAGATCGTGGCCGAGCGTTATGGCGTGACGCGCGAGGAGCAGGACCGCTTTGCCGCACTATCGCAGCAGCGCGCTTCGGCGGCGCAGGAAGCTGGCAAGTTCGATGACGAGATCGTGCCGATCACCGTCACCAAGGCGCTTTTCGACAAGGAAGGCAACGAGACCAGCAAGGAAGAAGTCACCCTCGCCAAGGATGAAGGCGTGCGCGCGGGCACGACCTATGAGGCGCTGGCGGGCCTCAAGCCGGTGTTCAAGAACGGTCAGGTGATTGCCGAGGGCAAGCATATTACCGCAGGCAACGCCAGCCAGCTTTCCGACGGTGCATCAGCGCAAGTGCTGATGGACCTCGACACCGCCAAGGCTGAAGGCCGCCCGGTGCTGGGCATCTATCGCGGCTTTCAGGTGGCGGGCTGCGGGGCCGAGGAAATGGGTATCGGCCCGGTCTTCGCGATCCCCAAGCTGCTCGACCGGGCGGGCTTGAAGATCGAGGACATCGGCCTGTTTGAGATCAACGAGGCCTTTGCGTCGCAGGCCGTCTATTGCCAGCAGAAGCTCGGGATCGATCCCGACAAGCTCAACGTCAACGGCGGCGGCATTGCTATCGGCCACCCCTTCGGGATGACCGGGTCGCGCCTTGTCGGCCACGCTCTGATCGAGGGCAAGCGCCGCGGCGTGAAGTACGTCGTCGTGTCGATGTGCGTGGCGGGCGGCATGGGCGCTGCCGGCCTGTTCGAAGTGGCTTGAGCTGGTTGAGAGGCCCAATCCCATGACCGAGGCAATGGGCAACTGGCCCGGCTCGATCCCCGGCGCAGCGAAGGCGGCAGCCGAGCAGTGGCCTGATGTGCCTGCGCTGATCGTCGGCGCGCGGCAATGGACCTTCGCCGAATTGTGGGCCGATGCCCGCCGTTCGGCCTCGGCCATGCTGGCGAGTGGCATCGCCCATGGCGACCGTGTGGGCATCTGGGCGCCGAACACGCGCGAATGGATTCTCGCGGCGTTGGGCGCACAGGCCGTTGGCGCGACAATCGTGCCAATGAACACGCGCTTCAAGGGCGGGGAGGCCGCCGATATCCTTCGCCGCGCACGGGTGAAACTGCTGTTTGCCCCGGCCGGTTTTCTGGGTCAGGACTATGCCGCACTGATCGCAGGCGAGGACCTGCCCGATCTGGTCGAAACGGTTCACATCGACCGGGATTTCGACGCCTTTGTGGCGCGTGGCAAGGGGGCGGATGATCCAGCGGTTGACGATGCATTTGCCGCGGTTTCCCCGGACGACATCTGCGACATTATCTTTACCTCGGGCACAACTGGCAGGCCGAAAGGAGCCTTGACCGCTCACTGCCAGGCGACACAGATCTTTGGCGACTGGGCGGTACGGGTCGATCTCCGCCCCGGCGATCGCTACCTGATCGTAAACCCGTTTTTCCATACGTTCGGCTATAAGGCAGGTTGGTCGGCCTGCCTTGTTCGAGGCGCAACGATCGTGCCGATGGCGACTTTCGATGTCGCTGAAATGGTCCGCCAGATCGAGCAGAACCGGATTACCTTCATTCCGGGTCCACCAACGATCTACCAGTCGCTGCTGCAGGAACTGGCGGGCGACCGGCCGCGCGATTTCTCGTCACTCCGGGTCGCCGTGACCGGGGCTGCACCCGTGCCGCCGGTACTGGTCGAGAGGATGCGCAGCGAACTGGGCATGTCCAACATCGTCAACGGCTATGGCATGACCGAGTGCGGCTGCATTTCGATGACGCGACAGGGCGACGATGCGCTGACGGTTTCCAACACCTGCGGTGTTCCGCTGCCCGGACTTGAGGTGCGGTGCGTTGGTGACGACGGGCAGGATGTGGACACCGGGAAAGCGGGCGAGCTGTGGGTGCGTGGCTATGGTGTCATGCGCGGGTATCTAGACGATCCGGCAGCCACGGCTGACGCGATCGACAGCGATGGCTGGCTTCATACCGGCGATATCGGCACGATCGATGACCGCGGCTACCTCAAGATTACCGACCGCAAGAAGGACATGTTCATTTCAGGCGGGTTCAATGTCTATCCCGCCGAGATCGAAGCCATACTTGCCAAGCATCCCGCCATTGCGCAGGCCGCGGTGATCGGAGTGCCCGATGAGCGCATGGGCGAGCAGGGCAAGGCGTTCATCCTGCCGCGAACCGGGTGCGAGGCACCTTCGGAAGCGGAAATTGCCGCTTGGGCGCGGCAGGAAATGGCCAACTACAAGGTGCCCCGCAGTTTCGTGATCGTTGATGACCTGCCGAGGAATGCTGCCGGAAAGGTGCTGAAGACGGAACTGCGCTGATCAGGGCGCAGAGATAACGGAGAGAGCAATGCAGCGATTTGTCGGCAAGGTTGCAATTGTCACCGGAGCGGGATCGGGCATCGGCCGCGCCGCAGCAATCCGCTTTGCGCAAGAGGGCGCGCGAGTATTCTGCGCGGATCTCAATCTTGCGGCGGCGCAGGCAGTCGTGGCTGAGATCGGTGAGAGCGCAAGCGCGGTAAAGGTCGACGTGGCCGACCATGCCAGCAACGTTGCGATGGTGGCGCAGGTCCTGGCCGAGGCCGGCCGGCTGGATTTCGCCTTCCTCAACGCCGGACTCTACGGTGCTGCCGAAGGCCTCGACACGGTTGACGAAGCGCTGTTCGACAAGCTGGTCTCGGTAAATCTAAAAGGCGCGTTCAACGGCATCAAGGCGGTGCAACCGGTGATCGAGCAGGGCGGCGCGGTGGTGGTCACGGCCTCGGCGGCAGGCGTCGTCGGCCATCCGGCGAACCCGGCTTACAGCGCGGCCAAGCACGGCGTGGTCGGGCTGGTGAAGTCCTGCATCGATGCATTTGCGGCGCGTGGCGCGCGGATCAACGCGCTGTGTCCCGGCGGTGTCGAGACGCCGCTGATCGGCGCGCCCGATGTTGCGATCGTCGGTGGCCAGGAGCTTCCGCGCGTGCCCTTGCGCGGCATGGGACGCGCGCAGCATGTTGCCGAAGTGGCGCTGTGGTTGTGCAGTCCGGCCTCGGGCTTCATCACCGGGCAGGCACAAGTGCTTGACGCAGGACTGCTTTCGACCTTTGCACCAGTGACGCTGCCCGTAGGCCCCTGATGGGCGCGGATGCCGCACAGGCGAGGATGAAGGCCGCACTGCAGGCCTACGTCGACCGGATCAATGCTGGCGATGTGGCCGGGGTGATGGCGCTGTTCGCGCCCGATGCGGTAATCGAGGATCCGATAGGGTCGGAACCCCGCAGCGGGCCAGCGATCGCCGCGTGGTTCGCCGATACCGTTGCCTACCAGACCCGGATCACGCCGGTGGCACCCCATCGCGGATCCCACGCCAACGAGGCGCTGTTGATCTTCGACGTGGAGTTCACGCCGCCGGGCGGCCAGCGCCTGCGCATCCGCTCGGCCGATGCCTGCCGTTTCGACGAAGAAGGCAGGATCATAAGCCTGCGGGCATTCTGAGGGCCGGACGACATCCAGCCCGCGTGATGGGTGGCTTCAGCCCAGCGGGGCCGGGCGGTAGAGTGCACCGTTGGCCCAGCCGACGATCTCTTCGCTCGCAGTCGTGATCAGATCGTCGACTTCGCCGAGCAGAAGATCATGCGTGCCGTAGCTGATATGTTCGCGGATCGTGCAGAAAATCGCAGCGGGGGCGCCTTCGATGTACCACACGCCGTGGTGCACGGCATGGACATGTTGCCGCCAGTCGTCCTGCGTAAAGCGTGCCGCGCGGGCGGCGGGATCGGCAAAGGGTGCCATGTGACCATCCTGCCGGCTGTGCAGCAGGTTGATGCAGAAGCGGCCAGCACGCATCATCGCCGCGTGTGCGCTGCCGGAACGGTTGACGCAGATGGCCATGGATGGCGGGTCAAGACAGACGGGCATGAGCGCGGACATGGCGAGGCCGACCGGCTCACCGCTGTCCGTATCGAAGCTGGTGACGATGCCGACGGGCGCGGGCATGATCCGCAGGACGCTCTTCAATCTTGCATCGAGCGGTGAGGTGTCGTGCGGTGCGGCCGCGACAGCATCTGTCACAGATAATCCCCTTTCTGCGCGGAATCAGAGGTTATTCTGCTTCCGCATTGTTATTTGCGCTGTTGCATAGCAAGATGTCTACGCAAAGCCAAAAGGAAGGTGAGCAATGCAGGGCAGGATCCAGGATCGCGCGATTATCGTTGTTGGCGCCGGTACCGGTATTGGCGCAGCCACGGTGCAACGCCTCTGCGCCGAAGGCGCGCGAGTTTGCGTGGCCGACCTGAACTTTGCTGCAGCGCAGGCCGTGGCAGACCGCATGGTCGACGCCGGACACGAAGCCCACGCCATCGAGGTGGACATAACCGACCAGGCTGCGGTGCAGGCATGCTTTGCCGAAGCAATCGCCCGGCTCGGGCGACTGGATGGAGCGCACATCAACGCTGCAGACCTCAAGACGATCTTTTCGGACTCGGATGCGCTGGCGCTTGAACTGGAAACGTTCGACCGGACCATGGCGGTAAACCTGCGCGGGCACCTGCTCGCCACCCGCGCCGCCTTGCCGCATTTGCTGGAAAGCGGGCGCGGCGCCATTGTCTATACGAGTTCGGATGCGTCGGGGGCGGGGGAGCCGGAGCGCCCCTCCTATGCAGCGTCGAAGGCCGGCCTAAATGCGCTGATGCGCCATGTCGCAAGCAAGTGGGGGAAGCAGGGGCTTACCGCCAACTGCGTCGCTCCCGGCTTCGTGATGACGCCCGAAATGATTGCGGGCGGGGCCGTTCCCCCGGACTGGATCGACCATTGCATCGCTGCAACCCGCAGCACGCGCCTGGGGCAGGTGGAGGACGTTGCGGCGATGGTCGCCCTGCTGCTGTCCGAAGACGGCCGGTGGATCAACGGGCAGGTGATCCATGTGAACGGTGGCGCCATGCTGACCTGAGCCTTCGGATGGGGCTGCAGGTCCTGCCTGGACTGCCCAATCGCGATCAGGCGATGCTGTCGAAATAGCTTTCGATCACTGCATCGGGCATGCCGATCCCGCGCAGGCAGAACCATGTTGCCTGCCGGACAAGCTCGTCACCCTCGATGCCGTATGGTCGCGCAGCCTTGGGCAAGCCCCCTATCGCCGCCAGCATGGTGCCGACGTGCTCGATGAACATGGCTGAGGCTGGCACGTCGAGCGCTTCGCCAACGAGGCCACCCTCGGCCCGCGCAGAGGCATAGGCAGCTTCCATGGTGGCGGCGTTGCGCCTTTGCGAACGACGGTAGATCAGGCTGGCGTAAGAGCCATCTCCGGCAAGGCTCGCCAGCATCATGCGGTGCGTGTCGTCGCGCGCAGGCTCTTCCGCATCGGTGGCGCAAGCCGTGATGAAGGTGTGGATCGCGGCGGCAAGTCCCATCGGCCCTTCGCCGTTTACGCCCTGTTCGCGCCAGCGCTCGTCCTGCTCAAGGAACACCTGACGCAGAACCGCGCGGTAGAGAGCGAGCTTGCTGGGGAAATGGCGGAACACCAGCGCTTCGGAGACCTTGGCCTCGCGCGCGATCTGCAGCGTCTTGGCCCCGTCGTAGCCATGCTGCGAGAAGACCCGCCGCGCGGCAGCAACGATCTGGCCTCGGCGCTGCACGGCCGGAATTCGGGTCTTCGTCATGATTGCTCACTTACTTGGGCGGTGCAGTGAGTCAATCGCGCAGAACCAACCGTGGACCGGGCTAATGCAGGTCGGGCTTCACCAGCGCCGAGGCTGGGACACGTTCTGCCCAGAAAGCGCCTTCGAGGTCGGTATCGACATCGACCGCGCCGCGCACGCCGAGGACTTCGCGCGCCTCCGCCAGCGGCAGATGGAAGCACGGCTCGAGCTTCTTCATGAATAATGCGTCGCTGGCCTTGCCGACTACCATGCCGCGTTGGATCGCATCGGTGCAGGTGTTCCATACTTGCGGATAATGCAGCATCGTCCGCACGGTGTAGCGCAACGATCCGAAGATCTGGATCAGGCTCAGCTCGGCCGCCAGCTCCGGATTGCGGATGTGCTTGAACACGTTGGTCAGGCGGTACCAGTAGGGGACGAGCTCACCCATGAAATTGAACCCGCCGCCGCACAGGATGTGTTCAAAATCGTGCGTTTGGCCGGAGCGGAGGTTGTAGAACTCCAGCTGGCTTTTCGGTTCGCGCCACGGGGTAATCTGGATCTCGTAGTTTCCTTCGGTGATCCACTGATAGAATATCCCGCCAAGCGAGCCTGGTGCATACTGTGCGAAGTCCTCAATCGCGTATGTCGAGTAGAAACCCTCGGAGAGCCAGGCATCGAGCTCGGGATTGATCTGCCGCTCTGCCGTGAACATCTCCTCTATGGCATCGTGATCGCGCAGTTCCTCGAGGATCGGCAGGAATTCATACATTTCGGCAGGGGGCGGCAGGTCCGGCCCGTTGCGGCGCAGCAGGATCATTGCCAGCCAATCGCGCAAGCGCGGGTTGTTGAGATACTTAGACGACGACACGAGCACGCTCGATGGCGTTTCGACCGGCATGATGCCGCGGGCGAGATAGGGCATGTCTGGCATTGGTTCTGGTCCGATGCTTATCTGTTGCGGAGCGATCAGGCGGCGAAGTGTTCCTCGGGCTCGGGCGGGAAGATCGTGGGCTGGCCGGGATCATAGATCCGGGTGAGCAGGCCGATGAAGGAGGGATCGGTCAGCGGATCGGTGGGCATCCGGAACGCTTCGCCACGCTTGCGCAGGTCCGAGATGATGATGTCGAAGATCATCTCGTGGCTAAGGTCGTCGGTATGGTCGAGCGCGCGCTTCATTTCGGCCATGTCCATGTAGATGTCGGCGCCCCAGTGAACGAGGAAGCGGAATTCGTCCTCGGGGATCTTCTGTATCACCTTGCCATCTGTTGTGATCTGCCAGCCGGTGGGGTCTTCGGGATCAGCCGACATGAGGGAGTTGATCGCGAGCCCTTCAGGACGCCGCAGGGCGGCGGGACCGTTGGACTGCGCAGTGTGATACATCTTCTCGTTTTCGACCACGACGGCGCGGCCCCACATCGGCGCATGGATCTGCTGCGGCGGTTGCTGCGGTCCTTCGGGCCAATATGTGAAGCCGCCACCGGTCCTGCCGCTGTAGTACCAGGCGATGACCTGTGCCTTCTTGGCGCGCCAGCGTTCGAACAGGTTTGACTTGACCATGGTGTTCATCAGCCAGATCGGCGTGTTGTGCATCGACGCGCCGCGGAAGCGCGTGGCATCGACATGCGGGTTGTCGCCGCCCGAGCATGGCCCCTGAATGTTGAACAGCATGTTTTCTGGCGTCGCGTATCGCGCGCCCCAGTAATCCCGCACGAGGGCAAGGAAGTGGCTGTTGAAGAAACAGTCCTCGATCTCGGGATAAAATGCGGTTGCTGCGGTGCCGAAATAGCCGCGGAACACCGGTGACAGGAACATGTCCCAGGTCGGCTTGAAACCTTCCGGGACCGCACCAGACGTCGTGGCGACGACTTCCTCGGGCGATTTGAAATGCTGCGCAAGAATCAATGACCATGGCCCATTGCTGCGCACGATCTCCAGCATTCGCGCATGCTGGTCTGGAGAATAGGCATTTTCGATGACACGCGGCGCGGCGACAGGCCTGAAAACGCTGTCGGTTGACATGGGCATCTCTCCAATATGAGCGAGCGAACGCCAGGGACGATCGTTTAAAGTGTGTGTGGACGGACGGATGGCATCTAGGTCGGTCAACACGATTTCCGGGGCACTGCTGGCCGACAGGGTAGGCGGATCTGGCTGCTTCTTGGCTTTGTTTTCAATTGAACATCGATTCTTGCGCGCACCGTATGAGGTGAAACCGATCGATGAGGCATATACCTATCGCGTAGAGTAGCGGCGGTCAATTATCTGCCGACAATGCTACGCAACATTCGTATGATTTACGCTCTTGCAGTTATTTTGCGTAGTTGGTACGCTTCTTCAGCAAACAAAAGAGAATCTGGGATGAGGGGCCTGCAGCCGCCTTTGCAAGAGGCAGGCGTGCGCACTTGGGGTGCGTGCAGCACTTCTCTCATTCCAGCTATGCGTGGCGTTCTGCCGGACGCCTTGCAGGTTTGGTCTTGGAGGGAGAGGACAATGTCTGAAAAAAGCCGCATGCGTTCCGATGTAGGTCGTCGCTTCACAACCGCACTGCTGGCGGGTGCATCACTTTGCTGCGCTGCCTTGCCGCAAATCGCGAATGCTGCAGATAATGCTGCAGATGAGCAGGCTACCGATGGTGTTGCTCCCAACAACATGGAGATCATCGTTACGGCCAACCGCCGCGAAGAGCGCGCGCAAGACGTGCCGATCTCGATCACCGCAATCAGTGCCGAGAGCATCCGCGAACGCGGCTTGACACAGCTGCAGGACCTGCAGGCTTCGGTCCCCTCGCTGGTGGTGGGGCCGAACGGCCAGGCTTCGCGTGACGTGATGTCGCCATCGATCCGTGGCCAGAGCGCGTCTTTCCAGGGTTCACCTGCCGTCGTCGTCTACATGAACGAAGTGCCGCTGGTATCTGCCATTACGCTTTCCGGACAGGGCGGGCCGGGCAGCTTCGTCGATCTGCAGAACGTGCAGGTGCTGGCCGGCGCACAGGGCACGCTGTTCGGCCGCAATACCACCGGCGGCGCCATACTGCTGACCCCGGCCAAGCCGACCGACAAGCTGGAAGGCTATGTCCAGGCAGGCTTCGGCAACTACAGCATGGTCGAAACCGAAGCCGTGCTGAACCTGCCGATCTCGGACAAGGTCCGCCTGCGCCTTGTCGGTGCATCACGCGATCGTGACGGTTTCACGCGGGACGTGAACTGGAACAAGGATCGCGACGACCAGCACTGGCGCATGGGCCGCGTCGGGCTGTGGATCGAACCGGTCGAGGGCGTCACCAACTACACGCTGGGCTACTACGGCAAGTCGCACAGCAATGGCACCGGTTCGATCGCCAAGAACTTCAACACCAACTACTTCGTCGGTCTGGCAACGCGGCCGATCCCGGTCGCTCCGGGCGTGTCCCTGCCGCTGGGCGCGATTGCGCCGACGTTCAATTTTTGTGGTGCTGGTACCGGCCCTGCCAACTGCAGCTTCTATACCAACCTGCTCAACCAGCAGAATGCACGCGGCATCCGCCAGACGGCGCACGGGCTCGACAGTTTTGCCAAGCTGGAATCGTGGGGCATCAACAACACAACCGACATCGAACTTTCGAGCACACTGAAGCTGCGCAACATTTTCAGCTATGCCGAGCTGAAGTCCTATTACGCCAACGATCAGGACGGCACCATCGCCCCAGTCTATGACACCGGCACCACGGTCGAAAGCCGCACTGCGCCGCGCGACTGGTACAAGCAGGTGACCGAGGAACTGCAACTGCAAGGCACCGGCCTTAACGACAAGCTGACCTACACCGTGGGCGGCTTCTACTACAAGCAGAGCCCGCGCGGGACGATGGAATCCTATTCGATCAACGTCTGCGGCTTGCAGACGATAGCCGGTTGCCCGATCGGCCAGAGCCAGATTCGCGTGACCAACGAATCCAAGGCGCTCTATGCGCAAGGCTCGCTGGATTTCGGCGCGTTCTCGCCCGCGCTTGACCGCCTGCGGCTGACGGCAGGCTATCGCTATACCTGGGACACCGTGGAGGGCTCCACGACATCGTTCAGCTACGTGCCGCTGCCGGGCGGGGCGAAGTTCGTCACGGCCTGCTCGTGGAAGTCGAATCCGAACCCGACGCAGCCCATCGCCGATCCGCTCAATACCTGCCTGTTCGGCGCAAAGCTGAAAAGTTCCTCGCCCAACTGGACGATTGGGCTCGATTATCGCCCGAACGACAACATCATGGTCTATGGCAAGGTCACGCGCGGCTACAAGGCGGGCGGCTTCAACAGCTATGCCGTGTTCGAGAACACCCGCACCTTCGGGCCGGAGACCGTGACTGACTACGAAGCGGGCTTCAAGACCGACTTCAACGCTGGCGGCATGCGCGGGCGCTTCAATGTCAACGGCTTCTGGCTGGACTACAAGAACATCCAGCGCGCGGCCGGTGACTTCAACCGGGCGACCGGCGGCAATGGCGCGATCACGCTGAACAACGCTTCGGCCGAGATCAAGGGCGTCGAAGTCGAGGCGATGATCCAGCCGACGCAGAACATCGAACTGGGCGGCAACTACAGCCACCTCAGCGCCAAGTACAAATCCTTCAAGTTCGATTCGAGCTCGGGCGTGTGGGATTGTACCGCGCAGTCGATCACTTCGCCCAAGGTCTTTGCCGGGGCGGACATGACCTGCCGTCCACTGCAGTACCTCTCGCCTAACATCCTGTCGGTCTATGGCCGCTTCTCGCTGCCGGTTTCGGAAGATGTCGGCAATTTCAGCCTGTTCCTCAGCTACAACTGGACCGACAAGCAGCCGACCGCGCCGTTTTCGACCGAGCGCTTCCCGGATGGGACGATCAACGAACCGGGCGTGCTGCTGCCGAGCTATGGCCTGCTCAACGCCACGATCGACTGGAAGGGCGTGATGGGCGCGCCTGTAGACCTGAGCCTGTTCGCCACCAACATCACCAAGAAGAACTACATCATCTCGAACACCGGCATCTTCCAGACGATCGGCGCGCAGAGCGTGATCTATGGCGAGCCGCGCATGTTCGGCCTGCGCTTGCGCTACAGCTTCGGCAACTGACGAGTGAAGGAGATGGCGGCGTGACGGGAAGACTATCTGGGCGCGCCGCCGTCATCACCGGCGGTGCCGATGGCATCGGTGAGGGAATTGCCCGCCGCTTCGCCAGGGAAGGGGCGGGCGTCGTCGTGGCGGACTACGACGCCGAGCGCGGGCCAGCGGTGGTAGACCAGCTATGCGCAGGCGGGGCGCAGGCGGTGTTCATCAAGTGCGATGTGTCCTGTCGCAACGATGTGTTCGCGGCGGTGGACCTATGCGCCGAGCGGTTCGGAGCCGTCGATATCCTCGTCAACAACGCCTATCGCGGCGAGGGTCCGGTGCGGATCGAGCGCAAGACCGACGAGCGCTTCGATGATGCGCTGAAGATGTGCCTCTACGCCACGAAGTGGGCGATGGAGCGGGCGCTGCCGCACATGAAGGCGCGGGGCTGGGGCCGGGTGATCAACATGGCCTCGCTGAACGGCGTCAACGCCCACATGGGCAGCGCAGACTACAACGTCGCCAAGGAGGCGGTGCGGGCCTATTCACGCACAGCCGCGCGGGAATGGGCGCCCTATGGCATCTGCGTCAACGTGATCTGCCCGGCAGCGGTCTCGGCCGCCTATCGTCGTTTCGCGGAAATGGCACCCGACGTGGCGAAGGCGACTGCAGCCGCAAACCCGATGGGCCGCATGGGCGATCCCGAGGCGGACATTGGCGGCGTCGCGCTATTCCTCGCCAGCGAGGACGCGCGGTACCTGACCGGCAACACCCTGTTTGCCGACGGTGGTGGCCATATCAACGGCGTGCCGTGGGCGCCGGATTTCGGGGACGACTGAAGCGTCGCCTCAGTTGGCGCCACTCCAGATGATTGCGGCGTCTCCGCTGTTGGTCTGCCACAGGGCATCGCGGCGGGTGATCCGCCAACCTTCGGGACGGAAGGTCCATCGGTCGATGTATTCGCCGTTCGTGTCGAACACCGGACCGCCCGTGTCACCAGGGCGCTGGTGGCGGGCCTGGACATAGGCGCGGCTGGTGGCGGTCAAGCTGCCGGGCGCAACGTCGACCGTGATGCTGCCGATCAGGTGCTGGCTTGGCCCGCAGACATCGAGGAAGCGGCGCATGTTGGCTTCAAGCGCCGCTATCCCGGAGTGTTCGCCGAGGCCGTAGTCGAAGGTGAGGTCGGCGGCGAAAACGTCTGCCAGGGCGTGCCATTGCTTTGTGTCCAGCACGCGAGCGAAGCGCGCGAGGCCTTCACGGATCGCGCGCTCGGCTTGAAGCTCGGCGATGGTCTCGTGGAGGGTGGCAGGTTCTTTGCGCAAACCGGTTATTCGTCCCAGTGGATCAGGTGGCTTATGTCGGTGCGCTCGTGCGGTTTGCGCCCGGTGGTGGCGAGGCGCTGGACGCTGGGGTTGCCTTTCATCTCGCTGAACTTGCGCAAGACTTCGATCACGCGGTCGTAGTAAGTGGATTCAATCTTCCACACCCCGCCTTCGCGGCGATAGGCGTCGGTATAGATCGCGGTGCCGAAGGTGTGGGCGTCTTTCTCGAGATCGATGAACACGTCCTGCAGGTACCACAGGCCGGTGGCGCTGTTGTCGCCAGTCACGCTGATCTCGGGCATGATGCCGATGTGCATGGCCAGCGCGCCCGAATGGAACGAGTTGGACAGGAACTCGACCATCGCCTCGCGCCCCTTGAGCGAGACCTTGTAGGTGCCGCCGTTGTAGGTGCAGGCGACGTCTGCCGTGAACAGCGCCGGCAGGGCGGCGAAATCGCCGGTGTCGATGGCGCGGAAGTAGCGGTGCTTGAGCACCTTGATCTCTTCCATGTCGGAGAGCTGCTGGAGCGTGTAGGGCATTGCGGGATCAGGCTTTCTGTTCTTGCGCGTAGAGCAATTCGGCGCGGGCCTTGAGAGCGCGGGCGCTGTCGTCGAAGGCGCGCTTTACCCATGGTCCGGCAAAGCGGAAGACGTGGATGCCGTTGTTCCCCAAGAACGCGTCCGTCGAGAAATAGCGGCATGAAGCATCGCCGGTCGGTTCGATCACCTGATCGCGGCGGGCGGGGTAGGGCCAGAAGTCCGAGTGGACCATTTCCCACGAGATCATGCGCTCGGGCTCGAACGCGCAGATGTATTCGCAGTTGGGCACGAGCGTGCCGGGCACCGCATAGTTGATCAGCGTCATGTCGACCGCTGCGCCCATCTCGAGCGTGGAGACCGCGCGCACGCAGAAGGGGTTCCATTCGGCGTAACGCGGCATGTCGGTGAGCACGGCCCAGACCAAGCGGGCCGGGGCGGCGATCTCTACCGTCTCGCTGACGGTCACGGCATCGGGATCGAAGCCCGAGACCGGATCGTCGGCAAGGGTGGGGTGGCTCTTCATCCAGTCGAGCAGCATCTCAGTGCCCTCCCTTATGCCGCGACCCAATCGCCGCCGTTTACGTCGAGCATCGCGCCGGTCACTTCCGAAGCATAGTCCGAGAGCAGGAAGTAGACCGCTTTGGCGCAATCGGCGTCGGGCGGAATGTGGCCCACCGGGATCTCGCTGGCGCGCTGCTTGCGGAAGGCTTCGGCCCCTTCGCCGAGACCCTGGATGAAGCCTTCCAATGGAGCGCCCATCATCCAGCCCATCAGCGCGGTGTTCACGCGCACGCCGGTGCCGCCGAACTCGACCGCGAGGTGGCGGGTCATGTGATTGAGCGCGCTCTTGGCCATGCCATAGCCTCCTTCGCCCGGCATAGGCTTGCGGGTGCAGAGGGTGGAGATGTTGACTATGGAGCCAGCGCCTTGCGCCTTCATCGTGGGAAAGACGGCCATGGCCATGCGCAGCGCGCCTGCCGCGCCGACATCGAACGCTTGCAGCACCTGGTCGATGTCATGCTCGATCAGCGGGCCCCAATCAGGGTGATAGTAGGCCGAATTGACCAGACCGTCGATGCGGCCCCACTGGTCGAGCGCAGCCTTGGCGGCGGCCTGGCATTGATCCATCTGCGTGACGTCGAGCGGGACGGCGATGGCCTCACCACCCGCCGCCACGATCTCGTGCGCCACTTCCTCGATCGCCTGCTTCGAGCGCGCCGTGACTACGACCTTGGCGCCTTCCTTTGCCGCACCCCGGCACGCGGCCTGGCCCATGCCGGGGCCGGCGCCGGTGATGATGACGACCTTGTCCTTGAGGATCATGGCACTTCTCCCGGTAGGGCGGGGGCTAATGGCCCTCTCGCCGTTTGCTTGCTTAAAGTCAGGCTTGCGCTTTGAGCATGTCGAGCGCGACGTCGACGATCATGTCTTCCTGTCCGCCGACCATCTTGCGGCGGCCGAGTTCGACGAGGATCGCGCGGGTATCGAGGCCATAGGTCTCGGCGGCCTTCTCGGCATGGCGCAGGAAGCTGGAGTAGACCCCGGCATAGCCCAATGCCAACGTCTCGCGGTCGACGCGGACCGGGCGGTCCTGCAGCGGGCGCACGAGATCTTCGGCGGCGTCCATCAGCATCATCACGTCGCACCCGTGGTTCCAGCCCTTGCGGTCGATGGCGGCGATGAACACTTCGAGCGGGGCATTACCCGCGCCTGCGCCCATGCCGGTAAGCGAAGCGTCGATGCGCACCGCGCCGCACTGTGCGGCAACGATTGAGTTGGCGACGCCAAGGCCGAGGTTGTGGTGCGCGTGCATGCCGCGCTGGGTTTCGGGCTTCAGCACGCGGTCATAGGCTTCGAAGCGCGCGCGCACGCCATCCATGTCGAGCGCGCCGCCGCTGTCCGTGACGTAGACGCACTGCGCGCCGTAGCTTTCCATGAGCAGGGCTTGGCTGGCCAGGGCATCGGGCTCGATCATGTGGCTCATCATCAGGAAGCCCGAGACGTCCATGCCGAGATCGCGGGCAATGCCGATGTGCTGCTTCGAAACGTCAGCCTCGGTGCAGTGCGTGGCGACACGGACCGAGCGGACGCCGATATCGTAGGCGCGGCGGAGTTCCTCGACTGTGCCGACGCCGGGCAGGATCAGCGTGGTCAGCACGCACTTGTCGAGCACGTCGGCTACGGCTTCGAGCCATTCCCAGTCGGTGTGCGCGCCGAAGCCGTAGTTGAAGCTGGCGCCAGAAAGGCCGTCGCCATGGGCGACCTCGATGGCGTCGACGCCTGACTTCTCGATGGCCGCGGCAATCGCGCGGACGTGGTCGATGCCGTACATGTGGCGCACGGCGTGCATGCCGTCACGCAGGGTCACGTCCTGGATGTAGAGCTTGTCGCCGCGTTCGACGTTGAAGGTTGCAGTCATCGTCCGGTCTCCTTCAGGCAGCAGCAGCGGCCATGCGGCGCGCGGCGAGCAGTTCACCGGTGGCCTTGGCGGCGGCGGTCATGATGTCGAGGTTGCCGGAATAGCTGGGCAGATAGTCGCCCGCGCCTTCGACTTCGAGCATAATCATCGACTTGATGCCGGTGAAATCGCCCTGGCCGGGGATCTTCAGCCTGTTGTTGTCACCGAAACGCTCGAACTGGACTTCCTGCTTGAGGCGGTAGCCGGGGACGTACTTCTGCACTTCGGCTACCATGTCTGCCACCGAACGGCGGATAGCATCCTCGTCACCGCCCTCGGACAGGGTGAACACGGTATCGCGCATGATCATCGGCGGCTCGGCGGGGTTGAGGATGATGATCGCCTTGCCCTTGGTCGCGCCGCCGACCTGCTCGATGGCGCGGGCGGTGGTGCGGGTGAACTCGTCGATGTTGGCGCGGGTGCCGGGGCCGGCCGAGCGCGAGGAGACCGAGGCGACGATCTCGGCATAGTGGAGCTTTTCAGACACGCGGGCAACGGCGGCGACCATCGGGATCGTTGCCTGACCGCCGCAGGTCACCATGTTGACGTTGGGCTGATCGAGGTGCTGGCCCATGTTGACCGGCGGCACGGTGAACGGACCGATTGCGGCGGGGGTAAGGTCGACAACCTGAATGCCGTCGGCGCGCAGGGCCTCGTCGTGGACCTTGTGGGCGTAGGCGCTGGTCGCATCGAAGGCGATGCCGATGTCCTTGTAGAGCGGATGCTTGCGCAGGCCTTCGAGGCCTTCATGCGTCGTCGCAATCCCGTGCTCGCGTGCCATGGCGAGGCCCTCCGACTTCTCGTCGATGCCGACGACGATGGCCAGCTCCATGTTCTGCGGGTACTTGATCATCTTCATCATCAGGTCGGTGCCGATATTGCCCGAGCCGATGATCGCGGCCTTCACGCGTGCCATGGAGTGTTCCTCAAACGAAGTTGGCGACGCAGGTGCCGAGCGGCCCTGCATCGTTGCTGAGCGTCATTTCGAAGCGGTCGCCCTTCACGGCGGGCGCGAGCGGGACGAGCGAACCTGACAGGATCACGTCGCCCGCATCGAGCGTCACGCCATAGGCGCCGAGGGTGTTGGCGAGCCAGGCCACCGCCTGCGCCGGATCGCCCTGCACGGCATGGCCATAGCCTTCGGACAGGGGCGCGCCGTTCTTGGTGACGGCGACGTGGAGGTTCGGCAGGTCAAACCCTGCGGGATCGAGACGTTCCTTGCCGATCACGTAGACGCCGCAGGAGGCGTTGTCGGAGACGGTGTCGACGATCTTGATCTTCCAGTCGTCGATGCGGCTGTCGACGATCTCGAAGCAGGGTGCGATGCTCTCGGTCGCGGCGAGAACGTCGGCGGCGGTGATGCCGGGGCCGTTGAGGCTGCTCTTGAGGATGAACGCGATCTCGGCCTCGGCGCGCGGGGCGATGAGCGCCTTGGCGTCGACGTCGATATCGCCTTCGACATGCATCCAGTCGGTCAAGAAACCGAAGTCTGGCTGGTGCACGCCGAGCATGTCCTGCACGGCTTTGCTGGTCACGCCGATCTTCTTGCCGACGACCTTCTCGCCATCGGCGACGCGGCGCGACAGGAAATCGAGGTTGATTGCATAGGCGTCATCGATCGTCAGCGAGGGGTCCTGCTCGATAAGCGGGGCGATGGTCTTGCGGGCGCGCAGTGCGTCGTAAAGCGCTGCGCCATAGTGCTGGATCTTATCGACGGGCATTGAGGAACTCGATGGCATAGGCGTTGAATTCGGCGGCGCGTTCGACCTGCACCCAATGGCCGGTACGCCCGAAGATAATGGCGCGGACATCGGGGCAGTGATCGAGGAACAGGCGCGAGTGCGCTTCCGGGCAGAACTCGTCGTTGAGGCCCCACAGCACGAAGACCGGCTGGGTGATCTCGGGCAGGCGTGGCGAAAGGTCGGGCGTGCGCATCCGCACGAGCACGTCCTTGGGCTGGGTGCGGGCGACGGCGAAACGCTCTTCCACCAATGCGTCGGGAATGTTCGGCGCAAAATCAGGGTGGACGAGGTTCGAGACGAGGCGCTTCTGTTCGGCCAGGTCGAAGTCCGGACCGCCGAAGCTGGAGACCATCTTGGTGATGCCGGGCATGACGAAGTAGGCCTCGCGCTCGGCCACGCATCCCGGCGCCATCAGCACGAGGTTGCGGGTAAAGCCGGGGTGGTCGAGCGTCATCAACAGGGCAATGCCGCCACCGAGCGAATTGCCAACGAGGCTCGCGCTGGTCACGCCATGCGCGACGAGTGCCTCGTAGACCGTGTCGGTGAACAGCTGCAGCGTGTAGTCGAGTCCTTCCGGCTTCGACGAGCCGCCGTAGCCGATCAGGTCGGGCAGGATCACACGATAGCCAGCATCGACAAAGGCATCGATGTTCTGGCGGAAGTTGGATGCGCCCGATGCGCCGGGGCCGCTGCCGTGCAGGAAGACGACCGCAGGCGCGGAAGGATCGCCCGCTTCGGCGATGACGATATCGTAGCCACCGGTAACGCTGTGGCTGGCGGTCTTGAGATCAGCCATGGGCGCGCTCGCTCAAAGGAAGGTGAAGGAAGGTTCGCGGCCGAGCATGCCGCCGACGAGATCGGCAGTGCGGTTGGCCGGATCGTTGGCGACGTGGGCGCGGCCTGCGTGGAGATCGAGCCATGGCTGCAGGATCGGGCTGGACATGTAGATCGCCCGGCCGCCGAGCAGCTTGACCATGTCATCGACCAGATCTGCCATGCGGCGCACCACGCTGGCCGAGTTGTAGGCGTAGAACGTGCGCTTCTCCATCGGGATGGACTCGCCGCGCTCGGCATGGGCCATGAGGTCCTCGAAGGTGAGGCGCAGGGTCTGCTCCATCTCGGTGACCTCGGCGTGGGCGCGGGCGATGGCCGCGTTCATGAAGGGATCGTCCTTTGATGCCTTGCCGGTATTGGTCGAGACGCGGCTCTGCGAGATCTCGACAGCGGCGTTGATTGCCGCGCGCGCGCCGCCGAAGGCCGCGGTCGAGACCGAGCGCATGAACACCTGCGCCCAGGGCAGGGTGTAGAGCGGGCCGGGGTTGGTCTCTTGCCCCGGATTGGCGCAGAGGAAGCCGTCGATCGAGCGGTGCGTGCGGTGTTCGGGCACGAACACGTCGTCGACGATCACGTCATGGCTGCCGGTGCCCTGGAGGCCGAAGACATGCCAGGTGTCAGTATCGATGGTATAGTCCGCACGCGGCAGCAGGAATGCGCGCATGTCCGGCGCGCCGCCTGCCTCGCGCGGCGGGACCATCGCGCCCAGTACGACCCACTGGCAGTGGACCGATCCGGTGGAGAAGCCCCAGCGGCCCGACAGGCGATAGCCACCCTCGACCGGGGTGACCTTGCCGACGGGCTGGTAGGACGACGAGA
Source organism: Novosphingobium sp. ERW19 (assembly GCF_012641315.1). NCBI lineage: Bacteria > Pseudomonadati > Pseudomonadota > Alphaproteobacteria > Sphingomonadales > Sphingomonadaceae > Novosphingobium > Novosphingobium sp. ERW19. The sequence continues at coordinate 306,609 of NZ_JABAIC010000005.1, forward strand.
CCAGCGTCGAGCTATCCTCGCCCCAGACTTCGGCCTGCGCCTCTTCGTGGAACAGCGCGATTTCGTAAGGATGGCAGCCGACCACGCCGTACATCCAGCCGGTGGACATGCAGCCTTCGGCAAGCGCCCTCTGCACGTCGTAGAACACGTTAGGGTGCATTTCGTAGCCGCCCCAGCGCTTGGGCTGAAGGATGCGGAAGAAACCGGCTTCGTGGAATTCGGCAATGGATTTTGCCGGAACGTCGCGCCCGGCGACGCATTCAGCCGCGCGTTGGCGCAAGGCGGGGATCATGGCCCTTGCCCGGGCGACGAGCTCTTCGCCCGACGGGATCGAGCTTTCGAGCGAAATTGCAGCTGCGCTGGCCATGAGCGGCCTCTCCTCCGGTACGACTTTCGACTCACGCAATGCTTGACGTGGCAATGCATTCGTAAAAAGATATCGCAACAGATACGCAAATCGTCAATCAAAAAGCATATCGGCTTTTGATCTTGATAAAATTGCGGCTCGTTGCACGTGAAGGACTAGCGGCGTTCACCTGCTGCCGGTGCACGGCTGCGATCTGCGGGGGTATGCTCCGGTGTGTCAGTTTCGTCGCAGGCGACTATCCTGATGATTCTTGCCACACCAGCCAGAGCAGCGGCAACTGCTATCCTCATGACTTCAAGCCAACTTGCGTAAAAAATTTGGACAAGTTCTGCGATAAGTGTGACGGTAAAGGTCAATAATAGGGCTGTTGCGCATGATTCGCAGCCTGGCATGGGGCAGAGAGGAAAGCGCTATGATGTCGCTTCAGGAAATCTCGGACAGGCTTGAAATCCAGGATCTCTTCGCGCGCTATTGCTTCGCGATCGACGAACGCGATTGGGACGCGCTTGACGGCGTATTCACGCCTGATGCGCGCATCGACTATTCCGAAACCGGGGGCGCCGCGGGGACCCTTGCGCAGATCAAGGCGTGGTTGCCGGTGGCGCTCGAGCGTTTCCCGATGTTCCAGCACATGGTGGCAACGACCAAGCTTGACCTTGACGGCGACGAAGCCAGAGCGCGCACAATCCTGTTCAATCCGATGGTTCATCGCAACACTGCTGGCGAGGAGCAGGTCTTCTTCATCGGCTTGTGGTATCGTGACAGGCTTGTCCGCACGCCCGATGGCTGGCGAATTGCCGAACGCCACGAGGACATGGGCTGGTCGCACAACGTGCCGCCGATGGCCGCCGTGCCCGAAATTCCTGATAACTGAGGAGTGTCTGCCGATGTTGCGCATTTCCGTGCCCACTGAGGAGGCTGGCGATCCCTATGGCTTTGCTGCGCGAACCCATGCGCGCGAAATCATGGCTGCGGCTGCCGGATTTTCCTCTGCGGTCTATCGCGAGACACGCCTTTCGATGCGCGAATTCGAGGCGGCGCGAATGCGCACGGCGCAGATCAACGGCTGCATGATCTGCCAGGACTTCCGCGCAGCCCGCGATGCCGAGCGCACGTTTTCGGTGGGCGGCGAGACACCCGAGCGACTGGTAACGGCAAATGGCCCGGCGCCTGACGAGGCATTCTATGCGGCGGTCGAGAACTGGCGGGAATCCGGGCTGTTTTCCGTGCGGGAACGGCTCGCCATGGCCTTTGCCGAACGCTTCGGCACGGATCCGCAAGGGCTGGCCGCTGACGAGGATTTCTGGACCGGGATGCACGAGGTCTTCAGCGATGGCGAGATCGTCGATCTGGCGCATTGCGTGGCGGCTTGGGTCGGCCTTGGCCGCGTGGCGCATGTTCTGGGGTTTGACACGGTGTGTCTCGCTAAAAATCCATCAAGCAAGGAATCGGCATGAGCGTGAGTGACGAGCGGCTGGGCGCACCAGGGACGGGCGTGGTGATTACCGGTGGGGCATCGGGCATCGGCCTGGCCGCGGCCCATGCGCTGGCCGAAGTGGGACGACCGGTGGCGCTATGGGACATCAATGCCGATGGCGCAAAAGCTGCGGCGGCCGACATCGCCGCGCGATATGGCGTTTCGGCTGTGGGGCAGGCGGTGGACTTGCGCAATCCACAGGCAGTTGCCCCTGCCGCAGCCGAGACGCGTGCTACGCTTGGCAGCATTGGCGGTATCGTCCACGGGGCAGGCACGGCGTTGCAAACCGGGATCGGCGGAGTCACACCCGAAAACTTCGACGCTGGAATGGCCCTCCACGTGCGCGCGGTGATCGAACTGGTGCAGGCCTTCCGCGATGACCTGAAGGCGCATCCGGGTGGTGCGGTGGTGGCGATATCCTCGATCAACGCATGGTTTGGCAACGGGATGATCCCGATCTACACGGCGGCCAAGGGTGCGGTCATATCGCTGGTGCGATCCATGGCGGACGAGCTTGCGCACGATGGCATCCGCATCAACGCGCTCAGCCCCGGCATGATCGACACGCCGATCCTTGGCGAGATGAGGGATGGGATGGCGCAGCTTTACGGACCGCGCATATTCCTCGGCAGGTTCGGCAAGCCGGAAGAAATCGCAACGACGATCCGCTTCCTCCTGTCTGATGAAGCAAGCTACATTACGGCGACTGAGATAGTGGTCGACGGTGGCATACGCCATTCGCAACGGCCCTGAAGGAGTTTTTGACACGATGCGTTCGGTAATCGTTACAGGGGGTTTCGGCGTGCTGGGGCGCGCGGTGGCGCAGGCGTTCCGCGATAATGGCGACAAGGTGGCGCGGATCGATTTCACGACTGCGGCGGCCGATGCAAACCCCGGCGGGCTCGACATCGGCGGGGTGGACCTGACCGATGCCGCAGCTGCAGCGACAGCGGTAGAGCAGGTCAAGGCGACCTTGGGCGGCATTGACGTGCTGGTCAATGTGGCGGGCGGTTTCGTGTGGCAGACGCTCGCCGATGGCGGACCGGAAACCTGGGCGAAAATGTTCGCAATGAACGCGACGACCTGCGTGACCATGACCAAGGCCGCGCTGCCGACGCTTACCGCGACGCCGGGCGCGGCGATCGTCAATATCGGTGCGGGCAGCGCGCTGGTGGCGGGCAGCGGGATGGGGGCTTATGCCGCCTCCAAGCAAGCCGTCCACAAGCTGACCGAGAGTCTTGCTGCTGAGCTCGCCGGCACTGACTGCACGGTCAATGCCGTACTGCCGAGCATCATCGACACGCCGGCCAACCGGGCCGACATGCCCGATGCCGACTTCTCGCAGTGGGTGCAGCCTGCATCTCTCGCCAAGGTGATCGTCTTCCTTGCATCGCCCGAAGCGCGGAACCTGAGCGGCGCGTTGATTCCGGTATCGCGCGGGGGCTGAACCTACACGCCCTGCAGGAGCGCGCGCGCTGCTTCCGCGCCATCGAGCAGGGCGTTTTCGCGGCGCACCGCACGCCAGCCTTGTGGGGTGCGCCGGAAAGTCCAGCGGTTGGCCGAAACACGGTGGACAACAAAGCTGCCCGCTTCGTGGCGCAGCACCAACGAATGACAGCGCGCAGTGGCGGCATCGCCTGCGACCGTGACAACAGCAGGGCCAAGGATGTGCGCGCAGCCATCGGCCATGAGCTGACGGTGGACCGGGCCATCGATCAGTGCGGCGATCTCAGAGTGTCCTCTGGCCGTGGCAAAACCGGTGACGACATATTCGCCGTCCTCGGTCCACAGTTCGGCAAGGGCACGGGCATCGCCACAATCTGCAAGTGGCCCATATCGCGCAATAAGCTCACGCACAGCTTCGCGATCTTCAAGAGCGGTGAGGCGGGCGGATAGATCAGGAACTTCCGTCATTGGTTCCGGCACTTTCAGGCGAAGGGGGTCAGGCCGCCGAGCACCTCGCGAACAAGGTCACCCTGTCCGCGCGTACCCGTCTTGGCATAGATGCGCTTGGAATAGTTCCGTGCGGTCTCGTCGGTCAGGCGCAGGGCACGCCCTGCTTCAATGATCGTCTCGCCACGGCTCAGCTTCTCGGCAAGCGCGGCCTCCCGATCCGAAAGTCCGTGCAATTCGCGCAGGATGCGGGTCCCCGCGCGCTCGTCTTCACGCACGGCCAGACGCAGCGTTCCGATCACGGCGGGGCGGGCGTGCGGTTCGGGCAGGACAAGGTCGCATTTGCGCAGGAGCATGTGCAGGTCACGCGCCGGGTCAAGCAGGACCGCGGTCGCTTCGATGCTACCTTCGGCGATTGCGCTGCAGGCCTTTTCAAGCGCGCCAGCAGCAGCGGGCAGAAGCTGCAGCCGGCGTCCGCCGCGGGGATCGGGGGCAGGGGCGAAAGTCAGCATCCGCTCCGCTTGCGGGTCGGTTGCCATGACCCGCCCCCCGGCATCGAAAGCGAGCTGACCCGCGCCAAGCCGGGCGAGGGCGGCTTGTGCCATCGCGGTCTGCAGGCGCTGTTCGGCAAGCCCGGCAAGCGTGCGCAGCGAGGCGGCAAGGTGTGGGCCGATCGCCGCAAGGGTCGATACGGCAGCAGAGCTGAAATCCTCACGCTCGCGCACCAGCAGCAGCCAGGCGTCGGCCGCGCCGCCCGCGCTCACGCGGAGCCAGCGGCCATAGCGGATGCCCATTTCCGCCAGCGCGCCGCGCTGCAGGGCAAGGCGCGTGGGGTTGTCGAAATCCAACATCTCGTCGATGGCGTAGACGCGGCCTGGCCGCAGTTGACCATATGGGTGCAGGCCTAGTGCGTTGATGCGGCGGAAGTCGAGCTGCGGTTCGCGCACGGCGCGCGGCGCAGTAACGTGGATGACAGTGGGTTCCTGCGACAACATGGCATTAGCCAGGGTAATGATGAGAAACGCGCGGCGGGCATAGGTGCGCGCGACGAGGTTGCGCATGAAGGCACCCCACGGCGGCGTCTGGTGCACACCTTCGACAAGCGGCAGGAAAAGCTCCTGCTGATCCGTATGCGTAAAGGCCACCGTTTCCTCCCATATGGGAGCTTTGGTTTACGGGCGATGGTCTGAATTGCAAGCCGAGCCTGAGGGAGCCTCTCCGAATGACCGATGCCGTGACCGCTGCGCCTGCGATGACCGATGCGGAACTTGCCGCCCATCTTGCTGAAGTGGCGGGCAAGCTGCTGCTGACGGTGCGCGAAAGCGGTATGCTGAGCCTCAAGCAGCTGGGCAAGGCGGGTGACGCCACGGCCAACCAGTTCCTCGTTCACGCCTTGCGCGAACAGCGGCCGGAAGACGGCCTGCTTTCGGAAGAGGAAAAGGACAATCTCGACCGGCTGCAGTTCTCGCGCACTTGGATCGTCGACCCGGTCGATGGCACGCGCGAATATGGCGAGGCGCGAACTGACTGGGCGGTCCATGTCGGCCTGGCTATCGACGGTGTGGCAACGATTGGCGCGGTGGCACTGCCCGGCGCCGGCATTGTGCTGCGCACCGATCAACCGCGCCAGATTCCCCCGGCGCCCGAGCGTCTGCGCATGGTCGTCAGCCGCACGCGCCCGGCGCATGAAGCAGTGGCCGTGGCCGAAGCGATCGGGGCCGAACTTGTGCCGATGGGCAGCGCCGGGGCCAAGGCGATGGCCGTGATCTTGGGCGATGCCGACATCTACCTCCACTCCGGCGGTCAGTTTGAATGGGATAGCTGTGCGCCGGTCGCAGTGGCGCTGGCGCACGGCCTGCATTGCAGCCGCATCGACGGTAGCCCGCTGGTTTACAACCAGGCCGACACCTACATGCCCGACCTGCTGATCTGCCGGAAGGAACATGCCGAAATGGTGCTATCGCGCATAAAGGCTGTGCAGCCGGCTTGAACGGCAATTGCCAGCGTTACAAATAGAAGGCAGGTAATCCCCTCAATTTCAGGGGGTTTGCGTGCGCAATAGATTCGCGCTGTTCGTTGTCGGTCTTCTTGCCACTACTGCTCCGGCACTTGCTGGAGACAATGTCCTCTACGGCCCTGCTCCCAAATGGGCCGACGTGCGCGATTCGACAAGGATTGACACCGCAGCAAGCACCCCGATCGCTCTGCTGGACGTGCAACAGCGGATCGAGGGCGAAACGCTGCGGGTCTATGTCGACCAGGCCTTCAAGCTGGGTAGCCCGGAATCGCTGACGCAGAGCGGCACGAGTTCTGCCGTTTGGATGCCTGACAAGGGCGATCTGACGGTCCACCGCGTCGAGATCCTGCGTGCGGGCAAGGTGGTTGACGTGCTCAAGGGCGGCGCGCGCTATCAGGTGTTGCGGCGCGAACGCGGGCTGGAACAGCGCCAGATCGACGGCATGCTGACCGCGACCCTAGCCATTCCCGGCCTGCAGGTCGGGGACGTGCTGCGCATTGCCTATAGCCAGACCATGCGCGACAAGGCGCTGCAGGGGAAAGTGCAAATCGACAGCGGACTGTTGACCCTGCCGCTGGAGGCTGGTTTTGCGCGCACCAGCGTCTCCTGGCCCGAAGGCCTTGCCGTGAAATGGCAGGCAGGCCCTTCGGCGGGCAGTCCAACCGAGAGCATCAAGGACGGCTGGCACACTGTGAACGTGGCGCTGCCCTTGGCAAAGCGCGAGGAAATGCCGCAAGGCGCGCCATCGCGCTTTTCCCGGGCGCCCACGCTGGAAGCCACCACGTTCGGCAGCTGGGAAGAAGTCTCGAGGGTGTTCGCACCGCTCTATTCCACGAAGGACGCGATCGCTGCGGGCAGCCCGCTCGCAGCAGAAGTGGCGAAGATCGAGAAGCAGAGCGCTGACCCGCTGACCCGCGCTGCCTTGGCCACGCGGCTGGTGCAGGATCAGGTGAGCTACCTGCTGAACGGCATGGCGGGCGGGAACTACGTGCCGCAGGCCCCGTCGCTGACCTGGACTTCGCGCTACGGCGATTGCAAGGCCAAATCCCTGCTGCTGCTGTCCTTGCTGGAAGCCTTGGGCATCAAGGCCGAGGTCGTCGCCGTGAACAGCCAGACCGGCGATGCCGTGCCGGATTCACTGCCGATGCCGGCGGCATTCGATCATGTCATCGTGCGGGCCGAAATCGCCGGGACGACCTATTGGCTCGACGGCACGGCAACCGGCACGCGGCTGCAGACGCTGGCCGACGTCCCGCCGTTCCGTCATGCGCTGCCGATCCGGGCGGAAGGCGCGCCGCTCATGGCGATGGAACCGCGCGTGCCCCAAGCTGCGATGGCTTCGGTCAAGCTGACGATCGATCAGCGCGCCGGGGTCGAGATGCCGGCACTGATCTCGGCGACGTCCACTTTCGCGGGGATGCTGGGCAGCAACCTTGGTGCGGCGTTCGGACAGGCCAGCGAAGAACAGAAAAAGCAGATGATCAAATCCATCGGGGATTCGATCTTCAAGGATCTGACCGATGATGGCGGCATCATCACTGGAGGAACAACCGCGTTTGACAGCGAAACCGGAACGGCGACCGTAACGATCGAAGGCATGGTCATTTCCCTGTTTCAGGACCGTGACGGCACCAAGCGCATGGATATGCGTGGCCTGGGCAGTGCCAGCGCCGCGTTCGATTACGACCGCAGCCGGGCAAACTGGAAAGCGATTCCGGTGAACCTTGGCCGCGCCGAACGGGTGCGCGAGGAAATGGAAGTTCTGCTTCCGGCTGACGAGCCGGGCTTCAAGTTGGGCGGGAAAGCCGACTACGAGGCAACATTCGCTGGCACGACCGTTACCCGCAAGGGCGCGCTCGAAGGCCAGCGCTTCAGCGTCAGCGAAGAGCGCGCGTCGCTTGGTGGTGAACTGCCTGCGGCGGAAATCCCTGTCGAAAAGGCAAAGGCACTGCGCCTGCGCAACACGGTCCCCTTCCTTGTTGCCCCCTCCACCGCAGCACGCGCATGGCGTTATCAGCAGCCTTCGCTCAAGGCGCGCATTGCGCCGATTGAGGCGGCCTATGAAAAGGCGCTGGCGCGGGAAACCGGGGATGCACAAAGCGACCCACTGGCGCGCCGCGCCGATTTGCGGGAATCGGTTTACGATCTGGCGGGCGCGCTGTCCGATTGGGACAAGGTCATTGCGATGGCGCCCGATGCCTGGACCTTTGGCAGGCGGGCCTTCACCAAGCGGCAGATGGGGCGTTGGACCGATGCGATCGCGGATCACCGCGAGGCATTGAAGCTGGCGCCGTCGGTGTCCAATGCCATCTCGCTTGCAGGGGCGCTTGGACGTGAAGGCAAGACCGACGAAGCCTTGGCCCTGTTGACCGAATACGACGACATGGGTGACGAGCATACCGGCATCGTCCTGACCCGTGCAGACATCCTTGCCTATGCAGGGAAGGGTGCCGATGGTCTGAAAGAGGTCGACGCGCTGATCGAGGAAAAGCCGGGAGACACGTCGCTGCTCAATGCAGCGTGCTGGTATCGGGCGCGCTTCCGGGTGGATGCCGACCGCACGATCGAGGTGTGCAATCAGGCGGTAGAGCGCGCATCCAATGCTGCTGCCGTGCTGGACAGCCGGGCACTGGCCTGGGTGGCGCAAGGCAATCTGCAGAACGCGCTGGCCGACGTCGAATCCGCTCTGAAGATCTCGCCGTCGCAACTGGCGTCGCTCTATCTCAGGGCGTGGATCGGCAATGCCATGGGCAAGCCCGAAGCGAAGGCCGACCTTGCCTACTTCCGCAAGGTCACGCCCGGTCTGGTGCAGGATTACGCGCGCTACGGATTGAAGTAACGCACAAGTCCAAGCGAGTGCCGCGCAATGCTGACGCGGCACTGGCGTGCCTGCCTTTCTCGATGAAGACGGAACTGCCGCTGCGTGGCGCGGCGTGGCGCGGCGTGGCGCGTCGTCGCGCGTTCACCGGGGACAAGCCCGGCAATGCAAAGATGCGCGCTTTGCGCAACACTCGCCATGCAATGCGACGCATTCATCCGATATAATGAGTTTTCAGTTGTCATCCTCGCTACATATGCGTAGCTTAAGTCCGAATTGATTGCGCGAAAGCGCATCGGAAAGTATCCTGGAGAGGGAGAGGACATCGTGAGGAAACTGCTCGCCGCTACGGCATTGAGCTCGCTCGCCTTTGTTGCAGCACCGGCATTCGCGCAGGCCACGCCGCAAGAATCTGCGCAGGACTCCGCTGCCCAGAATGACGCCGGCATCGGTGAGATCGTCGTTACCGCGCAGAAGCGGGCCGAGAACATCCAGAACGTGCCGATCGCCATCTCGGCCGTGAGCAGCCAGTTCCTCGAGACGCGCGGCATCACCTCGATCGACAGCCTCGGCTCGATCGCCCCGAACGTGAAGTTCGAACGCGCGCCTTCGAACAAGACGATCTCGCAGATCGCCATCCGCGGGTCGGTGACGATCAACCCGGCCGTGACCTGGGAGCCGGCTGTCGGCCTCTACTTGGGCGGCGTTTACATCGCCAAGGCGCAAGGCTCGATCTTCGACGTTGCCGACCTGGAGCGCGTCGAAATCCTGCGCGGTCCGCAGGGCACGCTTTATGGCCGCAACGCGCTGGCCGGTGCCGTCAATCTCGTACCCAAGGCGCCGAGCGGCGAACTGGGGGTCAAGGGCGAGCTGACCTATGGAAACTATGACTACTGGAAGGGCCGCGCCGTCATCGACCTTCCGGCAATGGGGCCGTTCTCGCTCAAGCTTTCGGGCCAGATCCAGAAGCGTGACGGCTTCATCAGGCTGACGCCCAACCCTTATCCGCAGGCGGTTGCCGCTGGCTCGGCACGGACGGGCCGCACCAACGATCTCGACGGCAAGAGCGGCATGGTCCAGCTGCGCTTCAAGCCTGAAGGCAGCAACTTCACCGCCGACTACATGTTCGACTATTCGAAGTTCGACCAGCGCCCGGACTATGCGCAGCTTGTCCGCGTCAACCGCAATGGCCGGCCCGAGGACATCTTCGATCCCAACTCACCAGGCTATGCCTTCGGCGGCGCGTTCTTCCCGCTGAACCTCTATGACCGGGCCGACCGCCAATCGACCGCGTCGCTCGATGCCAATCCCCTATACGAACGTTCGCGCACTTACGGTCACGCGCTGACCCTTGCGCTCGATCTCGGCGGAGCGACGGTCAAGTCGATCACCGCTTATCGCAACCTCAAGTGGGCAGACTCGCTTGACCTCGATGGTTCGCCCCTGCCGGTGGCGCTGACCCAGCGTGATACCAGCTTCCACAGCTGGAGCCAGGAACTGCAGGTGTCCGGACAGACGCTGAGTGACAAGTTCAAGTACGTGGCAGGCGTATTCTATTATAAGGAAAAGGCCGAAACGCTTGGGCCGCAAAGCTTCTTCGGCGGCGGTGCGTCCTACCAGTCCGACTACGGATCGAACACCGAGGCGTTCGCCGTATTCGCGCAGGTCGATTACGACATCACTGATGCCCTCAAGCTGACCCTGGGTGGACGCTACACGCACGAGAAGAAGGACGTGCGCCGCTTCCTGCGGGTGAACTTCGACGCAGCGAACAACATTTTCGCGCCGACCGTGGTGGCAAACATCCCCTATGGCGGCGTCCCTGATGCCACCTTCAACAGGTTCAATCCGGCAATCACGCTGGCCTATCAGGCTAACGAGAACATCAACCTTTACGCTCGCTTCGCACAAGGGTTCAAGTCAGGCGGCTTCAACGGCGAGACCAACGATTTCCGCGCGCCGACCGCAGCCTGCCCCACCGGCGCGATCGAACTGTGCAATCCCTATCGCCCGGAAACGGTCGACAGCTACGAAGTCGGCATCAAGACCAAGCTGGCCGACGGCAAGGTGATCTTCAACGTCGCCGGCTTCTGGGACGAGCACAAGGACATCCAGCTTTCGGTGTTCACGGCAAATGGCGCGGCTGCTTCCGTCGTCAAGAACGCGGCGGCCGCACGCATCCGTGGCCTCGAGATCGAAACAGTGATCCGCCCGGTCGACGTGCTGACGATCAATGGATCGCTCGCTTTCCTCGATCCCAAGTACAAGAGCTACATCGAGGCCGTGAACGGCGTTGACACCAACGTCGCCAACAACCGCGCCTTCCCGCACACTCCCAAGACCACGGCAGCCGCCGGCGTCGATCTTCGCGTGGCGCAGGGAGACTGGGGCCGTTTGAACGTCAATGGCGATATCAATTACGTCTCCAGCTATTACACCTTCCCCTATGCACTGGTGACGCCGAATGCCTCGGCGCAGAACGCCAACAACACTCGCTCGAAGGGCCGCACGATCGTCAATCTGCGCGCGGCGGTTTCGGAAGTGCCGCTGGGTGGGGCGAAGGCCGAACTTGCGCTGTGGGTCAAGAACCTGACCAAGGAAAGCGATCCCTCCAACTTCATCGACTTCGGCCCGGGTTTCGGCGGCCTCACAGTCGGATACTTCCCCGATCCGCGCACTTACGGCCTGACGCTGGGAGTGAGGTTCTGATGCTCTTCGCCGGGAAAAAGGCGCTGGTGACAGGCGCGGCCTCAGGCATAGGTCGCGCCACGGCCATCCGCTTCGCCGCCGAGGGTGCATCGCTGACCATCGGTGACCGCAACATTGCCGGGCTTGAGGACACGGCAGGGATGATTGCCGCCGCTGGCCACACTGCGCCGGTGGTGCAAGCCTATGACGCTACAGACTATGTCTCATGCCGCGCGCTGGTGGACACTGCCGCACGCGACGGGCTCGACATCGTCTGCAACATCGCCGGACTGCTGAAGTGGGGGCGCTCCGAAACCTTCGCTGCCGAGGACTTCGACCTGCTGATGCACGTCAACGCCACCAGCGTTTTCGTGATTTGCCAGGCGGCGATGCCGCATCTGCTCAAGTCGAAGGGCAACATCGTAAACACCGCGTCGACCGCAGCGCTGCAGGGCCAGCCCTACAATGCGGCCTATTCGGCCTCAAAGCACGCGGTGGCAGCGATCACCAAGGGCCTCGCAATCGAATACGCGTCCGCGGGTGTGCGCATCAATGCGATCTGCCCCGGGCACGTGATCACGCCAATGACCGAGAACACGCCTCCGCCCGAAGGCGTGGACTGGGCGCTGATGATGCGCAACGCGCCCAAGTTGCTCGATGGCTCGTGCGCGCCGGAAGACATCGCGGAAATGTTCGCGTTCCTTGCCAGCGACAAGGCGCGCAAGATCACCGGATCGCTCTTCACTGTGGACGGTGGACAACTGGCAGGATGAAAGCATGACGGACACTTCCGCCGAAGTCGGCAACCTGAACCATGTCTGGCGCAGGTTCTGCAATGAACTGGCTGAGGCGGGGGAGGTCTTGGCGCGGCCGTCGAGCCCCACCAACGCGCTGGATCAGGCAGAAGGCCTGCGTTACCTCAGCCGCCTTGCCCGTACCGCGCTCAACATGCTGGTCGACAGCGCGGACCCGGATTTTCCGCGCCTGTTCCTGTTGTGCGACGACAAGATCAAGATCGGCGCCGACAACCCCGACAACCTCTACCAGCAGTGCGTGGTGCGGGGCGATCGTACCTACCGCATCACCGGCAAGCGCAATACGGTCCCCTACTTCTCGATCGGCAGCAAGGCCAACCGCTATGCCATCGACGGGACGATGGCTTCGACTGGCGAGATCGAATTCGCGCAGATGGAGTTCGGGCCTGACGGCACCTTCGAGATCGTGGTCAGCCGCGATCCGCAGCCGGGCAACTGGCTGCCGATGGCAGACGACACCACCTTGCTGATCGTGCGCCAGACCTTTGACGACAAGCAGACGCAGACCCCTGCCAACATCAAGGTGGAGCGGATCAGTGATGGTCCGACAGCGCCCGCGCTGCTCACGCCCGAATTGATCGAACAGCAACTCATGGCCTCTGCCGCATGGGCGCGGGGCACGGCCAATACCTTCGCCAACTGGTCGGAATGGTTCAAGGCGCATCCCAACCAGTTCTACGATGCGCCGCAGGAGATCTTCTGGAAGGCGGGCGGCGATCCCAATATCTGGTACGGCCACTTCTACTTCGACCTGCAGCCGGGCGAGGCGCTGGTGATCGAAACTCCCGTGCCCGATTGCCGGATGTGGAACGTCCAGATCGACAACTGGTGGATGGAATCGCTCGATCACGTGCACCAGAAGGTCTGGCTCAACAATTCGATGGCCAAGCTGGAGGCGGACGGCAGCGTGGTTGTGGTTTGTGCCGAGCGCGATCCAGGCTTCGGAAACTGGGTCGATCTAGCTGGGCACAGATCAGGCACGGGACTGTGGCGCTGGTTCAACGCGGCCCACAATGTCGTGCCCAGAATGCGCGTGGTAAAGCTTTGACAGTCTTGCCGGACGTTACGGAAAGGCCCATCTGAACGGCCAGACCACCCCGGGAATGAGCCTTGACCGAAACGACTGAACGTCTGCCGACCTTCTTCCTCAACCATGGCGGTGGACCTTGGCCGTGGATGGATGGCCCTATGCGCCGGGGCTATGATCAGCTTGAGGCTTCGCTTCAGGCCATTATTCCCTCGCTCGGCACCATGCCCAAGGCAATTCTCGTCGTCTCGGCACATTGGGAAGAGGCGGTGCCGCACGTCTCGACCAGCGCCGCACCGCCGATGCTCTACGATTACTACGGCTTTCCAGAGCACACATACCACATCCGCTATGCCGCGCCGGGCAGCCCGGAACTGGCGGCGCGGGTGCAGGATCTGCTTCTGGCGGGCGGCATGGACTGTCGCGAGGACAGCGAGCGGGGCTTTGACCATGGCACCTTTTCGATGATGCAGCCTATCCGGCCCGAGGCTGACATTCCGATTGTCCAGCTTTCGGTCCTCACCAGCTTTGACGCTGCCGAACACATCGCGATGGGCCGCATCCTTGCCCCCCTGCGCGAAGAGGGGGTGCTCGTGCTGGGGTCCGGTCTGTCATATCACAACCTGCGCGCTTTCGGAGCGCAGGGGAGAGCGGCGTCACATGCCTTCGATCGCTGGTTGCGCGAAAGCCTTGTGGGCTTCGAGGGCAATCAGGGAGCAAGAGCGCTGGAGCGGTGGATGGATGCGCCTGCAGCCATGCAGGCTCATCCGCGGCCTGAGCACCTGCTACCGCTTATGGTCATCGCCGGATCGGCCGAGGTAGATTCTTGCAGCGTCCAGTTTCATCAGGACGACTTCTTCGGTGGCCTTGCCGTGACCAGTTTCAGGTTTGGCTAGAGCGTTTTCGAACCGGATGGAATCATCTTGTGGCTCGGAAAACGCGGTAAGACAGGAGTCCGGAGTGTTCAAAGCCCCGGCAGCCCGACGAAGGCGGCCCACGCCAATAGTGGTCCGACGCCGACGACGATCGCTGCATAGACCAACAGCTTGCGCAGAACTGCAGGGCGATCCTCTTCGGGTGCGTTCCCGACGATCAGCGCGCCATTTGTCGAAAACGGCGAAGTGTCGACGATAGTGTTGGCAATGCAGATAGCTGCAACAACGGGCATCACGGCGATGTGCCCGCCCGCCAGAATGGGCAGGCTGAGCGGAATGATGACCCCCAGCAGTGCTGTCGACGACGCAAAGGCCGAGACCACGCCCGCAAGATAGCACAGCAGGAGAACGGCAAGGCTGGCTGATCCGACCTGTCCGATCATGACGCTGATCGCATCGAGCGTGCCGAGCCGGTCAAGCAGGGTCACGTAAATCACAATTCCCGAAATCAGCAGGATAGTGGACCAGTCAACCTGTTTGAGCGCGCCCTGCTGCGTGCTCGGCGCAACCATCGCGAGCGCGAGGATGACCATGAGCGCCATGAAGCCGATCTCGACCTTGAACAGCAGTGCGCCGATGGCGAGGGCCAGCAGGCCGACTAGCGTCCAGGCCCCGTCACGATCGAGCGCCGGCACATCGACATGGCCCTCATGGTTCGTGCCTGCCACCGCCTCGCGCCGGGCATAGAACAGCCAGACCATGAGGGCCATTGCGGCGTTGAAGGCCGCGCTGGCGATGAAAAGATACTGCGGGTCAGGCTCGATCCCGCTGCCGGTGAGTACCTTTGCGGCGATGCCGCCATAGATCGAGATGGGCGAGAAGCTTCCTGCCTGAGCGCCATGGACCACGAGCAGGCCCATCATAAGCGGTGAAAAGCCGTGGCTGCGCGAAAAGCGCATGGCGATCGGAGCGACAATGGCAACCGCAGCCGGCCCGACCGCGCCAAGCGCTGTCAGCACGCCGGCAACTAGGAACACCAGCAGCGGCAACAGCGCAGTATGGCCGCCGAGCAGGCCGGCTGCGCGCGCCACAAGCCAGTCTATCGCGCCATTACGGCTGGCGATTCCGAACAGATAAGTGATGCCGAGCAGGGTCAGGAACAGGTCAGCCGGAAAGCCCGCCAGCACCTCTTTCACCGGAAGTCCGGCAACGAACACGCCCAGCGCCAAGGCAGCGGCAAAGCCGATCAGCCCCATGTTCACCGGCAACCACACTGCCGCCACAAAGATCGCGACCAGAATCGCGATCGACAGGATCAACATCGTCTCTTCCCCTCCCACACGCTCGCGCTAGTTGGCGAAGAGTGCGGCATGTTCCTGTCTTAGCAGTGCCTTCTGCACCTTGCCCATGGTATTGCGTGGCAGTTCATCGACAAACACGACCGCGCGTGGCTGCTTGAAGCGGGCCAGCCTATCTGCCAGTGCAGCAATCACCGCATCGGCATCGAGCGCTGGATCGGTTGCCTTGACCACCGCGACCACGGCCTCGCCCATATCGGCATGGGGCACGCCGATCACCGCACTTTCGGCAATTCCGGGGATCTCGTCCAGAGCGGCTTCGACTTCCGCCGGGTAGATATTGAAGCCGCCCGCGATGATCAGATCCTTGGCGCGGCCCACGATGTGCACATAGCCTTCCGGGTCGATGTAGCCGAGGTCGCCGGTGATGAAGTAGCCATCGTTACGGAATTCCTCGGCCGTCTTCTCCGGCATTTGCCAATAGCCGCGAAAGACGTTGGGACCCTTGACCTCGATTACGCCAATTTCGCCCTGCGGCAATGCGCCTCCGCTTTCGGGCTGGGCGATGCGCAAGCTGACGCCCGGCAACGGGTACCCGACGCTCCCCGGTTTGCGCTGGCCGTCGTAGGGGTTGGAAGTGTTCATGTTGGTTTCGGTCATGCCATAGCGTTCCAGGATCGCTTGCCCGGTAAGCGCAGCGAAGTCCTTGTGAACCTCTGCGGAAAGAGGCGCAGAACCCGAAATGAACAGGCGCATATGGCTGGCAAGCTCGCGCGTGAAACCGGCATGGCCCAGCAACCGCGAAAAGAACGTCGGCACCCCCATAAGCACGCTTGCCCTCGGCATCAGCCTGACGAGTTCGTCAGCATCAAATCGCGGCAGGAAGATGATCGCCGAACCCGCCGCGATGGTGACATTGGTTGCCACAAACAGCCCGTGCGTATGGAAAATTGGCAGGGCATGCAGCAATCTGTCAGCGCTGGTAAAGCGCCAGTAATCGCGCAGAGTCAGCGCGTTGGTGGCAAGGTTGGCATGGCTCAGCATTGCCCCCTTGCTGCGCCCGGTTGTGCCGGACGTATAAAGGATTGCAGCGAGGTCGTTTGCTCGCGGAATGTGACGCGCGGTAACCTCAGGTGCGCCCGCCGCCGCTTCGACCAACGTTCCGCCGGTGCCTTCGGCGTCGAGCGTCAGCAGCGCAGGCACGCCCAGTTCGCTGCATAGTTCGGACATGGAAGGTTCGTCTGCAGTGCGGCAAAGAACAAGCGCTGGACGCGCATCCCCGAGGAAGTAGCGCAGTTCGCCGATCGTATACGCAGTGTTGAGTGGCAGATAGACTGCTCCCACATGCAGCGCGGCCAGCCAGGTGAGCAACGCCATCTGCGATTTCTCGATCTGGACCGCCACCCGGTCACCCGGCTTCACGCCCTGCGCGCGAAATGCGTGGGCAATCTGCGCAGCGCGAAATGCGGCGCCGCGGTAGCTTAACTCGGCACCATCCGGACCAATCAGGAAGGGGGCGTCCGGTCGAGATTCGCAATGGTCCAGAAACAGGCTGAGGATGTCGTGCGGGGCACCGTGCGGCAAGTTGACATGTCCTTGAGAAGAACTCGGGAACTGGTTGTTTCCGGAGTGTGTGTATGCAAGAAGCCAATAATCACACTATCGGGCATGCATCAATATGATTTCCGAGAACGAACACGCCTCCGGAATGCTCCGTTCAGAACGCATCCGCCTCGCACTTGCGGACGAGATCACAAGCGGCATGCTGGCGCCCGGCACGCAACTTGACGAGCAGCAGCTCGGAGACCGCTTCGGCGCGTCGCGCACGCCGGTCCGGGAGGCCCTGCGCCAACTTGCCGCCGAGGGACTGGTGGAAATGCGGCCGCGGCGCGGCGCTGTCGTGGCCGCGATGACGGCGGAGCGGGTGTTCGAGATGTTCGAGCTTTCGGCCGAGATCGAAGCGCTGTGCGTGCGGCTTGCCGCATGGCGGATGACCCCGCTTGAACGGAGTGCACTGCGGAAAATCCACGAAGAATCCGCCATTCTGGTGGAGAATGGCGACGTGGACGAGTACGATCGGCTAAACTGGCGCTTCCACGATGCAATATACGAGGGGACGCACAACGCCTTCATCGTGGAGCAGGCGAAACTCCTTCGGGAGCGGATGGCGGCCTTTCGTCGGGCTCAGTTACGCCAGGGTGGGCGACCCGCCCGGTCCCGGCACGAACATGGCGAACTGGTCGAGGCCGTAATGCGAGGAGATGGTGAGGAAGCCTCGAAATTGATGCGTGCGCATATGTTCAATGCCTCGAACGCGCTCGAAGGATACGCTCGCCTGTTCACAGGGCGCGACGCACAAGGCTAACCGCTCACCCCTCAAAAAGGCCAGTCGATACGCCGACAATTTTGGCTTGCGCTGTCAGATCAAGTATGCAAGGCAGAGGGCATAACGACCGCGCGCATACATTGCAGCGGCGGAGAGGGATGCCGGAACCAAGCCGCTCGGACGAACTGTCGGGTCCGGCACCACCTCTGCTGACAGCGCTGTCGATAAGGGTGCAGGTTTCAAGAGGGAGGATTACGATGAGAAAACTGCAATTCGCGTGCCTGGCATCGGCACTGTCTTTGGCGGCCACGTCCGTTTACGCTCAGGATGCGAGCGAAGCGCCTGCGGACGGTGACATCGTCGTCACTGCGAACCGCACGTCATCGCTGCTGTCAAAGACCCCAATCGCAATGACCGCTGTTGGAGGTGACGACCTCATAGCTTCAGGCATCACCAACCCGACCCAGCTTGAAGAAAGCGTGCCCAACCTGTCGATCGTGCGCGGCAACGGCCTGCAGATCACCATTCGCGGCGTGACCAGCACCGACGGCACCGAGAAGGGCGATCCCTCGGCAGCATTCATGGTCAACGGCGTATATCTGGCGCGTCCGCAGGCGCAGGAAGTCTCGTTCTTCGACATCGAGCGCGT
The DNA here is from genome assembly GCF_012641315.1 of Novosphingobium sp. ERW19. Classification (NCBI taxonomy): domain Bacteria; kingdom Pseudomonadati; phylum Pseudomonadota; class Alphaproteobacteria; order Sphingomonadales; family Sphingomonadaceae; genus Novosphingobium; species Novosphingobium sp. ERW19. The sequence goes on from NZ_JABAIC010000005.1 coordinate 324,859, forward strand.
CGAAGTCCTCCGCGGTCCGCAGGGCACGCTCTATGGCCGCAACTCGACAGCTGGCGTCGTCAACATTCTGACGGTCCAGCCCAAGTTCGAATTTGGCGCACGCGCCGACGTTTCGTACGGCAATTTCAACGCCCTCAATGGCACTGCCGTGGTCAATATACCGGCTGGCGAAACGATTGCCTTTCGCGTGGCCGCAAACATCGACCAGCGTGACAGCTATCTCATCGATGGCGCGCCGAACGACGGCGTAACGCTCAACAAGTTCAAGGATAACAAGTCGGTCCGCCTGTCAGCCCTGTTCAAGCCAACGCCGGACCTCAGCCTCCTGCTCGTCGGCGATTACAGCAAGGTCAAGGGCAACCCGACCAACGGCGTGCCTACCACCCAGTTCTACAGCAACATCACCAGCGGCGGTCGCCAGAATTTCAGCGCCCCAACCTATCTTGGCGCTGACCCAGACGTGGCCCGCACGCTGAGCCGCACGCAGGCCCAGCAGGCCTTCCGCGACAACGAGGAAAAAGGCGTGATGGGCGAGCTCAACTACACGATGGGCAACGTCACACTCACCTACCTCGGTTCTTACCGTGAATCGGAACGCCGCGAATTCAGCAACGCGGCCAATGGCGCGTTCTCGGCGGATTTTGCCGGTTCCTACTGGCAGACCTCGCAGGAAGTGCGCCTTGCCTATGGCGGCGACGGTCCGCTGCAGGCGCAGGTCGGCGGCTATTACTTCAAGGAAAAGTCCGGCATCGCCTTCTTCCTGAACAACCTGCTCGGCCCCAACACGCGCTTCGGCTTCCCGCAGGACCCGACCATTGCCGAAAACAAATCGGTCTTCGGGCAAGCCACCTATGAAATCGCTCCTGACCTCAAGATCACCGGCGGCGTGCGCTATTCGCACGATCTCAAGTCGCGCGTGGGCAACACTGTCGTCGACTTCTACGACCGCATCGGCACGTCCTACAGTATCGGCAACTTCATTCGCCGCCAGATCAACCAGAACAACGATGCCAAGCGCACGTTCAGCCGCGTGACCTGGCGCGCTGGCGTTGATTACGACACGTCCCTCGGCCTCATCTTCGCGTCCGTATCCACGGGTTACAAGGCCGGTGGCTTCAACGATGGCTGCGAGACTCCGCCCGCCGGGCAGCCCAATCCGCAGAACTGTCAGTTGCCCGCGAATGCGCTCTACTATGATCCGGAAACGCTGACCGCCTACGAAGCGGGCTTCAAGTTCCGCTTCAGCCCGGCATTCCGCCTCAACGGCACGATCTTCCACTATGACTACGCAGGCCTGCAGCTTTCGCAGCTGTCCGACATCTGCGGTGGGCCGTGCCAGGTTACGACCAACGCTGCGAAGGCTAAGGTTGATGGCGTGGAGCTTGATGCCCAGATCCAGCCTTCGGATCGCTTTACCGTCAGGCTGGCACTGAACTGGCTCGATGCCCGCTATGACGAATATGCTCCTGCTTACAACGATACTTCGGTCACGCCGAATGTACGCCGCTCGGTGAATTTCGCCGGTCGTGCGCTGAATCGCAGCCCGAAGTGGAGCTGGGTTGCCGGGGCGAACTATGTCCTGCCGGTGGGCGAAGGGCGCATCGTGTTCGACGCGCAGACAGCGGCCCGCAGCCGCTATGAAGTGACCGACCTCGCCAACTTCGCTTACTTCTACCAGCCGGCGGCAACGAAGACTGACGTGTCCGTCACATACAACGCGCCGCAAGACCGCTTCTACTTCGCTGCATTCGCTGAAAACCTCGAGAACAACCTAGTGGTTACTGGCGCTACTACCGGCCTGTTCGGTGCGGTCACTTTCGCCGATCCGCGCATTTATGGTGTACGCGCCGGCGTGAAGTTCTGACCAGAAAGTTCCTTCGCCGACCGGCATGAGGGCAAGTCGGCAAGCGGGCGGGCGGGGTCATTTGGCCTCGCCCGTTCGCCTGTTATGATTACGTCACAAGCAGATGCTGCAACCATGCGCTGCAGCATCCGTGGCAAAACCTTTTCAGCTTTCCAACCGCGGCTCCACCTGGATCAGCGAAACGGCTGCGCGGCGGGGCTGCGTCAGCATGAAGTGCGTGGCGACCGCAATGTCTTCGGCCCGGAGCATCTTTTCAGCATTGATTGCATCACGCTGCTCCTGATCGGAGTACTCGGGATACTGGAAATCAGCGCCGGTCAGCCCGGGCTCGATCAGACCGACCTTGATGTCCTTGGGAGCCATCTCCTCCCGGAAAGCGGCGGCAAACCCCTGAACGCCAGACTTTGCCGCGACATAGACCGAACTTCCCTTGCCGCGTGACACTGCCGACATCGATCCGATCAACACGACATCGCCACCCTTGCTCATCCGTCGCGCCGCTTCGCGTGATGCGATCACATAGGCCACCAGGTCGGTTTCCAGTTGATAGCGCAGGTCCTCTTCGTTGACCTCCATCGGTGTCTGGGCCGGCACCGCAGCATTGATGATCGCAACATCGATCGCACCGCCCAACGATGCGTCAGCAGCGCTCCAGAACCGGCGCATTCCCTCGGGACGGGCGAGATCTAATGCAACACCATCACCTTTACCAACCTCGTTGATGCGCTTGAGCGCGTCGGCAAGGTGCTGCTCGTCGCGCCCGCAGACGAAGACAGAAGCGCCCTCGCCAGCCAGCAGGATCGCGATCGCACGGCCAATTCCTGTTGTGCCACCTGTAACAACCACACGCTTGCCATCGAGCCTCGGTTGCTCGGTGTGCGCATCGTCGAGATTTGGTGCGCTGTGGCCCGCCATGAAATTCTCCGCGTAGGTCGCGCCGGCAAAGTGCCGGGCGTTTGCAGGAGAATTGCTTGAGAGCGACGTTGGTTTCCCCGATCAACCGGCTTTAGCCAGCGTCCATCGCATCAGCGCGATGGCCATGCCTGCAACAGACGACAATACTCGTCGAAACGGAGCGGCTTCGAGATTACAAAACCCTGCAACGTGTTACAGTCGTTCTCTGTCAACCAGCGCCGCTGTGACTCCAGCTCGACACCTTCGGCTACCGTTTCCAGGCCCAGCATCTTCGCCAGACCGATAATGCCAAGCACGATCTTCTGGTCAGGACCGGATTCGGCGACGCGCTGCACGAAGCTGCGATCGATCTTGATCGTATCCACGGTACAGGCCTGCAAGTGGGCGAGCGAGGAATAGCCCGTGCCGAAATCGTCCAGAGCAACGGCGATGCCGCGAGCGTGCAGGGCCTTGACGATGGAATCGGCCTGTCGCGTATCGGCGATGACCGAAGTTTCGGTAACTTCGACCTCAAGCAGGTGCTCGCTCGCACCATAATCGGCAAAAATGCGTGAGATCCTGGCGGGCAAATCAGGGGTGAATTCGGATGCGCCGATGTTGACTGCGAGCCGCGAGGGAAGATTCTTCTTCACAAGCGCAAGTTGCGCAACGGCTGCTTCGCGCAGGACCCAGTCGGTCAGATGCGAGAGCAAACCGGCGCGTTCCACTACGGGTATGAACGTCGCCGGAGAGAGATGTCCAAGCAGCGGGCTTTCCCAGCGGACCAGCACCTCGGCAGATAGCGGACGTCCGCTTTCCGCGCAAACCTTGGGTTGATAGCAGACATGTAGCTGGCCCTGTTGCAACGCCGTTATCAGTTCGGCACGGATCGAGCTGGCGAGCCGCATGTCCGACATGGCTGCGCCTTCGAGCTGCAGCAGCTTCCCACCGCCCTCGCGCCGCAGAAGCCTGGCGGCTTCCAACAGCCGTTCCAGGAGAAGCTCCCCGGACGTTGCATTGCCGATCTCTGCCGTCACTGCCGAAAGGGAAAGACGTGCACGCACCCAGGTCATGGACTGGCTATCGCGAACCTTGAGTTCGACCAGCGGTTGCAGAGCCTGTTCGATGGTGGCCAGACTACTACCGATCACGCCCCACGCGTGGCCGTGCAACTTGTGGACTTCAAGACCGGCCCGCCTTGCCATCCTGTCGATCAGGGTCTGGATCCGGCTTTCGCCGCGTCCTTCGAACCTGCTCGCCAATTCGGGCTGGCTGTCGATCTTCACCACCGCCACCGCTTCGCCCGGTCTGGCGCGGACAAGGCGCGCGAGGAACATCGCCCGTCCGTTCCTGTCGGGTTCTTCCCGGGCTGCGGCATGGCGCTGGGCGGCATTCTGCAGATGGCTTTCGACCGTGGCGATCAGCAGGTCATAGTCCACCGGCTTGACCAGGTAGTCATCCGCTCCCGCGCGCCGCCCCGAGATCATCGTCGTGCGATCGTTGAACGCGGTGAGAAACACGAACGGCACCAGCGACTGGGCATTGCGGCGCGCCCGCAGGGTTTCAAGGAGCTCGATGCCCGTCATTCCCGGCATCTGCACGTCGCAAAGCACCAGGTCGGGCAGTGCTTCGTCCATCCGCGCAAGTGCGGCCTCGGCGTTCTCGGCCTTGTCGATCTGGAAACCGTGCTCGGCCAGTTCCTCGGCGATGTCGCGCAAGATTTCCGGTTCGTCCTCGACACAGAGAACGCGGAAGTCCCGGGGTGAAAATGCGCTCATCACGCTGCCTCCCAGAATTCGGTGGTCGTGGTCGTGGCCAGCGGCAGACTGGCGGTAACCACCGTGCCTTCACCCGGCACGGACTGGATATCGAGCAGCCCGCCGTTGGCGTCGATCAGGCTGTTGGCAAGATAGAGGCCGGTCCCGGCGCCCGGGACGGCCGTACTGTTCGATCCGCGATAAAAGCGTTCACGCACCAGCGGCAGTTCTTCCGCAGGGATGCCGGGGCCTTCGTCATGGACAGAAATGCTGCAACGCCCTTCATGAATTCGCGCCTCAACCCAGACCTTGTTTTCAACGGGCGAGAAGCGACAGGCGTTCTCGATGATGGCGACCAGCGCCGAGTGGATCAGCTGGCGGTCGATGAACAAAGGCGCACGCTCGACCTCGCCGTCGAGCCGGATTTCGATGTCGCGTTCGCCGCCCGCCGAAGCAACCGCTTCGCGCAGCATGCTGCCCAGCGCTACCGCAGCGGGACGGCACGTTGTCTGCCCTTCCTCCATGCGCACCAGTTGCAGCGCACTTTCCATCACATCCCGTATGCGCGAAACAGCGCGGCGGATCATGTCGGATCGTTCGACGACGGTATCTTCGGTAAGGCGTGTCGCCCGCCGTTTCAGAATCTGGCCGCTGCTATCGATCACGGTGAGCGGCGTGCGGAACTCGTGGCTGAGGATGTTGATGAAGCGGCGCTGGCCGGTGGTGATGCGGCGTTCGGTATCATACGAACGACGCACTTCGGCTTCCTGGGCCACGATCCGATGATGCGCTTCGCCAAGCTTCTGGCCCATTTCCACCAAACGGCCTGAAAGGTTGTCGACTTCGCTCACGCCGAACTTTGGCGCGGTCTGGTTGTATTCGCCTGCACCGATCCGGTCCATGAGTTGCTCCACTTCGCGCAAGGGCCGGGCCAGGCGCCGGCTCATCGCCCGCGCGCGCCAGACGAGGAAGGCGAAGAACACCACGTAAAAGGCGAGCAGGATCAGCAGCATGATGACACCCACCGTGATCAGTTGGTCATGCAGCGAATTGGCGTCGGCGAGGATCTGCGAGGCCGGCGCCAGCACTACCAGCGTCCAGCCTGGGCCAACGACCCGGGCATTGGTCGCCAGCATGTCCCGGTCGCCCAGCATGACGTGGCTTATCCTGGAGGAGCCACTGCCGACCGCCTGCGCAAGTGCCTTCAGCTCGGGTCGGCGGGTGATGTTGAACTGGTCGGGCTTGAACGTATCGGACCGTATTGCATCGGCGTACTTGTGGTCCTTGAGTTCGGTCAGCCCAAGATCCTTTTCGCCAGCCGGGGGGAGGGCGAGGATGGTTCCGTCTCGCCCCACCAGCATCGCGTAGCCCTGCCAGGGCAGGTTGAGCGAGAGGATGCGGCTGACCACGGTATCGAGCGTCATGTCGATCCCCACGACGCCCTCCAGCCGCTTCTCGCTGTATACCGGCGCAATCGCCGAAACCATCCAGCCCGAACCGGCCGGATCGACATAAGCATCGGTCCATACGACCTTGCGCTGCGGGTTATGCCGGGCATCCGCCTCGTAATAGAAGTTGTACGTGGGGATGTTCATCTTCGGCGCATACTGGGTCAGCACATCGAAGTAGGGGTAGATGCGGTTGTAGCTGTCCCAGGTGTTGAGATAGACCTGCCTCACCAGCGGCGATGCCGCCTTGATGTGGCGCATCGTGTGATCAAGCCGGACCGTTCGCCAGACCTTGTCGATCTCTTGAGGCCCAACCCGATGAAAGCCGCTGTAGAAGGCGGCCACTTCGTCGGGCTTGCCTCGTGTAGTGTGGAACACGCCGTCCGAGCCGACGTGATACCGTGCCTTTTCGGATGATGGCGGATCGTAGGGCGTCGCCAGCGCTTCGCCAGCCTCCGCGCCCAGCAGGCGGGTCATTCCTTCGACACCACCGAGAGTGGCGGTGATGTTTGCCGATTCACGCGCAGCAATGTCGGTCAGGTACTTCTCCGAGACCGCCGTCACCGTGGCGACGTTCTGCTGGTAAGTGAAATTGCCGGTCGCCCAGTAGCTAAGCAGGAAGCCCAGTTCGATCAGGCACAGCGGTATGACAGCGGTGCGCAGATAGGACGCGCCGAGCCAGCGGGCCAGCGTGGTCTGCTTACCTTCACCTTTTCGTGCGAGTCCTGCGAACACCCGTTGTTCCTTGCTGACCTGCCGTATATCCTTGGAAATACTAAATTTAGATTGTCAGCTCTAAGCAGAATCCCATATGCGAGCGCACAGACACAGGGCGGACGAGCAATCCTCTCGCCAGGCAGCCGGCCTGCCGCCCGGCCACGGTCCGGCCTTGTGCCTGCTCGCGCTGGTCGAGCGTGCAGTGTGGATCTACGATTTCGACAAGGCACGCATGGTCTGGGCCAATCCCGCAGGTTTGCGCTTCTGGCGGGCCGAATCTGTCGACGCGCTTCGTGCCCGGGATCTGAACCCTACAGCGCTGGGAACGGCGGAGCGGCTGGAGAACCTGCGCCTTGCGCTGGCAAGAGGCGAGGTGCGCAACGAGCGCTGGACCTTCTATCCGCAAGGGCAGCCGTTCCAGCGCGACTGCCGCCTCCATGGCGTGGCGCTCGAAGACGGGCGCCTGGGGCTGCTGGTCGACGCCGCCGATGCACCCATGCAGGTAGCCGACAGCTCGTTCGAGACCCGCGCGATCGAGGCGGTGCGGCAATCGCCGCTGATGATCTCGCTGCTGGGCGAAGGCGGGCAGTGGCTGATGCACAACCCGGCCGCTGAAGCGCTAATCAACCGGCTGCAGGGCACCAATCTGCCGGGGCTGGACAATTTCGCCACGTTGTTTGCCCATCCCGACGAGGCGGTTTCCCTGCGCGCGCGGGCGCTCGAAAGCGGCAGTGTCGAAGCGACCCTGCGCATGGCCGGCCCGTCCTTCCGCATGCATGAGGTAACGCTGCGCCGCCTGACCGATCCGGTGACCGGACGCCTGTCGCTGATGGTCAGTCAGGCCGACGTGACCCGCGCCTACCGCGCCGAGCGCCGCCTGCACAAGGCGCTGGCACGGGAACGCGCGATTGCCGAGACGCAGCGCCAGTTCCTCTCGGTCACCAGCCACGATTTCCGCACGCCGCTCAGCGTGATCGACGGTTCGGCGCGCCGTATCGCCCGTCTCGCGGAGCCCGGCAGCGTAATTGCCGAACGCGCGGAAACGATCCGCGATACCGCGCGCCGCATGACCGAGGCAGTGGATCGCACGCTCGGCTGGGCCTCGATCGAGGAAGGCCGCGTCGATTTCCAGCCTGAGCGAGCGAACGTCAGGCCTATGGTGGAACGCGCCCTGCTCGGCCAGCGCTCGGTCCATCCGCACCGCCCGTTCGTGGCCGAGCTTGACGATGTGCCCGACCTGATGCTCGACCAGGTTCTGGTACTGCGCGTGCTCGACAACCTGATCGGCAACGCGATCAAGTATTCGCCCGAAGAACAGCCGGTTCGGGTGCGCTGCTTCGCCCGCAACGGTGAGGTCCTGATTTCGGTCAGCGATGAGGGGATCGGCATTCCCTCCGACGAGCTGTCAAAGCTCTTCACCCGCTTCTTTCGCTCGAGCAACGCCCGCCGTTTCAAGGGCAGCGGTGTGGGCCTGCACGCCGCACGGTTCTACATGGAACTCCACGGCGGACGAATTTCGGTGAAGTCGGCCGAGGGCAAGGGCTCGACGTTCACGCTGGCGTTTCCGGTGCCGGCCAAAGGTTAGGCAGTAGCCGCACCGCCACTTCTTCTGTCGGCCCCGCGCTAGTCCCCCAACACGATCAGAACGCCCGCTTCACGCTCGCGCCCCAAGTCCTCGGGGTGCCGACGTGGTTGTAGTCGAAGCCGAATCCCGAAAGGTCGATGCGTGAGGTGAAGTAGGTCTGGTCGGTGAGGTTGCGGCCCCAGAGTGACACCGTCCAGTCGCCGCGCACGTAATCCATCCCGGCGCCGAGCAGGGCGTAGCCGCCCTGGCGCAGTCGCGGGATGTTGACGATCTCGAAGTATTGCGAAGAGACGTAAGAAGCATCGGCGCGCAGCGTGAGGCGGGCGCTGCCGGCCTCCCATGCGGTCCAGTCGATCGCGGCGTTGGCGGTGAGGGCAGGGGCGTTGGACAGGTGGTGGCCGCGCACGTCGAGGCCGCTGATCACGCCGCGCGTCGCCCGTGCATGGAGCAGGCCGAGCCCGGCGTTGAGCGAGAGGGTGGGGAGCGGCCGCGCGTCGATTTCCAGCTCCGCGCCATAGATGCGCGAGCGGTCGAGGTTGACCAGCGTCTGCGTGGCGTCGGCCGGGTTGACCGAGAGGAACTGCTGGTTGCGGTAATCGTACCAGAACCCGGTGAGCGAGAGCGAGGCCATGCCGCCGAGCCGCGTCTTGGCCCCGGCTTCGAGAGCGTCGAGAATTTCGGGTTTGGCGACGCCTGCCTCCGACGGATCGAAAAAGGCCTGCGCGTTGAACCCGCTGGCGCGATAGCCGCGGCTGTAGCTGGCGAAGATCAGCGTGCCATCATCGCGCTTGTGATCGAGCGCGAGCTTGCCCGAAAGGTTGTTGCCGGAAAAGCGCCGGTCAAGCGGGGCAATCGGCGTGGCGACGAGGACGCCATCGACGCCGCGGATTTCGGACGTCAGCCCGGCTTGCAGGCCCGTGTCGTGGGTGAAGCGCAAGCCCCCGCGCAGGGTGGTGCCGCCGCCCAGCTTCAGCCGCGCATCGCCGAACAGCGCCCAACTCCGCTTGTCCTGATCGAAGCGGTTGGAGATGACGCAGGCGAACAGGCTGGTGTTAGCGGTGCAATCGTCCACATCGACGCGGCCATTGCCGTCGACGTCAAGATCGGTCCAGAAGTTGAGGTCTGTCGAATTGAACAGGTCTTCGCGATGATGGTGCGCGCCCACGATCAGGCTGAGCGGGCCATCGCCCTCCCACGCCAGCCGCAGTTCCTGGCCGAACTGGGTGCCGCGATCGGTGTAGGGGATTTCGAGCACCTGAAGCGGGCTGCCGTCGGTGTCCTCGGGCACGTAGAGGCTGCCCTTGTCCCAGCCGGTAACAGAGATCAGCGTCAGCGTGTCGGACAGCTTGAATGTGCCGGTGAGCGCGGCAGACCAGGTGCGGGCAAGGCGGCGGGCGGTGAAGTTCGCTTCCAGTTCGCGAATGCCCAGCCCATCGCGGAAGTAGCTGCTGCCCTGGCCATAGGCTTCATAAGCGCCGTTGCCGACACCATCGGGGCGCGGCTTGGAATAGTTGCCGTAGTTCTGCGGGCGCTGCAGGCTGGTCGAAAGCCGCAGGATCAGCTCGGCACTGTCGGACGGTTGCCACAGCAGCGTGCCGCGCACGCCGTATTCGCGCGTCGAGGATAGATCCGGCTGACCGGGCAGACGGTTGCGGAACCAGCCATCGGCACGGGCGGCGGTGAAGGCAACGCGCGCGGCGAGAGTGGGCCCGAGCGGCATGTTCAGCGCGCCCTGTGCTTCAAGGCGATTGTAATTGCCCGCGCCCAGCTTGAAGTAGCCCTCGCTGGCGAATACCGGACGGGCCGAAACGTAGTTGATCGCGCCACCGGTGGTGTTCTTGCCATAGAGCGTGCCTTGCGGGCCTCGCAGCACCTCGACGCGCGATAGATCGTAGAGTGCAAGGCCGAGGAAGGCGAAGTTGCCCTTGTAGACCTCGTCGTAATAGGCGGCGACAGGCCCAGCCTGGTTCAGGCTGAAGTCCGACATCGAAACGCCACGCAGCGCGAAGATCGGGGTATTCTCACCGACCGTGGCGCTGAAGCGCAAATTTGGTATGCGCGCGGCGAGATCGTCAGCCTGAGTCAGGCGCGCAGCTTCAAGGTTCTCGCCTCCAAGCACGGAAAGCGAGATCGGCACATCGCTCGCCTTCTCCGATCGCTTCTGGGCCGTGACGACGATTTCGTCCTGCGGTTCGGACGGTGCTGGCAGTTCCGCCGCAGGGGCAGGAAGAACGGCGGCAAGGCCAGCGGCAACAAGGGACATTCGAAGGCTCCGGGGAAGGGGAGCCCCGGACTAGGCGCGGTGTGGTTTACACCTTCGCAGGGAAGCCATCCGCAGTTGTCCTTAGGCGGCGTGGACAAATTCCACGGCGCCACGGCTGGAGGCAAAAACCGCCCGCTCAAGGAGGCGAGGAAGCGCAATATCGGGAATATTGTGCGACGAGCCGACGCCGAAATGGCGGTTTTGGTCCAGCCCCGCAGGGGTTGTCCACGCCGCCTAAAGGCCGAGTTGCTCCCGGTCGGCCAAGGCGGCGACGAGTTCGGCCTGTGAAGCGGCATGGCGGTAGTTCGCGTCGATTTCGCGGATCGTGGCATCGGCCAGCGCTTCTTCGCGCAAGTTGACGACGAGGAAGTCGCTGGCACCGAGCGAAAAGCGCCGGCGTTCCGCTTCCGCCATCTTGCGGGCGAGCGCGGCCTCGGCGATGGCCAGGCCTGCAAGCTTCTCCGCACCGGTCACCTGCGTCCGCAAGTTGGCGATCTCCACGCCAATCTGGTCTTCAAGCAGGCGCAGACGCAGCGACAGCGCATCCTGCTCGGCGGCAACCTCGGCAATACGTCCCTTGGCCGCGCGCTGTTCCAGCGGGACCGAGAAGCGGAGGCCAAGAATGCCCTCTGTCGGGCGGCGGATCGGCGAACCGTCACCGATGTCTTTCGAGGCTTCCACGCGCACGTCCAGCCGGGGCTTCAGCTCGTTTTCGGCCAGTCGAGCCCGTATGCCGGTCTGTTCTATCCGGGTCAGCAGAGCCTGAAGATCGGGTCGGGCGGCAATCGCCGTGCTCTGGTCGACCAGACGCGGCATGACGCCATCGACAAGGCGCGGCGGCAATCGGTCTGACGACGGGACGACCGGCTGCCCGAGGCCATCGCGCAGGAACAGCGACAGGGCATTGGCCTGCAGTTGCAGGTCCTGCTCAGCACGCACGAGCAGCGCTTGGCGGCGCACGATGTTCTGCTGGTTTTCGGTCCCCAGGATCGCAGGCCGCGCGCCCAGCTGGATCTGCCGCTCGATCGAATCCTGCCGTTCCTTCGCCAGATCATAGATCTCGCGGTAGATCTTCACACGCAGCCCCGCCGCGACCCACAGCTGGTAGGCTTCGATCGCGCGTCGCTGCACCCCGATGGCCACCAGATCCCGATCAAGCTCGGCCAGTTCGATGTCGAAGCCTGCCAGTTCGCGCCGTCCCCGCCGCTCGTCGATCACCCGGTCGCGCAATAGCGAAAACAACATGCCGGCCTTGATCTCGCCGAATTCGTTGGTGACCGACTTGCCTTCGTACGAGGCGAAATCGCCAATCGACTTGCGGTAGCCTCCATAGACCTGACCGCCGTTGTTCTGGAGCGGCCGATAGGCGGAGACCTCGGCGGTGGAGCCGTTGTAATATCCCAGCGGACGGGCAGTGGCCTCGGCGTTGAAGACAAGGTCGAACTGGCCTTCGGCGCTGAGCAGGCGGGCATCGGCCTGCCGTTGACGCGCCATCGCCTCGAGGATCTGCGGCGCATGGGTGGCAGAGGACTGCAGCACCTCACGCAGCGTCAGCTCCTCCGCTCGCGCCGCTCCCCCAAGGGCGAGCAGCGCGAGGAGTGCCACGAAGAGACGCGCGATCACTTCGCTTCCTCTTCCTCGCCGTAGCCTTCCCCGGCTTTCGCCCCGCTCTTTGCCTTTTTCGCGTCCTTGTCAGAAAGGGCCTTGAGACCATTGCCCTTGCGCGGACCGGCGTCCACCGGCGTCGGGAATTCCAGCGGGAAGTCGTTAAGCTGGCGCCACAGTTCGTAGGCGATCGTCACGGTCTCCATCTGGATCCAGCCACGCACCTTGGAACCGAGGCGGACGTAATTGTCGTTCGGCCAGGCAGGCTTGCCCGGCATTGGCTCCACGAGCACGCGGAACAGGCCACTGGGCTGGGCCGAAGGGTCGATCGTCAGCACCCGGCCATCGAACATGCCCTGCGCAACCGAGGGCCAGCCGCTGAACTGGATGGCCGGCCAGCCTTCGAAGTTCAGGCGCACCGGCTGACCCTTGCGGACCAGCGCGGCATCGCGTCCATCTACGAGCAGTTCGACCACGCGCTGCTGCCGCTCGGGTGCGATCGTGGCGAGGAGATCGCCGGCGCTGATCAGAGTGGCCCCGGCTGCGGTATTGAGCGAAAGCACGCGGCCGTCGCGCGGTGCCCGCACCAGCTGCGCCGACTGCCGGTTGAGCGCGATATCCACCTTGCTGAGCTTGGCGCGGGCCTCGGCCAGCTTGGCGTTGAGTTCGGCCACCTTGATCTGCGTCGCTTCGTAGTCGCGCCGCGCCGCCAGCCCCTCGGCATAGAGCTGCGATGAACGGTTAACGTCCAGCCGCGCGGTTGCCATGGCCTGCTCGGCCGCGCTGATCTGCGCCACCACCTGCTCCCGCTCGGCCGCCAGGCGGATCAGCAGGTCGGGGTCATTGTCGATGATCCGGGCGATCGGATCGCCCTTCCTGACCTGCTGGCCATCGACCACGAACCAGCGCTCCACGCGGCCCGGGACCAGTGCGGTGACCTGCTGCACGCGGTCTTCGGGGTTTAGCGCGATGACATCGCCCCGTCCGGGCGCGGTCTGCACCCATTTCACCGCGAAGAGCAGGACGAGCAGCAGCGGTATGCTGATGGCAATCATCCGCCCCAGCGTGCGCGTGGTGCGCGGCACTCGCAGACTGGCTAGCGTGGTGAATCCCGTAAGATCGTGCGAACGGGGAGAGGCCTTGGCAGCCATGCTTCAGCCCTCCCTTCCGTTATAGGCGAAATGCATCACGTCATCGACGGTAAGGCCCTCGGCCTGGCTGTCCGGCCCGATCCACAGCCAGGAGTCGCGCTTCAGTCCCTCGGGCCGGTTGGTGAACTGCAGGATCGTGGTACCATACGGGCGCAGCGCCGCGAATACGGCTTCGAGCCTTGCCGGCGGCAGCATGTCGTAGATCGGTGAAAGCATCAGCACGCGCGGGCGGGCGATCAGCGCGCCAGCAAGCTTCAGCGCCATGGTCTCGCCCACGGTGAGCGGATAGCCAGAGCTTGACAGCAGCGCATCAAGGCCACCCGGCAGCGAGCCCACGCGGCGATCCAGACCGACAAGCGCGAGCGCATCGATCTGCGCCTCGGGCCGGGAGGGATCACCAAGGCTGAGATATTCGCGCACCGACATTTCGACGATGGTCGGCCGGTCGAGCACGATCACGTCCGAGCGCAGGCGGTACATGTCAAGCGTGGCAAGGTCTGCCCCGCCCACCGCGACGATGCCCGAACGCGGCACTTCCAGCCGCTTGAGCAAGGTGGCGAGCGTACGCTCCACCCCCGGCGCGGCGAGCACGCCGACTTGCGCGCCGCTCGGCACCGAGAAATCGAGAACGTGATCTCCGTGATGGACCTGCCGCAGGCGGATCGCGCCATCGGGTGGGCAGGCGGCGTTGTCTCTGGGCGCCGCTTCCTGCGGCACTTCCCAGAACAGGTGCAGCTCTTCGAGGCTGGCGGACAATTCGTAGAACACCTCAAGATAGGTTCCGAGTTGCGCCACGCCATAGAACACGCCGGACAGGATCAGCTCGGCAGCCACCAGCTGTCCGATGGAAAGCTCGCCCTGCAGGATCAGCCAGCCGCCCATTGCCAGCAGACCGGCGCTGGCCAGGGCGTAGAGCAGCAGCAGCGCCAGCGTCTGGCCGAAGGTATAGCGGAAGTGGTGGCGATGCGCCGCCACATAGCCCGCAGTCATCTCTTCCGAACGGTTGATGGCATAGGCCATGTGGCGGCTGGACTTGTAGACACCGTTCGAACCGCCGACCGTGCCGAGCCAGTGCGCCGTCGCATGCTTGGCATGGCTCTTGGCCACCGCGCTGGCGATCGAGGCATTTGCCCAGATGCGCCAGATGATCACCACCAGCAGCACCAGCACCAAATTGAAGGCCAGGAAGAACGGGTGGTAGAAACTTGTCACCACTAGCCCGACAAAGCTTTGCAGAACGATGGTAAAGCCACCGATCAGCAGGCTGGTCAGCGTCTTCTGGACGATGCCCATGTCGAAGAAGCGGTTGAACAGGTCACCGCGGCGGGCGTCCACGAAAAACGGATTCTGCGCATGGACCGCGCGCAGCGTTATTTCCGCCACGAGCCGGGCGAAGAATCGCCTTTCGAACCGGGCCAGCAAATGCACGCGAAACGCGCTCAGCACGCCCCAGATCAGCAGCAGCACGAACAGGATCGCCGCCAGCGTCAGCAGCGGCGCGGGCAGGGCCGTATTGGCAACCGAATTGATCAGCAACTGCACCGAGATCGGCGTGGCCAGCGACAATAGCGAAATCGCAACGCCAAATAGCAGCGCGAGCCGCACGAACGACGCATCCGGCCCGAGAACCTGCCGCGACCAGCGGAAGAAGTCACGGATCGTGGGTACGGGGTGGTGCGCCGCAGGAGCGGACGGGTCGGTTCGGGCGGCTGCCATCGTTTTTAGAGAATCCGTTCTTCGCAGTTGCAGCACAAATGGGGAGGGTTCGGTATCTTTGTGCCAATGTTGTGTGAACTTTTTTTGCTGTCCTGCAAGATGTGCCCTTGGCACGATGGACGATAAAGTATGCTCAGATCGGCTTTTCCCGGGGGAACGTAACGTGCTTGCCCCGGTTCCAAGCCAAACGAGCTAACGTGCTTTGCCAGCTTTCGCCTGTGCGGTATGGGCAGGGTCGGCCAGGCGGCGCAGGCTCGCGATTGGAAGGAAAAGTCTTTGCAAATGAACGCAATAGGTTCTGAATCGGGTGTCTCCGTGTCGGAATTGATGGCCTCGAGCGGGGTTCCCTTCGGCACCAGCGGCGTGCGCGGTCTCGCTTCGGCCATGACCGACAAGCTCTGTCACGCCTATGCCAGCGCCTTTCTGCAGTACCTGCGCCAGATTGGAGAATTTTCGAGCGGGGATCGCGTAGCCCTTGCCGGAGACCTCAGAACCAGCACGCCACGCATCCTCGCTGCCTGCGCCACCGCCGTGCAGGATTGTGGCGGGGAAGTGGTTTTCTGCGGCCTCACGCCCACCCCCGCGCTTGCCTTCCACGCGATGGGTCTGGGCATCCCCTCGATCATGGTGACTGGCAGCCACATCCCGGCAGACCGCAACGGCATCAAGTTCTATCGTCCCCATGGCGAAGTGCTGAAGAGCGACGAGGCGGGCATCGTCGGGCAGCGCGTGACGATTGACCCGGCCCGCTTCGGTAATGACGACAGCCTGTTAAGCCCCGCTGCCCTACCCGAAGTTACCCCGGTAGAGGACGAATACATCGCCCGTTACGTCCGACATTTCGGCCCGGATGCGCTGTCAGGGCTGACCGTCGGCGTCTATCAGCACACCGCGGTCGGGCGCGACGTGCTGGTCCGGGCAGTCGAGGCGCTGGGAGCCAAAGCCCTGCCTTTTGGGCGAGAGACGGTCTTCGTACCAGTGGACACCGAAGCGATCCGCGAGGAGGACATTGCGCTTGCCGCCATGTGGGCGGCGGAGAACCAGGTGGACGCGATCATCTCGACCGATGGCGATTCCGATCGTCCGCTGGTGGCTGACGGGAATGGCACCTGGCTGCGCGGCGACATCGTCGGCCTGCTGTGCGCGCGTGCCGTCTCGGCGGACGTGGTCGTCACCCCAGTCAGTTCCAACACCGTGCTGGAGTTGAGCGGGGCCGCGCCCAAGGTCGTGCGCACCCGCATCGGGTCGCCCTATGTGATCCGGGCGATGATGGACGCGGCTGAGGCAGACCCTGCAGCGCGGGTCTGCGGTTATGAAGCCAATGGCGGCTTCCTGCTGGGCAGCGCGGTGGACGATCTTGCGCCACTGCCGACGCGCGATGCCCTGCTGCCGATCATCGCGGTGGTGTTGAACGCAAAGACCCGTCCCTTGGCCGAAGTCGTGGCCGAACTGCCGCCGCGCTTCACCTTCTCGGATCGCGTTGCCGATTTTCCGCAGGATCACAGCGCCGCCCTGATCGCGTTCCTCAGCCACGGCGAGGAGGACGAGCAGCTTGCCCGCATCGCCCGCCTGTTCGGCGAAATCGCCGGCTTCCCCACCGGCATCGACACAACCGATGGCTATCGCATGAGTTTTGCCGATGGTGCGATCATCCACTTCCGTCCCTCGGGCAATGCGCCGGAATTGCGCTGCTATAGCGAGGCGGAGACCGAGGAGAAGGCACGCGATCTGAATGCACGGGCACTGGCTCATGTGCTGGCCGACGTCGTGCCCGAAGCGGTTGCATTCAGAGCGTCTCACCGCTAATATTGTATGCAACACATACAATATTAGCGGTTGAGGAACAGGCGATGGCCCAGATTATCGATGGCAAGGCGCTGGCTGCGCAAGTGCTGGCACGCGCCGCCGCGGACGTGGCGGACATCGTTGCCGCAGGTGGCGATGCGCCCGGGCTTGCCGTAATCCTCGTCGGCAATGATCCGGCGAGCGAGGTCTATGTCGGGCGCAAGATCGCGCAGTGCCGCAAGGCCGGTATCCGCTCGATAGAACATCGCCTGCCCGCAGACACGGCGCAGGACGTTGTGCTGTCCCTGATCGAAGAACTCAACGCCGACCCGCAAGTCCACGGTATCCTCGTCCAGCTGCCGCTGCCCAAGCACATCGATGCCTCGCTGGTGCTTGATCGCATCGATCCGGGCAAGGACGTCGACGGGTTCCACCCGGTCAACGTCGGTCGTCTTTCGACCGGAACCGGCGGCCTCGTGCCGTGCACCCCGCTGGGCGTCATGCTGCTGCTTGACAGCGTGATCGATGACTATCGCGGCCTGAACGTGGTGGTGATCGGCAAGTCGAACATTGTCGGTAAGCCGGTGTCGATGCTGCTGCTCGAACGCGAGGCGACCGTGACGGTCACCCACATCGAGACGAAGCACCTGCCCGATGTCGCGCGCAAGGCCGATATCATCGTTGCCGCCGCCGGTGCGCCGCATCTGGTGCGGGGCTATTGGGTGAAGCCGGGCGCCGTGGTGATTGACGTGGGTATCACCCGCGTGGTCGACCATGATGGCAACACGAAGATCGTCGGCGATTGCGCGACGCATGAACTCGATCACGCCAAGGCGGTGACTCCGGTGCCGGGCGGGGTGGGGCCAATGACCATCGCCTGCCTGCTCAGCAATACGGTTCTGGCGGCAAAACGCGCGACAGTTGCATAAAACGCAAATTTAGAAGCGTTATTCTCATTTGCGGGAATCCGGCAAAATGCGCATACCGAAAAGGCCTTTCAGGCATCCTCTCCCAAACTTCAAAAGGGGCTGGCGCAAGTCGGCCCCATTTTTTTGTCCAGCGCTGGCAGAGTCAGCGCGGTGGCGCGGGCTTGGCCGGCTTCACCAGCATCAGCAGGGGGATCGCCACCACGCAGGCCATCGCCATCGCATAGAAGTCGTTGATGTAGGCGATCATCGCAGCTTGCTGGTTGACCATGCCATCCATCACCCGGAGCATCGTTTCACCAGTGCCGCCATAGGCAGTGATCCGGTCGAGATCGAACGGCACCAGCGTGCGCGTGACATGCGCGCCAAGCTCGGCATGGTTGACCTGAATGTTGCGGGCCAGTTCCACCGAGGCGGCGGAAATGCCGATCGAGGAGCCGAGGTTGCGCATCAGGTTGCCCAGGCTCGAGGCATCGGTGCGCAAGTGCGGCGGCAAGGTGGCAAAGGAGATCAGGTTCATCGGCATGAACGTGAACGACAGGCCCAGCCCCTGCAGCAGCCCGGCCATGATGATCGGGCCACGCGGCATCTCCAGCGACCAGCCGGTCATCAGCCACATCGAGCCGCCCATCAGCAGCAGACCGAGCGCGAGCAGGGCGCGAGCGTCGATCTTGGTCATGAACCGCCCGAACAGAGTGATCGACGCCAGCATGCCGATGCCGCGTGGGGCCAGCAACATGCCCGATTGCAACGGTGTGTAGCCGTAGATCTGCTGAAGCAGCCCCGGCAGCAGCGCCATGACCGACATCATCACCAGGCCGATCAGGAACATGAAGGCAAGGCCTACGGTGAAATTGCGATCATGGAACAGCGCCGCCGGAAACAGCGGCTGCGCAGTGCCGGAAAGGTGGAAGATCGCCAGCCACGCCCCGGCCAGCGCCACCACCGCGTAAGCGACGATCTCGGCCGACGCGAACCAGTCGAGCGTCAGGCCCCGGTCGAGGATCAGCTGGATCGCCGACACCGTCAGCGCGACCAGTACCCAGCCGGTAATGTCCACGCGCCGGTGCCTGGTCGGCGTCTTGGGCAGGTAGAGCCACAGCAGCAGGAAACAGATCAGGCCAACCGGCAGGTTGACGTAGAACACCCAGCGCCAGTTGTAATTGTCGGTAAGGAATCCGCCGATGATCGGCCCGGTGATCGGCCCGAGCATGACGCCCTGGGTATAGAGCCCCATCATCTTGGGCCGTTCTGCAGGCGTGCTGGAATCGAGAGTCACTGTCTGCGCCAGCGGCGAGAGGAACGCCCCGCCAAGTCCCTGCAACACGCGGAACAGCACCATCTGTTCAAGGTTCTGGGCAACGCCGCACAGCATCGATGCCACCGTGAACAGCAGCACCGAGGCGAGCATCATGGTGCGGATGCCGAACTTGTCCACCAGCCAGCCCGCCAGAGGCAGCGCCACGGCCGAGGCAAGCACATAGCTCGTCAGCACCCAGGTGATCGTGTCCTGCGTCGCGCTCAACGATGCCGTCATGTGCGGCAGGGCGACGTTGGCGATCGTGGTGTCCAGCGTGTACATGACCATCGCCGCCATCGCGCCGACCAGCATCAGCGGCCGGTTGCGCGAGACCAGCGGTGGTTGTTCGGCGCTACTTGCCGACATGGACGGTGACGTCGGAACTTAGACCGGCGATCAGTGGACGCTCCGACTTGCTGTCGATGGCGATGCGCACCGGCACGCGCTGGATCACCTTGACCCAATTGCCGGTGGCGTTCTGCGCCGGAAGCACGGAGAATTCCGAACCCGTGCCCGCGCCGATGGATTCGACGTGGCCCTTCAGCTTCAGGCCAGGATAGGCGTCGATCTCGATCTCGGCGGGCTGGCCGGGCCGCATGTGGTTGAGATCGGTTTCCTTGAAGTTTGCATCGACCCGGGCGCTGCCATCGCGCACGATCGAGACCATCGGCACGCCGGGGAACACCATCTGCCCCACCTGAAGCCGCGTGACCTGCGTGACCACGCCATCGGCTGGCGCGCGCACGACGGTGCGCTCCATGTCGAGCGTCGCCTTGGCGCGATTGGCCTGCGCCGCAGCGATGGCAGGATTGACGCCGGGCACTTGCGCGCCGGTTGCCAGTTCCGAGCGGGCCTGCGCCACCTCGGCGCGGATCGAGACGATGCGGTCGCGCGCCACGGCAACGGCATGCTCCGCCGCATCCATGCGGGCGCGGGTGTTGAACCCCTTGTCCATCAGCGCCTTCTCGCGCGCGAAGTTCGCCTGGGCGAGGGCAAGGTCGTCGTTGGCGGCAGCAAGATCGGCGGCCTTGGCGGCAACGTCGGCGTTCAGCGCAGTGACCCTGGCCTGCGCCGTGGCGATCTGCGCATCGGCCTGGCGGATCGTGGCGTCGAAAGTGGCGGGGTCAATCGTGAACAACACGTCGCCCGCCTTGACGTGCTGGTTCTCGCGCACGTTGACCTTGGTGATCAGGCCGCTGACTTCGCCCGCAACAGCGACGATGTCGGTCTTGACATAGGCATTGTCGGTTTCGACCGTGCCCTGGTTGCCGAACCAGTACCACAGTGCCCCGACAACAATGACAACCGGTCCAAGCACCATCAGCATCGTGCGGGTACGCCTGGAACGCGTCTCGCCAACGTGCTCCTTCGCGGCTTGGGCAGCGGGCGCATTCTGGGGGGGAAAAGGATCAGCCTCGGCCATGGATCAGGTTCGCTTCAGGTGTGGTATCATCGGAAAGGTTCATGCGCACGCGTTCGAGCAGCGAGAGGAGCTGGGCATGTTCGTCGTCGGTCAGGCCGGAAACCGCCTCGCCAATGGCTTGCTGCGCCAGCGGTGTCATCGACCGGATCAGCTCTTCGCCCTTGGCGGTGAGGTAGAGGCACCAGCAGCGCCGGTCCGCCGGATCGTCGCGCCGTTCGACGAGACCCAGCTTCTCGAGCCGGTCGATCATCCGCCCGGCGGTGATCGGCTCAACCTCGAGCCATCCGGCCAGCGCGCCCTGGTTGGTGCCGGGATCGCGCTGGATCGCAGCCAGCATGCGCCACTGCGGCCCGGTCACGCCAAAGTGCTGGGCACTGGCGGCAAAGCGCTTGCGGAACAGGCGTCCGACGTCAGATGACAAGAAGGCCACGTTGACTTTCATGGCATGGCGATAATAGCAATGCTTACATTCTACAATCCGGAAAAAGAACAGGATGTTTGAGGAGGAATTGGGTGCGGCGCGGCGCTATCAAGCAGCGGCGCAGGCGGCGCTGGCCGGGCGGCTGGAAGGTGCGCGGATCGACGAGCACCAGCGTGCGGCGCACGGCTTTGCCTGGATCGCGACGAGCGTTGCCGCGCTTGAGGCGGTGGCGGCTTGGGCCGAATGCACCGGTGGCGCGCTCGATGAAACAGTAGCCCGGCTGGCCTTTGCCGAGACGCTGGGCCAACTCGTCGGCGGGTTGCCGATGGGCCAGAACGAGATCCTGCGGCCGGTAGATCTGGGGCTGATCGCCGCGGCGCGCGGACTGGCGCAGGACTGCGCGGACCTGCTCGAAACTGACCACGCCAATGTCCGCGCGCAAGTGGTGAGCGCTCTTGCTGCCGGGCAGTGGCCTTCGGAAAGCCTTGGCGATCAGGAGCTCGACACAATCCGCGACCAGTTCCGGCGATTCACCGATGCCGAGATTCTGCCCCACGCCCACAAGTGGCACCTCGCCAATGCGCTGATCCCGGACGAGACGGTGCGGGCAATGGCCGATCTCGGCACGTTCGGGGTCTGCATCCCCGAAGAGTTCGGCGGGCTTGGCCTCGGCAAGCTGGTGATGTGCCTCGTTACCGAAGAGCTTTCGCGCGGCTGGATCGGCGCAGGCTCTCTGGGTACCCGCTCCGAGATTGCGGGGGAGCTGATCGTGCTGGGCGGGACGCAGGCACAGAAGACGCAGTGGCTTCCGGCCATCGCCAGCGGGGAGGTCCTGCCGACAGCGGTGTTCACCGAACCCGATACCGGCTCAGACCTCGGCTCGCTGCAGACCCGCGCACGGCGTGAGGGCGAGGGTTGGGTAATCGATGGCGCGAAGACGTGGATCACCCACGCCGCCCGGTCGGACCTGATGACCATGCTGGCCCGCACGCGCCCTGATGCCAAAGGCTATGCCGGGCTGTCGATGCTGCTGGTGCCCAAGCGTCGGGGGACGCAGGCTGAACCCTTCCCCGAACCGGGCATGAGCGGCAGCGAGATCGAGGTGCTCGGCTATCGCGGCATGCGCGAATATGCGCTGCAGTTCGATGGCCTGCGCGCACCCGGCGATGCTCTGCTCGGCGGCGAGGAGGGGCAGGGCTTCAAGCAATTGATGCGCACGTTCGAGGGCGCGCGCATCCAGACCGCCGCGCGCGCCGTCGGCGTCGCCCGCCGCGCGCTGGAACTGGGGCTCGACTATGCGCGCAGCCGCCAGCAGTTCGGCAAGGCGATCGTCCACTTCCCGCGCGTGGCCGACAAGCTGGCGATGAGCCTGGTCGACATGGTCCTTGCGCGCGAGCTTACCTATGTCGCCGCCCGGGCCAAGGATTCAGGCAAGCGCTGCGATATCGAGGCCGGCATGGCCAAGCTGCTGGCAGCGCGCGCGGCATGGTCGAACGCCGATGCCTCGCTGCAGATCCATGGCGGCAACGGCTACGCGCTCGAGTACGAGATCAGCCGCGTGCTGTGCGATGCACGCATTCTCAACATCTTCGAAGGCGCAGCGGAAATCCAGGCGCAGGTCATTGCGCGCGGGCTGCTGGAAGGGCGCAACTGATGGGTGAATGGCAGAACTGGATCGGCCGGACCGAGCGCCGCACGGATCGCGCCGACGCCGCACTTGCCGCGCGCTGGCTGGCTACGTTCGATCGCGCTGCGCCCGCCGACGGGGCCATGCCGCAAGGCTTCCACTGGTGCCTGTGCACGCCCGATGCGCCAACGTCGACCTTGGGGGCCGACGGTCACCCGCTTCGTGACGACAGCCCGGACAGCTTCCTGCCGCCAGTGCCGCTCCCGCGCCGGATGTGGGCGGCAAGCAAGGTGGAATTTGTTGCGCCGATCATGCTCGGCGCGGCGGTTGAGCGGCGATCGTCAGTTGCGACGATCACGGAAAAGCAGGGCGCCAGCGGCGCGCTGGTCTTTGTCGAAGTTGCGCATGAGACGCTGAGCGATGGTGAAGTGGCCGTGCGCGAAGTGCAGAGCGTGGTCTATCGCGCCGCCGCAGCCGCCGGATCGCCCCTGGTGCCGCCGCCATTGGGGGAGGGCGCTTTCCATCCGGGGCCGTGGACCGCGCACCGCACGCTGACCCCGGACGAGCCGCTGTTGTTCCGCTATTCGGCGCTGACCTTCAACAGCCACCGCATCCACTATGACCTGCCATATGCCGCTGAAGGCGAGGGCTATCGCGGGCTGGTCGTTCACGGCCCGCTGACGGCCACGCTCCTGCTCGATCTCGCGCAGGCAGAGCTGGGCGACAATGCGCTGAAGAGCTTTGCTTTTCGCGGGCTTTCGCCGGCGATCTGCGGCGAGGCGCTGCATCTGGTGATGCGCGGAGAAGAGCGCGCGCTGGAGCTTGCCGCCTTCGCTGCCGATGGGCGTCAGGTCATGGCGGCAAGCGCCACGACCTGATCGCCAACTCGGGCAGCCTCAGTTCGCCGGGATCGCCCGCTCGCCAACGATGTTCAGGCCATAGCCTTCGAGCGCGACGAGGTTGTGGTGCGAGTTGGTCAGCAGGATCATGTCGTGAATGCCGAGGTCGGCGAGGATCTGCGCGCCGATGCCGTAGCTGCGCAGCTCCATGTCATGCCCGGCGGTGCCGCCGACCTCGCGGATCAGCTGTTCCGGATCGGTGGGCATCAGCAGCACGATGACGCCTGAGCCTGCCTCGCCAATCTCGCTCATGGCGCGCTGGAGGATGCGCTTGCGCGGTCCCGGTTGGCCGAGCACGTCGGACAGGACCGAGATCGAGTGCATGCGCACCAGCGTCGGCGTGTCGGGCAGGATGTGGCCCTTCTGCAGCACGAGATGGACCGAGCCGTCGACCTTGTTGCGATAGGTCTTTATCGTGAATTCGCCGCCGTAATCGGTATGGAACGGTGCCTGGTTGAGGCACTCGACCAGGTGGTCATGGCGGCGGCGGTAGGCGATCAGGTCGCGGATCGTGCCGATCTTGAGGCCGTGCTTGCGGGCGAACGGGATGAGGTCGTTGAGGCGCGCCATCGTGCCGTCGTCGTTCATGATCTCGCAGATCACGCCCGAGGGGTTGAGTCCGGCAAGGCGCGGCAGGTCGACCGCAGCTTCGGTGTGGCCAGCGCGGACGAGCACGCCGCCATCGCGGGCGATCAGCGGGAAGACGTGGCCCGGCGTCACGATATCGTCGCGGCCCTTCATGGCATCGACGGCCACCGCAACGGTGCGCGCGCGATCCGCCGCGGAAATGCCGGTGTCAACGCCTTCGCGGGCCTCGATCGAGACGGTGAAGGCCGTGCCGTGGCGCGTGCCGTTGTTGCGGCTCATCAGTTCGAGGCCGAGCTTGTCGGCACGTTCGGAGGTCAGGCACAGGCAGATCAGCCCGCGGCCATGGGTAGCCATGAAGTTGATGGATTCAGGCGTTGCCATCTGTGCGGGGATGACGAGATCGCCTTCGTTCTCGCGGTCCTCGTCATCGACGAGGATGACCATGCGGCCATTGCGGACGTCGGCAATGATTTCCTCGACCGTCGCCAGCGCGAAGTCCTCGTCATCGCTGTCGTCCATCGCTCGTTCAAGCTTGGTCAGCGTATCCGCGGTCGGGTTCCAATCCGGCGAGAGCGCATCGCGCAAGGTGTTGGGGTGCAGACCGGCCGCGCGGGCGAGCGCCGCCCGCGATATGACCCGATCCTCGATG
The DNA here is from genome assembly GCF_012641315.1 of Novosphingobium sp. ERW19. Classification (NCBI taxonomy): domain Bacteria; kingdom Pseudomonadati; phylum Pseudomonadota; class Alphaproteobacteria; order Sphingomonadales; family Sphingomonadaceae; genus Novosphingobium; species Novosphingobium sp. ERW19. The sequence goes on from NZ_JABAIC010000005.1 coordinate 349,477, forward strand.
AGCTTGCGCGCACGCGCCACAATGTCCTGTGCCATGAGTCGCGTGTGTCACATCGCGATGGCGCAGGTCAACCTGAATCACATCCCGATGTGCGATTATCCCCAGAGTGTCGCACGGTAACGTGCAAAACAGCGCTTGCCGCACATTAGGCGCATCAGCGCACCTTCGGCCATCGCCGTGGCGCGGCGCGGGTCTACCTCGACCAGCGGCCGCAGTGCCTCGCGGTTCCAGTCCTCGCTGTGCTTCACGTCGAGCACGGCATGAAGATCGAAGTAGCGGCGTTCACGGTCGGACAGGCCGATGCGGCGCAGGCCCTTGGCGACCATGGCCGAGCGGCCCGGCGCCGTCAGCTCGATCACGCCCAGCGCACCGACCGAATGCCATGCGAAACCGCGATTGGTGGCCATGCCGGTCATCGCGTTGGCGAGAGCAAGGCTTTCCCACACGGTGTTCTCGATGGTCGGCTCCACGCCCATGGTCACGGCCAGATCATTGAGCATCGGCCCGTGCATCCCGCGCACGTTGCCACGGCCCATCTCGTCCCAGTAGTTGCGGGCAAGTTCGAGCTTCGCGCTGACCGGGAGCTTGACCTGGGTATAGGCGACAAGATCATCGAACCCGGCTTCGCCTGCCGCTTCCTGTTCGAAGAACCAGCGCAGCTGCACTTCGTTGGCGCTGTCGGCCAGCCACGGGAACAGCGGGTCACCTTGGCCGGGGCCGGTCTGCTTGAGGTCCTCGAACCATTCGACGAAGCCATCAACATCAGTCGGCGCCTCGCGGGCGCGGTCGGCCACCTCGGCGCGCAATTCCTCGAGGAACGAGGTTTCTAGATAGCGCATCTGCGCTTCATGCTCGAAGTGCTGGTTCCAGTCCGAGGACGGAAACTGGGGGCTCAGGCGCTCACGGTTCCAACGCGCCAGCGCCTGCTGGATCGTGTCGCTTTGGAAGCGGGGGGCCTCCGAAGCGGGGAGGGAGGTGCTTCGCTGGTGGAGATCTATCTGCATGAAACGAAAACGGAATTTCCGCTCGCCTGTTCCGTTGCTAACCCAATGCGCGACGAAGCGTTTGCTGTGGAGGACAGTCGCCGCCGATTGCCTCTGCCACCATCTCGCACAACGGCAACTGCGCCTTCATGCGGATGGCGAGCAGCGCTGTACCGCTGACCTTGCGCTGCACGAACAGCGTATCGACCGGGGGAACTTGCCACGAAGCGCGGTCCGCGGCGACCTTCTCGGCTTCGGCCCGCACCCGCTCGACAAAGGAGCGGTCGGAGAAATCGAACAGACCGGGTTTTCCAAGATGGCCGATCAAAACGTCGAGCATCCGGTCAAAGGCTGCGCCGTGGCGGGCAAGCTGCTGATCTGAAACGAAACCGACCTTGGTCAAGGCGGCCCGCAAGGCATCGCGGTCCTCCGCCAGCCCCGCCATCAACATCCGCCGGTAGGCCTCGGTCGTGGCCCCCGGAACCTCGCGCGCGGCACCGAAGTCAAGCAGCACCAGCTTGCCGGTCTCAGGCTGCCAGCGGAAGTTGGCGAAGTTCGGATCGGTCTGCATGAAGCCGAACGCAAACAGTTCGCGCAAGGTCAGGCCAAGCAGCGCCCCCATCACCTTGTTGCGCACTTCGAGAGGCGCGGTGAGAAGGCTTTCGATCGGACGCGCTTCGATGAAGTCCATCGCCAGGACGTTGCGGCCCGAGAGGGGGGCGTATGCCTGGGGGACGAGAAATGCGTCCTCGCCGGCAAGCATCTTGCCATAGCGCTGCATCATCTCTGCCTCGCGGAGATAGTCCGACTCCTCGTGGAGTTGCCGCTTTGCCTCGGAGAGTTGGAGATTGATGTCGAGGCCCTGCGGTAGCAGCCCCGAGACGCGCAAAAGCGTGGCCACATTGTCCACGTCAGCGTCAATACTTGCAGCAATTCCAGGGTATTGCACCTTGATGGCCAGCACCCGGCCATCGGGCAGGACAGCCTTGTGCACCTGCCCAATCGAAGCAGCTGCAATCGGCTGCGCCCCGAAGTGCCGAAACTTCGCGCGCCAACCTGCACCCCACTCCGCGCTCAGCACACGCTCCAACTGGGCAGGCGGCATGAAATGCGCCGAATCCCGCAATCGGGACAGAATTTCGGTCAGTTCGCGCGGAAGCACGTCACCGGCATCGAGCGAGATCATCTGCCCCAGCTTCATCGCCGCGCCGCGCAGACGAGAGAGCTGGTCGGCAACTCTCATGGCATTTCCGGGGGTTAGCAGCAGGTCCGAAAGCTTCGGCGCCTCGCCGCGGGCAAGCCGCCGCGCACCTTCGGCAAGCACCCCACCGGCCACGCCCCCGGCCAACTGGCCGAACGCTGCCAGCCGCGAAAGCCGCGCCGAGGGCACCTTGCGATAACGCGATCCGCTCATTTCAATAGCCTTTGCAGTGCAGGACGGATCACAAGAAATGAGCGATAACAACGCTCCAGCACGATTTCCAGGGGGCGCCAGCGGGCCAGCAAGCCCAGCCAGCGCAAGGCCGGGATCGCACGCCACATTGCCGCAAACGCCGCCGCGCCGGAAAGGACTTCTCCGCCCTCCTGCACATGGAACCGCGCGAGCGCGGCCTCTCGGTCGATCGGGCAGGCGGCAGCGCAATCGGCAATGTCGACAAAGGCGATGACGCCCTGGCGATCCAGCCGCCTTATCGCCGCGATCTCGCGCGAGCAGAGCGGACAGGCACCATCGTACCACACCGTCAGGCTCCGTTCCGAAAGCTGGGCACTGTCCATAGGTGCCCTATGCGCCCGCCTGCTCCCTTGCGAGACCTGCCATTTGGGGAAGTATCTCGCTTGATAGGTGCATCCTATCAACCTAGGCATGAGGCCATGCACCCGCGCCAGCTCCGCTATTTCGTGACCATCGCCCGCCTGCGGCACTTTGCCAATGCCGCGCAGGAATGCGGCGTTTCACAGCCAACGCTGTCTGCCGGGCTATCCGCGCTGGAGCGCGAGGTTGGCCATCGGTTGATCGAGCGGGACCGGCGCTTTGTGGGGCTGACGCCGCAGGGGGAGGCAATGCTGCCCTGGGCCGAACAGATTCTCGGCGCGGTGGCGGGGATGACGAGTTCGGTGGCGGCGCGTTCTGCATCGATTACCGGGCAATTTGCCCTTGCCGCCATCCCTGCGGCGCTGCCGCTTGCCGGCCAGTTCGGCGACACTCTGCTTCAGCGACATCCGGGCCTGAGCCTGTCCGTACGCTCTGCCACCTCGCGCGAGATCGAGCGCGCGCTGAACACCTTCGAGTGCGATGCGGGCCTGACTTATCTCGATCACGAAACTCCGGCCAATGTGCTGACCGTGCCGCTTCACGCAGAGCGTTACCTGTTCGTGACGCGCGCGGATGGCCCGCTCGGCGGTCTGACGGAAATCAAGTGGGAAGAGGCTTCTGTGCAACCGCTGTGCCTCCTTCACCAGGGCATGCAGTTCCGCCGCATACTCGACGCGCGCATGCTGGATCGCGGGCTGGCGATAACGCCGCGGGCGGTGGCGGACAGCTATGTCACGCTGTTTGACCTCGTCCGCTCCGGGGGCTTTTGCACCATCGTGCCCGATACTTATGCCAGCCTTCTGGCAGGGTTGCCGTGGGCATGCTGCGCGGTGCTGGACGATGGCGACATGCCACGCCGCATCGGCCTGGTCGTGGTCAATCGCGTGCCGCTCAGCCCTATGGCCAGCACGGCGCTGGCCGTTTCGCGCAGCCTTGCCGGACTTTGATAGAAGAGCTCTATCAAGGTTCGACTTTTTCGATTTGACCACCGGTCTGTTTCGGACAAGATCGGAGCGCCATGGAACGACTGCCCCAGATCATCGCCGCACACGCAGGCCGGGAAGGCCCGCTGCTTCCGATCCTGCATGACGTGCAGGCCGAATACGGCCACGTTTCGGAAGAGGCGATCCGCGCGATTGCGCAGGCGCTGAACCTCAGCCGCGCCGAAGTGCAGGGGGTTGTCAGCTTCTACCATGATTTCCATGCGGAAGCCGATCCGCGCCCTGTGCTGAAGCTGTGCCGGGCGGAAGCGTGCCAGGCGCGCGGCGTCGATGCGCTTGCGGCGACATTGTCGGACAGCGGACGGGTGAAGGTCGAGACCGTCTATTGTCTGGGGCTGTGCTCGGTGGGGCCAAACGCGATGGTCGGCAGCAAGGTCCATGCACGGCTCGATGCAGCTAAGCTGGGTGCGCTGGTGGAGGCGCTGGCATGACACTTGTCCGGATCAGCGACGATGCGCTGGCGCTGGCTTGCGGCGCTAACGATGTGGCGGCCGCATTCGCCGCGGCAGGTTGCACCGTTGAGCGCGTGTCATCGTGGGGCATGCACTGGCTGGAACCGCTGGCCGAGATTGATGGTCAGGGCTTCGGCTCGCTGGAGCCTGAAGACGTTGCCGCCGTGCTGGCAGGCAGTTCGGCCAAGGCCATCGGCCCGATTGCAGCGCATCCCTTCATTGCCCGCCAGCAGCGCTTCACCTTCGCGCGCGCTGGCCAGACGCGGCCCCTCAGCCTTGAAGACTACGCCGCGCACGGTGGCTGGCAGGGGCTCGCCAAGGCGCGCGCACTCGGCCCAGAGGCGACGATTGCGCAAGTGACCGAATCCGGCCTGCGCGGGCGCGGCGGTGCCGGCTTCCCGGCAGGCATCAAGTGGACGACCGTGGCCAAGGCCTCCGCTGACCGCAAATACATCGTCTGCAACGCCGACGAGGGCGACAGCGCGACCTTTGCCGACCGCATGGTGATGGAGGGCGATCCGTTCATGCTGGTCGAGGGCATGGCGATTGCCGCCCACGCCGTCGGCGCGCAGAAGGGTTACGTCTACATTCGCAGCGAGTATCCGCACGCGATTGCCAAGATGGAAGCGGCAGTGCGCGCGTCGGCGCACCTCATCGCGCCGTTCGAACTGGAAGTGCGGGTGGGCGCGGGCGCCTATGTCTGTGGCGAGGAAACTTCGCTGCTGAACAGTCTTGAAGGCAAGCGCGGCGAAGTGCGGGCCAAGCCGCCACTGCCGGCGCTGGAAGGGCTGTTCGGCAAGCCCACCGTGGTCAACAACGTGCTGACGCTGGCCGCCGTGCCATGGATCCTGGCCAATGGAGCCGAGGCCTATGCGGGTGTGGGCTTCGGCCGGTCCAAGGGGACGATGCCGATCCAGATCGCGGGCAACGTGAAACACGGCGGGCTGTTCGAAGTGGGCTTCGGCATCACGCTGGGCGAACTGGTCAACGATATTGGCGGTGGCACGGCATCGGGCCGTCCGGTGCGCGCAGTGCAGGTGGGCGGGCCGCTGGGCGCCTATCACGCGCCGTCCGATTTCCACCTGCCGTTCGATTACGAAGCCTTTGCCGCCGCCGATGGCCTGATCGGCCACGCCGGGATCACCGTGTTCGACGATACGGCAGACATGAGCCGCCAGGCGCGCTTCGCCATGGAATTCTGCGCCGCCGAATCCTGCGGCAAGTGCACGCCCTGCCGCATTGGCTCGACACGCGGCGTAGAACTTATCGACCGTATCCGTGCGCGGTCGGGTCGGACGCCCGACAAGGTCGAGGCGCTGCCGCAGATGCACAACGCCCGCAAGGCGCAGCGGTCATTGGCGGACGAGATCGTCCTGCTGGAAGACCTGTGCGAGACGATGAAGTTCGGCTCGCTCTGCGCGCTGGGCGGCTTCACGCCCTATCCGGTGCTTTCGGCGCTGCGCAACTTCCCCGAGGATTTCGGCGCCGCTCCGGCAAAGGAAGCGGCCGAGTGATCTTGGGCGCCGTCCTTGCCGGTGGACGCTCCACCCGGTTCGGCAGCGACAAGGCGCTGGCCGAACTGGGCGGGCGCACGCTGCTAGCGCGGGCGGTGGATGCCTTGGCGGCGCAGTGCGATGCGGTGGTCGTGGTGGGGCGAGAGGAAGCGCCTGCGCCCACGCTGCCAGACTGGCCGCGCGCTGACATGGGTCCACTGGGCGGAATTGCCGCTGCGCTCCACCATGCGCGCGATGCGGGTTACGATGAAGTGCTGACCTGTTCGGTCGACAGCTTTGGCTTGGGCGAAGGTCTGGCCGCCCAGTTGCAGCCGGCGCCCTCCTATTGCGAAAGCCAGCCAGTGATCGGGCTGTGGCCTCCCAGCGCCTCGGCCACGCTCGATGCGCTGCTGACCAGCGATGCCCGACATTCGATGCGCGCTTTTGCCGAACTGGTCGGCGCGCGGGCGGTGCGCCTTTCCGAAAATCCTGCTAATATCAATACACCGGCGGATCTGATGGCCGCCGAGGAGCAATCCCATGGGTTATGAACGCCAGGCCGACTTTGGCACCCCGGAAGTCCGCAGCGACACGGAAGTGACCTGCTTCATCGACGGACGCGAAGTAACGGTGCCCTCCGGCACGACCGTAATGCGCGCGGCGGCTCTGACCGGCGGTTCGATCCCCAAGCTCTGCGCCACCGACAATCTCAAGCAGTTCGGATCGTGCCGCCTGTGCCTTGTCGAGATCGACGGGATGCGCGGCACGCCTGCAAGCTGCACCACCCCGGTGGCCGAGGGCATGAAAGTCCACACCCAGACCCCGCGCCTGCAGAAGCTGCGCAAGGGGGTGATGGAGCTTTACATCTCCGATCACCCGCTCGATTGCCTGACCTGCAGCGCCAACAACGATTGCGAACTGCAGGATCAGGCCGCCGCCGTGGGCCTGCGCGATGTGCGCTATGGCTATGAGGGCGAAAACCATCTCGGCGCGATGCCGGACATCTCGAACCCCTACTTCGATTTTGATCCCAGCAAGTGCATCGTCTGCTCGCGCTGTGTGCGTGCTTGTGATGAAGTGCAGGGAACGCTGGCGCTGACGATCGACGGGCGCGGGTTTGACAGCAAGGTTTCGGCGGGCTTTGCCTCGGACAGCTTCCTGTCGTCCGAATGCGTTTCCTGCGGTGCCTGCGTGCAGGCCTGCCCGACGGCGACCCTGCAGGAAAAGGCGGTCAAGGAGATCGGCAAGCCCGAGCGCGCTGTCGTGACGACATGCGCCTATTGCGGCGTTGGCTGCACTTTCCGCGCCGAAATGCGTGGCGAACAGCTGGTGCGCATGGTGCCCTGGAAGGACGGCAAGGCCAATCGCGGGCACTCCTGCGTCAAGGGCCGCTTCGCCTGGGGCTATGCCCAGCACCAGGAGCGCATCCTCTCGCCGATGATCCGCGAGACCATCGATCAGCCATGGTGTGAGGTTTCGTGGGAAGAGGCGCTGACCTATGCGGCGGGCCAGATCAACCGCATCCGTGAAACTTACGGCCGCAACGCACTGGGTGGCATCACTTCCAGCCGCTGCACCAACGAGGAGACGTTCCTCGTCCAGAAGCTGATCCGGGCGGGCTTCGGCACGAACAACGTCGATACTTGCGCGCGCGTCTGCCATTCGCCCACCGGCTATGGCCTCAAGACCACGTTCGGCACTTCGGCGGGTACGCAGGACTTCGACAGCGTCGAGGACAGCGACGTGATCCTCGTGATCGGCGCGAACCCGACCGACGGGCACCCGGTCTTCGCCAGCCGGATGAAGCGGCGCCTGCGTCAGGGTGCCAGGCTGATCGTGATCGACCCGCGCCGCACAGATCTGGTCCGCTCACCGCATATCGAGGCGGACTACCACCTGCCGCTGCGCCCCGGCACCAACGTGGCGATACTGACAGCGATTGCCCACGTGATCGTCACCGAAGGCCTCGCCAACGAAGCGTTCATCCGTGAACGTTGCGATTGGGACGAATACCAGCACTGGGCAGAATTCGTTTCGGCAGAGCGCAACAGCCCCGAGTTCCTTTCGCCCGTGATCGGCGTTGATCCCGAAGCCATTCGCGGCGCGGCACGCCTCTACGCCAAGGGTGGCAACGGCGCGATCTATTACGGTCTTGGCGTCACCGAGCACAGCCAAGGCTCGTCCACCGTCATGGCCATCGCCAACCTCGCTATGGCCACCGGCAACATCGGTCGTCGCGGTGTCGGCGTGAACCCCTTGCGCGGGCAGAACAACGTGCAGGGCGCCTGTGACATGGGCAGCTTCCCGCACGAGCTTTCCGGCTATCGCCACGTTTCGGACAAGGCAACGCGCGACCTGTTCGAAGCCGAGTGGGGCGTGAAGATCGATCCCGAACCGGGCCTGCGCATCCCCAACATGCTTGACGCCGCAACCGACGGGCAGTTCAAGGCGATCTACATCCAAGGCGAGGACATCCTCCAGTCCGACCCCGACACCAAGCATGTCGCGGCGGGCCTTGCCGCGATGGAATGCGTGATCGTCCACGACCTGTTCCTCAACGAGACCGCGAATTACGCCCACGTTTTCCTGCCGGGATCGACCTTCCTTGAAAAGAACGGCACCTTCACCAATGCCGAGCGCCGCATCCAGCCAGTGCGCAAGGTGATGGAGCCGCTCAACGGATATGAAGACTGGCAGGTCACGCAGGAACTGGCCCGCGCCATCGGGCTGGACTGGAACTACACGCATCCGTCCGAGATCATGGACGAGATCGCACGGCTTACGCCGACCTTTACGGGCGTGAACTACAAGCGATTGGATGCCGAAGGTTCGCTGCAGTGGCCGGTGAACGACACGGCGCCAGATGGCTCGCCGATCATGCACATCGATGGGTTCGTGCGCGGCAAGGGGAAGTTCGTGGTGACCGACTATGTGCCGACCGACGAGCGCACCGGCCCTCGTTTCCCGCTACTGCTGACGACCGGGCGCATCCTCAGCCAGTACAACGTCGGCGCGCAGACGCGGCGCACGGCGAACACTGTCTGGCATCCCGAAGACGTTCTCGAAATTCATCCGACCGACGCCGACAACCGTGGCCTCAAGTCTGGCGACTGGGTGAAGCTGGCAAGCCGGTCTGGCGAGACGACCTTGCGCGCGCTAGTGACGGATCGCGTGGCCCCGGGCGTGGTCTACACCACGTTCCACCACCCGGCGACGCAAGCAAACGTGGTCACCACCGACTACTCCGACTGGGCGACCAACTGCCCGGAATACAAGGTGACGGCTGTGCAGATCACGCCTTCCAACGGCCCGACCGACTGGCAGGAAGACTATGAGGCGCAAGCCTCGCGCTCCCGCCGGATCGTGGGCCAGGACAGCGCGATGGAGCCGGCCGAATGACCGCGCATACGGCAGAAAAGCTGGCCTACATGGCCAACCAGATCGCGCGCAACCTGGTGCATGACGACAAGCCCGTGGCGGCAGTGGCCGACCATATCGTTTCGTTCTGGACACCGCGCATGATCGATACGCTTATCGCCCAAGGCTCTGCCGGGCTCGATCCGGTGGCGGCCGAGGCTCTTACGCGGCTGGCAGAGGGGCGCGTTCCCGCTCCGCAGAGCCGCGCCACCGATCCGCAAGTCCATGGCTCCGATGCCGGTTGACGGCACAAGGATCTTCTCGTTCCGGGAAGACTTCGCAGATGGCCGGAGCTCACGCACGCTTGACAGAGCGCTGATCGAAGAGGCGCCGGTCGCATTGGAAATCAACGGCGTAGGCTATGCCGTGATGATGGCAACTCCGGTCGATCTTGAAGACTACGCGCTCGGCTTCTGCCTGTCGGAACAGTTGATCGCTTCCCCGCGCGAGTTCGTTTCGGCTCAGGCTGCGCGCGTTGATGCCGGTGGATGGATGCTGCGCGTGCAGCTTGCCGCGGAAGGCGCGGCTCCGCTGCTCGAACGCGCGCGGTTGCGGCTTTCCGAGGGAAGCTGCGGGCTTTGCGGGATCGAGAGCCTCGAGCAGGTCATGAGGCCGCTGCAGCCGGTGGCGGCGCGGACCGAGGTTGGGGCAGATGCGATCTTCCGCGCAGCCGCCCGGATGCGTGACCATCAGGCGCTCGGCCGCGCAACGGGCGCAGCACATGCGGCAGCGCTGTGTGATGCCGACGGCACGATCTGCTTGGTGCGCGAGGATGTCGGTCGGCATAATGCCTTCGACAAGCTGATCGGCGCAGCGGCTCGTAAGGGCCTGGCAATGGCCGACCATTTCGTGCTGCTCACCGCGCGCTGCAGTTTCGAACTGGTGCAGAAGGCGATCATCGCGGGAGTCCCATTGCTCGCGACGATCTCGGCAGCGTCCACGCTGGCTTGCGAACAGGCGGCAAGTCATGGGCTCCGTCTGGTCAGCCTCGTCCGGGATGACAGTCTGCTCGAGTTGTGATTGGCCTTGGCGGCCCCGTTCCATAGGCTCTGACTATCCAAATATTGCATATCAGTACTTTTCCGGCCCCATAGCGAGAGCTAGGTCATCCCGGTGAACGGGAGAAATGGGATGGCGGGTGCTATGGCCGTGATGATCAGGAACGTCCGGGTTTTTGACGGTGAGGCGCTGCTTGACGGCGCAAAGTCGGTGCTCGTGCGCGATGGCAGAATCGCCGCCGTAATGGCTGCAGGCGAGGAGACTCCTCTCGACGAAGCCCCCACCGTGATCGACGGCGCGGGCGGTGTGTTGATGCCTGGGCTGGTTGAGGCGCATGCGCATTTGACGTGGGGGTCTTCGGTGGAGAAGATCTATCACCAGTTCATCCTGCCGGAGGACGAGTTGAAGGTGGCGGCGTGGCGCAATGCGCGGGTGCTGCTCGATCATGGCTTTACCAGCGCCTATTCGGCAGGCGCGCTGGGGGATGGCATCGAGGTTGCGCTGGCGCGGGCAATCGATGCTGGCGAGACGCCGGGGCCGCGGCTCGTGCCTTCGACGCTGGAGCGCAGCCCGGAAGGGGCTGAGGGCGTCGACACCGGTGACGTGTTCAACGGGCGCGGGGCCGAGGCGATCCGCAAGTTCGTGGCCTATTGCAAGGAGCAGGGTATCGGCTCGCTCAAGCTGGTGGTCTCGGGCGAGGATGCCCTGAAGCCCGGTTCGGCCGGCGACGTGCTCTATACCGACGAGGAGATGGAAGCGGCAGGCGAAGCGGCGCGCGAGGCGGGCCTGTGGATCGCCACCCATGCCTATTATCCCAAGGCGATCGAGCTGGCGCTGAAGGCCGGGGCGCGAATCATCTACCACGCTTCTTACGCCGACGAGGCGGCAGCCGACGCGATGATCGCGGCCAGGGACACGACGTTCTACGCACCATCGCCGGGCGTTTCGATCGCCGCGCTGGAAGCCACGCCGCCGCCGCACATCGACATGAGCCACATGAAGAAAAGCGCGGCCGAGCGGATGGCGCTGGAAGCCAAGCTGGTGCCCGCCTTGAAGGCCCGGGGCATGCGCATCCTGATCGGTGGCGACTATGGCTTTCCGTTCAATCCCAATGGCCGCAATGCGCGCGACCTGCAGATCTTCGTCGATCACTTCGGCTACACCCCGGCCGAGGCGCTGCACGCAGCAACCGCGCTGGGCGGCGAACTGATGGACCTCGAGGTGGGCCGGGTGAAGCAGGGCTGGCTGGCCGATCTGCTGCTGGTCGACGGCGATCCGACGCAGGACGTCTCGATCCTGCAGGACAAGGACAAGCTCGTCATGATCATGAAGGGCGGCGCGCTCTACAAGGCGCCTGCCGAGGTTGCCGCCTGATGTCGACGATGTTTGACGTTGCCGTGATCGGTTGCGGCCCGGTGGGTGCGATGGCGGCCAACCTGCTGGGCAGGCAGGGCCTGTCGGTGGTCGTGCTCGAGAAGGAGACCGAGCACTATCCGCTGCCGCGCGCGGTCCATCTCGATCACGAGATGATGCGCCTGTTCCAGAGTGCAGGCGTGATCGACCGGGTCGAGCCGGACATGGTGGCGACCGACGGGCACCTCCATGTCGGCGCCGATCATGGCGTGATCCGCTACATGGGCACGGTCGGCAAGCCGCGCCCGTTCGGGTGGGCCAACGACTACTTCTTCTACCAGCCCGAGTTCGAGGCGCACTTGCGCGCGGCGTTTGCCGACAACAGCTGCATCGGGGGCAGCATCGGTCTGCTGCTGGGCGCCGAGTTCACCTCGCTCTCGCAAGGCGATGACGGCGTGACGGTGACCTACGCGCAGGATGGCGCGCAGCGCAGCCTGACCGCGCGCTGGGCGATTGCTGCCGATGGCTCGCGCAGCCCGGTGCGCAAGGCGCTGGGCGTCAAGCTCGACGATCTCGGCTTCGAGGAGCCGTGGCTGGTGGTCGATGCCGAAGTGGAAGGGCCGGTGACCTTCCCGGACCTGACCGGCGTGCCCGAGGGCGCGGACCTGCAGCGCCTCTCGGTGATGATGTGCGATCCCAATCGCCCGGCAACGGTGGTCCCGGGCCGCCGCAACCATCGCCGCTGGGAGTTCATGCTCCTGCCGCACGAAGACGATGCCGAGATGATGCGCGAGGAGAATGTCGCGGCCCTGGTCGGCGCCTGGATGAAAGACGTACCGCACAAGATCGTGCGCGCCGCTACCTACCGCTTCCACGGGCTGGTGGCCGAGCAGTGGCAGGTGGGCCGCGTGTTCCTGGCCGGCGATGCCGCGCACCAGACCCCGCCGTTCTTCGGACAGGGCATGTGCCATGGCCTGCGCGATGTGGCCAACCTTGCCTGGAAGATGGCGGCGATCGTCAACGATGGCGCGGACGAGGCCATCCTGACGACCTACCAGCCCGAGCGCGACCCGCACGTGCGCGGCGTGATCGGCGCGGCGGTAGCGGCCGGGCGCTATATCTGCGAACTCGATCCGGCCCGGGCGGCGCAGCGCGATGCCAGCATCCGCGCGCAATCGGCGCAGAAGGCAGGCGAGACCGCGGCAGACCTGATCCCGGCGATCTCGACCGGCTTCGTGGCGCAGGGCACGCCTGCCGCAGGCCAGCGCTTCATCCAGCCGATTCTCACAGACGGGCGCAAGCTCGACGATCTCGTCGGCCAGGGCTGGCGCCTGTTCGTGCGCGACGGCGGCACGGACGGCGCTGTCGTGGCCAGCGATCTGCCCGACAACGGCGCGGTACTGAACTGGCTGGTGGACCACAATGTCGATGCCGTGCTGGTGCGCCCCGATCACTATGTGTTCGGCACCGGCGCTGCGGCAGACCTGCTGGCCTTGCGCGATGCGATGCTGCGCCAGAAGCAGGAGATTGCGGCATGAGCCTGACGCTCAACGCAGCCCAGACCATCGTCACCGCCGCACTGGCAGAGGCGCGCTCGCGCAGTGCCAGGCCGCTTGCGGTGATCGTGCTCGATGCCGGCGGCCATCCGGCGGCCTTCGCGCGCGAGGACGGGGCCAGCCTGTTCCGCCATGACATCGCCCGCGCCAAGGCGATGGGCGCGCTCGGCATGGGCGATGATACCCGCGTCCTGGCAGAACGCGCCAAGGGCAATCCCGCCTTCTTCCAGAGCGTGAGCGTGGCGGTGGGCGGCAACATCGCCTTCTCGCCCGGCGGCGTGCTGATCCGCACAGGCGGCGCGATCATTGGTGCCGTGGGCATCAGCGGCGATACCGGCGAGTGTGACGAGGACTGCGCGCTGGCAGGCCTCAAGGCTGCCGGATTCGATCAGGAGAACGCCAAGTGAAGTTGCGCAGCATCGAAATTGCCCTGCCCGATCCCGCGGGCGCCGCGGCGTGGATGGTCGACGTCTGGGGGCTCTACCCCGCCGAAGTTCGGGGGCAGACGCACTACCTGCGCG